>DAHUZP010000083.1 GCA_027306505.1 Thermoplasmata archaeon | reverse complement strand
GGACGGCTGCTGCACACGGAGCAGCCGGAGCAGGATGAGCTCCAGCGGAAGGTCGTCTGGCTCCTGATGATGCCGGAGGGTTCCTACCGTGCCCCTATGGGTTGAAGGGCCAGCTCAGGGAACTTCGTGTTCAAGCCTGGTCGGGGTGCGGAAAGCAGGTTCGAAGCTTACTGGCGTGCCTCTTTCTCGGCCCCAGCGGGGGACCCCTTCTCGCCGGACTTCGGCAGTCCCTCCAGGAAGGCCCGGACCGCCTCGTTGAACGCAGAGGGGTTCTCGAGGAAAGGCAGGTGGCCGGTGCCGGGCAGGCCGACGCCCTTCGCTCCATGGATGGCCTTCACGAGCTTCTTGGTCTCCTCCGCCGGCATGGTGCGGTCCTCCTCACCCCAGATCACCAGCGTGGGGACCTGGACCTCGGCGAGCAGGGGGGTGTAGTCGGGGCGGTTCGCGAGAGCGAGCAGGCTCGAGACCATCGCCGGCACGGGGGCGGAGCGCACCATCTGCAGGACCGCGGGGAACAGGTCCGCGTTGGAGGCGTTGGCCGGGGAGAGCAGGTTCCTCGCCGTCTCCACGGCGAACCCTCCCGGACCCTCCTGGCGGAGCCGGGCGATGGTGGCGTAGCGCTTGGCCGCGTTCTCCTCCGAGTCGGGGGCGGCGCGCGTGTTGGTGAGCACGAGGGCGCGGACCCGCTGCGGGTGGTCCGCGTACTTCTGGAGCGCGAGATAGCCTCCGAGGGAGTGGCCGATCACCACCGCCGGCGGCGAGGCCAGGGCATGGGTGCTGGACTCGACCACGGCCGATAGCGACTCCAAGGTCTCGGGGGCCCTCAGGGTGGAAGCCTGACCGTAGCCCGGCAGGTCGAAGGCGAGCACGCGGTTCCCCACGGCGAGGGATTCGAGCTGCCCCTTCCAGATCCCCCGGTTCAGGGGAAAGCCGTGCAGCAGCACCACGGGGTCGCCGAAACCGCGGTCATCGTGGGGCAGGACGTCGGAGGTAGCCATGGTCGAGGGGGAGCGCTCCTGCGGATTAGTCTATCTTGCGAGGAGAACGGGGAGGTCACCGGCCCTCCTTGTCCAGAGCGGGCGGCGGCCTCGATGGACAAATAGGTACGCCCCCTCTCCGTCCCATGGCCAGGGTCGAGTTCCTTTCCGCCTCCCCCTTCGCCATGCTCGGAGGCTCTGTCGGCGGGATCGTCGCGATCGAGTTCGACAAGCCCACGAAGGTCCAGGAGATCCTCCTGACCCTCACGGGGAGGGAGCACTCCCAGGTGATGGTGCAACAGGGCAACAACGCGGTGCCCATCCAACAGGACGTGGTCTTCCTCAACCAGGCCGTCTCGCTGCGCTCCCAGGTCCCTTTCCAGGACCCGGAACACGCGGCGCCGGGGACCTACCAGTTGCCGTTCCGCTTCGAGATCCCGACCGTGGCTCCCCCCTCCCTGCAGACCGCGCCGGAGGCGGTGGACTTCGGGCACATCGAGAGGGTGGTCGACGGTCTCTTCGTCGACTACACCCTCGAGATCAAGGTCGATATCCCGTTCTGGATCGATCCCCTGCGCAAGCATCGCTTCCAGGTCTACCCCCCGCTCCGGGTCCTGGGTGGGCTCCCTCAGGCCTCCAACCTCGCTGCCCCGAACGGCCTCCGTCTGAGCATAACCCCGTTCGACCCGACCCATCCCTGGATCGGGCCCGGAGAGTCCTTCTCGCTCGGCTACACGGTCCAGAACCCGGAAGGGAAGGCCCTCAAGGACCTCACCGTAGAGCTGGTGCGCCTCGTGGACTACCAGGTTCGGGGCTACGCTCGAAGCGACCGCGCCTCGTTCGGCACCTCCGGGGTCGCCATCCAAGGGAACGCCCCGCTCTACCAGGGTCGCATAGACCTCGCCATCCCGAACGCTCCGGGGATGGTGAACCCCGGGATCGGCAACCTCTTCCGATGCACGTGGGCGATCGAGCTGGCGCTCGGCGCCCACATGGGCTTCGACCTCAAGCTCGAGGTCCCGCTCATGCCGCCGGTGCTCGCGGTCCCGACACCACCGCCCCCGCCGGCGCCCGGGTCCGCGCCCCCGGGGGCACCGCCGTACGGCGGGCCGCTTCCCGGGGGCCCCGGGTACCCCTAGACCCGGTCGCTAGGCCTGAGGGTCCGCCTACGAGCAGCCGCTCGTCGCACCGCACTGCGTGCAGGCGTAGCAGGTCCCGGAGCGGACCATGATCCCGCCGCACATGTAGCACGAGGGGGCGTCCTCCGTCCGGTCCACGGTGTCGGGGGCCTCGGTGAACGCCTCGAGGGGCTTCGCCTTGAAATCGGAGGCCACCGCGCTCACGGGGGGCGGACCCACGGGCATCGCCGCCGCCTCGTCGTGCGTCTCGAGCCCGATCGAGCGGCGCTCGTCGGAGTTCAGGAACTTCCCGGCGAGCCAGCGCGCCACGTAGTCGGGGATGCTGAGGGCGAACCGCACGTCGGGGTTGTTGGTCATCCCCGCCGGCTCGAAACGCATCCGGGCGAGCTTGCGCACGAGGTCCTTGAGGGGTACACCGTGCTGCAGGGCCATGCTCATGGAGATGCCCAGGGCATCCATCAGCCCGTTGACGGTGGAGCCTTCCTTGGTGACCCGGAAGAAGATCTCCCCAGGGCGGCCGTCGGGATAGAGGCCCACGGTCACGTAGCCGTCGTGCTCGCCCACCTTGAAGTGGTGCGTGATGGCGTCCCGGACGTCCGGGAGCCGCTGACGGGGCATCGGGCGGCCGAGCGGGCCCGTCGGTCCCACCGGTTCCTTCGCCTTGCCCGTCTCGTAGGGCTGGCTCGCCTTGCAGCCGTCCCGGTAGACCGAGACGCACTTGGCGCCCATCCTCCAGGCCTCCAGGTAGATCCGCTCGATGTCCTCCACCGTCGCCTGGTTGGGGAGGTTGATGGTCTTCGAGGCGCTGCCGGAGAGGAACGGCTGGACCGCGGTCAGCATCTTGAGGTGCCCCATCGGGGAGATGGTCCGCGTGCCTCCCGCGGAGGGGAGCGCCGTGTCGAAGACGGCTAGGTGGTCCTCCTTGAGCTGCGGGCAGCCCTCGATGGTCCCCTTCTCGGTGACGAACGCGACGATCTTCGAGACCTCCTCGGCGCTGTAACCGAGCTCCCGGAGGGCGAGCTCGGCGGTGGTGTTCACCATCTTGAGGGTGCCTCCGCCGACGAGGTTCTTGAGCTTCACGAGGGCGAGCTCGGGCTCGAGCCCCAGCGTGTCGCAGCCCATGAGCAGCCCGATGGTGCCGGTGGGGGCGATGACGGAGATCTGCGAGTTGCGGAACCCGTAGAGCTCCCCCTCCTCCACGCAGGCGTCCCAGGAGCGCTGGGCCTGCTCCACGAGGCGACCGATGCGCCCGTGGGACTTCGCGAGGTCGTAGGCCGCGTCCCGGTGCTTGTTCATCACCCGGAGCATGGCGGAGCGGTTCCGCTCGTATCCCGCGAAGGGACCCATGCGTCGGGAGATCTCCGCGCTCATCCGGTAGCCCTCGGCCGACACGATCGCGGTGATCGCCCCGGCGAGCGCACGGGCCTCCTCGGAGTCGTAGGCGAGACCCCAGCGCATGATGAGGGATCCCAGGTTAGCGTAGCCGAGCCCCAGCGGCCGGTAGTCGTGGGAGTTGCGGGCGATGGGCTCCGTGGGGTAGGACGACGCGTCGACGACGATCTCCATCGAGAAGATGAACGTCCGGACCGCCTGGATGAAGAGGTCCAGATCGAACTCGCCGTCCTCCTTGAGGAACTTCATCAGGTTCAACGAAGCGAGGTTGCACGCCGAATCGTCGAGGAACATGTACTCCGAGCACGGGTTGGAGGCGTTGATCCGGGCGGTGCTCGGGCAGGTGTGCCAGTCGTTGATCACGTCATCGAACTGCACGCCGGGGTCGCCGCACCGCCAGGCGGCCTGGGCCATCTGACGGAAGAGCTCGCGGGACTTGTAGGTCTTGGCGACCTTCGCGGGGTCGGTGACCCAGTGGGTCGCCCACATCCCGTCCTGCTCCACCGCCCGCATGAACGTGTCGGAGATGCGGACGGAGTGGTTCGCGTTCTGGTAGGAGATCGAGGCGTAGGCGCTGTCGGGGTCGGTCCCGTCGAAGTTCGCGCTGTACCCCTCGCGGATGAGCGCGGCGGCCTTCTCCTCCTCCTTGACCTTCGATTCGATGAACTCGGTCACGTCGGGGTGGTCGACGTTGAGGATGACCATCTTGGCCGCGCGCCGGGTCGTCCCGCCGCTCTTGATGACCCCGGCGAAGGCATCGAAGGCCCGCATGAAGGTCACCGGACCGCTCGCGAGCCCGCCGCCGGAGAGCCTCTCCTTCGAGGAGCGCAGGGAGGAGAGGTTGGAGCCGGTGCCGCTCCCGCCCTTGAACAGCATCGCCTCGCTGCGAGCGAGGGTCATGATCGAGTCCATGGAATCGGAGACGGACTGGATGAAGCAGGCGGAGCACTGGGGAGGCTCGCGCACCCCCACGTTGAACCAGACCGGGGAGTTGTGCGAGGCCATCTGGTGGACGATGAGCCAGTTGAGGTTGTCCTCGAGGATGGCCGCGTCCTCGGCCCCGTCGAAGTAGCCGAGGCGGAGGCCGGCGTGGGCCATCCAGTGCCCCACGCGCTTGACCATCGACTCGATGGAGTTCTCGCGCTTGCCCTGGATGAGCCGGAAGTACTTGCTCGCGGCGATGTTGATGGGGGTGTCGGCCCAACTCCTCGGGGCCTTGATCCCCTTCATGTCGAAGATGACCTCGCCCGAGGGGCTCTTGATGAGCGCGTCGTGGGACTTCCACTCGAGCCCATCGAAGGCGTTCTTGCCCTTGGTGACGAGGCGGGAAAGGGGGACCGGTTCGCGCTGGGCGCGGGACCGGGACACTTCTGCGGCGTGCGGCAGCGCGGCTCGTCGGCGGCTCGTGGCCATGATTTTACCTCCAGATTCTCGGTGGGACGGACCCAAACTTGCTGAGATAGGGTCCCTGCAAGGCGGGTGACACATAAAGGCCCCGCACATGATCCGCGAGCGAGCCGTGTACCGCGCGCGGCAGCGACGCTGGATGCGCCTCGAGCGAGCGCCGGCCTCGATGGCGCCCGTTCCCGGGTCCCGTCAAACCAAGCGACCCTCCTTAGCGGGATTCGGGGTGATAAACTATCGTCCGTCGAGCGTCCGGCCTGACATGCGCGGAGCGTTCCGGAGGAACGCCGCGGCTCTCCGGCCTCCCCGGGCAGAGCCCCGAGGGTTCAACTGGGCCCGCGCATCGTACCCTCGACGATGTCGAGGTGGCCCTCCCGCCGGCTGCTCGTCCTGTCGGTGGCCTTGGTGACCGTGGGGTCCGCCCTCCTCGTGGTCCAGGACCTGGGCACGTTCAACTCGACGACGTGCGTGCACGACCCTCCCAGCCCGGACCTCTGCTACCAGAACCCCGACCCCTGGCCCCTCTTCTTCGGGATCGCCATCGCCGTGGGGGGACTCGGCCTGCTCCTGGCCGGGGTCGTCGCCGCGATCCGTCACCCGGGCGGAGGGGCCCGCGCCGCGGACGACCAGGGTGGCCAAGGGCACCCGGAGCCGGCCGAGAGGAAGGACGCGCCCCCGCACAACGAGCGCACCGAGGTCATCGAAGGGGCCCCCTGAGAACTTTGGCGAGCACCCTTACCCTGTTCGACCCCACCCAGTCCGCACGGATCGGACGCACCTCCATCGCGCGACCATCCGTTGGACCGGCCACCTCGGGGAGGGGACCCGGGAGTACGGGGGGTACGGCCGGGACCACACGATCGGGTCCACGGGGAGGGCGCCGATCCTCGCCAGGACAGGACATGGCCCACGAAGCGATGTGACGAGACACGGTCCCGACGAGCTCCTCGTGACCTCCCTCTCCTCCTGCCACATGTCGTGGTACCTCCATCGGTGCTCCACCAGGGGGATCGCGGGGACCTCCTACGAGGAGAAGGACGAGGGCGCGCTCGCGCTCGATCCGGAGGGGGGAGGGCAGTTCACCGGTGCGACGCTCCGGCCCAAGGTCGTGATCTCCGAAGGCGAAGAGGAGCTCGCCCGTCGCCTCCACGAGGGGACCCATCGACTGTGCTACGTCGCCCGCTCTCTGAACTTCCCCGTTCTCTTCCGGGCCCACGGTCGCTCGAGAGGTTGCCCCTCCTCGATGACCCTCGGGCCCCCAGGCCCGCACATGCCTCATCAGAGATCCAAGGGGAAGGGCGATCGGGCTCCCCCGGGGGACTAACCCCGGGGGAGCGAAGGTGTTCGAAGGACGTTCAGGCGTTCTTCATCTTGGCGCGAGCCACGTACCCCTTCTTGTCGAGGAAGTACATGTAGCCGTCCTCGCGCTGGATCTTCTCGCTGCCGACCTTCGCCTTGCGGCCGGACTTGTTGAGCTTCGTGGGCGTCTTCCAGATGTACCCGTCCTTGCCGAGGTAGTACAGGTATCCCTTCTCTCGCTTGATCTGTTCCTTGCCGATTCGTTCCGCCATTGAGGTTGCCCCCGAGCCGAGGAGGAAATCTCGAGTATATCAATATCTCTCTCGAGCCTCCGAGAGAGAATCCGGGCTTTCTCGGCGAGAATCGCAGGCCGGGACGACACCGTGGGGGCCGCCCGTCCGAGGAGGTGACCCCGGTATCCCACGGCGGTGGTCGGTCGGATCCTCCGTCACCGGCGGGACCCGCGCCGGTATCCGGAGCGACCTTCGAGGACATCGCGGCCCACGAGGAACACCGCCTTCGGGGGGAGCGTGCCCCACCGGTAGGCAAGGTGCTCCGCCCCCGGCAGGTCGAAAACGACCACGTCCGCCCGGCGGCCCGGGGCGAGCTCGCCGGCGACACCGCCGAGCCCGATCGCGTGGGCCGCATTCACCGTCGCGGCCACGATCGCCTCGGAGGGAGTGAGCCGTCCCCCGTGGACCGCGTGCCCTAGCACCATCGGCATCGACTCGACCCAGGAATTGGGGGAAAGGTCGGACCCCAGGGCCACCGCGACGCCTTGGTCGGCCATCTCCCTACCGAGGGACCTGGAGTCCGCGAGCGAGGCGAGCGGGGTCACCGGGAGGAGGACCGCGACGACCCCCGCCCTGGCGAGGGCCTCGCGGGCGCGTGGAGGCGTCTCGAGGAGATGGTCGGCCGAGGTCGCGTGCAGACGCGCCGCCACCTCGGCACCACCGGTGACCGAGAACTCGTCGGCGTGGATCTTCGCTCCCAGTCCGTGCCGTAGACCCACCCGGAGCAACCGCTCGCTCTCCCGGGCCGAGAAGAACCCCTTCTCGCAGAAGACGTCGCAGAACCGCGCGAGTCCCTCTCGGGCCACGCGGGGGATGACCTTCCGCTCCATGAGCCGCAGGTAGCTCTCGTGCCCCGACGTGTGGGGAGGGTAGGCGTGACCGCCGAGATAGGTCGGGACGAGGGTCAGACCGGTCGCCCGGGCGAGCGAGGGGACGAGGCGCAGGAGCTTGAGCTCCCCCTCGAGGTCGAGGCAGTAGCCGCTCTTCACCTCGACCGTCGTGGTCCCCCAGGCGCGCATCCTCTCGAGACGCGCGAGGGCCTCCTCGAAGAGCCGGCTTGGGGAGGCGGCGCGGGTATCGCGGACGGTTCGGTAGAGACCCCCACCCGAGCGGGCGATGGAGAGGTAGCTTTCGCCCTGGACCTTCCGACCGATCTCGCTCTCCCGGCTACCGGCGAATAGCACGTGGGTGTGGGCGTCAACGAACCCGGGAAGCGCGATACCCCCTGAGAAGGAGCGGTGCCGCGCGCCGGGACGGACGCGGACCTCCCGGCGGAGGCGCCGCTCCGGGCCGATCCACGAGATCCGTCCGCCATCGATAGCGATGGCGGCGTCCTCCAGCACGCCGAGCTCCCCCAGGGCCAGGCCGCTCCGGGGTCCAGGAGGTCCGGCGAGCGTCGCGACCTCGGAGAGGCCGGTGAGAAGGAGGTCCGCCCGGGGGACGGTCGGAGCACTCGCGGGGGTCATCCGAACCCCTCTATCGCTGCCGCACGAGCTCGCTCAGCAGGTCCTTGGCGGCCTTCGAGGCCGCGAAGGCCTCCCGGGCCTCCAGCTCGAGAGGAGAGGTATCCGGGTATCGGGAGGAGAAGTGGGTCAAGTAGAGGGTCCCCACCTCCGCCTCCTTCGCCGCGAGAGCGGCCTGGCGGGCGGTGGAGTGGCCCCACTCGTTCATTTCCTTCTCCACCTCCGTCCCTCCGGTCGACTCGTGGATCAGGATGTCCGCGCCCTTGGCCAGGCGGACGATCTCGGCCTCGGGGGCACTGTCCCCCGAGTAGACCACCGAGCGGCCGGCCCGTGGGGGCCCCATCACCATCGCCGGGGTCACGACAGTGCCGTTCGCGACGGTCACGTTCCGTCCCTCCTCGAGCGTCGCGAAGTCCCGCCCCTTGATCCCCATGCCGCGGGCCTTCTCACCGTCGAACCGCCCGCGCTTCATCTTCTCCTCCACGCGCACGGCGAGGGTGGGTACGCTGTGACGGGCCCGGGCGGTGCGCACGGTGTACCCTCCCAGGTCCACCGAATCTCCCGGGGAGAGCTCGTGGGCGGCCACGGGGAACTTCTGGGTGAAGTACCCCAGGGAGAGCATCATGTCGACGAACTTCCGGGTGTCCCGGGGCCCGTAGATGTCGAGCGGCTCGGTCCGGTTGTTGAGGCACATGCTCTGGACGAGCCCCGGGATCCCGAGGAAGTGGTCCCCGTGGAAGTGGGAGAGGAAGATCCGCCGCACCCGCATGAACGAGACCGGGCTCTGGAAGAACTGCCGTTGGGTCCCCTCCCCGCAGTCGAGCAGGACCACCTCCTGCTCCATGTCGAGCGCGATGGCGCTCGCGCTCCGGTCGCGCGTCGGCCAGGAGCCCGCGGTCCCCAGGAAGGTGAGCTGCACGGTGGTGGGCAGGGCATCCCATAGATAATCCGGAGGGGCCTCCAGGTCACTGCCGGAGGTTCTTCGGGGTGACGTTCGGAGCGGCCGCCTTCGTCCGTGAGTTCCCCGTTGATGGGGCCGTAGGTGTGGTGGACCAGCAAGACCTGAGCGTCGAGATCGCGCGCCGAGCGGCCGGTCCCTGCTTGGAGGACGGGAAGGACCTCGGTCACTTGGTCATCGAGTGCCAGGTGCCCTTCCCGTGGGACCCTTGTGGCCGGGCCTGACCGGGGCCTGTTCCGGGTCCCTCATCGCGAGCGATGGACCTGAGAGGGGGTCCGCTCGCCGAAAACCTCGCACCTTCAGGCCCCGATTGCCTGGCCCCCATCCACCCGGAGCACCACCCCGGTGATATGGGACGCCTCAGGGGCCAGCAGGTAGCGCACGGTACGGGCGATGTCCGAAGGCTCGCAGACGGTCCCCATGGGGCTCTCCGCCTTGCAGGCCTCCTCCAGGGTCTCCCCGTAGGCCGCCGTCATGGGGGTCCGCACGAACCCCGGGGCGATCGCGTTCACGGTGATCCCGAAGCGTCCGAGCTCCCGGGCCGCGGTCTCCACCAGACCAATGACCCCGGCCTTGCTCGCCGCGTAGTTCGCTTGTCCGAACCCTCCGCGAAGGCCGACGATGGAGGCGATGGCGACGATCCGCCCCTCCTTCTGGTCCTTCAGCCGATGAGCCGCCGAGCGGAGGGCGTAGAAGGTCCCGGAGAGGTTCACGTCCACGACCGCCCTCCAATCCTCGTCGGACATCTTGAGCAGCGTCTTGTCCCGGACGATACCTGCGCAGGTGACGAGACCCCACAGCGGCCCCAGCTCCTTCGCGGCCCGGTCCACCGCGCTCTCCACGGCCTTCGGGTCCGCGACGTTGACGCTCTGTGTGTGGACCCGGCCCGGGGTCTGGGTGGCGGCGAGCCGGCCCAAGGCCGCCTCGTCGCGGTCCAGGACCGCGACCGACGCCCCTTCCGACAGAAGGAGCTGGGTCACCGCGAGCCCGATCCCGCTCGCCCCTCCGGTCACGATGATGGCCTTGTTCGGGGGGAGCTGGTAGGATGGGGGCCGGGAGCTTGGGGTGCCGGCGGCGGGGCCTGGGGTCGTGGTCGGTCCGACCATGTCTCCTCAAACCTCCGAGACTTCGGCGCTGCGTGCTCCTGCGTTCGCTTTCTTGCGGGATTCCAGGCGCTCTCGGAAGCGCACGGTCAGCAACCGGATCGCCTCCTGGGGGGAGGCGGGGTTGTTCTGCGGATCGTAGACCATCTCCCCTGCCTTCACCGCGACGGCCAGGTCGTTCTCCACCGGAGGGAACGGGCACTCGTAGCCGGAGGTGTAGGCGCAGTAGGGGTTGAACGCCTCGTTGAAGTCGAGAGTGTACTCACTCCCCTCCTTGAGCTCGAGGTTCAGGTAGCGCCCGGGGCCGTAGCTCTCCTGGCCGCTGGTGAGATCGCGGAAGGGCACGAAGGCGACGTTCCCCGCCTGGGGCCCTGCGTGGAAGAGCGAGAGCTTGTGGACCCTCCCTCCGTGGTGGAACTCCAGCACGCCGAGCTTCCGCATTGACGCGTGCCCGTCCTGGCTCGTGCGCAACCAGACCTCCTTCGACTCCGGGGCCTCACGGAACCGGGCGAGGACGGCCCAGGAGGGATCGATCGGGTAGTAGCGTAGGCCGTGGAACGGGAGGTTGGCCTCCGAGAAGGGGCTCTGCGGTTGGGTCGCCATGAACCGGTCCTTGAGCTCCCGGTTCTTCTGCAGCCCCTCCACGTAGGCCGGGGCAAGGGGGGCGGGGGCTTTCGGGGCGCGGGGACGGCGCGCTGGAGCGGACCTGCCACCGCGTCGCGATGGCCGGCTCGACGGTTTGCGGGGCGTCATCGGAGGACCCGGGGCCGACCGGCTCCAGGGGATAAGACCGGCGGGCCCACGTCCGGCTCCCCGGGGGATCACGACCTGGTGCCGTTCTCGGGCTTGGCGCGCTCGAAGATCCGAAGGAAGCGCTGCATGTCGCGCTCGAGCACTTCCCGGACATTGTCGTCCGAGCCTCCGGGCGGAGCGCGAGAGGGCGGGCGGCGGCCGGAGCCTCCGGACGAGGAGGAGGGGGAGGAGGAGGGCGGTGGAGGCGCCAGGACGAAGGTGCCCTCGACCTCCTCCTCCTTGGCCCGGAGCCTCCGGGGCGGAGGCAGGATCGAGGGGGAGGGCGCATAGCCGGTCACCGAAACGAGGATGTTGGTGCCGGGCAACCGGATCGCCCGTGTCTGCCCCGTAGTACTCGTGAGGATGGGGACCTTGGGCACGGCCTCGGTGGGTGCCGACGGCGTGAGGGAAGTCGGGCCTGGGGCGGTAGGGGGGGACGACGCGGGGCCGGGGGCGAGCTCCCCGCTCGGCGGCGCGAGGGGCGGTTCCGGCACGGGGGTTCGGCTCGCCGGCGATGGGGGGGTGATGCGGGAGGTGCTCGACCCGTCCGTCACGCGGTGGGGGACCCCGTCGCGAGGTCGGTCATGACGACCCCGGGTGCTCGCGGGGCCGGTCTCGAGATAGATCTCCTGTACGCGCCGGTAGGCTTTGGCCGCGAGGTCGAAGTCACCCCGGCGGAACAGGAGGTCTGCAAGCTCGCTCCAGTGGGACGCGTCCCAGGGTGCGTCGCGCACCCTCGCGCGGGCCACGTTGAGCCCTGTGCCTAGGCCCGGGAGCTGGGCTGGGGTGGTGCGGGTCGCGCGTCGCACGGCGACGGGCGCAGGGCTGGGCAGGGTCCGTTCGCCTGCGTAGTGGGCGCGGCCCTGGGGTGAGACCCGGGGGGGAAAGGCGGCCCGGGGGGCGGCCGTCGCGGAGCCCCGGAAGGAGGCGCCAGGGGAGCGGGTCCTCCTCGACGACACGTGGTCGTGGAGGCGTACCACGTACTTATACGCACCTGCGCGCGCCGGAGCGAGGGGCCGGGATGATGGAGGGTCACCCCTCTTCGACCCGGGGCCCGTGCCCCCGGTTCCCCGATGAACCACGAAAGGTCCCCCGACGGCCTCCCTGGAGCTTCTTGTACAGGCCCGTCGGTGCTGCGGATGATGACCCAGGCGGGGCCCGGCGCGGTCGTGAGGGTGCTGGTCCCGGCCCGGTCCCGGTCGTCGGCCCTCGGAGCTTGGAGGTCTCCCACGTGATGGGCGATGCCGCGAGGATGAGCTTCCGTCCACCCGTGACCCTGCAAGGGAGATGGGTCGCCCTGGTACCGCTCTCGACGGACCACGTGCCTCTGCTCCTCGCAGCGGGCAAGGACCCCCGGATCTGGACCTACATGCGGACCGGTGCCAGGGTCTCCAATGAGAGCATGACCGAGCTGGTGGACCAGCTCCTCCGGTCCCAGGAGGCCGGCCTCGACCTCCCGTTCACCATCTTCTACCGGCCCCACGGGACCGCGGTGGGCATGACGCGCTTCCTCGACATCCGCCGGAGCGATCGGGGAGTGGAGATCGGAGGGACCTGGATCGATCCTCGGCTCTGGAGGACCCCGGTCAACACCGAGTCGAAGTTCCTCCTGCTCCGGCACGCTTTCGAGACCGAGGGGTGTCTGCGCGTGCAACTCAAGACCGACCTGCGCAACCTGCGCTCCCAGCAGGCGATCGAACGCCTGGGGGCGAAACGGGAGGGCGTCTTCCGCAAGCACCTCGTCCTTCCCGATGGACACGTCAGGGACTCGGTCTTCTACAGCCTCACCAACGACGAGTGGCCCGGGGTGAAGGCACGGCTCGAAGGGCTCCTGGCCCAAGGCTGGACGCCCCGGACCGATGCAGGGGGCGACCCGCCAGAGTGAGGCCCGGCCTCCTGGCCGTGCCCGGGAATCCCGTTCGCCGGTGCTCGCCCCCCCAGCACCTCCCCGCGCGCGTGTCGAGGGAAGCTCGAGATGAGGGGACGGGACCGCTTTTATACGCCTACTAGTACGCGCCACCGAGGCTACTCGCATGGCGGTCTCCTTCGAGCGCGTGTTCCGATCTCCCACGAACGAAGTCCCTACGTCGTTGAGGGCGGGCCTCCGGTGGGGTCACGTCGCGATGGCGGCCGGGGTCACGATCCTTCTCGTCGCGGGCCTCGCCATCCTCGCGACCGGGCTCGCCGCGGCTGCCACGCCACAGCTGGCCCCGATGGTCGGGTCGAACCACCTATCGACCTACGCCAGCTCTTCCAACTCCAGCTCCTCCGGTGTCTCGGACAAGGGCGTGCTGGCGCTCGCCGCCTCCATCGCCATCGCGGGCGGTCTCATCGGAACGGGCATGGCCCAGTCCGGTATCGGCGCCTCGGGGATGGGCATCATCGCGGAGCGACCGGAGAAGTTCGGGCAGGTGCTCGTATTCTTCGTCATTCCCGAGACGCTCTGGATCCTGGGGTTCGTGCTGGGTATCCTGCTCCTGCTGCAGATCCTCTGAGCCTCTCCACCCGGAGAGGAAGAGGCGGAGGTAGGACGGCCGGATGACCCTCGAGGCCCTCGTCAAGGAGATCGAGGCCCGCTCCTCCAAGGAGGTCCGGGACCTCGAGCTCAAGCTCGAGAACGAGCGGCGGAAGGTCGAGGAGGTCTCCCACCGCGACACCGAGCGGTTCCGCACCGAGGCGGACCGCAAGGCCCAGCTAGAGGCGGCCCGGGAGAAGGCGCGTCTCGTCGCTTCCGCGAAGCTGCAGGCGAAGAAGCTGCTGTTCGAGGCACGGGAGAAGCGGACCGCGACCGCGCTCGAGGAGGTCCGCGGGAGGCTTTCCGCCTACGCGAAGGGGCCGGACTATCCTGGGCTCCTCGCGAGCATGGTGAGCTCCGGAACGACGGTCCTGGGCTCGGACGTGAAGATCCTCGCGCGTCCGGAGGACGTACCCCTGCTGCCCACGAAGACCCGGTCCCTGGTCGATGACACCCGTCCGCTGCGCGTGCTGGGAGGCCTCATCATCGAGAAGAAGGATGGGAGCCGGTCCCTGAACTACACCTTCGAGGAGCTCCTGCGTCTGCGAGAGGACCGGGTCCGCGAGGCCCTCGCCCGGTAAAGGGAAGCCGAGGGGGCTTCGATCGTATGGACACCTACGCCTCTTCGCTAGGCCGCATCAAGGCCATGGTCTCGGGCTTCCTCAAGAAGGACCAGTACAGCTCCCTGCTCGCCGCGCGGGACGTCCAGGAGGTGGCGAAGCTCCTCGAGGGCACCTGGTACGGGGCCGAGATCACCCAGGCGATGGGCGCCGCCCAGGGCGCGGAGGCGCTCGAGGTGGCGGTGAACCGCCAGTTCGTGAAGCTCAACCGGTTCGCCTACAACGCCTCGCCGTTCGCGGGACGACCGGTGGTCGGCGCTTACCTCCGCCGATGGGACATCGAGAACATCGGGGTCATCCTGTCGGCGAAGGCCTACGGCCGCCTGGTCTCCGAGGGGGAGAGCTTCCTGGTCTCCGATCGGGAGGTCCCGGCGGGCCTCTCGGCGGGTCTGCTCTCGATCGACGACCTCCGGATCCTGCTCGCCCAGAGCTCGGTCGAGGCGGTCGCGAACCAGCTCGTGAAGTTCGGCTATGGGTCGGTCCTGCTCCAGCGCCTGGACGCCTTCAACGACTCCCGGGACATCTTCCCCCTCATCCAGGCCTTGGAGAAGCAGTACTACGAGCAGCTCCTCTCCATGGCCCGGTTCTTCCAAGGCGACGAGTGGGTGGTCCGTCAGTTCCTGGCGGCCGAGATCGACGTGCGCAACCTGCTCGTGGTCCTCAAAGCGAAGGACCACAAGATGTCCTCCGAGGACCTCGCTCCCCTCCTCTTCGATGGGGGCACGTACGCGGCGAAGGCGCTCCTTGACCTCGCCAACCTCGCCTCGGTGCAGGAGGTGGTGGGCTCGGTCGGAACGTCCCTCCCGCTCGCGGACGGCCTCCCGATGTACAACGAGTCGGGCAGCCTCACGGGCTTCGAGCTCGCCCTTCGGCGACATCAGTCCGAGAAGAACCTGGTCCGCATGCGGCAGTACCCGCTCTCCCTCGCCGGCATCTTCGGCTTCCTCCTGCAGGCGGACGTGGAGCGCTCCGACCTCCGCAAGATCGTCTACGGCAAGGTCTACGGTTGGTCTGGCGAGCGGATCGCGAAGGACCTCGTCTCTACGCGGCTCGCCTAGAAGGGCCCTTCCGGCGGGGCTCCCGGGAGGGGACCCTTCGCGCTGGAGGGCGTAAGTAGGCTCCCTCGGTCGCTCTCCCGTGGAACGTCGCCCGCTCATCGCCCTCGCGCTCTACCAGCTCCTCTCGAGCAACCGCGGCGGGCTCTTCACCGTCTACTTCGTCCTCTTCCTTGTCACCGACAAGGGCGCGAGCATCTCCGTGGGGTTGCTCTTGCTCTCGGCGGCCTACGTGGGGGCGAGCCTCATCGGCCCTCTCGCGGGACGATGGTCGGACCGGCGGGGCCGCCGTTGGCCCTTCCTGCTCGCGGGAGAGCTCGGCTCCCTGCCCCTGTTCCTCGCGGTGCCCTTCCTGGGGGGCTACCTGCTCTCCGGGGCCGCCTTCGTCGCCGCCGAGGTCGTGCTGGGGCTCGGCGCACCGGCGGTGAACGCCTTCGTCGCGGACCTCACGAAGGAGAAGGAGCGCGGGTGGGGGTACGGGTTCCTGCAGGCCTCCGGCTCCCTCGGGGCCATCGCAGGGTTCCTTCTCGCGGGCGTCCTGGTCGAAGCCTACGGGTACACGGTCCTCTTCTACCTGGTCGGGGCCGTGATGGTCGGGACGGTCACCATCGTCCTGCTCTTCGTCCCGGACCGGCCGTCCGTCCCGGCCACGGCCCCACGTCCCTGGAGCGAGCTGCGCTCGGTCGGTGTCTTCTCCACGGCCGTGTCGATCCGTGCCCTGGGCGCGGGGGCCGTCGTCACGTTCTACGGCACCTACGCCTACCTCCTGGGGGCCAACGCCTTCGACATCAGTCTCATCGCCATCGCCGGGCTCGCCGTCACCGCCCTCCTCTCCGTGCCGATGGGTCGCGTCGTCGACCGAGTCGGGGAGATCCAGGGCATGTTCTGGGGGACGGGGATCAGCCTCGTAGCGATGGTGCTCTACCTCATCGCGACCAATTGGGTGGAGCTCGTGCCGGCCCGGGCGACCTACCAGCTCGGCTTCGCCCTCATGAACCCGGCCATGCTCTCATGGGTCGCCCGGACCGCCCCTGAGGGGAGGCGGGCCGAGTACCTCGGATTCTTCGCGCTCATCAACTCCACCTTGTGGAGCGCGGGCCCGTTCGCGGGGGGGATCGCCTACGAGATGGCCGGAGCGACGGGGCTCTTCCTCTTCGCGATCATCTCCACGGCGATCTCGATCGGCGCGATCGAGCTCCTCTACATGACCCGGGGACGCAGGACGGAGCGCGAACGGTCCGAGAGAACGGAGCCGGCTTCCCCGTCACCGGGCGCGGACGCAGGGAAGAAGGGGCCAGGGCCCGCGGAAGAGGTCTTCGCTCGCCCTAGGGCGACGGCCGCATGAACCCGCCACTGCGGGTCCAGCTCTTCGAAGAGACCAGCGGCGGCAGCTGGTCCAAGGCCTCGAGCTCCCGGTGGCCGAGGCGCATGAGGTACATGCCGGACGGGAGCAAGCGGAGGCCCCGTCCCTCCGGGTCCTCCAGAAGGGTCAGCGAGAAACCGTCCACGCCTCCCTTGGCCTGGATCGGGTAGCCTGAGGTCTCCCACTGCTGGAGCACATCGGTAAGGAAGCTCTCCAGGGCCCCTCCCTTCCCGAGGGTGAAGAAGGCCTGGGCGTGCACCCGCTGACCGTCGGGCCCGAGGAAGAAGACGGGAGCGGCCGTGAGGGTCCTCGGCGTGCCGGTCGTGGGCGGGCGCGCGACCTCTTCGGAGCGCGCGGCACTGGCCCGCTCGCCGGAGGTGCGGATGTTGTTGATCATGTTCGTCACCTGCATCTCGCTCAGCACGTTGTGCACCTGCTGAAGCTGCCCGTGCACGCCCGCGACGGCGCTGCGGTGGGCCGCGACGTCCCTTTGGATGGTCTCGAGCGCCACGTGGAGCTGCAGGATCTCCGCCCGCAACAGCCGCTCGGTCTCCGAGGGCGCGGTCGTTCCCCGCGGGCGCGGCCCCTCCTGGAGGGGAGGAGCGGGAGGTCCCGGAGGGGGTGGGAGAAGGGAGGGTGCTGGCGAAGGGGAGGGGACCGGGGCGGGCGAAGGCGCCCCGGGGAACGATGGGCCCCCGAGACGGCCCGGGGCACCCTCCCCGCCGGACTCCGGCTCCACGCCCACCTCAGGGGGCACCGGGGCGTTCAGGATGGCCTCGATCTCCAGCTCGAGCTCATCGAGCCCGCTGGGATCGCCCGTGAAGGGGTCCGATCCCTCCGGTCGGTCGTTCGGCCCATCAGGGGTAGGAGTTCCCCCATCGACGTCCGCGGCAGGCTCGCGACGGGGTGAGGGGGACTCCTCCGTCATCCCACGGACCACCTGTCTCCTTCGCGATAAACTTTGTTAGAACGATCTTGCTGCCTACGAACGGTGACGCTTTCCGGACCTTCCTCGGTCACGGGGCCATATCGACGGGGGTTCCAACGACACAGCGGTCGGTTCCTCCCCCACTTCCGCGATCACGGGTCCGGGGCGGGGCGTCAGGGTTTCAAACTCGTGCGAAGTTGAGGGTCCCCTATGCCGGAACCAGGAGCCAAAGGGTCCTGGTCCGTTCCCGTCCTGCACGGGCCTTCCAGCGCCGATAACCTCCTCACGACCCTGGTCGCTTGGGCCCGTCGTCGGAACCGTGACCCCAGGTCCTACCATCTGTCGATGGTGAACGACGGGAAGACCCTCCTGCTCAAGGGCTTCGACCTTCCTTCGCTCAAGGACTTCCTTCGCTACGCCGAGTACAGCTCGATCCCGGCCTTGGAGTGCGGCAAGCCGATGGAGATCGCGCCCGCTCCGCCGCAGGCTTCCCCCGCCCCGGCGGCGGGTGACGAGGGCCTCTCGGAGGTCGACCAGCCCGGCCCCCCGGCGGGCGCGGGCCCGGCAGGGTCGCCTCCTGAGCCTGCGGCGCCGGTCCATCCCCCGACCCTCTCCTCTTCCTCGATCCAGATGGTCATCGGCACGGCCCAACTCCTCGCGGACCGTTCCACGAACGTCCGGGCGGCCGAACACTGGGTGACCTCGCTCCTCGCGACCCCAGACCTCAAGTCGGAGGAGGTCGTTCTCCTGCTCCGACTGATCGGGGACCCTGAGCTCGACGCGACACGGCTCGCCCTCGCCGAGAGCGCGCCCCTCCGCCGCGAGGGAGAGAGCCTGCTCAAGGTCTCGGCGGAGTCGATCCCCGACGCGCTCCGATCACGCCTCGCCTCCGAGGGGAGCTCGGCTCCCGGCGCCGCTCGAAGCGCCGCCTCGGGCCCGCCCGCTTCCTCGCCCGCCCCCGCCGGGGACGCGGGGAGGTCTCCCGACGGAGGAGAAGGGTCTCGGGCCCCTGCGGAAGGGAGAGCGCCAGGCGCACCCTCGCCCGCGCTCTCGCCGGAGGCGCTGCTCCGCGCCCGCATCTTCGCCCAGGGGCTCGAGGCGAGGGCCCAACGCTGGCGGGACATCGGGGAGCGACTGCAGATCGGACGTCGCCAGGGCCAACCGGCCCTCGAGAGCCTCTTGGAAGGGGCGGTCTTCATCAACGAGGAGGAGGGCCGGGTCGCCTGGGTGGTCCCGCACTCGAACTCCGCGCTGGTGAAGGCCCTCGTCGCCTACGTGCACGAGTCCCACCGGCTGCTGCGGGAGGAGGCGGAGCGTCGCGGCAATGAGTCCGGCAGCTGGGTGAGCCCCCGCCGCCGTGAGACGCTGGCCGCGCTGGAGACCGCGCGCCGCTCGACCCTCATGGCCCTCAGGGTCGGGGTCGAGCTCCGCTGGGTCGTCCTCCTCTCGACGGGCTTCAACGACGGCCAGGAGGAGGGCTTCGGCCTGCCGATCGGTACCCGTCCTCCCTGGGAGGAGGCTCCTCCCACCCCCGTGTTGGCGGCCCCCTCCAGTCCGAGCTCGAAGGTGACGGTCAAGAAGAAGGTCGGAGGGTCCGCATCGGCCCTCGCTCGGTTCGCTTCCGACCTCGACGCGCCGCTGGACGCGGTCCTCGTGCAGTCGGGGGTGGAGGTCTCGCTCCTCAAGCGGAGCCGGACCGCGCCGAAGCCCTCGCCCCCGGCCTCGGTGACCTCCAAGCCGGCCACCCTGGGCCCTCCCAAGCCCAAGAGCGTCGCCGCTCCACCCTCTTAGCACGGTATCGCCGTGCCCGCGGGGGAGACCCGTCCTAGGTAGGCCCCGGGGTGCGGGGGGCGGGCGAGGTGGTCGCGGAGGCGCCCGAGGCCGGGGCGGGGACCGCTCGACCGGTGTGCTGGGGGAGCGTGAAGCTCCGGTGCCCGCCGAACGGCTTGAAGGGCTTGCCGTTCCCGGTGTAGAACTTGGAGAAGTACTCGACGTACATCAGCCGCGCCCCCTGGATGCCCGGTTCGAAGACGCCCACCACGATGTTGAACACCGCGCCCACGAGCACCAGGATGAACCCGAAGATCGCGAAGGCGACGCCGTGGGTGACCATCGCCGGCTGGGTCGCGCTGCCGATGACCGCGATGAGGTTGATGACGTAGGCCAAGATGACCGAGGCCAGCAGGATCCCCACCAGCCGCGCGTAGGAGAGCACGTGGCTCACGATGGAGGGGAGCTCGATGGCGGCGAGCCCGCCCTCGGTCGCGATCATGACGACCACGGCGAGGAGCGTCAGCCCGATGAGCGCGTACTGGAACGGCTGGAAGGCGAGGGCGTTGGCGGAGGGGTTGTTCGGAGTGATGAGCCAGGAGCCGGGGTAGGTGTGGTGGATGAGCGAGAGGCCGAGCAGGGTGATCCCCCAGGCGATGATGATCCAGGCCACCTTGGCGACCACGTGCTTCGTCTCATGGTGGAAGGCCTTGTTGATCGCCCCGAAGATGAGCCCCAGGGTGACCACGGCAAGACCGATGTAGATCGAGAGGAGCAGGAGCTTCGCGATGTAGGCCACCTGGCCGGGGAGGCCGTTGTGGCCGGGCCAGAGGGCGAAATCGAAGGCTCCTCCTGTGATCTGGCCCAGGGAGAACCCGAAGTACGCGTCGAACCCGACCCCGATGAAGAGCCCGATGATGCAGCCCGGCACGAGGCACTTCGCCAGCTGTTTCATGGCCGGCGGCGGCATCACCATCGTGGTGAAGTTCACCAGGAATCTGGGGACGTAGGTGCGTCCGGCCTTCGGGTTCCCGATCCGCCAGATCATCCAGAGGCAGACCGCGAGGATGAACGCGGCGTAGCCCGCGTCCCCGATCATGAGCCCGAAGAAGAAGGGGAAGACGACGGCGAAGATCATCGTGGGGTCGATCTCGTTGCTCACCGGGAGCGAGAAGAACCGGATGAAGAACTCGTAGACGTTCGCCCCCTTGGGGTTGCGCATGAGCGTGGGGGCGTCCTGGCCGGCCGGCTGTTCGTAGAGCTGGGTCCTGCCGCCCGCGACCCGCTCGAGCTCCTCGCGGAGCCGGGGGACCTCGGGGGAGGGGACGAACCCCTCCAAGGCGAAGGCGCTCTTCTGCCCGGCGAGCCGTCCGTGCACGTCCGCCTTGCGCGCCTCGACCTGCAGCTGCTCCTCGATGGGCAGGATCGTCGTGTACCACTGGAGCGAGATCGACCGAAGGCGCTCGTGCACGGTCGCGAGCTTCTCCCCGATCTCCTTCAGGCGCCGCTCGAGCCTCGGAGCGAGCTGCTGCGGGGTCCCCTGGAGCTGGGGGGCCGCCGTGAGATGAACGGAATGCTTCTGCGCGACGCGTCCGAAGGCGTCCGCCTTCGAGCGTGGCACGGCGAGGACGAACCGGACGCTCCTCGGCCACGCCTGCTCGACGAAGAGGACCTCGTTGGAGAGCGAGGCCACCTCGTCGCGGAAGGAGGAGTAGCGGTCCGGGGCCGCCTCCCCGAAGAAGGAGAGCAGGTTGCGAGCGGTGAGGAGCGAGAGGTCCTCGGGGAAGAACGCATATTCCCGGACCAGGCGCAGGTCGTCCTCGACGGACTTGCTGTCGGTGAGG
The DNA here is from genome assembly GCA_027306505.1 of Thermoplasmata archaeon. Classification (GTDB taxonomy): domain Archaea; phylum Thermoplasmatota; class Thermoplasmata; order Lutacidiplasmatales; family UBA184; genus JAKAAX01. The sequence continues at coordinate 78,819 of DAHUZP010000083.1, read as the reverse complement.
AGCGCATCCTCCTCCCGCTTCAGCGCGCGCACCTGCTCATCGACGGTGACCTGGGAGGCGGCCCGAAGCAGGGCCGGAATGTCCGCGAAGTGGCGCCGCTCGGGGACCGGGACCTCGGGGAGCGCCGCGACGAGCGCCTTGAACCGAAGGTGCTCCTCGGCGAGCCGACGGTGCTCCTCGCCCGCCCTCTCGGGGGTGAGATGCGCGAGGGCCTCCTTGCTGAGCGGCTCGACCTGGACGACCCCGCGGTCGTGGAGGAAGGAGAGGAGCCGGTCCTCGTCCATCTTGAGCCCGACCAGGACGATGCGGGACATCGGGGTGGGTCGTAGGACCATGGCTGCGCTTCGACCTCCTCCCGTGCTCTCCGATCGTTGAACTGGACGTCGCTCAGCGTGCGGGGACCGCGGCCGCGCCGCTCTTGCTCGGGGGGGCGGTGGTGCGGGGGCCGCCCTCCGTGCCCTTGCGGGCGGCGGGAGCGGCGGAGCGCAGGTCCCCGAAGATGGCGGAGAGGACGTCCTCCATGCGGGCGTCGATCTCGCTCCCGCTCAGGTTCCCGAGGGGTGCCAGCGAGGCCCGGGCCTCCTCGAGGATGCGCTTGGCCTCCGTCTCCGCCTGGCTCCTCGCCTCGCGGAGCCGCTGGCCCCGGGCCTCCTCGGCCGCACGTTGGGCGTCCGCGACGGACCGGTCACGGGCCGCCTGGGCGTACTTGATCTTCGTCTCCCCGCGGGTCCGGGCCTCCTCCAGACGCTTCTGCCAGGTGGCCTCGGTCTCCTTGAGCTTCTTGAGGCCCGCGACGGCCTCCGGGTTGATCGCCGCAAGGGACGCGGTCCCCGGGTTCGCTTTGCTCGACATGTTCCTGCCCTCCTCTTCGCCTCGCGCCTCAGATCACCGTTTGGAGCACGTGCACGATGAGACCGATCACGACCCCCACCAGGGCCATGCGGACGACGCCGAAGGCGCGGCGCAGCCGCCAGAACCGCCAGGCGGGCTCGTTGGGAATGTCAAGCCGCCACATCGGCCACCTCCCGGCGGACCCGCGGGCGGACCTCGGATGGGGAGGAGGCCTCCCCCGCTTCGGCCGCCTTCGCGTGCTCGGTCGCCTCGCGCTCCATCTTGCGCTTCACGGTCTTGAGCATCGCGAAGGAGTCTCGCTCCATCTCGTCGAAACGGAACTTGATGTAACGGACGGTCCCCTGGAGCTGGGGAAGCACCACGTTCTCGATCGCGTTCGCCCGCCGCTTGGTCTTGTCGATCTCGTGCAGGAGCCTCCGCATGGCGTTCTCCTTCTCCGCGACGTCCAGCACCACGCGGTAGATCTCCTGGTATCGGCGCAGCGACTCGTCCACGCTCGTGGGAAGGTGGAGGAGCGCGCTCGCCTGCTTCGGGGAGAACTTCTCCCCCTGCAGCGAGGGGGTCCGCACGCCCATCACGTTCCGGCTCTGCACCGTCATCGGGGCGAGAGCGGGGAGCATCATGGAGATGTTCTCGAGACGGATCGGGCCCTCGTTCATCTCCGCCTTCCGGATCGCGTCGTAGCCCTCCTCGAAGCGCTTGCGGAGGTCGCCCCGAAGCTCGAGCGCCTGCTTCGCAATGGTCCGGAACTCCAAGATGAGCGCGGCCCGCTTGAGCTTGAGCAGGTTCAGCCCCTTCTTCGCGAGGACGATCCGGCGCTTCGCCCGGATGAGCTCGATGCGGGTGGGGCGGATGACCTCGCCCGGCATCTGGCGCTCTCCTCCTCCCTCGGTCGTTCCGGTGCCGATCGGACCTACCGGGTCCCCGCTGCCGGCGCGGTCTTGCGGTACTTCTGGACGTACTCGGGCTTGATGCGCTTGAGCTCGCGCTCGGGGAGCTCCGCCAGGACGTCCCAGCCGATGGAGAGCGTGTCCTCGATGCTCCGGTCCTCGTCGTACCCCTGGTTGATGAAGCGCTTCTCGAGCTTCTCCGCGACGCGCAGGTAGATCCGGCCCTCGGGCGTGAGCGCCTCCTCTCCGACGATCTGGGAGAGGGCGCGCTGGTCCTTCCCTTCGGCGTAGCTCGCGAAGAGCTGGTCCTTGAGCCCGGAGTGGTCTTCCCGGGTCTTGCCCTTGCCGATCCCCAGGGACATGAGCCGCGAGAGGGAGAGCGAGACGTCGATCGGGGGGTAGATGCCCCTCCGGTGCAGGTCACGCCCCATCTCCGTCTGTCCCTCGGTGATGTAGCCGGTGAGGTCGGGGATCGGGTGCGTCCGGTCGTCGGCCGGCATCGTGAGGATCGGGAACTGGGTGATCGAGCCCTTCCGGCCCTTGATCCTCCCGGCCCGCTCGTAGATCTGCGCAAGGTCGGTGTACATGTACCCAGGATAGCCGCGCCGCCCCGGGACCTCCTCACGGGCGGCCGAGATCTCTCGGAGCGCCTCGCAGTAGTTCGTCATGTCGGTCAGCACGACCAGCACGTGCATGCTCCGCTCGTAGGCGAGGAACTCCGCCGTGGTGAGCGCCATGCGGGGCGTGATCACCCGCTCCATCGCAGGGTCCGAGGAGATGTTCATGAACACCACGGTCCGCTCCAGGGCTCCGGTGTTCTCGAACTCGCGAAGGAAGTAGTTCGCCTCCTCGCTCGTGATCCCCATCGCACCGAACACCACCGCGAAGTTCTCCGAGGAGTTCAGCACCTTCGACTGACGGACGATCTGGGCCGCCACCTGGTTGTGGGGCATCCCCGCACCCGAGAAGATGGGGAGCTTCTGGCCGCGGACCAGGGTGTTCATCCCGTCGATGGCGCTGATCCCCGTCTGGATGAACTCCGAGGGTTGGTCCCGGGAGTACGGGTTCATGGCGTTCCCTACGATCTCGAACTTCTCCTTCGAGACGATCTTCGGCCCGCCGTCGCGGGGCTGTCCCAGGCCGTCGAAGACGCGTCCCAGCATCTCGTCGGAGCAGGCGAGCCGGGCGACCTCGCCGGAGAACTTCACGGTGGTCTCCGTCTCGTTCATCCCGAGCGTGGGGCCGAACACCTGGATGATCGCGAGCCCGCGCCGGGACTCCAGCACCTGGCCCGTTCGGGGGGTGCCGTCCGGGAGCATGATCTCGACGATCTCTCCGTAGGCCGCGTTGGAGACGCCCTCGACGAAGAGCAGCGGCCCCGCGATCCGCTCGATGGTGCGGTAGTCGACCGGCACCGGCGGGATGGCGGAGGCGCTCATGGGCTGACCTCCTTGATCAGTTGGGCGAGCTGCGTCGTCGCGTCCTTCGAAACGCTCTCGATCGGGCCGAGCCCGCCTTTCTCGCTCATGGTCTTCATCCGGGCGATGCTCACGCGCGCGGGCAGCTGGGAGATCTTCGCCACCTGGACCCCCTTGCTCACCGCGTCCAGTTCCTTGCGGCCGAAGTCCAGGATGGTCTTCAGCATCCGGTACTGCTTCGCGATGGACGCGTAGGTGTCGATGTCGTCGTAGGCGCTCTGCTGGAGGTAGTCCTCCCGGATCATCCTCGCGGTGTCCAGGATGGCCTTCTCCTTCTCCGGCAGCGCGTCCGCGCCGACCAGCTGCACGATCTCCTTGAGCGCAGCCTCCTTGTCCAGGATCTCCAGGGCCTCCTTGCGCAGGTCGATCCAGTCCTTCGCGACCTTCTCCCCGTACCACGAGGCGAGGTCGTCGGTGTAGAGCGAGTAGCTCGTCAGCCAGTCGATCGCGGGGTAGTGCCGACGGCTCGCGAGACCGAAGTCCAGAGCCCAGAAGACGCGCGTCGCCCTCAGGGTGTTCTGCGAGACGGGTTCGCTCGTGTCGCCGCCGGCGGGGCTCACGGCCCCGATGACCGAGATGGAGCCCGTGCGCTCCGGGGAACCGATCGTCGCGACCTGGCCTGCCCGCTCGTAGAACTCGGCCACCTTGCGGCCGAGGTAGGCGGGATAGCCCTCCTCGCCGGGCATCTCTTCGAGACGTCCGGAGATCTCTCGCAGCGCCTCGGCCCATCGGCTCGTCGAGTCGGCCATGAGCGCCACGTCAAGCCCCATGTCACGGTAGTACTCCGCGAGGGTGATCCCGGTGTAGACGCTCGCCTCCCGGGCGGCGACGGGCATGTTGGAGGTGTTCGCGATGAGGATGGTCCGCTCCATGAGCGGCCGCTTCGTCTTCGGGTCCTCCAGGTGCGGGAACTCGGTCAGCACCTCCGTCATCTCGTTGCCGCGCTCCCCGCAGCCGACGTAGACGACGACGTCCGCCTCGGCCCACTTGGCGAGCTGCTGCTGGGTGACCGTCTTCCCGGTCCCGAAGGCCCCGGGGATGCACGCGGAACCTCCCTTCGCGAGGGGGAAGAGCGTGTCGATGACCCGCTGGCCCGTGATGAGCGGGATCCGCGGAGGGAGCTTGCGCGAGACGGGACGGGGGACGCGCACCTGCCACTTGTGCGAGAGCCCGAGAGGAACGTTGCCCTTCGGGGTGTCGACCGAACCGATCGTCTGCCGGACGGTGAACTTCCCGCTGTTGAGCTCCTTGAGCGTGCCCCCGACGCCCGGGGGCACCAGGACCTTGTGCTGGATGAGGGGGGTCTCCTGGACCGTGCCCAGGATGTCGCCGCCCTGGACCTTGTCGCCGGCCTTCTTGGTCGCGCTGAACTCCCAGACGACCTTCTCGTTGAGCGGGCTCGTGACGAAACCGCGTGCGATGAAGTCGCCCCCGGCCGCCTTCAGGACGTCCAACGGGCGCTGGACGCCGTCGTAGATCGACTTGAGCAGCCCGGGTCCGAGCTCGACGGAGAGGGCCTGCCCCGTGTTCTCGACCTTGTCACCGGGGCGGATCCCGGTGGTCTCCTCGTAGACCTGGACGGTCGCATCGCCCTCGACGAGGCGGATGATCTCCCCCACGAGACCGAGCTCGCCCACACGCACGACATCGAACATGCGGGCGCCGGTGAGACCTTCGGCGATGACGACAGGGCCGGATACCTTGGTGACCACGGGTTCGGTCATGGACTTGGATCAGGGAGACGCGAGACGGTCCAGCGAGACCCCTAGCACCCTGCGGGTGAGGTCCGCGACGCTCTCCGGCTCCTCTCCCGCCCCTGGGGTCGGGAGGAACACAACAAGTGGATCGATGGATTGCTCGGCCGCGCGGCGCAGGCTCTCCGGCAGGCCGTTCTGGAGCTTGCGGCTCGCGAGGATGAGGCTGTGCATGCCGGACTCGAAGACCTTCTGGAAGTCCCGGGCCGCGCTCTTCTCATCGGTGATGACCGTGTCCTTCACCCCGATCAGCCGGAAGCCGATCACGAGCTCGCGCTCTCCGATCACAGCGGGAGGTTTGCCCTCCTCGGACTTCCCCGCGGGCACGGCGGTCGCCTCGGGGCTTCAGGCTATAAGAGGCTGGCGGGGGGCATTCCACCGATAGCCGGCGGACCGCCCCGGAAGGGACCGTCCCGGGCGCCCGGCACCCCCTCCGAAGGGCGTGCCCCCGGGGAGGGACATCCGCGCCAGGAACTCGGAGCCGCACGCTCCCGCCCGGTCGATGTTCCGAACCCGTCTTTCCTGGATACACCGAGCCCTTATGGTGGAGCACAAACCTCCCGAACCACGGACCCATGGGGACCTTCGGGGATTCCTGGCAGCTCACCAAGACCGCGTTCCGGACGATCCGGGAGGACAAGGCGCTCCTGGTCTTCCCCCTCGTCTCGGGGCTCGCGGCGATCGGGATCATCGTGCTCTTCGCCGTGGGGTTCTTCGGGGTCGTCTTCTGGTCGCACCTGACGGGGTCGACCTTCCAGATCGTGGTGGGCGCGATGGCGCTCGCCCTGTACTTCATCCTCTGGATCGTCTCGATCTACTTCCACGGCGCCCTGGTCGGTGCCGCGATGATGAAGCTCAACGGCGGACAGCCGAGGTTCGCCGACGGGATGGCGGCAGCCCGGGGAAGGGCGGGGAAGCTCGTCGCTTGGGCCCTCATCGCCGGAACGGTCATGCTCATCATCCGCGCGCTCACCTCCCGGTCGAGGGGGCTCGTCGGAGCGATCATCGGCATGGCGGCCTCCCTCTCCTGGGGGGTCCTCACCTACTTCGTCCTCCCCGTGATCATGTTCGAGCAGCTGGGGGCCTGGTCGAGCCTCAAGCGCTCCGGCAGCCTGTATTTCCACCACTTCGGCCGGACCTTCCTGTCGAACATCGTCCTGGGCCTCCTCCTGGGCGCGGGGTTCGTCCTCGGCATCGTGCTCATCGTGGCCGGGGTCTACTTCGCGATCCAGCTCTCGGTGGTCCTGGGGCTCGTGATGGTCCTCGCGGGCGTCGCGGTGGTGATCTTCATGGCGATCCTGTCCTCCGCCGCGGAAGGCGTGCTCACCACCGCCCTCTACCGCTACGCGACCACCGGTCAAGTGGTGCCGGGGCTGGTGAACCCCCGGTACCTGGGGATGGTCAGCGCCTCCCCGACCTCAGCCTCCATGGGCTCTTCCTCCGCTCCCCTCCCGTCGTCGTCGACGTGGTCCCACCCCCCGCCGCCGCCCCCGCTGCCCCCCATGTCCCGTTCGTGAACGGGGGTCGGACCGCCCTAGGGCGCCGCTCCAACGGAGAGGGGCGCGTCCTTGCGCCGCGAGAAAGCGGCGCTTCCGCTCGCCGAAGGATGGGCGGAGGGAACGAGGGCGGGTTCCGCTCTACTTGTAGGTGGAGTGGTGGACGTTCCCTTCGTCGTCGGTGATGTCGATGCACTCCCCTTCGCACTCGAAGAGGCAGGCCTCGCACACGATGCACTCAGGACCGTTCACGGCGACCGACTTCTCGCCCCGGAAGCGGAACTTCGCCGCGACCGCGGGGTCGTCCACCATGCCAGGGAACTCGGAGGTGGGCCTGAGCTCGAAGACGTTCACTGGGCAGACGTCACGGCAGTGCGCGCAACCCGTGCACTTCTCGGTCTGGATGTCTACGGTTACCATATTCGCCCCGAACGACCGCCTGACCTCAATGTCGTATTTAGGACTTCTCCGTCCCGCCTCCGCCCGGGGCGGCTCCCCTCGTTCCTGAGGCTGCGACGCGCCCTTAAGGGGCCAGCTCCCCTCGACCGCGAAGGACGATGCCCGGCTCGACCCCACCCCGGACGGACGGCGGGGCTCCGGCGGGTACGAAGGGCACGTCCGTCCACACGGAACGCTCGCTCCACCGCTTGCGGCACGGTCGCCCGGAGGAACAGCTCGCCGCGCTCCAGGCGCTGGGAGAGGGCCCTCCGCTTCCGGACCCTTCCCCTCTGATCGAGGCGCTCGCCTCCCCCCGGCCGGCCCTCCGGGTCGCCTCCGCCTGGGTGCTCCGTCGTCACGGGGAGACCCGGGCGGTGCCCCACCTGCTGCCCCTCCTGGAGGACCCGAGCCCGCAGGTCCGGGCAGCGGCCGCCGAGGCGCTGGGGGTCATCTGTGACCCCCGGGCGGTGCCCGCGCTCTCCCGGGCGCTCAAGGACCCGGAGCCCATCGTCCGGGTCCACGCGGCCTGGGCGCTCTGGTGCCTGAACCGCCCGCACGCCCAGGGGACGCTCCTCGAGCTCTTCCGCGACCCGGACGACCAGGTCCGCTACAGTGTCGTGACCGCGATCGGTCGCTTCCGCGACCCTCGGGCCCGTCCGTTCCTCCTCTCGGCGTTGGACGACCCTTCCGACCGGGTCCGGCGGGACGCCCTGCTTGCGCTCGGCCACCTGGGAGGACCGAACGTCTCCAACGAGGTGCGGCCCCGCCTGGACGACGAAGCGGACCGGGTCCGGATCGCGGCCGCCGTGGTCCTGGGACGCCGGAGGGACCGAGGGTCGGTCCCGACGCTCCTGCGACGATATCCCCAGGAGGACAGCTGGGTCCGGCCGGCCTACTTGGTCGCGCTCGGGAAGATCGGGGACCGTCGGGGCCTTCCCCTGCTCGTAGGGGCCCTGGAGGAGCGAACGCCGTGGACCGTGGTCTGCGCTCTCTACGCTCTGGGGGAGATGCGCGCACGCCCGGCGGCCGCTCGCGTGCGGCAACAGCTCGCCTCCTCCCACCGGACCGTTCGGGCCGCCGCGGCGGAAGCGCTGGGGAAGCTCGGACGAAGGGGGGACCTCCCGACGCTCATCGAGCTCCTGGGCGACCCTGAGCCCCTGGTGCGACGCGGGGCCGCGATCGGCCTCGGCTATCTCCCCTCCTCCCGGTCCGGGCCCGCGCTTCGAGCGCGGCTGAGCGACAGCGACGGAGAGGTCCGCCTGGGCGCCACCTGGGCGCTGGGACACGTTCGGGACCCGGGCTCGGTCACCCGATTGCTGCACATGCTCGAGGAGGCGAGCGTCGATCCCCGTCTCGTGAGCGGCGGTCCTCCCGCTCCCGGGGCGAAACCCTCCGAGGAAGGCACCGCGGTGCTCGCAGAGGGAGAGGGCGCCGTGCGCCTGGTGAGCGACTCGCACCGGACGCTCTTCGACACGCTGCTGCTGACCCTCGCCCGCTACGCACGGCACGTTTCCGCGAGCGAGGTGGAGCGGATCCGCAAGGCGATGGAGTCCGCTCTCGAGCGCACGCCTCCCCCCTTCCGAACGAGGGCCCCGGTGCTCCCTCGGATGGAGCCGCTGCGCCACCGCGCTTCCCTCACCCGGGAGGACCTGGTCCGTCTGAGGTTCCCTGACGTCGGTCCGTTCGACGTGGCGACGGACCGGCCCTCCGCTCGATCCGCGACACCACGCGGTGCGGGGGGAGCCCCTCGGCCGGGGCCCCAGGGTCGACCGTGATCCTTCGAGAGTTCCGCCGCGGGGACGCTCCCGAGGTCTCGCGGGAGATGCAGCTCAACTTCGGGCAGGAGCTCTCCTTGCAGGGGTGGGACGCCTCCCATTTCCAGGAGGTCGTGGACCGTTCGTTCCGTTTCCCGGCCGGATGGGTGCTCGCCCTCCTCCGTGCCCTCGGACGACCGCCGGTGCATCTCTACGTCGCCGAGGAGGGCGGGAAGATCGTCGGGACCACCTTCCTGTTCTTCCAGCGAACGCACGGGTACATCGCGGCGGTCATGACCGATCCCGCCTTCCGGGGCCAAGGGATCGCGTCGAAGCTCCTGGGGCGGGCCGAGGGGGCCTGCCGACGGAGGAGGCGGCGCTGGGCGGTCCTGGACGTCCTGTCCCACAACGAGGTGGCGCGCCGCCTCTATCTCAAGCGCGGCTACCGGCCCCTCCGCGTCCAGCACTGGGTGTCCCGTACCCTCGACCCTCCCCCTGCCCCTCCTGCGGCGACCGGTTCCGTACGACCCATGGTCGGCTCGGACCTGGGCACGCTCCTCGAGATGTACACCGCCCAGCAACCGCCCGAGGTGCGCCCGATCCTTGTCGTGGAGCGGTCCTGGATCGCCCCTCCCCGCTACTTGCAGAGCGTGATGGTCTCCACCTCAGGCGCTTGGTGCACCGGGCCCCCAGGGGCCCCGACCGGGTACGTCCGCGCGAACTTCACCACGCCTCAGGAGGCGGGACATCTCAGCGCTCCACTGCTCGCCCCGAGCTCGAGCGCCGAGGAGAGGAACGGGCTCCTCCGCTCTGCCCTCGGTTGGCTGCGGGCCTCCGGGGCCCGGGAGGTGGTCTGCGAGGTCCCCGCCTACGCGACCGAGGCCCTTCGCTCCCTGCTCGACGCGGGCTTCACGGAACGATGGACGATGGACACCCTCGCCCTGGACCTCGCCCCGGGTTGAGGGGCTTGGCGGGAGCCCCTCCCGCCCGCCTCTCCCCCCCCGTCCCCAAGGTGAGGGTCTACCTTCTCCCGTGCCGCGTCCAGCAGGGCTGGGGTGACCTCCAGGAGCTTTCGAGAGCGGCCTGGGCCCTTCATCGCGCGGGTTTCCCGCTGGTCTACCTCGAGGGGGGCCGGAACGGACGGGCGGCGCCGCGCAAGGACCCTCGCATCGTCCCCTTCGACCCCGAGGCGGCCGGCCCGGTCGTCTTCCCTCCGGTCCTGCGAAGGCCCCGTCCGTTCCCTTCCGGACGCGCGATCGTCCTCACCTCCTGGTGGGGGCTCTCCGCCCGACGGGAGGATTCGCGAGGGGACCCTCTTCCCGGGGGGGTCGAGCAGGCGGTCTCCCGCGTGGTCCGCGCGCACGGTGAGCGCCAGGTCCTCCATGTGAGCTTGGAGGAGTTCGCCTCCGACCAGACCTCGAGGGAGGTCTTCGAGGAGGGCCTGCGCCAGGCCGGTCTGGGTGCGGAACATCGTCGCCGCGCCCTGCACAGTGAGGAGGGGAGGCGCTGGGTCCGACGGTACCATGACGCCTTCGTCCGGGCCCGAGCGGGGGAGCGTGAGGAGGTCCTGCATCTCACCGGGAGCTTCGCCGCGCGCCGTCGCTCGCTCACGGAGTTCCCCTTCCTCCTCCCGGTCGGGCCCTTCGGGTCTGGGCAGCCCGGGCGTCGGGTCCTTGTGAGGCCTTTGCCCCGACCGGCGCGCCCCCCGCCCCCCGCTCGTGAGGCCTCCGTGATCTGGTACGCGAGCCCTTCCAGCTCCCTCGAGTTCGCCAGTCGCTCCCTCCTTCCCGGCCTCGCTCGACTCCCACGGAGCGTAAGGCTGGAGGTCCGAGCCGGGAGCGAGGCGATCGAGAGATGGAAGGGGCTCCCGGTCCCCCCGTCGATCCGGCCCATATGGTTGCCGGAGCTCTCTCTGAGCTCGTGGACGCGACGATGGAGGGCGGCCGACCTCCGGATCGCCTCCGGTAGCCAGTCGCTCGTCGACGCGGTACACGAGGCCCGGCCCTTCCTCTACTTCAACGGCTATGTCGTCGGTCAGGACAGGAGGACGTGGGCCTTCCGGCGAGAGAAGCTGCTCTCGCTCCTGCATGCTCTGCGGGAGCGCCGAGGCGGCAGCGCTCTCGCCCGCGACCTGGAGCGGTTCGCGGACGGGAGGGACGTCGCGGGTGTCCTGCGACGTGCGCTCACCTCCGCCGCGTGGCGGAGCTCGGCCGGTCGTCTGCTGGCGGACGTCTCGAGAGAGATCTCCTCCTCGGGACGTTCCGGGGATGCCCTTGTCGTGGAGGCCGCTCGGCGCCTCTCCTCTACCTCGCTCGACGTCCGCTCGCTCGTACGAACCCTGAGAAAGGCCCACGCTCGGCCGCCATCTCCCTGACCCGTGCCGCCCCGCTCCGGCGGCCTCGGACCCGAGGGATGGCCAGGGGCCCACGGTTCCAGCATCTGCCAGGGTTCTTCTAGTCGGATTCCCTCACCCGGGTCATGGCCGCGATGGTCACCCCGCCCGCGCCGCCCGAATCCCCGAAGCCCCTCGAGGCCCCCGAGTCCGCTTCCGTCGAGACCCTGGTCGCCCGCAAGGTCTTGAAGGAAACCCTCCGCGTCCGCAAGGGCGAGAACGTCGTGATCGAGACGTGGCCGCACACCCTGGAGTACGCGAAGGCGTTCGTCCACGAGTCCCGTCGCATCGGGGCGCATCCCCTCATCCTGTACGAGGACGACACGACGTACTGGAAGGGCATCGAGGAGTTCGATCCGAAGGTCCTAGGGACCGTCGGCGACCACGAGTGGGCCCTCCTCTCCAAGGCGAACGCCTACGTGTTCCTCTGGGGCCCCGCGGACCGGACCCGGCTCAACACGCTCGACCCCAAGCTGCGCCAGCAGCTTCTTGCCTACAACGGGGCCTGGTACGAGCGCGCGAAGCGGGCGAAGCTCCGCGGCGCGCGCATGGAGATCGGCCGTGCGACGGAGGACGCCGCGCGTCACTTCAACGTCTCCCTAGGCCCCTGGCAGAAGGAGCTCCTGGAGGCGACGCTCATCGACACCGCGACGATGGTGAAGGAGGCGAAGCGCGTCTCCCAGCGTCTTGAACGGGGAAAGGTCCTCGTGATCGACCATCCCAACGGCACCCACTTGGAGCTCGGGCTGAGGGCCCGCCACCCCCAGGTGGACGACGGCGTGGTCGGCCCGGAGGACGTCGCCGCGGGCGATAACATGACCTCCGTCCCGTCGGGGTTCGTCACCGTCGCGCTCGATGAGGAGAAGGCCACGGGGACCTTCCGATCGAACCGGACGAGCTACCTGCCCGCCCACCGGGCCGAGGGTGGCGAGTGGACGTTCGAGAAGGGTCACCTCGTCTCCCACGCCTACCGGAGCGGAGGGGAGGCCTTCGAAGGCCCCTATGGGAAGGCCCCGAAGAAGGGCCGCGACCAGGTGGGGCTGCTCTCCATCGGTCTCAACCCGAAGATCTCCCAGGCGCCTATGATGGAGGACCAGGAGCGCGGCGCGGTGTGCCTCACCCTCGGTACGAACGCCGAGTTCGGCGGCCGCAACCGGGTCCCGTTCATGACCTGGCTCGCCCTCGGCGGAGCGACGGTCACCATCGACGGCGTGCCGCTCGTGGAGAACGGTAACATCCGCTGAGGATGCGCGCCCCTTCCCTCCTCCCTCCCCGGGGTGGAGGGCTCTCCTCCGAGGGCGTCCGCGACTGGTCCCCCGCCTTCGAGCGCCCCCTCGGTCGGAGCTTCTATGCCCGTCCCACGGCCCGGGTGGCCCGGGACCTCCTGGGCTGTCGCCTGGTCCTTCGGCCCTCCAGGGGCAGCGAGGGATGGCGGGCCGGAAGGATCGTCGAGACCGAGGCCTACGTCGCGGACGATCCGGCGAACCACGCCTCACGGGGAAGGACGGAGAGGAACCGTTCCATGTTCCTGGGCCCCGGCCACGTCTACGTCTACCGGATCCACCAGGTCCACTGCGCGAACCTCACCACGGCGCGAGGGCAAGCCGTGCTGCTCAGGGCCGTGGAACCTCTCACCCCCCTTCTCGCGGGGCCGCGGGGTCCCGGCCTCCTGTGCCGGGCCTTCGGCCTCGACCGGGCCCACGACGGACTGGACGCGGTGGTGGGGGAGCTCCGGGTCCTCCCCAGGGACGGCCCTCCGGTCGAGGTCGCACGCGCCCCTCGGGTGGGGATACGGCTCGCGGCCGATCGGCCCCTGAGGTTCTTCGATGGCCGCTCCGAGTGGGTCTCGAAGCGCCCCGCAAGGCCCCGCAGGAAGGTCCCAGGATGACGGAGGGTCGGGGGCGGCCCCTCATCGGCTGCTCGGGCTGGGACTACCCCGAGTGGGTCGGTAGGTTCTATCCGAGCCGCGGCAGGATCGACCGGCTCTCCCGCTACGCCCAGGTCTTCCCCGTCGTCGAGGTGGATTCGAGCTTCTACAGCATCCCCACGGTCGCCACCGTCGCCGGCTGGGACCGACGCACCCCGCGGGGCTTCCGTTTCGCCGCGAAGTTCCCGCAGGAGATCACCCACCAGCGGCGTCTCGTGGACTGCGAAGAGCCGCTCCGCCTCCACTACGAGGCCTTCCGCCCTCTCCTTCGGAGCTCGAAGGTCGCGGCCTTCCTCCTCCAGCTGCCCCCCTCGCTCCCTTTCGAGGAGGGGAGGGTCCGGGCCTTCTACGACCTCCTGCCGAAGCAGGTCCCGGTCGCGGTAGAGTTCCGGGAGCCGAGCTGGCTCACGCCCCGCTCGCTGGACCTCCTTCGCGAGTTCCATCTCTCCACGACCGTCGTGGACGAGCCGCTCCTCCCCGTGGACCTCACGCTCACGCACCCGGAGCTCGCCTACGTACGGTGGCACGGTCGGGGGTCCCCGGTCTGGTACGACTACCGCTACCGGCCGGAGGAGCTACGGGCCTGGGTCCCGCGCGTCGAGGAACTGCTCTCCCGGGCGAAGCTGGTGCTCGGGTTCTTCAACAACCACTTCCACGCGGACGCGACCGCGAACGCGCTGGAGCTGGACGAGATGATGGGCATCGGTCCTCCTCCCTGGAGCGGTCGGTTGGACCAGCCGTTCCCTCCATCCGCCCCCGGCGCTCCCCGTGGACCGGGCGGACCTTAGCGTCCTCGGCCGCAATGGCCCGCCCGGAGCGCGCCGACACAAGGGTTTTCACGGCCCCCTGGCCCCTTCGGGTAGCATGCCCTCGGTGGACCCCATCGTCATCGTTCCGGCGGACCCCAAATGGGCCGAGGAATTCCGCTCCTACGCCCTCAGGCTCCGTGCGGCGCTCGGGTCGACCGCGGTGCGCATCGACCACGTCGGCTCCACCTCGGTGCCCGGGCTCGATGCGAAGCCCGTGATCGACATCCAGGTCTCGGTCGCCTCCCTGGAGCCGATGGAACCCTACGTCCGTCCGATCGAGTCGCTCGGGTACGCCTACGACCCGACGAACCGGGACCTGCAGCGCCGGGCCTTCCGATGGCCCCCCGGGCAACGGCGGACCCACCTCTATGCCCGGGCATCGGGATCCTTCGAAGAGCAGCTGAACCTCCTATTCCGGGACTTCCTGCGGTCCGACGCCCACGCGGTGCAGGAGTACGCGAAGGCCAAGTGGGCCCTCGCGGAGCGCTTCCGCCTCGACCGGGAGGGGTACGTCCAGGCGAAGGAGCCCGTGGTGTGGGAGCTCCTCAAGCGGGCCCACGATTGGTCCCAGCGGGTCGGATGGACCCCACGTCCTTCGGACGCGTGAGGCCGCCGTCCGTCCGGGACGCACGGCCCTCGGACCGTGCCCTCAGTGCTTGCGGATGATGCTCTTCGGGTGGACGTTGCCGCTCTTCGGCTTCGTCCAGGCGTAGCCGCGGACCCGAGCGGTCACTCCGAACCCACAACGGGCGCACGCGCGCTTCCGCACGTGGTAGGAGTGGTGACCGCAGCGCCGGCAACGGATGTGGACGATCCGCCCACCACTACGGGACGGTGTTCCCTTTCCCATCTATCCTACCTCTCTGACCTCTAGGGGGAAACGTACAGAACGCTGTCGCCCCGGAACAGGGTGGTCCCACAAGGGGCGGTCTTGCCGTCCGCGAGGACCTCGACGGTGGAGTTCAGGACGATGTTCATGTGCTGGTCGAAGCCGTCCAGGACGCCCCGGAAGGTCTTCCCGCCCTTCACCTCGACCACCACGGTCTGGCGGAGGTACTTCTGGAAGACCTCGATGGGCTTCATGGAGGGCGCGCGAGGCAGTTCCAGGACCCTTCTTAAGATTTCGCGTGGCCCGAGGAAGGCACCGAGGGTGGGGGGAGGACCACCATGGGCTTCCCACAACGCGGGCAGAGCGTGGCCCGGCTCTCCTGTCTCCACCCGCACGACGTGCACAGCCATCGCCCGGTGAACGAGATGGGACCCTTCCACCACGGGCGCGGGCGGGGGGTCGTGGAGGGGGAGCCGCTCCCCGTCCCGATGAGCGCCCGGCTCCATCGGCCCTCGTCCCAGAAGAGGTAGAGCCCAAGCGCGAGGATCGCGGCCCCCGCCACCTCGTACCGAAGGAGGGCGCCCAACGCGCCCAGCGTGATGAGGAGGGAGCCCAGGAGGACCAGCAGGTCCACCGCGGGCAGCCGGACCATGGCCCGGGCCATGGAGGGGGCAGGGACCTGCGGTGCCCTGACCCGGTCCGTCGAGCTCTCCATGGTCCTGTCTCCTCGGCGGCCCTCCGGACGGACCCGGCCCTGCGTTAATAGACCGGTCGCGGGTGGGGCCGGGGAGGCTCCTGTGTCCCCGTCGGGTCGGACCCTCCCGCGAGGCCCGTGGAGGGCCCTCGTCCGCGCGAGCGTGCTGTCCCCTCCCCTGGGGCCCGGTGGGCCCGACGCGGGAGGGAGCGCGATCTCCCTCCTCATCCGGGTGGAGATCGGGCAGCTTGGGGGCCCCCAGGCGGAGCGCCTCCTGGCGGCCGCTCGGCTCGCGGGACTGAGGGGGCAGAGCTCACCGGAGACGGTGCGCCCCCTCGCCTCCCGAGGCTCACGCTCCTCCCTCCCACCCCCGGGTCGGCCCCGCCGCGTCCCCTGGGGCTCGCGATCGAGGGTCCGAATCGAGGGGGAGGAGGCGCTCTACGGGAGGCTGCGGGCTCGCCTCCTGCGGGAGGGTCCGGCAATGGAGGAGATCGCCGACGAGGTGCGCTCCGTCCTCCGGGCGACCACCCGGGCCGGTCCCCGGTCCGTCCGTCTGGCGCACGGTCGTCGGCTCCAGCTCGCCGGCAAGACCCTGGTCATGGGGGTCGTGAACGTGACCCCGGACTCGTTCTTCGACGGCGGGCGCTATGCCTCCACCGACGACGCGGTCCGCCACGGGCTCCGGCTCGTCGAGGAGGGCGCGGACCTCCTGGACATCGGCGGGGAGTCGACGAGACCCGGCTCATCCCCGGTCCCGGTCCGGGAGGAGCTGCGGCGTGTGCTCCCCGTCCTTCTCGCGCTGCGATCGAGCTCGTCCGTGCCCCTCTCGGTGGACACCTCGAAACCCGAGGTCGCCCGCCAGGCCCTGAGGAACGGGGCGGACCTGGTGAACGATGTGAGCGGGCTCGGGGACCGTCGGATGCGCGAGGTCGTCCGACGAGCTGGAGCGGCGGCCGTGGTGATGCACATGCGGGGCCGGCCCCGGGACATGCAGACGGACACGCGCTACGATGACCTCCTCGCGGAGGTCTTCGCAGAGCTCGCCGAGAGGACCCAACGGGCCGAGAGGGAGGGGATCGCCCCCGACCAGCTCGTGGTCGACCCCGGGGTGGGCTTCGGCAAGTCCTTCGAGGGGAACCTGGAGCTCCTCCGGAGGTTGGGGGAGCTCCGCTCGCTCGGCTACCCGGTGATGGTCGGGGCGTCGCGCAAGTCCTTCCTTGGAGCGCTGCTCGGTGGCGCGCCCCCCGAGCACCGGGGAGAGGCGTCGGTCACGGCGGCGGTCCTCGCGAGCCTGCGCGGGGCCTCGATCGTGCGCGTCCACGATGTGGGGCCCACGGTGGAGGCGCTCCGAGTCGCGGACGCCTTCCGGCGGGGCTGGCCCCGAGGCGCCTCGGGAAGGTCTGGGCGCAGGTCCGTCCGAGACTGAAGGGTCGCGCCTACGCTCGACGCGAGCGGCGTCCCTTCCCATCGTCGGAACGGCGGACATGCGGCCGCTCCTCGGAGGAGCGCGCGACGGGCACCTCCACGAGGTCCGTCTCCTTCGGAGCGGGAGGCGCTGCCGTCCCCTTCGAGGGCTCCTTCCCGGCCTTGCGCGCGTGAGGGGCGTGGGCCCTCCCCACGGGGGGAGGGGCTTCCTGGAGCTGAAGGAGCATCGCGGTCGCGGCGTCCTGGAGCGCGGTGAGGATGGCCCGCTCCGCCTCCCGCAAGGCGACCTGGGTGCTCTCGTCCTGGGGCCCCAGCCGCATGCCCCTCTCGAGCGCTTGTCGCACGGAGGAGAACGCGCGCAGGGCGGACATGGCCGTCGAGGGGTCCGTGAGGGCGGCGAGGAGGACCTTCGCGTGACGGTCCATCTCCTCCCGGACGAACCCAGGCTCCGGCAGGATCTGGCGAAGCCGGTCGCTCGTCCGTTCCCCGAAGGTTCCCTCTGGGGCGCGCTCGGGGGCGGCAGGGGACCTCTTCTTACTCGGCATGTTTGGGGACCTCCGGAGCGGGAAGGAACTCCACCGAGAGCAGGCCGTCCTGGAAGTGGGCCTCGCCCACCTTCGCGCCCGCGTAGGCGTAGGGCAGCAGGAGGGTCCGCTTGTACCAGCCCACCTTCACGAAGAGGGTGTCCCGGCGGGTGTAGACCTCGAGCGCCTCCTTCCCGGCGAAGGGGAGCTCGAACTGCACGTACTTCTTGCCGTGGCGGGAGAAGAACCGGACCGGCCTCGAGCGCGAGTAGATCCGCGTGGGGTCGTCCTTCTGGAAGACGTCCTCGCCCAGCCGGCGAAGCCGGTCGAACCCTAGGACCTCGTGGGGATAGCGGGGGCTCCGGCGCATCGGGACGCCACCGAAGTACTCCTCGATGAGCTCCAGGTTCCCTTTCTGCTCCTCGAGCGTCTGCTCGAAGAACTTCCCCTCGAGCCCCTCGGAGAAGACCCGGTTCACGACCAGCATCTCGATCGGGAGGCCGAAGAGGCAGAGGTAGGTGTAGGCCCGTTGGGTCTCGCTGATGACCATCCGCTCCGGGTTGAGGACGAGCCGGACCGAGGTCCGGTCGGGATCGGAGAGCATCTCCCTCACGCGGCGGAAGCGCAGGTAGAGGTCCTCGAGCGAGACGAAGAACTGGTCCGACGGGAGGGGGGTCCGCATGAGCTTCCCCACCGTGGGCCGGGCGACCTTCATCATCCGCTTCTCGAGCTTGAAGAAGCGGTCGAAGTACCACTGGACCGCATCCGGGAACGAGAGGAGACGAAGCGTGTCCGCGGTGGGGGCGGTGTCGACGATCGCCACGTCCCACTTGCCCTCCCGGTCGTAGGACTCGAGCATGAGGAGCGCCGCGATGAGCTCCATCCCTGGGATGACCACGACCTCCTTCGCGGTGATCTCCTCGACCCCCTGGGACTGGAGGAGCGTCGCGAGGTACCGGGTGATCTCCCCCCAGTGCCGCTCCATCTCGAGGAGCACGTCGATCTCCTGGCCCCAGAGGTTCTCGCCGATCTTGGTGGGATCGTGCCCCAGCGAGACCTGGAGCGAGTCGCCCAGGGAGTGCGCGCTGTCGGTGGAGAGGACCAGGGTGCGGTGACCGTGGGCGGCGGAGGCGATCGCCGTCGCGGCCGCGAGGCTCGTCTTGCCCACGCCGCCTTTGCCGGTGTAGATGATCGTCCTCACGGACTTCCCTCCTCCGAGGAGGAGGCCAAGGGGGGGTCCTCCACGTCCTTCTCCAGCACGATCGCCCCCTCATATCCACAGCGGCGGCAGCGGTAGAGCGGCCCGCCGAAGAGCAGGGTGTCGCGGGAGACCTCTGGGGAGAAGCAGCGCGGACAGAGGGACTGGACCTGCCGCCGAGGTCGGTGCTTTCGCGCCACGGTCCGCCCCGCTCCAGGGAACTCCGCGGGGCTAGTTCTCCCCTTCGGACCCCTCGTCATGGCCCTCTTCCGCGGGCTCCTCAGGGGCGTCGTGGCTCTCATGGGCGCCCTCCTGGTCATCGGAGGGTCCCAGGGGGGCTGGACCTGGAGCCTCCGGGCCGTTGGGCGTGGTGGAGGCCTCGCCGGGGGCGACCAGCCGGACGGCGGCCTTCACCTCATCGCCCTCCTCGATCCGGATGATGATGACGCCCAGCGTGTTGCGCCCCTGCTCCCGGATCTGCCGGACCGGGCTCCGGATGGTGACCCCGTTCTGGGTCGTGACGAGGATCTCGTCCTCCTCCCGCACGGGGAGCACCGCGACGACCCGGCCGTTGCGCCCTCCCGTCTTGATCCCGATGACGCCGCTCGCCCCCCTCCGGGTGAGGCGGTAGTCCGCGACGGGGGACCGCTTGCCGAACCCCGTCGACGTGAGCGAGAGGAGCGAGGGGAACTCCGCGTTCACCGGGCTCATGGCGACCACACGGTCACCCTCGGCGATCCGCGCGCCGATCACCCCGTAGGTGGCCCGACCCATCGGGCGGATGTCGTCCTCCTTGAAACGGACGACCTGCCCCTCGCGCGTCGCAAGGAGGACCTCGCCTTCCCCGCGCGTGAGCGCGACGTCCACGAGCTCGTCCCCCTCCTCTAGGAGGATCGCCTGGATGCCGCTCGTGCGGATGTTCTGGAAGAGCGAGAGCGCGGTGCGCTTGACCAGCCCCATCACCGTCGCGAAGACCAAGCTGCCGGGGCCCTCGAGGCCGCGGACCGCGAGCTCGGTCTGGATCTTCTCCCCCTCCTGGAGGCGGGGGAGCAAATTCACGATCGCCTTGCCCTTCGCGTGGCGGCCGAGCTCGGGCAGCTCGTAGGCCTTGAGCCGGTAGACCCGGCCCTTGCTGGTGAAGAACAGGACGTCGTCGTGGGTCCGCGCCGCCAGGGCCCTGGTGACGAAGTCCTGGTCCTTCGTCTCCATCTGGACGAGGCCCTTGCCGCCCCGGCGCTGCCGCCGGTAGGAGTCGAGCGGGAGGCGCTTGATGTACCCGTCGTTGGAGATGAGGATCACGATGTCCGTGTCGGGGATGAGGTCCTCGAGCGAGTGCTGCGTGAACGCCCCGCTGATCTGGGTGCGCCGCGCGTCCCCGAAGCGCGTCTTGAGGTCGGCCAGCTCGTCGTCGATGAGCTTGTCCAGCACGTTGGGGTGGGAGAGGATGTCCTCGAGCTGCCGGACCAACGCGTGCTTCTCTGCGGACTCCTCGAGGATCGACTCGCGCTCGAGCGCGGTCAAGCGCGAGAGGCGCATGTCCAGGATCGCCTTCGCCTGCTCCTCGGAGAGCAGGAACTTCCCCATGAGGGAGGCCTGCGCCGTGGGGACGTCCTTGGAGCGGCGCAGCAGCTTCACGATCTCGTCGATGTGATCGATCGCGGTGAGGAACCCCTCCAGCAGGTGGAGGCGCTCCTTGGCCTTCTGCAGGTCGTAGGCGCTCCGTCGCCGGATCACCAACCGCCGGTGGTCCAGGTGGTGCTGGAGCAGCTCGCGGAGGGGCAGGACCTTCGGGCGGCCCTCCACCAGGGCGAGGTTGATGATCCCGAAGGAGACCTGCAGCTTCGTGTGGGTGTAGAGCTGGTTCAGCACGATCTCGCTCTGAGCGTCGCGCCTGAGCTCGAAGACGACGGAGATCCCGTCCTTGTCGCTCTCGTCCCTGAGGTCGGTGATCCCGTCGATCCGCTTCGCCTTGACGAGCTCCGCCGTCTCCTGCAGGAGCTGGGCCTTGTTCACCTCGTAGGGGATCTCGGTCACGACGATCTCGGTCCGGTCGTCGCGCACGCGGGTCTCCGCCTTGGCCCGGATCTGGATGATGCCTCGGCCGGTGGCGTAGGCCTCCTTCACGCCCTGGGCGGAGACGAGCCCGCCCGTGGGGAAGTCCGGGGCGGGGATGAACTGCATCAGCTCCTCGAGCGTCGCTTGAGGGTTCGCGAGGAGGTGGCGCAGCGCGTCCACCGACTCCGAGAGGTTGTGGGGGGCCATGTTCGTGGCCATGCCCACCGCGATCCCGCTCGCTCCGTTCACGAGGAGGTTCGGGAGCTTCGAGGGGAGGATCCGGGGCTCCTTGAGGCTCCCATCGAAGTTGTCGCCCCAGTCCACCGTGCCCTTCTCGATGTCCAGGAGCATCTCCTCGGCGAGGGGGCCCAGCCGGGCCTCGGTGTACCTCATCGCGGCAGGCGTGTCGCCATCGACGGAACCGAAGTTGCCCTGTCCCTCGATGAGCGGGTAGCGGAGCGAGAAGGGCTGCGCCATCCGCACCAGCGCGTCGTAGACGCTCATGTCCCCGTGCGGGTGGTACTTCCCCAGGACGTCCCCCACCGTTCGCGCGGACTTGCGGAAGGGCTTGTCGTGGGTCGCCCCGGACTCCCACATGGACCAGAGGATCCGGACCTGGACGGGCTTCAGCCCGTCACGGACGTTGGGGAGCGCCCGGCCGACGATGACGCTCATCGCGTAGTCGATGTAGGAGCGGTGCATCTCCCGCTCGAGAGGTTGGAGACGTACCCGGCCACCCTCCGGATGCGCTTCCGCCGGCGGGGGCGGTGGGGGGCTCGCAGGGGCTTCGGCCATGGGGTCCTAGGGGGCTCCCCACGCCTCCCCTTCCGAGGATAAGGGCGTTGCCCTTCAACCCGCGACAGATGATGTGGGGGTCCCTGGGCCGGCCCCTGGTCCACCGACGTGGAGCGTCCCGATCTGCTCCCCTACGACCCGTCCCACTTCCTCGAGGAAGGCCTTCTCGCTCCCCCGGGGGATCGTGGCGCCGCTGGCGACCGCATGCCCACCCCCCTCCCCACCGGCACGGTCGGCCCCGGCACGGCAGGCCCGGTCCAGGTTGAGGCCCCGCTCGGTGAGCCAGAGGGTGCCGCGGGAGGAGACCTTGATCCGCTCCCCCCTCGGCGAGAACGTCACGATCGGACGGGTGGGGTCGGCGAAGTAGGCCAGGGCGAGGCCGGCGACCGTGCCCGCGAGGTCGCTGTGCGGGGTCTCGAACCATTGGACGTGGGCCTCCCGGTGAAGGGCACCTGGGGACTCGAGCCGCTCCAGCTCCTCCAGGACGCCCTGGCGCCAGCGGGACTCGAGCTCCATCGCCCGCCGCTGGGAGGGCTCATCGCCCAGGGCGAGCGCGATCCCCACCGCGGGCTCGCCCTCTCGACCACAGGCGTTCTGCAGCCGGGAGAGCTCGTGCGCCTCCCACCCCGCTCGGGGCAGGAAGAGGAGCTCCTCCCGGATCATCTCGCCGAACTCCGGGCGGGCCCCCTGGGCGAGCAGGCGGGTGAGGAGCGCGCTCGCGAGGCGCCGCCCCTCCTCCTCCGACAGCGTCGAGGCCGGGGCCTCGTTCGGGAGCCCAAGCTCCCTCAGGAAGGTACGGGCGGAAGCGATGCGGCCGGAGACGCCGACGAGGTAGGGGTCGAGGCTCGTCGCGAGGGCCTCCTCTAGGCTCGGGCCCGAGAGGTTGAGCGCCTTCTTGCGACGCAGCGCCCCTCGGGACTCCGCCTCCTCGATCAGGGCTCGGTTCAGGCCACGGAACCCTCCCACGTGCATCCGGTCGGCGATGGCCCCGGAGAGCCCATAGGCGAGCAGGTCGACGGATTCGGGGAGCAGGAGGCGCGCGAAGAGGTAGGTGAGCATGCTCGCGGAGAGCTCGGTCATCCCGTCGACCCCCCAGTGGTGAGGGTTGACCACCGCGAGAGCGGAGCCGGCGGGGGTCTCCCCAGGGGGCACGTGGTGGTCGAGCACGACCACGGGTCGATCGTGGCTCACGAAGAGGTCGAGGAAGCTCGAGCCCGTGTCCACCACGAGCAGCGGCCCCCGGGTCCCGCGAAGGACGCGTTCCACCCCCGCCCGCTCGACACCGAGGAGGGGGGAGAGCTGCCAGGGCCGGCCCAGACGGGAGAGCGCGAGCGCGGCGACGCTCGCCGAGGCGATCCCGTCTCCATCGTTGTGGTAGAGCACCCTCCAGCGTCCTGGAGAGGAGCCGAAGAGGTCCACCGCCGCGTGGAGCTCTTGCGCGTAGCGTGGGTCGCTGACCAGTCCCTCCAGGGACGGGCCGCTCATTGGACCATGAGGGCCGCGGAGGCGCTGCTGTAGCGCCACTCCTCTGGGAGACGGCCGCGCCGCCGGTAGTAGCGGGAGAGGCGGCGGATCTTCGATTCCATCAGGGAGAGCCCCCGTTGGTTGGAGAGGTCCTTGGGGTGATGCTCCAGGTGCTGCTGGAGGTGGACGACGCGCTTGAGGAGCGCGGCGAGGTCCTCGGGGAGCTGGGGCTTGGTGCCCTTCTCCTCAAGGAAAGCGGTGAGCCGCTTGCCGGTCAGGAGGCGCGTGGAGGGGACCCCGAAGGTGTCACGGAGGGTGAGGCCGATCTGGGCAGGGCTCGTGCCGCCCTTCGCGAGGCGCAGGACCTCCTCCTCCACCTCGTCCTTGTCCAACGGGACCCAGGACGGGAGGCTCGCCGGGTAGGGCCTCCGGCTCGAGGCCTTGCCGCGGTGCGAGGAGTGGATACGGCTCATGGGGGTTGGCGCCGACCGGGTTTGTGTATTTAAGGACGGAGTGGCGGCCCGTTGAAGGGGAGCCTCTCACACCCGCTGGCTGGACAGCCGCTGGCTCTCCTCGAGGAAGCGCGCCAGGAAGAGCTTCCCCTCTCCGTTGATCCGGTAGTGGGGGCCCAGGTCCCGCTGGCGGGTCCAGGACCGTACCGTTCCGGGGACATGGTCCACCATCCGGTTCCGGAGGAGCAGGCCCATCACGACCGGGACCTGTACGCCCCCCTTCTGGACGGACCAGTGCTCCTGCGTCATGGTGGAGATCTCGTCCAGCTCGAGCCCCTTCTCGCGGTCGTCGTGGTAGCTCTCTGCCTGGTTGAGCAGCCGAAGGATCTCGAGCAACGCCGCGCGCGTGGGGTCCTGGGGTTCGCCCCTGGGGGCCACCACCTTCGGCGGGGCCGCCGGGGCCGGCCGCTTCTGGGGAGGAGAAGGCACGCCCTTGAAAGGTGGCCCGCCCTTCTTTACCGTTGCGTGGCGGGTGGGCCCCGGGGAGGCGGGCTCGGCTTCTCAGCCCGGGGCTCGCAGGACCAGGGCGAAGTGTCCCCGGGAGAAGGGTGCGAGGTCGACCGTCTCCAGGATCTCGCAGCCTTCCTGGGTGAGGTCCCGGCTCGCCTGCTTGAGCACCGCGCGCGGGGTCTCGGTCTGGGTCACCGACCGGGTCTTGAGCATCAAGAGCCCCGTGCCGTGGGGCTTGAGCGCCGATCGGAGGTTCTCTAGGTAGATCTCCACCTGTCCGCGTTGGGAGACGTCCTGGTAGAGGTGGTCGACCTCTCCGCAGTCCGCGCGGTAGCGCTCCGGCAGCTGGACGTCCGCCATGATGGGGAAGAGGTTCTCGCGGCGCTCGGAGAGGGCGAGCAGGGCCCCGAAGGCCCGGGGTGACTTCTCGACCACGTGGATCGAGCCGCGGGGGAGCAGGTCGCTCAGGTGGCTCGCCGTGGTCCCGTGCCCGCCTCCCAGATAGAGGACGGACCGGACCCGCTCGAAGGGCCAAAGGCGGCCGCCCTGGACCACGTAGGCGCCGAGCTTGCTCCTCCAGGGATCGATGCGACGGTACTCGGTCCCCCCGTCGCTCACGAGGTCCTCCCCGTAGACCTTCTCCCCGGGTCGCAGATTGACCGTGTAGAGCCCGGAGCCCCTTCGGTAGAGCCCGGGTTCGAGGAAGAGGTCCATGGTCCGAAGGCTCCTCCCCCTACGGCCGCACCGCGACGGCCATCTCGACCTCGACCGGGGCGTCCATCGGCAAGCGGGCCGCCCCCAGCGCGACCCTGGCGTGACGGCCGGGATCGCCCAGGAGCTCGATCAGGAGCTCTGACACCCCGTTCGCGACGTCCGGCTGGGAAGTGAAGCCCGGAGCGCTCGCGACGTAGACCGCGACGCGAAGCACGCGCTCGATCCGGTCCAGGGAACCGAGGGTGGCGCGAAGGGCGGAGAGCGCATGGAGGCCCGCCTCACGGGCGGCTTCCCGCGCCTGCTCCACGCTGACCTCGGAGCCCACCAGCCCCTTTGCGAGGAGCACACCGCGGCGCAGCGGGAGCATGCCCGAGACCCAGGCGGTCCCCCCATGGAGCACGACGGGGACGTAGGCCCCCTTGGGGGTCGGCGGGGGGGGCAGCTCGAGCCCCTGGGCGCGGAGGCGCTCTTCGATCGTCATGGAGGTCCCCGGGGGGGAGCGCTCCTCCCCATAAGGTCCCCCGGCCGACGCACCGGGGCCGATGCGAGGAGGGGACGGTGCCCCTCGGGGCTGGAGTGGCGCCAGGGCCCCCTTTTTAGCGAGCCCCTGCGTTCCAATCCCTCCATGGAGCTGACCCGCGAGGAGGAAGCCCTGCTGAAGGGGGAGAAGGGCCCCCGCGTGCAGGAATGCATGAGGATCCTCGTGACGCTCGGCGAGATGTCCGGGGCGCGACGGCTCCTACCGATCTATTCCGTCCAGCTCTCCGGGATCTCCTACAAGACCATGGGCGTCGCCGGGACGGAGTTCTTGGAGGAGATGGCGGAGGAGGTCAGGTTCCACGTCCCCACGACCATCAACCCGGCCGGGTACGACGTGGGCGGGCCCGGGCTCGTCCACACGAACACGGACTTCCGGGCGAAGCAGGACCGGATCGTGAAGGCGCTGATGTCGATGGGAGCGATCCCCACCTTCACCTGCACCCCCTACACCACCGACTTCGCCCCACCCTCGGGCGCGCACCTCGCCTGGGCGGAGAGCTCCGCGGTCATCTACGCGAACAGCGTCCTTGGCGCCTACTCCAACCGGGAAGGGGCCCCCAGCGCGCTCGCGAGCGCGGTGATCGGCAAGACCCCGGACCATGGCCTCCACCGCCCGGAGGGTCGGAAGGCCCAGGTCCTGGTCGACGTGGACGTATCGAAGGGGCCGATGCGCTACACGGTCCTCGGGGCCTATCTCGGGAAGATCCTCGGTCAGAGGATCCCCTACTTCCGCGGGATCCGACCGGACCTGGACGGGCTCAAAGAGCTCGGAAGCTCCCTCTCCGCCTGGGGGGCCGTCCCGATGATGCACGTGGAGGGCGTGACGCCGGAAGCTTCCGCCCAGGACGTCCGGGGCTTGGAGCGGATCTCGGTCGACGCCCCGGCGTTGGGGGAGTTCCAGCGCTGCCTGGGCTGCGACGAGGACCCGCAGCTCGTCGCGATCGGCTGCCCGCACTGCACCAAAGGGGAGCTCATCCAGATAGCCCAGTCGGTCAAGCGCAAGGGCCGCAAGCTCAAGCCTGGGACCGAGCTCTGGGTATGCTCCAACCGCAAGGTCATCGAAGAGACCGCCGCGGCGGTGGAGGTCCTCCGTCAGGCGGGAGCGAAGGTCATCCAGGACACCTGCATGGTGGTGGCCCCCCTCTCCGAGCAGTTCCCGGTGGCCGCCGTGAACTCGGCGAAGGCCTCGTTCTACATGAACAAGAAAGCGTTCAGCGGCCAGAAGATCGTCTTCGACACGACGGACAACCTCATCGACCGCTACCTCTGAACCGTCCGTTCGGCGGTGGGTCGCATCCGCTCCCAACGAACGAGCGTGTCCTCTCCGTCCTGCAACCGGACTCGAAGGCGGGAAGCTGCGGGAAGTTGTTTGAACCAGGGTCACTACCTCCACGGGGGGCCGGGACCTGATCGAGGCGGTGATTTTCGAGCGGGCCGGCACCCTTGTTCGGGAGCGGACCGAGGCGGAGATCCTCCAGGAAGTCCTCCAGCCCCTCGGTCACGCGCCAGGACCGGAGGCTCTTGCCCGTGCCGTGGAGAGCGCCCAAAAGGACTGGTCGCTTCGGTATGGGTCCCGCCCCAGGGGACAGCGATGGACCCTCGAGATCCGGGCCGAGTACCGCAAGGCGGCCTTGAGCTCCCTTCAACTTTCCGGAGATCCCGAGGAGATGCTCCAACGGGCCGACCAGTACTGGGAGTCCTTCCGGATCAGCGGGATCTTCGCCGGGACGCACCCGTGCCTCGGGGCCCTCCGTGCCTCCCGTGTCGGCCTCGCCGCGCTCGATCACACGCTGCGAGGCTCGATCGAGGTGCGGGCGGAGCTCGAGCGCCTGGGAGTGGGGCGCTACTTCCAAGTGGTCCATTCGACCGAGGACATGCCCTGGGACCGCCCCGACCCTCGCGTCTTCCAGTTCATGGTCGAGAAGCTGAAGGTCCCCGTGGGACACGTCCTCTACGTTTCGGACGACCCCGTGGGGGCCCTTCCGTCCGCCCAGGAGGCGGGGCTCGCTCGGGTCCTGGTCGATCGGAACGAGGACAAGCCCGTTGAGGGCCTGACCGCGATCCGGACGCTGGTGGAACTCCCAGCGCTCCTCGCGACGATGGGGTGAGGCGCGCTTCCCCTCACCTCAGGCCCGGTCCGCCGTCTTCGATATGCGGTGAGCGGCGTGCCGCAGGAGCAAGGCCGCCGGAAGGCTGGGGGTCACCAGGACCACCCAGAGGAGGAGCGGGTCCGGAAGGGAGGCGAGGGCAAACGTCCCGACGAACGTCCCTAGGAGCCCCCCAAAGGTGACGATCGCGTTGAAGCCGCCATTGTAGGACCCGATCTCCTGACGGGGAGCCAGGTTGGATGGAAGGGTGGACAGGGTGATCGCGGTCAGGTTCTCTCCCACCGTCAGCACAGCGACGGCGGCGAAGAAGACCACGACGGGCAAGAACTGGAGGAGCGTGGAGAGCCCCAGAGCAAGGAAGGCGACCACGTACAGGGCGAGCCCGGCAGCGAAGATCGAGCTGAGGCGCCGGCCCAGGACCCGGTGGGTGGTCACCGTCTGTCCCAGGACCACGATGAGCCCGTTGAGCGACAGCCCGAGCCCGAGAACGGTGTAGGTGAGGTGCATGGGTCCGATGACGAAGAGCTGGAGCGTGTTGCTCCACTGACCTATGGTGATCTGGGCGAGCGCGGCCGCGACACAGAAGAGCAGGAAGCCGCGGTCCCGTCCCACCGTCCGCAGGCTCGAGACGACGCTCGGCCGCCGTGGCGCGGAGGGGGGAGGGGGCGTGGAGGCTGGGCGAGGCTCTGGGCCTCTGTGAGGGCCGGCCCCGGGGTGGGAGATCGGCCCACCGGTGGTGCTCCCGGGGGTCGCGGTCGTTGGCCGGTCCGGGGTGGAGGAGGAGGCGAAGTCGAGGTCGTAGGGGGAGGCCGCAAGGGTCACGACCAAGAAGGAGACCCCCGCGAACAGGATGGCGGAGGAAACGAGGGTCGTTTCACCGAAGCCGAGGAGGGGGATGAGGAAACCCCCCGTCGCGCTCCCAGCGGCGAACCCTGCGTTCGATCCCACGCGAAACCAGGTGAACCCCTTCGTCCGCTCCGACCCCGCCGCGAGGTCCGCCACATAGGCGGAGAGGGCGGGTCCCCCCATGGCGGCGTTGATCGAGGAGGTGAACCCCACCCCCAGCACCCCTGCGAGGGACCTTTCCATCATGAAGAGGCCCAAGAGGCCCACGAGCCCCGCCTCGATCGCTAGCGAGGCGAGGAACAGGCGTCTCCTTCCCCAGCGGTCCGTGAGGAGCCCCCCGACGAAGGCGGCGGGGATCGGGAGGGCGCCCAGGGTGACGAGGATCACCCCGATCTCCACGTAGCCGATGGAGAGGTCATAGTGTAGGAAGAGGGCAAGGAAGGGCCCGAACAGGGCCATGCCGAGGGTGCGGACCCCGGCTCCGATGCCCAAAAAGCGGAGGCTGCGGTCCATTCCCAAGTGTCCCCAGGCGGGGTCCGCCGGAGCATCTAAAGGTGGTCCGTCCTGCCGCCCCCCCCGACCACTCGGGCGCCCCGAGGGTCCCCGGTCACCTCGCCTGGGCATTGGCCAGCGAACGTGGAGGCGATGGCAATCCCCTTATGCGGACCCACCGGTCGGGACCCCCGTGCGTCGCCTCGTGGTCCACGGCGGTGCCGGCCGGGTCACCCCGGAGAACGGGTCCAGCGCGCTGGAGGGCGTTCGTGGGGCCCTCGAGGTCGGCTGGTCGGAGATCGACGATGCGACGGAATCGGTCGTGGCGGCCGTCCGCTGGATGGAGGGCTCCCGGCGCTTCAACTGCGGGCGGGGGGCGGTCCTCAATCTTCAGGGCCGGGCGGAGCTCGACGCGGCGCTCATGACCGGGCAGCGCAAGGCGGGCGCGGTCTCCAATCTGTCATGGACCTCCCACGCGATCGAGGTCGCGAGGAAGGTCATGGAGGAGACCCCGCACGTACTGCTCTGCGGTCGCGGGGCCGACCGCTTCGCCCGAGCGATGGGGTTCCCCCGCGAGCGGATCGGGCTTCCCGCCCGTAGGAAGCTCTACACCGAGCTTCGCGGAGAGCTGCTCGAGGGTCGGGGCTCGCGAGGTCGCTGGTCCGATGGACGACCCTCCCACCACCCGGCCTGGTGGGCCTCCTTGCAGAAGCTCGTGAAGCGGTACCCGGAGCTCCTGCACGGTACGGTCGGGGCGGTCGCCGTGGACCGACGTGGCAGGATCGCGGCCGCCACCTCTACCGGCGGGATCTTCCTCAAGATGGAGGGCCGGGTCTCCGATAGCTCCCTCGTCGGGTGCGGCACCTACGCCGACCCGGACCTGGGGATATCGGTTACCGGCGTCGGGGAGGTCATCATCCGCCACACGTTCGCGCGCTCCCTTGCCGAGGGCTACCGAGCCCACGGCCGTGACCCGCAGGCGGCCTCCCAGGCCGCGCTTCGCGGGGTGCCCAAGGACTCCGTGGGGGTCATCGCTCTCGACCGCAAGGGGAGGTTCGGCGTCGCGAAGAACACCACGCACCTCGCCCACGGGACCCGGAGCGACGGATCCTCCTCCGTGCGCGTGGGCCTGCGCTGAGCCGCCCGCGGACCCCCAGCACGGGGGGGGACCCGCCTCCAAACGCTCAAGTAGGTCCATGCGCATTGCTACGTGTGCCAAGGGCGGGTCGAGGCCCTCCTTGGTCCTTCTGAGGTCGCAGATGAGCGAACGCGAGACCCGGTCCTCGATCCCCCCAGAGTTGGACCTCACGATACCAGCGTCGGCAGTGCGCGGAGAGGAAGAGCCTTCGACGACGGGGAGGGAGGATCCGTCGGCAGTGGCACGGAGCGCCCGCGGGGGAGAGGTCTCCCGGTCCGTGAAGCGCCACCGGAGGCGACCTTCCTTCCGCGCGAGACGTGCCCTCGAGGACCGTTCGGGCTCCCCTCTGGAGAACGCTCGACGCCTGTTCCATCGGGCCGAGGCGATGGGCGAGACCCTGCTCTCCTCCGGGACCTCCTCGCCCGAGCTCTTCGTGATCGCCCGCGAGGACACCCCGGCGGCGGAGGGGATCGGGTTCACCTCCGTCCTCCTGGTCTGGGTCCCCGGCGACGGCTTCGGCCTCATGACCTGGGAGGACGGGCGGGTTCGCCTGCTCGAGACCTACCATGGCCCCGAGGAGCTCGCCTCCGGGCGCGCGCCCTACCGTCTGCTCGTGGCCGCGACGAACACCCTCCTCGCCGAGGACGCGGGTGCGCGGCTCGTCCGCCTCCAGGAGAACTCGAGACGTTTGCAGGAGTGGGAGCGGGAAGGGGCCGAATGGTCCGGGCAGATAGCTCCCCTATCCCCTTGACCCCCAACCCCCAGCCCGGGCCCGGTCAACCCACCCCGCCCTCCCTCGCCCGAACGTCGCTGGAGATAGACGGTCAGCTCCAGAAGTTGAGCGCTCCCGGCAGGATGTCGTAGACCACCGGCAGGCTCCCCACGATGTCACCGTCGGCCTCGACCAGGCGGTCGTCCGCTCCACCCCCCTGGGGGCTCACTTGGAGGGTGGGGCCCTTCCAGACGGTGACCGTCTTCAGCTCAAGGTGACGGCCCTTTCGGAACTTCGAGAGGTTCAGCAAGAGGCGGAGACGGGAGACGGGCCCCACGGCGATCATGTCGAAGGCGCCGTCCGAAGGGTCCGACCGAGGCGAGGAGAGCATCCCCCCTCCGGAGTAGCGGCCGATCGCGACCACGAGGTTGCTGAGCCCGAAGGTCCCCGATGGGGCACCGTCGCCCTCAAGGGTGACCGGCAGCGGTCGGTGATGCAGGAGCTCCGGGAAGACCGCCCGGGTGTAGGCACCTTCGTGGCCCGCCCCTCTTCCCCGGTTGACGCGCCGGACCACCTTCGCACCGAAGCCCAGGTAGGATTGGTTCACGAAGTAGCGGAGCCGGGGCGGGGTCTCCGTGTAGAACGTGAGCCTCCCCACGTCGAGCTTGCGGGGAGCGCCTGCGGCGATGCGAGGGATCACCTCGGCGGGGTCGCGGGGCAGCCCGAGCCCGCGGGCGAAGTCGCTCCCGCTCCCCACCGGGAGCACGGCGAGGGCCGGGGGCGACGCGTGCGTCATGGGGGGCTCGGAGAGGACGCCATCGACCACGCCCGAGAAGGTGCCGTCCCCGCCGGCCGCGATCACGAGGTCCGCCCCCTCGCGGACCGCCCGCTGTCCCAGCGAGGCCTCCTCCTGGGGCCGCGACGTCTTGAGCACGGTGAGGAACGGGAACCGGGTCCTGAGCGGCAGCTCGAGCTGCTGCCAGCGCTCCTCTGCCCTCCCTCCCGCCGCTCGCGGGTTGAGGATGACGTAGATCCGCTGAGGGGTGGGTCGCGCCTCCCCCTGCCCCGAGGGAGGGGAGATCGGGGCGGCCAGCGCTCCCGCGACGCTCGGGCTCCTGGAAGAGAGCGAGGCCATCCCCGGATCCGAGGAGGCGGGGGTCGGGCTCGAGGGAACGGGAGAGATGGATGGAGGGGAAGGGGGAGAAAGGGTGGATGGAGTGGATGAGGTCATGGAGCGTCCCGGTCCCCCCGTTCCGAGCGGACCGCCTGCGTCTCGAATCGGACCCGGGTGAGATAATCCTCTCGCTCCCGCTCCCGCACGGCGTCCGACCACCCCAGGAGGGGTTGGGCCTCCCGGGCGACCTCGTCCACGACCTCTTCGAAGTGCGGATCGAGACGCTGGAGGGTGTGCAGCCGTCGGTCCATGAGGTCGCCCAGGCTCGACGCGCCGGTGACCCGGATCCCGGCCTCGACCCACGGCCTTAGGAGCGAGGCCCTCGCCGCGCTCTCCTGCGCGAGCGCCCGGGCGACGAGGTCCGCCCCCGGGCAGGCCGTCCCCCGCCAGAGCGGAGGGAACTCCCACGATCCCCAGGGCTCCCCCTCCTCCGAGATCGCTCCCGCTGGAGAGGGAGCAGGGTGGGAGGTTCCCCGGGGGGAGAGGCCGCCCACGTCGAGGGCCCTGTCCGCCATCGCCCGATGGGTGGTCAGCTTCCCTCCCGCGACCGTGAGGAGCCCGCCAGGGCCCTCATGTACCACGTCCTCCCGGGAGAGGTCGTTGGTCCTCGCGGCACCGCCGTCCAGGAGCGGCCGCAGCCCCGCATACACGTCCACCACATCCTTGAGCGAAAGGTCAAGGGAAGGGAAGCACCGGCGAGCGACCTCGATGAGGTAGCTTAGGTCCTCCGGCTCGGCCCGGATACGGGAGGGGTCACCCGGATAGTCGGTGTCCGTCGTCCCGACGATGGCGAGCGGGCCGTAGGGGAGGGCGAAGACCCATCGCCCCTCCGGGGCCGAAAGGACGACCGCGACCTCGAGAGGCAGGCGCTTCCTGCGGAAGACCAGGTGGACCCCCTTCGACGGTCGGAGCTTCGGGGTACGGTCGACGCCCGCCCACCCGGAGGACCAGACCCCCGCCGCGTTGATCACCTTGCGGGCACGGACGTCCTCCTCCCGGCCGCTCCTCCGGTCGCGGACGCGCACGCCCTGGAGGTGACCGGAGCCGTCCAGAAGGGGAGCGATCGCTTCCACGTGGTTCAGCACGAGGGCCCCCCCGTGCGCGGCCTGCCCGACACGGGTGAGGGTGAGGAGAACATCGTCGACGACCCCCTCCAAGTAGAGGACCCCGCCCCGGACCCCCTCCATCGAGAGGAAGGGGACCTGTTGGGTCACCTCGGCGCGGGAGAGGACCTTCCTCGGTCCCAGGGCGAGGTCGCCGGAGAGCCTCTGGTAGAGCCAGGTCCCGAACCGGAGGCCGAGCCGGTGGCCGAACGAGCCGTCCAACGGCAGGAGGAAGGGCGTGCTCTGGACCCGTTGGGTGCCGAGCATCCGAACGAGCCGACCGCGCTCGTGCAGCGCCTCGCGGACGAGCCCGACCTTGCGCTGCTGCAGGTAGCGCAGCCCCCCGTGCAGCATCTTGGAGGTCGCCCCTGAGGTCCCTCCTCCGAAGTCCTCTCTCTCCACGAGCGCGACCCGGTAGCCACGGGCCGTCGCGACCTGGGCGATCCCGGCCCCCGTGATGCCCCCGCCCACCACGAGCAGGTCGAACTCTCCGCTCCCGAGCTCCGACCACCGGCGCTCCCGGTCGTTCCCGAGCGGGGGGCTCCCGCCAGGATCAGCGGTGGGTGGTGGCGGCATCCTCCGTCGAAGGCTCCTCGCCAGGGGCACGGGGCTTGGAAGGGACCCCGCCCGCGGGAGCGGAGGGGTTGGGCCGTGGGGGCGTGGAGGGGGCCTTCGCTCCGGTCGCGGCCGCCCGTGCGGGGGCGGTCGCGCCGGGTTCGGTCGAGGGTTCCGCGAGGGTCTTCCCCGGGTTCAGGACCCCCAGAGGATCGAAGGCCTGCTTCGCCGCGTCCAGCGACAGGCGCCCCATCCGCTGGCG
Organism: Thermoplasmata archaeon; assembly: GCA_027306505.1. Lineage (GTDB taxonomy): Archaea > Thermoplasmatota > Thermoplasmata > Lutacidiplasmatales > UBA184 > JAKAAX01. The sequence goes on along the minus strand of DAHUZP010000083.1, from coordinate 45,439 downwards.
ATAGCTTCCGACCCAGGGTCGGTGCATCTTCCCTACTCCGTGGTGGTGGCTTAGCACCCCTCCGGCGTGGAGCAGGGTCTCGGTGGCCGCCTCCTTCAGGACGAGCCACTGCCCGACCGGGTCGTGCGGGTTCTGCGGGGCCATGATGGTGAAGTAGATCCCCGATCCGGTCCGGGAGGTGTGGGAGAGGTGCGCCGCGCTGAGGAGGGGGAACTTGCTACGTCGTGCGGCCTGCTGGAGCGCCTCCGTCACCTGGGAGGTGAGCCCCTCCACCTCGCTCCAGGCGGCCCCGGTCTCCAGCGTCTCGACGAGCCAGCCGTCCTCCAGCAGGTCGTCCCGGAGGTAGGGGAGCAGGAAGCGCTCCTCCTGCCAGGTGCTCCCGGCCCGAGAGCCGACATCGACCCCCCCACCGGCCTTGAGCACCTCCTTGCGTCGTTCCTCCCCGTGGCGGACCTCCCGCTCGGTCCCTTCGTAGCCGATGACCGCGAGGCACATCGACCCCTCCTCGAGCTTGTGGAGCCCGATGTACTCCCGTTCGAGCCGCTGGCGCATCTTCTCGCCCGCGGTCTCGGCGGGGGGCCTTCCCTCGAAGGTGAGCATGGTCTCCGTCGGGTCGGAGAGGCGGAGCACGGCCGGCGCGGGGCCTTCCTGGGAGAGCTCCCGGCAGGCGGCGACGCCGCTCGCCCAGTCCGGGAAGATCGCCGCCCGGTAGGAGGTGCGGACCGGCAGGGGCTCCACCGCGAGCGTCGCCTCGACGAAGATCCCCAGGGTGCCTTCGGAGCCGGGGAGGAGCGCACTGGGGTCCGGGCCGGAGGACTCGGCGACGCCGCGCTCCCAACGGAGCGTCCCCACCGGGGTCACGACGGTCGCGCCGTGGAGGCGGTCGCTGACCTCCCCGTACCGGGAGGAGGCTTGCCCGCTGGAGCGCGTCGCGAGCCACCCGCCGAGGGTGGAGAACTCGAAGGACTGCGGGAAGTGTCCCAGGGTGTACCCCCGGTCGTTGAGGTACTTCTCGAGGTCCGGCCCGTGGATGCCGCACTGGAAGCGGGCGAGGCGGCTCAGCGTGTCGAGCCCCATCGGGTCCATCAGCCGCTGCAACGACAGGGTGAGGACCCCGCGATGGCCGCCCGCCTCAGGGTCCACGCCTCCCACCACGCTGGTCCCGCCGCCCCAGGGCACGATCGCGAGGTCGTGGGTGTGGGCGTAGTGGACGAGGTCCTCGACCTCCTGGACCGACGCGGGGTGCGCGACGACGTCCGTGACGGTACGCAGGTGACCCCGCCGCGCGGTCACCACGTCGATATAGGACCGTCCGAAGGAGTGTAGGAGCCTCTCCTCCCGCTGATCGCTCGCGTGGCCGGTGGGGAGCAGCGCCCGGATCTCCTGCACCTCGGCGCTCGTGAGCCGGCTCGGGGGGATGTGCAGGGTCTCGAGGTCCACCGCCGGACCTCCGGCGCCCATCGGGGGGAGCCCCAACTGGTGCCGAAGGAACTCCTTGACCTGCTCCGCGCGAGCAGGGGGATAACGTCGGGAGATGTTCCCCCAGGCCCACCAGCGGGCACCGGAGAAGGGGGTTTGCGGGTCGTGAGATGCGGCGGAAGCGTGCCCGCCTCCCCCGGACCGGCCCGTGGGCCCTGGGTCCGTCGCCTTCGAGCTGGGTGTCGTCCTTCCCCCAGCGGAAGCCCCGCCTTCCCGCGAGGGCACGGCTTCCCGGCCGCCACCTGTACGGGGGGTCGGGCTTCCCGAGGGTGCGGGGGAGAACGCCGGGGGAGACGTCCTGGGTTCCGACGCGGGGGCGGTCACGGTGCCCCGAAGGAAGTTCGCCCGAGGGTTAAGTCCTGCGCCTCACCTGCTGCCGGGGGTTCGGGGGTCGTCCGGGAGGAAGACCGTCCCTCTGCCAGGGAACGGCACCGCCATCGACCCCTGGACGGGCGCGCCGTGCCGAACTAGTCATTATACGGGGAAGGCCGTCGGACGGGCCGACCGATGGACGCGATCATCGAGGTCGAGGGCCTCGTCAAGCAGTACGGGCCGCTCCGGGCCGTGGACGGCATCACCTTTCGGGTCCCCCGCGGGCAGGTCTTCTCCTTCCTCGGACCGAACGGGGCCGGTAAGACCACCACGGTGGAGATCCTCGAGGGGCTCCGCCGGGCGAGCTCGGGGATGGTCCACGTGCTCGGGCTCGACCCCTGGCGGCACGCGGGCGAGCTCCACCGCAAGGTCGGGGTGATGCCCCAGGGGTTCCGCTTCTTCGACAAGGTCACCCCCAGGGAGGCGGTCCGCTACTACGCCCGCCTCTTCGGGGTGAGCGTCGATCCGCAAGAGGTCCTGCACCGGGTCCTGTTGGAGGAGAAGGCGGACGACACCTACGACAAGCTCTCCGGCGGGCAGAAGCAGAAGCTCGGGGTCGCTCTCGCGCTGGTGAACGACCCGGAGCTCCTCTTCCTGGACGAGCCGACCACGGGGCTCGACCCTCAGGCCCGGCGCGCGGTCTGGGAGCTCCTTCGGGAGCTGCAGAAGGAAGGGCGGACCATCTTCCTCACCACCCACTACCTGGAGGAGGCGGAGCAGCTCGCGGACCGCGTCGCGATCCTTCACCACGGGACGATCGTGACGGAGGGGTCACCGACCGAGCTCATCGAGCGGCACGGGCAGGGCCCCCGCCTGGTCCTGAAGGCGGTTCCAGAGCTCATCTCCCTCCTCGAAAGGGAGGTCGGAGCGGGGCTCAAGGTCCACGACGGAACGGTCATCGTCCCGATCCAGCAGAAGGGCGTGCTCCTCCGCGCGTTGGAGGTGGTGGACCGCTCGGGGCTCCCCTGGCCCGAGATCAACACGGAGCGCGACACGCTCGAGAACGTCTTCATCTCGATGGTGGGCGAGCTCGATGAGACCGGGGAGGTGCGTAGGGAATGACCACCGACCAGGGCAAGGGGTCCCCCAAGCCGTTGCCGGCGTCCGCTCCCAAGGAGGCGATCGCCCCGGAGGCGAGCGCCGCTCCCGCCCCCCGCCCCCGACGGAGCTCCTCGGGGGGGCCGCTCAACCCGCGTCGCGTCTGGGCGAACTTCGTCCTCTACGCACGCTCCTACCTGCGGAGCCCGGAGGCGGTCTTCTTCACGCTGCTCTTCCCGTTCATCCTGGTCCTGATGTTCGGGGCGATCTTCGGGTCCAGCAGCTCACCGTCCAGTGTCGCGCTCTACGTGCAGAACCAGGACGGGAACAACTCGACGACCCTCGCCTTCTACCACTACCTCGACCAGACGGGACTGGTCTCGATCCACAACGTCTCCGCGAACGCGGGCAACATGAGCCTGTACATGTCCCAGCATTCCTACTCGAACGGGATCGTGATCCCCCCCGGCTTTGGGGAGCGGCTCTGGAACTTGACCTACGGCCATCAGGTCGGTGTGCCCGCGGAGGTGCATCTCTTCGTCAACCCGTTCGACCAGGCCTCGGCGGGGATCGTGGAGGGGGCCGTCTCCAGCGCGCTCAACACGTTCAACACCCGCGGCCTGCCGCCCGTCGCCTACTTCCCCACCCCGACCGCGGTGAGCTCGACGACCTACACGCCGAAGACCATCGACTACGAGGTCCCCGGTCTCATCGGGTTCGCGATCCTGATGAACCCGCTCTTCGCCATGGTGAACGTGACGGCCGAGTACAAGAAGGAGAAGCTGTTCAAGGCGCTCTCCCTGACGCCGCTCACGAAGGGGGAGTGGCTCCTCTCCCTCATCCTCTGGAACTGGCTCATGACCATCATCTCCACGGTGATCCTCTTCGTGACGGGGGTCCTGGTCTTCGGGGCCCACGTGATCGTCGGCCCGCTGATCATCCCCTTCCTCCTCCTCGGCCCCCTCTTCTTCGCGGCGCTGGGGATGCTCATCGGCACCCTTTCGAAAAAGGCCGAGACCGCGGGGATCATCTCGAACCTGTTCGCCTTCCCGATGATGTTCCTCTCCGGCGCTTTCATCCCGGTCTCGGTGATGCCCTCCTGGCTCCAGCCCTACGCTCGGATCTGGCCGCTCTACTACGTCATCAACGGGATCCAGTCGGTGAGCGTCTTCTCCAACACCGCCCAGGCGCTCGTTGACCTGGGGCTCATCGCGATCATGGCCAGCATCACCTTCGTCGCCGCGGTCTTCGCCTTCCGCTGGCGGGAGGAGTGAGCCGTGGGGAAGGGGGGGACCCGCGCCAAGCCGGTCGGTCCGCGGGGGGGCGGGGCCCGGCGGGCGATGGAGGAGGGCGGAGGGGTCCGACCGCCGCTTCCCGAGCGCCCTCCCGCTGTCGCCTCCCCCGCCGCCCCACCCCCCGTCGACGCCGCCGTCTTCCGAGACCTGATGGGCCGCTTCGCGACGGGGGTGACCGTGGTCACCGCGCGCCACGTGGACCGGGACGTCGGGATGACGGTGAACGCGTTCCTCTCCGTGAGCTTGGAGCCCCCGACGGTGCTCATCTCGCTCAACCGGAACGCGGACACGACCCCGGTGGTGCAGCGCTCGGGGCGCTTCGGGGTCACGGTCCTCTCCTCCGCGCAAGGCCATCTTTCCGAGCTCTTCGCGTCCCGCATCCCCTCCTTTGAGAAGTTCCAGGGCGTGCCGTTCCACCGGGGCCCGCTCGGGCACGCCTGGTTGGACGGCGGCCTCACCTCCTTCGAGTGCGAGGTGGTCCGCTCCTTCTCCTACGCGACGCACGTCCTGTTCCTGGGGCGCGTGGTCTCCCTGGAGCACGGAAGCGGCGCCCACGGGCTCCCGCTGGTCTTCTGGAGGGGCGGGTACGCGAGACCCTCACAGGCGGACCATCTCGTTATGACCTCTCGAGGGCCTTCTCACGGACCCCCGCGCCGGAGGAGAAGGAACCCATGACCTCCCAGTCGTCGCCCGTTCGGACCCGAGTCGCGATCATCGGCAGTGGACCCGCCGGCCTCACCGCGGCCATCTACACGGCGCGGGCGAACCTTCGCCCCGTGCTCATCGCGGGCGTCCCCGCGGGGGGCCAGCTCATGATCACCAACGAGGTCGAGAACTATCCCGGGTTCCCGGACGGGATCCAAGGGCCGGAGCTCATGGACCTCATCCGCAAGCAGGCCGAGCGCTTCGGCACCCGGATCCTGGACGACAGCGTCTCCCGGCTCGAGGTCCGCTCACGTCCCTTCCATCTCCGCACCTCCGGGGGCGCGGAAGTGGTCGCGGACGCCGTGATCGTCGCGACGGGGGCCCAGGCGAAGTGGCTCAACGTGCCCGGGGAGGAGAAGCTGCGGGGGCACGGGGTCTCCGCGTGCGCGACGTGCGACGGGTTCTTCTTCAAGGGCCGGGACCTCCTCGTCATAGGGGGCGGCGACACCGCGCTCGAAGAGGCGACCTTCCTCACCAAGTTCGCGAAGCAGGTGACCGTGGTGCACCGGCGCGACGCGCTCCGGGCGAGCCGGATCATGGTCGAGCGGGCCCAGAAGAACCCCAAGATCCGCTTCATTTGGAACGCGGTCGTCGAAGAGGTCCTGGGCGAGGGCTCGGTCACGGGCGCGCGCCTGAAGGATATCCGAACCGGTGAGGTGCGCACCGTCCCCTGCGGTGGTGTGTTCGTCGCGATCGGTCACGAGCCCACGACCGCCCTCTTCCGGGGGGCACTCGAGCTCGAACCTAACGGGTACCTACGGACGAAGGAGCACACCCTCACGAGCGTCCCCGGGGTCTTCGCCGCGGGCGACGTCCACGACCACCGCTACCGTCAGGCCGTGACGGCGGCGGGGATGGGTTGCATGGCCGCGATCGATGCCGAGCGATGGCTCGCGGAAGAAGGGATGGAAGGGCCCGCCGGGACCGAGGTCCCCTCCGCGACCTCCGCGGCCATCCCGAACGCCGTCGGGACCCCCACGGAAGGGGGGTAGGACGCGTCAGGCCCTGGATTCGAAAGGTTAATTATCCCCAGGCGCGGGGTCCGACCGCTCCGCCAGGAGGGCCGTGCCGAGCAAGAAGGACCTGCACATCGAATCGAGCGGGGAGGTCTGCGTCTCCTGCGGAGCGTGCGTCGGCATATGCCCGCTCAACTGCATCTATCTCGACGAGTGGCGCATCGGGTTCGACGAGGACGTCTGCACCCGCTGCAATATCTGCGTCCGCGCCTGTCCGGTGGGCGCCATCACCATCCGGTGAGGGGCCGAGCGTCCAGGTGGTCGAGGGTCGCGGGGGACGAGCGACGCTGAGGGGTCCGTTCAAGGTCCACACGAGGTAGGGGGAGGAAGGGAAGAGATGGTCGCGGACCTTCGTTGCGATGTACTGGTCGTGGGAGCCGGTCCCGCCGGCAGCATGACCGCCAAGTGGGCCGCCAAGAGCGGCGCGAGCGTCATCATGATCGAGAAGCGCCAGGAGATCGGCTCCCCCGTCCGGTGCGGCGAGGGGATGTCGAAGGCCTGGCTGAGCGACGTGGGCATCACCCCGTCGAACCGCTGGATCAACCTCGAGGTGGAGGGGGCCCGCATCTACTCCCCCTCCGAGAAGGTGATGGAGATCAACGAGAAGCACGCGGGCAACGAGGTGGGCTACGTCGTCGAGCGCGATGCGTTCGACAAGCAGCTCGCCATCGACGCCGCGAACGCGAACACCACCATCCATCTCAAGACCCACGCGAAGGCCCTGCTCCGGAAGAACGGGGCGATCGTCGGCGTCAAGGCGACCCACTTCGGCCAGCCCTTCGAGATCCACGCGAAGATCACGGTCGGGGCGGACGGCTTCGAGAGCCAGGTGGGACGATGGGCGGGGCTCCCCACGAACCTCCAGCTCCGCGACATGGACTCCTGCCTGCAGTACCGGATGACCAACGTGGACTCCGACGTCCGCTACTGTGACTTCTACCTGGGCAAGGTCGCCCCGGGCGGCTACGTCTGGGTGTTCCCCAAGGGCGACGGGCTCGCCAACGTAGGCATCGGTGTCCAGGTCTCCCAGATCAAGAACGCGGCCGAGACCAAGGACTACCTCGACCGCTGGATCGAGCACCACCCCGGCTACTCCAAGGGGAAGAAGATCGACATGGTCGGTGGCGGGGTCTCCATCTCCCCTCCGATCAAGCAGTCGGTCACGGACGGCCTCCTGCTCGTGGGGGACGCGGCCCGGATGATCGACCCGCTCACCGGTGGAGGCATCGCGAACGGGTGCATCGCCGGGAAGATCGCGGGGAAGGTCGCGGCCGAGGCGGCGCAGACGGGCGACGTCTCGAGGACGTTCCTCATGAAGTACGACCAGGGCTGGCGCGCCGTGCTCGAGGAGAAGCTGCTGCGCAACTGGGTCGCGAAGGAGAAGCTGGTCTCCCTGCCCGACGAGATCTTCGACAAGATCATCGACGCGCTCGCAGGCGTCAAGCTCGAGAAGCTCTCCGTCCTCAACATCCTCAAGGCGGTCAAGGACAAGTATCCCGAGGTCACGAAGGAGTTCGAGAACCTCCTGTAGGCGGGGCACGTCCCCCGGTCGTGCGCAGGGGGGCCCGCGCGGGCCCCGGCCACACGAGGGGCGAGGGACCCCGGCGAGGCGCTCAGGGCCGCTGCTCGACCCGAGCGTCCAGGGCCTTCCCCTTGAGCCGCGGTCCGTCAGGGCCGAATGTTCGTCGTAGGGCCCGGAGTGCCGTGGTCGGGCGGGGTCCCGGGCGCTCGCTGGGGGGTGTGGCCGAAGCGGGGCGCGAGGGTGCCCGCAGCACGCTCCCCGAGCGTCGCGCGGAGACCTCTCCTGCCCCATCTCCTCCCGATGGTCCTTGTGCGGCTCCTGGATCACGAGGGCGGCGCTCGCGAGCCGTCCCACCTCGAAGACGATGTCGTCCAGGCCGGTCACGCCGGCCAGGTGACCGTCGTCGACGACCGGTAGGCGACGGAAGCGCCCCTCCCGCATCTTGCGCAGCGCTTCGCGCAGCGGCGCCCCCGGGGGGGATCGCGGTCACCTGCGGGGCCATGCAGAAGACCACGGCGCGGTGGACGATGCGGCGCCCTCCCGCCGCGAGATGCGGCACCACGAGGTCGCGGTCCGTGACGGCCCCGACGAGCTGGTCCCCGTCCAGGACCGGGAACATCCCGATGGGCTCCTGGCCCATCCGCTCGGCGACCTCCTCGCAGGTGTCCGATTGCGGACAGACCCGGGCCGCGGTCGTCATGATCTCCCGGGCCCGCGGCTCCTCCGCGAGGAGGTTGGAGGACGGCACGGCGGCCGCCACCGCCTAGGGCACGGCCCCTTCGGGCGTGGAAGTAGCCGGCAGGTCCGCGCCCGCCATCGAAGCTCCCCCGGCGTTCCACCACGCGCGGGGGGATGGTTCGTGCGTCAAAGGGTCTTGATGGAAGGAGCGGAAACCTCCGCACTTCCCTCTCCCCGCGGACGGTAGCAGGGGAAGGAGCGGTTTGGACGAACGATAGATGTAGCAGGAGGCGGATAGGGCGCTGGCCTTCGACCGACGTACGTGGGGAGAGGGCACGCTCCGAGCTACGGCGAGGGAAGCGAGGACGGAGGTGGGCAGCGTGGGGGACTCGGTGATCGAGGTCCAGGGGCTCGTCAAGCGCTACGGCCCGCTCGCTGCGGTGGACGGGATCGACCTCGAGGTCCGGTCGGGGGAGGTCTTCGCCTTCCTCGGTCCGAACGGCGCCGGGAAGACGACCACGGTCGAGGTGCTGGAGGGGATCCGTCCCCGGAGCGCGGGGAGCGTGCGGGTCTTGGGCCACGACCCCTGGAAGGACCGGGCGAAGCTCCAGCGACGCGTCGGCGTGATCCCCCAGGACTTCACGTTCTTCGACAAGATCACTCCGGTCGAGTCGATCCAGTTCTATGGACGCCTCTTCGACAAGAGGCCAGACCCGACGAGGCTCCTGAGAGAGGTCGAGCTCGAGGAGAAGGCCGACGACGCCTTCGAGAAGCTCTCCGGCGGCCAGAAGCAGAAGCTGGGGCTCGCGCTCGCCCTGGTGAACGACCCGGAGGTCCTCTTCCTCGACGAACCGACCACCGGGCTCGACCCGCAGGCCCGCCGGGCCATCTGGGACGTGATGCGCGCGTTGCGACGCGGGGGCCGGACCATCTTCCTCACCACGCACTATCTGGAGGAGGCCGAGACGCTCGCCGACCGTGTGGGCATCATCGACCACGGCAAGATCGTCGCCTTGGGCACCCCGGAGGAGATCATCACCCGGTTCGGCCGACGCCCACGCCTGCGGATCGAGGGCTCCCCGGCGATCGCGGAGCGGCTGCGCGGCGAGTGGTCCGGGGAGGTCCAGGTCGAGGACGGGCGCACGCTGGTGGAGATCCGGACGAAGGAGGACGTGCTCGCGGTCCTCCAGCTGGTCGAGCGGAGCGGGCTCCCATGGAGCGAGGTCGCGACGCAGAAGGACACGCTCGAGGACGTCTTCATCCGGCTCGTGGGCCGGATGAGCGAGGGCACCGTCGGGACCAAGGACCGGAGGGCCGGTCCTCCGGTCGCGAGGGTGAAGGGGGTCCCATGAGGCCGATCCGGGTCTGGGCCTACTTCCTCGTCTTCGCCCGGACCTACATGCGCAACCGGGTCGGGCTGTTCTTCTCTCTCGTCTTCCCCATCATCCTGATCCTGCTCTTCGGAGCGATCTTCTCGAACACCGGCAGCGTCACCGTGGACCTCTACGTCCAGGACCTGGACGGGGGCTCGGCGCTCAGCCACTCGTTCATCTCCGCGCTCAACGCGACGGGGGTGTTCTCGGTGCACCTGGTGAGCCCGTCGGTCGGGAACCTCTCCTCCTGGCTCTCCACCAACGGCTACACCACCGGCCTCGTGATCCCCCTCGGCTTCCAGAGCAGCTACATCTCCCACGTCCCCGTGAGGGTCGTCCTCTACACCGACCCGGCCCAGACGTCCACGGCGGGGATCGCCCAGAGCGCCGTGAACGGCGTCGTGAGCGAGTTCAACCTCCAGGCGACCGGCCAGAGCGCGCCGGAGGTGGGGGTCGTCGGGCTCAACGTCGGGAGCCACACCTACCAGTACGTGGACTACCTCGTCCCGGGGCTCATCGGGTTCTCGATCCTCGTGGCACCGATGTTCTCCATGGTCAACCTGAGCTCCCAGTACAAGAAGGCGAAGCTGTTCCGGCAGCTCTCCCTGACACCGCTCACCCGGGGGGAGTGGCTCCTCGCCTCGATCCTCTGGTTCATCGTGATGGTCTTCGCCTCGACCCTCGTGATGCTCGCCGTGGGCCGCGGCGCCTTCCACTCGACGGTGGAACCGGACGCCCTGACCTTCGCCTTCCTTCTCGCCGGCCCCGTCCTCTTCGTCTCCCTGGGCCTCCTCCTGGGGACGGTCTCCAAGACCCCCGAGAGCGCAGCGGTCGTCGGGAACCTCGTCACCTTCCCCATGATGTTCCTCTCCGGGACGTTCTTCCCGGTGTCCCTCTTCCCCGACTACCTGCAGAAGGTGGCCCTGGTCCTTCCGCTCTACTACGTGGTGGACGGGCTCAACAACACGATGGTCTTCCAGCACACGAGCGCGGCGCTCGTCGACCTCGCGGTCGTGCTTGCCCTGGCGGCCATCTTCTTCCTCGCCGCGATCCGAGCCTTCCGCTGGCAGGAGCAGTGACCCGCTCACCCCCTCCCCCCCGGGGGGAGGGGGGTCCTTATAGAGGTAGGGGTGCTCGTATCCCCCCCGAGGGGATATGTCCGGTTCGGAAAGGCACGCGATCGAGGCCCGTCTCGCCCGCATCGAGGGACATCTGCATGCGGTCCACACCATGACCCACGAGGGCAGGAGCTACCCGGAGATCGTCCATCAGATCGCGGCCGTGCGCTCCTCCCTGGACGCCGTGCTCCAGGCGATCGTCCAGGACCTCGCCGAGGGCGCCTTGCAGGCGGCCGGCGGGAAGGGGGCCGTCACCCCGGTCCTGGAGGAGCTCCGCGAGGTCGTCGCGAGCGCCTTCTAGGGATGCCCTCCCGCGTCAGACGGAGGTCTCGCGATGACCGGCACGCACCATGGGGAGGGCGAAGCGGAGACCTCGGTCCTTCGGGGCTTGAGGACCGCCTTCGCCCTCTCGCTCGTGGTGCTGCTGGTCGAGGCCTGGGGGGCCTTCCTCAGCCGGAGCGTCTCGCTCACCGCGGACGCCGTGCACAACGTCCCGGACCTGGTCGCCTTCGCCGTCTCCTGGCAGGCGCTCGCCATGACGGCCAAGGGCGCGACCGAGGCGCACACCTTCGGCCTGCACCGGGCGGAGGTGTTCGCGGCGCTCCTCAACGCCTCCCTGGTCTTCGGCTCCTCGATCTTCTTCGCCTACGAGGCGGTGTCTTCGCTCCTCTCGACGGTACCGTTCCTCGGGAGGGTCGACCCGGTCTGGGTCTTCGTCGCGGCTCTCCCCACGCTCCTCCTGCGCACGGTCTCGGCGAGGGTCGTGGGCCGGACCCCGCCCCGGGTGCGCGACCTCAACCTGAGGAGCGTCCTGCTCCACCTCTGGAGCGACGTGGGCATCACGGGCGCGATCCTCCTGGGGGCGGGGGTGCTCTTCCTCCATCCCGCCGCGGTCTGGGCGGACCCTGTCGCGGCCCTCGTCGTCGCCGCGATCCTAGGCATCGAGTCGGTCCCCCTCTTCCGGGAGTCCTGGTCCACCTTGTCCGAGCAGGTCCCTCCGGGGATCTCGGTGGGAGCCATCTCTCGTGCCGCGCGCGAGGTGCCGCACGTCGAGGACCTCCACGACGTGCACGTTTGGTCGGTCTGCTCCTCCCTGGTCTGCATGACGGCCCACGTGCGGACCCAGAACCTCACCGTGAGGGACTCCATGCAGGTCGTCTCCCAGCTGAGGGCACGGCTCGAGCGGGACTTCGGTATCGTCCACGCGGTCTTCGAGGTCGAGGCGACGGACCCTGGAGGTCCCGCGGGGGTCGATCCCCACGCCTGCGTACAGGCCGCCTGACCCCAGGCGTCCCTTTACGGGCTCGGCTCCCTGGGGCCTCGCCTTGAGAAGGGTTCATGGGCCGTCGGGCGTCCCTCCCCCGAGGAGCGAGCAGATGCGGACCTCCCCCTCTCCGAGCCGGCCGAGCACCTTCTCCGTCGTGGCCTTCGACCGGGAGCGCGAGGAGTGGGGCGCCGCGGTACAGTCCAAGTTCATTGCCGTAGGCGCGGTGGTGCCCTGGGTCGAGGCGAAGGTGGGGGCCATCGCGACCCAGGCCAACGCGAACATGCGCTACGGGCCCGAGGGGCTCGCCCTGCTCCGAGAGGGCCGTTCGGCCCGCGAGGTCGTCGAGCAGCTGACACGGGCGGACCCGGAGCGGGACCACCGCCAGCTGGGCGTGGTGGACCGGACGGGGAGCGCCTGCTCCTTCACGGGGACGAAGTGCATGGAGTGGGCCGGCCACGTTGTGGGCGAGGGCTTCGCCTGCCAGGGGAACATCCTCCTTTCCAACGAGGTGGTGGAGGCGATGGCCCGGGCGATGGAGCGCACCCCGGGGGACCTCGCCGACCGCCTCCTCGCGGCGCTCTCGGCCGGACAGCGGGCAGGGGGCGATCGCCGTGGCCAGCAGTCCGCCGCGCTCTACGTGGCGAAGGTCGGAGGCAGCTACGGGAAGTCCCTCGATCGCTACATCGACCTTCGTGTGGACGACCACCCCACCCCCATCGAGGAGCTCAAGCGGATCTTCCAGCTCTACGACCTCACCATGCTCGAGCGGGAGGACCCCTCGACGCTGATCCCCCTCACGGACGAGGTGGTACGGGAGGTCCAGAAGGACCTCAGGGTCCTGGGCTACTATTTCGGTCCCCTCGACGGACACTGGGAGGCGCCGGTACAGCAGGCGTTCTCGAAGTACGTGGGCACGGAGAACTTCGAGAACAAGGCGCGAGAGGACCGCCAGGTCTGGCCCAGCCTGCTCTCGCATCTCCACCGGCATGCCGAGGCGGCGGGGGACCTCGCGCGCAAGGCCCAACCCGCGGTCTTCGGTGCGCTCTCTGCGGGGCCGGGCCGTTCGCCGGCCCCCGCTCCTCGCGGGACCGGACAGGTGGAGCGGTCGAGCTCGGGCCCACGCGCCCCGACCCAGGTGCGGAGGAAGAAGCGCAGGTGACCGAGCAGGGGTCCTCCGCCGTCCCGGTCTCCGCCCGGCTCGTCCGGCGCTATCCGTCCTCTGGGGAAGCGGAAGCTCTCCGGCGCGCAATCGATCCGGACAACGCGGACTACGTCCATGTCTCGGTGGAAGGGGACCGCCTCGTGCTCCGCTCCGAGGCTGCCGGTGTCCGTGAGCTCCAACGGACGCTCGACGATGCGCTGGCCTGCCTGTCAGCCGCGGAACGGACCTGGGAGACCGGCCGCCGCGACGCGACCGTTCCCACCGGAGACGCGGTGGGGAAGGAGAGACCCCGGGCGGCGCACCGGGCCAAGTAGGCCTCCGTTCGATCGGGCACGCACCCCCCCGAGCACCCTCGGGGCCGGGGCGCGGGGACCCGAAGCGCAGGGGGCCGGGCACTCTCGCAGAGGAGCGAAGGGTCGACCCCTGCGTGCTATGGCCTCGCAAGCCACGCTCTGGACCGCCAAGGTTCGTGCGGCTTCAAGTAGGGCCATCTGTCGCCGCGCGAAAGGCCATGACCGCCACCACCACCATCAAGCGCCGACCTCTGCTGCCGTTCCTGCGCTACCTCTCACCGTTCACGCACGCCTCCGACGGGTCCACCGTGGAGACCCCGGTGGCCCCCGCGACCCCGGAGGCGAGCTCTTCCCCTTCGAGCTCCCCCGCCCCCTCCGCGACCCCGACCGCTCCCACCTCCACCGCCCCTGCGGCGCCCGCTCAGGTGCAGTTGCCTCGGCTGGTCCAGGTCTCTCCACCGACCGCCTCGATCTCCGGTGGCTTTGCTCCCCCTCAAGGGCAGAAGGTGGCGGCCGCGCCCGCCCTCAGCTCCAACTCCCGGGCGTCTCTCCGCGCGGGCATCGGGCTCGCCCGCACCCCCATCCCCCTCGTGGTCCATGCCCCGGGGACGACCCCCTACTTCCCTCCCGAGAAGCCCGCTCCCAAGGTCGAAGTGAACGAGAAGGCCTTCCAGCCGTGGTCCTTCGCGGTCACCTCCTACGGGATCCACGGTGGCCAGGTAGAGCGGAACCGCAACCTTTCCCAGGAGGCCCACACAGCGAGCGCCTCCTCCACCCCTGCGCCCGCGGGCACCCCCAGCAACACCGATCCCGCTCCCGCGGCATAGGCCCCACTCCTCCCCGAGGGAGGGCGCACCTTTCGAGCCCGGGCCCGCGGGCCCGCCTTTCCCGAGGGGCACATAGACGCCCGCTCCTACGGTCGGTCGCTCCTTATCTGTCAGCAGGGGTGCACCGTCCCGAGGGATGGTCGATGAAGTTCGTCACCCGCGAGCATGTCAAGGTGGACCGTGTCGCCTGCCCCTGGCTCATCACCCGGTTCGTGGACCCGAAGGCCGAGTTCCTGTTCGTCCCGAAGGAGAAGGTCCTGGAGGTGGCGAAGAGCGAAGGCGCGATCGCCTTCGACACGCCGGGCGCGGAGCTCTTCCATTACGAGGAGAACGGGGAGGAGCGCGTCTCCTTCGACGCGGTGATCCGGAAGTACGGGCTCCGTGACGCGGCCTTGCAGGACCTCGCGGAGATCGTTCGCGGCGCGGACGCTCACCATCTACCCCGGGTGCGGCCGGAGTCCGCGGGGCTCTCGGCCCTCGCGAACGGGTTCCAGAAGGTGGCCAAGGACGACCAGGACAACCTGCGGCTGCAGTTCCCAGCCTACGATGCCCTCTACAGCTACTGCCAGCAGCGCCTGCAGGAGCGCAAGGGCCCGTCCGCGACGAAATGAGGGGGGACGGGCCCCTCCCCGGGACGAGGTCGACGGCCCCTGAACCACGGGCCCCTTCCGGCACGAACCCTCTTCCGTGAGCGGGCCTCGGAGCGTTGTGGCCGCGCCCTCTCCTCCCGTCTCCCCCGGAGAGGCTCCTGGGACGGGCTCCCCTCCCCCCTCGACCCACGGGTCGTTCGGCGACCTGGTCGCTCCGGTCTTCCCGCACCGTAACGCTCCTCACGGCGAACGGTCGGACACCCCGGCACCCTCGATCGGCGCCTACCTCGTTTCCGTCGCCGTCCTGGTGGGCGGCATCGCCGTCCAGTACCTCCCTATCTTCCCGCCGTCGCTGCCCTACTGGGAGGGGGAGGGGTTGGGTGCCCTCGTCACCTACGGTCCCGGTCTTCTCGCCTTCTTCCTCCTCGTGGGCACGCAACCCTTGCGGAACTTCGTCCGACGGACGAGCCTCGGCACGCTCGAGGGCCTTCGATGGTACGGCATCCTCGGGCTGCTGAGCATCCTTGCGGTGATCGCCCTCAGTGCCGTCTACGAGGGCCTGGAGCCGACCCGGTTCAACGAGCTCCTCAAGCGGGTCACCAACGTGGAATCGAGCGGGGCGTCGGACCCGCTCGCCTGGATCCTGCTCTCCTTCCCGATCGGCCTCGTGGAGGAGACCCTCTTCCGCGGCTTCGTCCTGGGAGGGGCGCTCCTGCTCTTCGGGACGAAGCGGTGGAAGTGGCACGCGGTCTGGACGAGCCTGCTCTTCACCGGGGTCCATCTCTACTACGGGCTCACCTACCTCGAGATCTCCCCGCTCTTCTACGTCCAGATCTTCCTCCTGGGGCTCGCCTTCGCCTTCGCCTACGTCCGGAGCGGAGGCAACCTCCTGGTGGTCGCGCTGCTCCACGGCCTCTACGACGCGACGTCGTTCTCCCAGTTCGTCCCCGGGATCGGTCTCGACGGAGCGGCCGCGCTGAGGTACGCTTTCCTCGGCATGGCGGGGGTGGTCGCCCTGGTCCTTTACCTCAGGGAGAAGGGCTCCGACGCCGGGTCCCTCAAGGGTCGTGGAGCGCCGGGCCCGGTCGACACCTGGGCTCCGTTCACGTGGGGTCCCAGCTCGACCCCGGCGGGGGCCACGACGGTCCAGAGCCCGCCACCGCAGTTCGTTGGGGAGCGTCCGCCGACGAGCCCGCCGATCCCCGAGCCACCCCCGCCGGCCCCCGTGGTGGCGGGCTTCGTCCCTCCCCCTATGGGGACCGCTCCCGTGCAACCCCCATCTTTCCTTCCGACGTTCTGCCCGCAGTGCGGCGCCGTCGCCTTGGGCGACGTGCACGGCCTTCCCCGGCGATGTTCGCACTGCGGGACGAGCCTCGGCCTCGACAGGACATGGGGGCCCTATCCCTTGGGAGCTCCAGCAACCCTGTCGGACGTGCCGCCGCTGGGAGGGGGCCCTCCACCCGGTACGCCGTTCGTCCCGTCACCGGTCCCCTTCTCGCCCTGGGCCCGGACCGGTCCAGAGGGGCCACTCATTGATGGGCGGGCAGGGACGGCCCTCTTCGAGGACCTCGCTCCGGGGGCTTGGCCCCCGCCCGTCCTCCGGGGGTCCGTCGGAGCGGACGCTCGCAATCCTCTTGGGCTCGGGCCGTAGCCTGGTTCCCACTGAAGGGGGTCCGAAAGGGCATGGACGACGAAGCGATGCGCGAGCTGCTCAGGACTTCGAAGACGATCGCCGTCGTCGGGATGAGCGACAAGCCCGACCGGGACTCGAACGAGGTGGGCCGTTTCCTGATGGAGAAGGGGTACCGGGTGGTCCCGGTGAACCCCGCAGTGAGCGAAGTGTACGGGCAGCGTTCCTATCCGTCGTTGAAGGAGATCCCTTCGGACGTGAAGGTGGACATCGTCGACGTCTTCCGCAAGAGCGAGGCCGTCCCCGGGATCGTGGAGGAGGCCCTCTCTCGCTCCCCTCCGCCGAAGGCGGTCTGGCTGCAGCTGGGGGTCCGTGACGACCCTTCCGGGCCCAAGGTGGAGGCCCGTGGGGTGGGGTTCGTCCAGGACCTCTGCATCATGGTCCGGCATCGGCAACTCTTCCGGGCTTGACGGGACGCGCTCCGAAGCCCCGGGTCCACCGGGTGGCGGCCCGAGGGTTCTCCCGGGCCGCGGCGACCTACGAGCGCTCCCGACCGAGCTATCCCCCGGCGGCGGTGGACTTCGTCCGGCGGACCTTCGCGCTCCACGAAGGGAGCCGGGTGGTCGACCTCGCGGCCGGCACGGGGAAGTGGACGCGGGAGCTCCGGGCGAGGACCCCCGCGAAGGTCCTCGCCATCGAGCCTCTGCCCGCCATGCGCCGGGAGTTCCGTCGGGCCGTCCCCGGTGTGCGCGTCGTCGCCGGCACCGCCGAGCACCTGGGGTTGCCGGACGCCTCGGTCGACCTCATCACGGTGGCCCAGGCCTTCCACTGGTTCGACGCGGCCCGGGCCCTGCGGGAGCTCCATCGCGTCCTTCGGCCGGGGGGTGGGCTCGCGCTGGTCTGGAACGTGCGGGAGCAGAGCTCCGGCTGGCGGAGGAAGGTGCTCGAGCTCTGCCAGAGCTACGAGGACCCGAGCCTGCCCCGACGCTCCTGGGACCGCTGGCGGCGCGCGTTCCGTCCTGACGCTGGCTTCTCCCCGCTGCGCGTGCGCTACTTCCACCATCGGCAGCGCCTGACCCGGGAGCTCCTCGTGCAGCGCTACCTCAGCGTGAGCTACCTCGCGGCCCTCCCGCCGGCCCGTCAGGCCGAGTTCGTCGCACGCCTTCGGGCCCTCCTCGCCTCCCATCCGGGGAGCCGCGGTCGGAGGACCCTCGTCCTCCCCTACACCACCGAGGTGTTCTACGTGAGGAGCCGAGGAGGCTCCGGCCCACGCCGCGGGCGAGAGCGGAGCTCGCCCAGGACCTCGACGCTGCCGGCGGGCTCGCGACGACGGCCGCTTCCCATCGTCATCTGAGCCTCCTCGGTCGGCGCGAAAGGGAGAAGAGGGGCCCCGAGGATGGGCCGTCCCTCCCGTATGGCCAGCGCATCCACCCCCACAGCACCCACCTCGCCCTCCACGAAGGGCGGCACGCCCCAGAGCCAGGTGCTCTCGATGGAGCAGCGGGTCATGGAGTTCTGGGGACGAGAGAACGTCCCCTCCCGCTCCCTCGCGCTCCACCCGGACGGGCCGGTCTTCAGGTTCACGGAAGGACCGCCCACCGCGAACGGTCGGCCGCACATCGGCCACCTCCTGCCCCGCGCGCTCAAGGACATGGGGCTGCGCCACCGCCGGATGAAGGGCTACCGGATCGTCACCACCATGGCCGGCTGGGACTGCCATGGCCTGCCCGTCGAGGTGGAGGTCGAGAAGTCCCACGGGTGGACGAGCAAGAAGCAGATCGTGGAGTACGGCGTCGCCGCCTTCGCCGAGGACTGCCGCAAGAGCGTCCTCACCCACGTGGAGGTCTGGAAGCAGTTCTCTCACCGGCTGGGGTTCTGGCTCGACTATGGGAACCCGTACCACACGATGGACCCGTGGTTCATGGAGAGCGTCTGGTGGTCGCTCCAGCAGCTCTACCAGAAGGGTCTCCTGGACCGCGGCCACTACGTCGTCCCCTATTGTCCACGATGCGAGACGCCGCTGGCGACCCATGAGGTGGCGCAGGGATACCGGGAGACGACGGACCCTTCCGTCACCCTCCGCCTCCGGGTCACGGGGAAGGACGCCGGCGCGCCGGAGACCTACCTTCTGGTCTGGACCACGACACCGTGGACGCTCGCCTCCAACCTCGCGGTCGCGATCTCCCCGAAGATGGACTACCTGCTGGTGGAGGGCGAGGAAGGGGCCTCCTACGTGCTGGGAGAGCCCGCGCTCGCCCGGTACTTCCCCCAGGAGCACGAGCGACCCCGGGTGGTGCGCCGGCTCAAGGGCGAGGAGCTCCTGGGCTGGACGTACGAACCTCCCTTCCCCGGCGTGGTGGAGGCGACCCCGACCCGCTTCCACGTCCTTGGCGCGGACTTCGTGACGGCGGAGGAGGGGACCGGGCTCGTCCACATCGCCCCCTCCTTCGGCGTGGACGACTTCCAGCTGGGAGAGCGCGAGCATTTGGGCGTCTACGACCCGATCGACCCGAGCGGCCGGTTCACCTCCGCGCTCCCCCAGGTCACCGGGAAGTGGTTCAAGGACGCGGACAAGGTCCTCATGGAGGAGCTCCACGCGCGCGGGGTCCTCTGGCGGCGCTCGACCTACAAGCACACCTACCCGTTCTGCTGGCGCTGCGACCGGCCCCTGATGTACCGGGCGCTGGACACCTGGTTCGTACGGACGCACAAGCTCCGGGAGGCGCTCCTCGCGAACAACGCGAAGGTGGTCTGGGACCCGGGGCACCTGAAGGACGGTCGGTTCGGGAACTTCCTCGCGGAGGGCAAGGACTGGGCGCTCTCCCGGAACCGCTACTGGGGCACGCCGCTACCGATCTGGAACTGTCCCAAAGGCCACTACGTGGTCGTCGGGAGCTTCGAGGAGCTCGCCCGGCTCCACGACGCGCCGCTCCCCGAGCCCTTCGACCCGCACCGTCCCTTCGTGGACGAGCTGGCGCTCACCTGCCCGGACCACCGGGAGAAGCTCACGCGCGAGCCCTATGTGATCGACACCTGGTACGACAGCGGCTCGGCCCCCTTCGCGCAGTTCCACTGGCCCTTCGAGCAAGGGACCCCGTTCGACGTGAGGGCCCCGCTGGACTTCGTCGCGGAGGCGATCGACCAGACCCGCGGGTGGTTCTACACCCTGCTCGTGATCTCGACCGCCCTCTTCGGACGGCCGCCGTACCGGCACGTCCTCTGCCACGGTCACGGGCTCGATGACCAGGGCAAGAAGATGTCCAAGTCGAAGGGGAACGTCTCCGACCCGCTCCAGCTCATGGAGCGGATGGGGTCCGACCCCACGCGTCTCTCGATCTACCTCTCCGACTACACGGAGTCGTTCCGCTTCGGGGACCTCACGATCCGCCAGACCGGGCTGCGGCTGCTCACCACGCTGCTCAACGTCCTCGAGTTCTACCGGACGAACCAGGCGGTGGACCAGGTACCGGCAGCGACCACCCTGCCGACGCCGCAGGACCCTCTGGACCGCTGGCTCCTCTCTCGCCTCGCGGCGACGGTGGAGGAGTGCGACCGGGCGCTGGAGGACTTCGAACCCCGCCGGGCGGCCAGTTCGCTGGAGCGGCTGGTCCAGGAGATCTCCACGTGGTGGCTGCGTCGCTCCCGCCCGCGTTTCTGGGAGGACGGGCTCACCCCCCCGAAGAGGAGCGCCTACGACGTGCTCTCCTTCACGCTGCTCCAGGTCGCGGGCCTCATCGCTCCCCTCGCCCCGTTCACGGCCGAGGAGATCTTTCAACGGGTGAGCGGAGGACCGTTCGGGCCCGGGTCGACGAGCGTCCATCTCCTCCCCTACCCCCCCGCCCTCCCGGCCTCCACGCGGGACCCCTCGCTGGAGGGCGCGATGTCGGAGGTGCTCGAGCTCGTCGAGACCGTCCGGCGCCTTCGGATGGAGGCGGGGGTGCGGGCCCGGATGCCGCTCGAGGACCTCGTGGTCGCGGGGCTACCCCAGGAGACCCTGGGGCCCTTCGGGGACCATCTGGCCCCGATGCTCCAGGAGGAGCTCAACGTGAAGCGAGTGGGGTTCCCCGGGCCCGAGGAGTTCGCGAAGGTCCCCCGACCGGGAGAGGAGTGGGTGGTCCACCGGCCCACACCGCCCTCGAAGGGCCCCTCCGTCGCCCTCTCGCGGCGCCCGAGCCGGGAGCTCTACCTGGAAGGTCTCGCGCGGGAGGTGGTCCGGCGCATCCAGATCACCCGCAAGGAGCTCGGCCTCGTGATCACCGACACCATCCGGCTCGACCTCTGGGCGGACGGGGACCTCGCGGAGGCGGTGGAGCGGCACCGGGACCGGATCTCCAAGGACTGCCTCATCTCCGAGCTCCGGCTATCGGGGGGGACGCCCCCGGAAGCGATGGGCGTACGGGTCTGGGACGACGTGGAAGGCTCGACCTTCCGCCTCAGGCTCGTGAACGGCTGACCTCGCCCCCCGGCAGGGGAGCCCCCTCCGGGGGTGCGGCGAGGGTGTGCTCGACGATGGGCCCGCGCGGGGTCTCTTCGGCGAAGATCGTGGACTGGAAGCTCCAGAACCGGGGCCCGGGACGCCGCCAGGATGCCGGGGAGAGGCCCGCCTTCCGGCAGGTCTGGGAGAGGAAGGTCTCCACGTCCCACCCCTCGTCGACGGGCACCTGGGGGAGGAGCACGCCCTTCATCCCGTCCTCGGCCACCATGAGCCCGTCGCGTCCGACCCGTACCAACTGCAGGAGGTCCAGGGGACGGCGGGGGACCAGCGGGGCCGGCCGGGTCAGCAGGGAGACCTCCACCCGGATGCGACCGAGCTCGCTGCGGACCAGGGGAGGGAACCGCGGGTCCTCCTTGGCGGCGTAGAGCGCGGCCCGGGGGATCCCCTCGCGCAGTCGGAAGATCGGGTCGGTGAAACCGATGCATCCCCGCAGGTCGGAGGTGGGGTGCTCCAGGAGCGTCACGAACAGCCCCCGCTTCTCCTCGAAGCTCGCCGGGAGCTCCACCTCCTGAGCGACGTACGCGGGGTCCCGTTCACCGTCCCAGTCGATGCAGGTCTCCAAGGCCTGACGGGCGAGACGCACCGCCGCCACACCCTCGGTCCGGGCGGCCACGGGACCTAGCATGCCCCGCGAGGGGGATGAGGGTTCTGATGGGGGTCCCTGACGGTCCAGGGAGCTGGGGGTGGGGGCGGAAGGACCAACGGGGGTTCAACGGCGAAGGGGGAGCCGGACCCAACGCCCGTGGGGGTCCTGGGTCCAGAGGACGAGCCCGCCGGTCCAGGGGTAGGCCTCCACGTGGAGCGGGGTCCCTACCAGAGCGACCACCCGCCGGTCCTCCTGGGGCAGCGCGGGGGCACCGCTTCGGCGGACCTCCCGAGCCTTCTCCAACACCTCCCGAGGTTGGCTCTCCGGAGTGGGCTCGCGCTCCATGGATCGATGGGCCATCCCGCGACGGGGTTTATGATGGTTGGTCTTGAAGGCGAACGCACAGGAAAAGGGGGTCCGGGTCGAGGGCGACCCGGGGCGGGTCAGGGTTCATCCTCAAATACCCGGCCCCAGGTGGCGCGGTTCCCATGCCGTTCGCCGAAGCGACCGCCCGCCTCCTCAACAAGCGGATCTGCATGAACTGCTCCGCTCGGAACCCACCCCGGGCCGTCCAGTGCCGCAAATGCGGCTACCACGGTCTCCGGGTGAAGTCGAAGGAGCGTTCGGGCAAGACGAAGTAAAGGGATCGGGCGACGCGCCCCGGGCCCCGAGGTCCATACCGGCGGGCGGGAGCGCCCCCCGGACGGTGTCCTCCCCGAAGCCAGGCGAACTCTCCCACCGTTCGGTGCTCAGGCCGGCCCTTGGGGTGAGGTGGAGGCCTGCGTCACGGGCAATCGGTGGGCCATCCGGGTCTCCTGGGAGACCTGGAAGCGCTTGCGCACGAGGAACATCATGTTGTGGAGCCCATCGCGCCAGCTCGAGAGCTTCGGTCGGCCCCAGCGCTCCGCATAGTGGATGGGCACCTCCTCGAACTTGAGACCGCGGATCATGGCCTCGAGCTTGATCTCCTCGGAGAAGGCCATGCCGTCCTGGGTCAGGCGAAGGGAGGGAAGGACCGCGCGTCGGAAGACCCAGAACCCGCTCTGCGAGTCGACCAGGATGCGGGCCGGGACCCCCTGAAGACAGGAGTGGAAGAAGACCGAAACCAGGAGGTTCAGCAGGAAGTTGCCGATCCGGTGCTCGGTGGTCATGGACTTCGGGGCGAGGTAGGTGAGACGGTCGCCCGTCAGGAAGTCCTTCTTGTGGTGCAGGAGATGGAGCAGGAACCAGGGGACCAGCTCGGCGGGATAGGTCCCATCCCCGTCGAGCGTCGCGATGTACTCTCCCGTCGCCTCCTCGAACCCGGTGCGATAGGCGCGTCCGTACCCCTTGCGGGGCTCTTGGACGACCTTCGCCCCCAGTGAACGGGCGATCTCGGGGGTGCCGTCGGTGGACCGTCCGTCCACGACCAGGACCTCCCACTCCACCGGCGACCCGAGGAAGAGGCTCCGGTTGGCCTCCTCGGCCGCCTCCCGGAAGGTACGGAGGGTGTGGCCGATGCCGTCGGCCTCGTTGAGGGTGGGGATGACCAGGGTCGCCCGCATTGGCCTTTTTGCAGAGGGGTCCGACCCCTCTTAAGTGTACAAGTCGGTATCGAGGCGTGTCCAGCGCTTCCCGGACCCCCTCCGACCCCCCGGAGGAGCCCTTCGGTGACGCTCCAGCTCACTGGAGCTTCGGTACCACCGCCGACGTGGGGATCGGGGCCCGGGCCCGCTCCCCGGAGGCCCTCTTCGCCCAGTTGGGGGAAGGGTACACGGAGCTGCTCACGGACCTCGCGAGCGTCGAACCCCGGGCCACCCGGGCCCTTGAGGTCACTTCCCCCTCGCTCGAGGGCCTGGTGGTCGCCTACCTCACCGAGCTCATCGGTCTGTTCGACGAAGAGGGGTGGTTGACCCGTCGCTACGAGGTGTCGCTCGAAGGAGACCCCCCCCGACGGATCGAGGCCCGGCTCCATGGGGAGACCTACGACCCCACCCGACACCACGTCAAGGTCCAGGTGAAGGCGGTCACCCTCCATCGGCTGGAGGTCGACCTCCGTCGCGGCCGGGCCCAGGTCATCGTGGACATCTGAGGGGCGCCCCGCGAGCACCTCGGCCCGGGTACGGTCCCTTCGCGCGCCCTGAGCGGTGCGGGGATCGGGCGGATGAGTTCGCTCTGGAAGGGGTCGCCTGGCTACGGGAGGTATCGCTCGAAGGCGGCCACACCGGCCCCCAGGGAGGGGACCTTGCCCAGGCGGTGCATCTCCTTCTCCACCGCCGCGACGCCGGCGAGGACCTCGCCGAAGCTCGCGACGCCCATGTGCCCGATGCGGAAGATCTGCCCCTTCGCCTGGCCCTGGCCACCGGAGACGATGAGGTTGTGCCGGTCACGAAGGGCGGCGCGGAAGGGGGAGTCCCCCACGCCCGACGGGTAGCGGATCGCGGTCACCGTGTCGGAGGCGAACTCCTCGTCCGGAAAGAGGGAGAGGCCCATCGCCTTCACGGCCGCCCGGGTCGCCTCCGCCAGGCGGTGGGTGCGCGCCTGGCGCCGCTCGACCCCTTCCTCACGGAGGAGCAGCAGCGCCTCGCGCAGGGCGAGGAAGAGCGGCACGGCGGGGGTGAAGGGCGTATCGTCCTTCTCCAGGCTCTTCACGTGGTCCGCGAGATCGGTGTAGAAGGTCTGGGGCGCGAGCTCCTTGAGGGCCCGCTCGGAGAGGTGGACGAGGGCGAGACCGGGCGGGGCGGCGAGTCCCTTCTGGCTCCCGACCACCACCGCGTCGACCCCGGCCGCCTCGCTGGGCGTGGGGAGGCCCGGCAGGGCGCTGATCGCGTCGACGAGGAAGAGGGCCCCGGCCTTGTGCGCGAGCGCTCCCACGCTGTCGAGGGGGTTCGTGAAGCCGACCGAGGTCTCGTTGTAGACCATGGCGACCGCCTTCGGGGCGTGCTCCTCGAGCGTCGCCTTGAGCAGCTCCATGCTCACCGGCTTCCCCCAGGTGCCCCGCACCGGGACCAGCTGGCCGAAGCGGTCCGCGAGCTTCTCCAGGCGGTCACCGAAGTGCCCGTTGGAGACGACGACCATCTTCTCGTTCTTCTTCACGAGCCCCGAGACCATCGCCTCCAGGCCCGCGGTCCCGCTCCCGCTCAGGACGACCTGGGTCCCGGGCCGGCCGAAGAGGAGGGGGAGGAGCCCACGGATCTCGTGGACCAGGTCGTGGAAGTACTCCCCCCGGTGGTTGAGCGAGGGGGCCGCCATCGCGAGCTGGACGCGGGGGTGGAGCTTCACCGGCCCGGCGAGCAGGAAGTTGCTCGTGTACGGGTCGAAGTAGGAGGCTTCGGTCCCGGCCTTCCCCGTCCCGGCGTCGGACGAGGTGGAGGGCATCTTCGAGGGGGTGGGTGCGCTCTTCGCTTCAGCTGGGCTCATGGCTTTCGAACCTCCGGATTGACACAGAACTCCGGGGCCTCGCCCCGAAGGACCTTCACGACCTGCTCCACGGTCACTGTACCCGCCCGGGCCTGCGCCTCGTGCGTCGACGCACCGATGTGAGGGGTCACCACGAGCCGCGGATGCGCCAGGAGCCGGGCGTTCCTCGGAGGCTCCTCCTCGAAGACGTCCAGCGCGGCCCCCGTGAGATGACCGGATTCGAGCGAGGCGAGGAGGGCGTCCTCGTCGACGAGCCCCCCGCGCGCGACGTTGAGCACGATCGCCCCCTTCGGAAGCTTCGCGAGCCGCTCCGCATTGAGGATCCTCCGGGTCTCGAGGGTCAAGGGCGTGTGGAGGGAGACCACCTGACTCGTGGGGAGGAGCTCATCGAGCGGGAGCACTGGCGTGCCGTCGGGGGACTTGGTGAGGTAGGGGTCGTAGGCCTGCACCTTCATCCCGAAGGCCTTCAGCCGCACCGCGGCCTCCCGGGCGATCCGACCGTACCCCACGAACCCCACGGTGCGTCCGGCGAGCTCGACCCCGTTACCGGCCTTCTTCCACTCCCCTTTCTTCGCGGCGGGCACCTGGGAGCCGAAGTCGCGCGCGACGGCGACGAGGAGCCCCACGACCAGCTCGGCGACGCTCGTGGTCGCGGCGGCGGGTGCGTTGACCACCGGGATCCCTCGCTCGGTCGCGGCCTTCACGTCGATGTTGTCGACACCGACGCCCGCGCGCCCGATGACGGCGAGGTCGGGGGCCTGGGCGATGACGGACGCGGTGACCTTCGTGCGACTGCGGACCAGGAGCGCCTTGGCCCGGGGCAGGTCCCGCTCCAACGCCTCCTTGCCGGAGGTCGCGTCCACCACGGTCGCATGGTGGGCGAGTACGGCGACGGCCCCAGCGTCGAGAGGGTCGGCCACGATGGCGACGGGAAGAGGAGCGCTCACGTTCGCCCGGCACCAGGTGCAGGGACTTCAGCCTTTGGCCCCCCAGCCCCCGGCCATGAGGCTCCCGGGAACCGACCGGGAAGGACGAGCTCCGAAGACCCACCGTCGGCCCGACGCCTCGGAGGCCGATGCAGGGGACCCGACGGGAGGTCAGTGTCCTTCGGTGCTCGGTCCGCCGGTGCGGGCCGAGGAGGGGGAGGGGCCTGGGCGGGTCCGCTTCCACTTCTGCAAGGTCTCCAGGATCGGGTCGCTGTGGAAGATGAGGATGGCCCCGAGGGAGAAGGGGGCGATCCCGATCGCCCAGATCGCCTCGAACGTGGCGATCCACGTGAAGAAGGTGATGAAGCCCACGAGCATGAGGAGACCGCCGAGGACCATCTCCCCACCCGTGGGGTGACCCCCCTTGCGGAAGCTCACCAGGGTCAGGGTGGCGGGGGAGGCGTGCTCCTCGTCGCTCATGGCGGACGCGTCTCTCATCTTCTGGAGCAGATAAGGGATGGGGAGGTCCCCGAGAGGAAACGAAGGTCTCCCGCGCGCGGGAGACCCTCCTCCCCGGGTCGCCCTCAGTCCCGGAGCCTCTTCCGAGCGTCGCGGGCAGGCGTCGGTCGTCGCGAGCGCGACCGGGGGGAGAGGCGGGAGCTCGGGAGCTCCTCCGGCGTCTCATCGGCCCCGGGGTCGCCCGGTCGCAGGAACTCGACCATCTCCCCCGGGCGACGACGGCTCCAGGTGCGTCGGCGCGGACGGAAACCGGCTCGCTTCATCTCCCGCTCGATCTCATCGAAGGCCTCTCCGCTGAGGTCGAGCTCCATGGGCCGGAAGGTCTCCGTGCCGGGCTCGCGGCCGGGGCGGGGGAGGTACACCTGGACCTCCATCCCCTCGATCCTGGGATGCCGGGGGAGCGAGCCCTTCACCCCCCGCTCGTCGTACGCCATCGAGACCGGCCGGTCCTCCCAGGCGATTCGGATGGGGCCGCCCTTGCGGAACCGCAGGATGATCCCCTCCTCACGGACATCGACCGTCTCGGGGTGCGGACGCCGGATCAGGGCCTGTGACAACGGGATCGAGGCGAAGCAGTAGACCAGGACCCCCAGCAACAGCTCGAAGGTGGTGGTCGGGGGGAAGAGGGAGAGGTAGAGCGTGATGTAGCTCGCGATGAGCCAGGTGCCGATCGCGAACAGGACCCCCGCGAACACGAGGTTGAGCCGGCGAGAGGACTGTCGCAGGCGGGCCTGGGCGGAGGTGTCGTACCGGGTCACCCGTGCCCCCCGCCGAGGGCCTGTGTCCCCCGGCCGTAACGGACCGCCTCACGGTGGGCGCTTCGGCCCTCTCCGCGTCCTGACCCGGCCGGGGCTGTTGGACACCGTGGTTGTCCTCTCTTCATCCCGTGCGGACGACCCGTCCGCAGGGTGGTCCGGAGGGACCCTTCGTCGGCATCCAGGCCTCCCTTTTCAGGGATGCCAAGGGGAGGAGGGGAGCTTGACACTTCAATGCTCCGCACGGGGGGCCAGGGGGTCCGCGGGTCGTTCCATCGAGGCGACCGGGCCCGGGGGGGCGGGGGAGCGGGCCTTCGCCCCCGGGGTCGAGGACGCGTCCTCCTCCGGCAGGTCCTCCCGGCCGAAGAGGTAGACCGCAAGGGCGAGCGCCCCTAGGGTAGGCACCAGGACGATGGAGTAGAGGGGGGCGGAGACCCCGAGCAGGGACGCCGCCACGAGCAGGGAGAGCGCCCCTCCCATCGCCGGGACCGCGGCCTGCGCCAGGATCGCCGAGGTGGGGGGGGCGACCTCGTCCGGTGCCGCCACGCTCGCGTAGAGGACCAACACGACCCCCGCGAGCAGCGCACTGGTCATCCCCGCGATCCCTCCCGGGAGCGTCAGGACCGCGACGGCCCAGACCAGCCCCCCTGGAAGCATCGCGCCCGAGGGGAGCGGGGTGGGGAGGCGTCGGAAGAGGAAGCCGGCCGCTCCGGCCCCGATCAGTCCCAGCAGGAGGAGGAGCCCCCCGCTGCGGGTCCCTCCTCCAGCGAGCCAGACCGGGAGAGGGACGAAGAGGAGCAGCGTGAGGAGGCCCTCGAGCGCGCTCACGGGGACCCGACGCAGGAGCGGAGGTCGGGCGTATCGTCGGGCCACCTCCGCGTCGGTGAGGTCGGCGATGGTCTCGTCCTCCGGCCCGAGGATACGCGGTCGAACGAACGCCTCGGAGGTGGTCGTCGAGCGCGGCTCCTCCGGTCCAGGTCCCGCGCTGGGGGGGGAAGCAGGCGCCCGGTTCATGCCCGCCCTCCACCCGCGAGGGCCGTCGGTGGGCGGCGCAAGAACGAGACCAGGGCGGCGAGGCTCGAGAAGTCCTCCCATTCCACCACGGGGGAGCTCTGCCATGCCTCGGCGAGACGGCGGCGCCGCAGGAGACGGACGATCCTCAGGGTGACCTCCGCGTCCGGGGCCTTGAGGTCCATCCGTTCGTGCTCGAGGGCCGTGGGGGAGGGGCAGAGGAGCATGCAGGGGAAGCCGCGTCGACGCAGGAAGTAGCCGGCAGCGACCGTCTCGTCGTCGACCAACGGGGTCAGGAAGAGGACGGGCGTCCCGGGGGGGAAGTAGCGCTGGAGGGAGAAGGAGAGCCGTTCGATGGGCGCGGCCACGGTCGAGAGGCGAACGCGCTCGAGCATCTGTTCGATGGCGTAGCGTTGGACCCGGCCGGAGCCCAGGCGCACCACATCCACGAACTCGCCGAAGACCGCGAGGCCCACACGCGTCTTCTCCTTGAGGAGGTAGCGTGCGAGCCCGAGCGTGGCCGCCCGAGCAACGCCCAGCAGCTGGGCGTCGTCGCCGCCCGGCTGCACCCAGGGGCGCGCGTCGACGCACAGGATCATCTCGCCGCTCCGCTCGGCCAAGAACTCGTTGGTCGCAAGGGAGCCCTGGCGTGCCGAGGCCCACCAGTTGATGTCACGCGGGGAGTCGCCAGGATGATAGGGGCGAACGGAGACGAAGTCCCCCTGCGCCGCCCTCCGGCGCGAGTGGACCTCCCCCGGTAGGATCGTCGTGCGCTGGAAGGCGAGCCGGGGCACCCGGCGTACCTCCGGAGGGTAGCGTTCCAAGGAGAGCCCCTCCGCCCGGACCGGGAGGAGGACCTCGGAGAGCCCGAGCGGGTCTCGCCAGCGCACCTTCGGAGTGGACAGGCGGACGAACAGCGGTCGGAACGCGCGGAACCGGAAGGTGGTCGTGAGCGGCCCCTCCCCCCCCACGATCACCCGGTGGGTCGATCCGTTGAGCGCGATCACACCCTCCGGTACCTCGATCTCCACGTCCAGCCACCCTTGGACGAGGCGAGGCTGTGGACGGAGCGTGAGCGTGAGCTCTAGGTCGTCGCCGGCCTCCTGCATCTCTCCCTGGATCGTGACCCGGGTGAGGCTCCGGGGGGCCAGCATGAAGCTCGAGGCCGGGGCCAGGAGGAGAGGGGCGGCGAACAGGATCGCCTCCGAGGACCGCAGGGCGAGCCCTGCGACGAGGGCGGCCCCTCCTAGGCCGAAGAGGGCGAGCGAGCGGGCGCGCCAGGACGCTCGTGACGTGGGCGGGGCGTAGCCCTCGCTGTCGATCTCCGCCATAGGTCCCCCGTGGTGCCCGTCGGGCCTCGAGGTCCCCCCTAGTTCACTTTGGGCACCGGGGTCTTGCGGAGCACCTCGGACACGACCGTCGTGCCCCGCAGTCCGCGCATCCACGGCTCCGGTTTGATGACCAGGCGGTGGGCAAGGGCCGGGAGCGCGAGCGACTTCACGTCATCGGGCAGCACGAAGTCCCGCCCCTCCAAGAGCGCCTTCGCCCGGGAGAGCTTCGAAAGGGCGAGGGACCCTCGGGGGGAAGCGCCGACCTCCACGCGCGGGTCCGTGCGGGTCGCGCTCACCAGGTCGACGATGTACCCTTCGAGGGGCGGAGCGAGCGAGACCGCTTCCACCGCGTTCTGGAGCGAGCGGAACTCCCCGGGGGCGAGGACCGCGGTCGGGGGGGCGATCTCCTGCTTCGCGAGACGTCGCCGCGTGAGGATCGCGCGCTCCTCGGCGTTGGTGGGGTAGCCCAGGGTGAGCCGGATCAGGAAGCGGTCGACCTGCGCCTCGGGGAGCGGGTAGGTCCCCTCGAGCTCGATCGGGTTCTGCGTCGCGAGGACCAGGAACGGCCGCTCCAGCGGGTACGTCGAGCCCTCGGAGGTGACCTGGTACTCCTGCATCGCCTCCAGCAGGGCGGACTGCACCTTGGGGGGAGCGCGGTTGATCTCGTCCGCGAGAAGGACGTGGGTGAAGACCGGGCCACGCCGGAAGGAGAACTTCCCCGAGGACGGGTCGTACACCTCCCCTCCTGTGATGTCGGTGGGCAGCAGGTCCGCCGTGAACTGCACGCGGGTGAAGTGGAGCCCGAGGGTAGCCGCGAAGGACTTCGCGATGAGGGTCTTCCCGAGCCCCGGAAGGTCCTCGAGGAGGACGTGCCCGTCCGCGAGGATCCCTACCAGGAGGGTACGGAGGGCCTCCTGCTTGCCCACGACCGCCTGGGAGACCCCGGCCAGGACCGCCTCGAGGCGGGATTTCGTGGACGCTGAGCTCGCGAGGATGTGCTCACCTCACCCTTCGGACTCGACGCGGGCGATCTCGTTTCGGAGCAGGCGGTCGAACTCTCGGCGCGGGAGCGCGAGGAGGTGGTCCCTCTGGTCGAGGATCCGGGAGGCCGAGGTGCCGGTCTTCCAGGAGGAGGCCGCCTCCACCGCATCTAGGAGCTGCAGGCGGGAGAGCCCGTCCCCGGCGAGCGCCTGCCGAACGCGCAGCTGCCAGACCGAGGTCGCCGGCAGCACAAGGGGCGGAAGGGCCGGCATCCGTAGCGCGAGGGCGGCGAGCCCGGCGAAGGTCAAAAAGGCGGCGGCCACGGCGCCGAAGCCGAGGGAGAGCCCGACATCGTCCGCGACGAGGGCGGCCAGCACGGCGGAGACGATGCCTCCCGCCAGGAGGACCCGCATCGCGATAAGCTCCGCCCGGCTGGTCAACTTCCTCTCCCTGGGGTGAGGGCCGTCGCTGCTTCAGGCCTCGTGGGGCCGACGAGCGGGCGGGATTTCAACTGGTCGATGACGAGCGAGAGGCTCTGTCGGGCGGCGAGCGCCTGGGTCTCCCCCATCGGATGTTCGCTGTAGCGCGCTTCCTCGAAGAGGAGGCGGAGGTCGTGGGCCGAAGGCGTGGAGAGCGAGAGCTTCGAGGACATGATCTCCTCGATCTCCCGAGGCGTCGAATGCTCCAGCTCGGGGACCTGCTGGTGCTCGAGCTCGGAGAGCAGGGCGCTGTAGGCGGAGATGATCCGGCTGCGGGCCTCCCCCAGATCGCCCGCTTCGAGCGAGGCCACCGCCTGCTCCAGCGTATGGATGAGCTGGGGGGGCTGTTCCGGCTCCCAGATCTCCGGTCTTCGGTCACGCCGGACGAGGTAGAGGATGGTCGGGACCAGGACCAGGGCGAGGACCACGGTCACCCCTAGGGCCATGATGGTAGGCGGAGTGCCCGCGGATCTCGAGACGTTGGACAAGGGGGGCGGGGACGAGGAGTGGGTGGAGTTGGTCCCGTTCCCACCGTACCCTCCCCCCCCTCCCGCGGGCGAATTGTTGCTACCGGCGGGGCCCCCCCCGCTCCCCTCTATCGCCGAGGGCCGATGCGTCTGGTCGTAGGTGGCCAAGGCGAGGATCCCAGCCGAGACGAGGATCACGACGAAGAGGGCGATCGCGGTGTACCCCATCCCGGGGATTCCGTTCCCGTTCCCCTTCTCCCGGCGGAGGAGCCCTACGTAGAGCCAGGCCACGAGGAGCGCGAGGAAGGCGGTCACGAGGGCGATGCCGAGCACGCTGGAGAAGGGCGAGTTGTACGAGGATGGGGCGGGTAACGTCTGGAACCCTCCCAGGAGCCCCGCCGTGGCCCCGATGCCCATCGCGAAGAGGAAGACGAAGAGGACCGAGAGCGAGGCGCGGTCCAGAAAGGGCGGGGCCCCCGGCCCGGTGGAGCCGCGACGAGAGCGCGGCCGTCGGTGTGGGGGCCTCACGCGAAGAGCAGGCGGACGGTAGGTCATAGCCTTTGGTCGAGGGAGAAGACCCGTTGGGCCACTCGCACCTTCGAGAGCCGCTCCTCCTCCGGTTCGACACCGATCCCAGGGCCCGTCGGGACCGGGAGGGTGCTTGCCGGTCCCAGGCGGAAGGGAGGCTCAACGAGGTCCTCCTTCCAGTATCGGTCCGAGGCGGACAGGTCGGCCGGCAGCCGGAAGCCGGGCAGGCTCGCGAGGTGGAGATTGTGCGCTCGGCCGATGCCGGTCTCGAGCATGCCCCCGCACCAGACCGGGACCCTGGCCCCCTCGGCGCGGTCGTGCAGCTCGAGCGAGCGCGAGAGCCCTCCCACCCGGCCGGGCTTCACATTGAGGCAGCCCACCGCCCCCTCCTGCAGGGCGAGCTCGAGCCGTCCCATGGAGGTCACCGACTCGTCGAGGCACACCAGGGCAGGGGTGCCCTCAAGCTCTCGCGCGAGCGAGGCGTGCAGGATCAGCTCGTCCTCCCCGAACGGTTGCTCGACCACCGATAGGGCTGAATCGCGGCAGAGCTTCGCCAGCGCGTCGAGGTCCTTCGCGGTGTACGCCTGGTTCGCGTCGATCCACAGCGGGGCTTCGGGGAAGCTCTCACGGGCGGCTCGCACGAAGTCCCGGTCACGGCCGGGCTCGACCTTGAGCTTGAGACGCCGGTATCCCTGCCCCGTGTATCCCTCGAGCTGGCGCACGAGCTCTCGAGGGGAGGAAACGAGCCCCACCGACACGCCCACCTCCACACGCTCCCGTACCGGTCGGCCGTGGGCGAGGAGCTTCTGGAGCGGAAGCTTCG
Organism: Thermoplasmata archaeon; assembly: GCA_027306505.1. Taxonomy (GTDB): domain Archaea; phylum Thermoplasmatota; class Thermoplasmata; order Lutacidiplasmatales; family UBA184; genus JAKAAX01. The sequence goes on along the minus strand of DAHUZP010000083.1, from coordinate 12,774 downwards.
ACCGCCGGGCCGAGAGGTCCCAGAGCGCCATCTCGACCCAGGCCTTCGCCATCGGGTGACCTCGGATCCGGTCGGCGGCCTGCAGGAATCGGTGCGGGGTCACCTCGTTCCCCAAAGCGGCCAGGGCGGGCAGCAGGTAGCGCTCGAGCACTTCGAGGACAATGGGGACCGACTCGTAGGAGTAGTAGGGATCGCGTCCCGCGACGCACTCCGAGAAGCCCCGAACCCCGTCCGCGTCCTCCAAGGTCAGGAGAAGGACGCGTCGGGCCCCCTCCGTTCCGAAGCTCGTGGAGAATGGAAGAACGAGGGGAAGCTCCAACTCGTCCACGACGGCCCGGAGCGGATGGACCAGCTCACCGTGGAAGCCCGACACGGTAGAACGGAGCGCGCTCGAAGCTCAAACCTTGTTCGGTGAGGGGTTGGGGAACGGCAGGGGGCCCTGTCGGGACCGTCCGTCTAGGGGTACCGCGGGGGCGGGTTCCCGGGGCGGGGAGCGAGGAAGTAGAAGGCCCGCTTCTCGTGGTCCAGCGGAACGATCGCGAAGTCGTCCACGCCCCAGCCGAGGTCGTGTGCCGCCCGGAAGGCCTCCCGGGTCGCCTGGCGCCATCCCTTGAGGTCCTGGGGCTGGTGCTCGCGCAACGTAGCGAGGTCGAAGGGGACCTCCAGGACGCCGGAGGTCTTGCCCTCCCCAGGCTCGTGGACCTCATGGGGGATCCGGAGCCCCGCGTCTCCCACGTCGGTCGATAGAAGGACCTGGCTTGACTTCACGCGGTCGAGGTCCTCCTCCGCGCTGGGAGCGTGGCCCCCCAAGCGTTCCTGGACATGTGGAGCGTCTAGGAGCCAGGTGACGCGCAGTCGGTCCGTGGGGATCCCTGCGGTCTGTTCGGTGTCCATCGCGCCGTAGTAGTGATGCATGTACCGGTCCGGATAGGCTCCGAGCCGTCGGACGTTGAAGTGACCGTTCTTCGCGACCAGTGGGTCGAAGGTCCAGCGGACCTTCGTGAGCCCGAGCCTCAGCACCTCGTCCCGTTGCGCCGATTTCATGCGGAACCCGACGTGGTGGTTCTGGTACTCCGGAAGGACGGCGTTCATGTGCGACCAGTAGTAGAGCTCCTGGCCGTCCCAGGCGACGAAAGCGAGGTTGAATCCCACGAGGTGGATGTCGTGGAAGGCCCCAAGGATGATCCCGCCGTTGTCCTGGACCGCGCGTTGCAGGGAGGCAGGCACGGGGTGCTCCCCTCGCATCCCCCAGGCCTTCACCTGTACGTCTTCGGCCATCCGGAACTCCTCCGGGGTCCGAAGCTTGCGGAACTGCAGCTCGACCATCGACCGGGCGAGCCGGCCCCGCTAGATGAAATCACCGAAGGGTGGACGCCCCTGAGGGCTCGGAACGCGGGTCGCGCTCACCCGCGGATCTTGAGCTCGAGCTTCTTGCGGACGAGCCGGATCTCATCCTCCGGGGTGAGGTCCCACAGGAGATCCTCGGCCTCGGTCACGTTCCGGAGGAACTCCGCCTTGCTCTTGGTCTTCATCAGATGCTCGAAGCGGCGCCGCGCGATGATGTAGACCCCGGCCAGGTATCCTCCGATCGCGGCCAGGAGCGCGCCACCCGGCAGCATCAGGAGGGTCCAGTCGGGACCGCAGCACCCGCTCGCGCTGTCCGTACCCAGGAGCGGCTGCTCCAGACCGGAGAGCGCCCCGTTCGAAGCTCCGAGCGGGGTCCAGGCGAAGAGCCCGAGGAAGAACAGGGCGAGACCCAGGACCAGCACGACGACCGAGATGGGGAAGCGGAAGCCCCGCAGGGTGCGCTTGAGGGTGGTCAGGAAGTCCTGGGGTGGGGCCCCTCCCCCCTGCACCCCGTCCTTCTCTGACGAGCCGGCGGCGGCCTCTTCGGCTCCGGAGGCCTCCCCGCGGTCGTTGTCCTTGCGCGTCAACTCCCGCCCCGTACCTAGGGGGGGTTTTGACCTTATGCTTTAGCCCCCCCGAGGCCAGGACGCCTTCCCCGAGAGGGGGGGTCGGTCAAGACCGGGCAGGAGCACCCGTGGGCAGCACCTCCCACGCCTGAGGGGTGGGTTCGGAGCCCGTGGTCCTCCCGGGGGGAGAGCCACCCTTATCTCACGGCTCCCCTGGACATTCTGAGGTCGGCCCATCTTGGGGACCAACTCCGTCGTGACCAAGACCCCCTTCAGGGTCACCTTTGCCGGAGGGGGCACCGACCTCCCGGAGTACTACCGGGGCCATGGACCGGGCGCCTGCGTCGCGGGGGCCATGGACAAGGGCATCTACGTCATCGTCGTGGAGAACTTCAACCGGGACGAGATCCGGGTGAGCTACCGGGTCACCGAGGACGCGAAGAAGAGCGTCGACGAGATCGATCACGGGTCCATCCGGGAGGCGCTCCGCCTGCTCCGGATCCCGAGCGGCGTCCAGGTCATCACCGCGACCCAGATGCCCTCCCGGGGCACCGGCATCGGTTCTAGCAGCAGCTGCGCAGTGGGCGTGCTCAATGCGCTCCACGCGTGGAAGGGCCACCGGGTGAGCCCGCGCCAACTGGCGCGGGAGGCCGTGCACATCGAGCGCGAGGTGCTTCACGAGCCGGGAGGCATCCAGGACCAGTACGTGGCCGCCTACGGCGGCCTCAACCTGATCCAGGTGCAGCGTGACGGGGCCGTCTCCGTGCAGAGCCTCTCGCTCGATCACGAAGGGCTCACCGCTCTCAACGCCCACCAGATGCTGTTCTTCACCGGGATCGAGAGGGCCTCCACCAGCATCCACGCGAACCAGGTGACGCAGATCTCCGACCATCTCGCGGAGTACGACCGGATGCGCGACCTAGCGGTGGGCACGGCCCGGGCGCTCGAGGCGCTCGACTTCGCCGAGGTGGGACGCATGATGGACGAGAACTGGGCCCTCAAGCAGAAGCTCTCCCAAGGGATCAGCAATCCGCGCGTGGACGAGCTCTATGGCGCCGCGAAGAAGGCGGGCGCGCTCGGCGGGAAGCTCATGGGCGCAGGGGGAGGAGGGTTCCTCTTCCTCATCGCCCCGCCCGAGAGGCACGGGGGGATCGAGCGCGCCTTGCAGCGCTTCGGGGCTTTCCTCACCCCGGTGAACATCGAGCTCGACGGTAGCGCGATCGTCCATCAGGACTGATCGGCCCTTCTCAGGACCGCCCTACAGGAGGGCTCGCCCCTCGTGCCAGCCCCCAGCCAGGTGTCGTCGGTCATCGACAGGCGAAGTGTTCTTCATGGCGGGGGGACTGAGGGACCCTGATGGGCGAGGAGGAGGAGGCTTCGAAGCAAGGCTCGCTCCCCTTCGACGAGCGGTACGTCCCTACCGGCACCTACCGGGAGACCCTGGCGCGCTCCCTGCAGGACCCGGAACGGTTCTGGAAGCAGCTCGCCCTTCGAGAGCTCCACTGGAGCCATCCATTCACCCGCGTGATCGGAGGGCGGGCGCCGTTCTGGAAGTGGTTCGAGGGCGGAGAGACCAACGCCTCCTACAATTGCCTCGACCGGCACGTGGAGGCCGGCAGAGGGGGCCGCGTCGCGTACCACTGGGAGGGGGAGCCGGGCGAGCGACGGACCATCACCTACCGGGAGCTGCTCTCCCTGGTCGAGCGCATCGCGGGGGTCCTGCGGGGGCTGGGGCTGCGCCAGGGAGACCGTATCGCCCTCTACCTCCCGATGGTTCCCGAGACGCCCGCGGTCATGCTGGCCGCCGCGCGACTGGGGATCGGCTTCACGACGGTCTTCTCGGGCTTCTCCGCCGAGGCGCTCGCGGGTCGGATCCAGGACTGTGGCGCCCGCATTGTCGTCACTGCGGACGGGACGTATCGACGGGGCCGCTTCCTTCCGCTCAAGCCGATCGTGGACCAGGCCGTGGACCGGTGCCCCTCCATCGAGAAGGTCCTCGTGGTCCGGCGGGGCCCGGATCCCGTCCCGCTTCGAGAGGGACGCGACCTGCTCCTGGAGGACGAGCTCAAGAGCGCCCCTGCCCACCAACCGCCCGTCGCCCTTCCCTCCGACCAGCTCCTCTACCTGCTCTACACGAGCGGGACCACGGGCAAGCCCAAGGGGGTCGTTCACGGGACCGGAGGCTACCTGGTCCATGCGGCGTCGACGATGCGTTGGGTCTTCGACGCGAAGCCCGAGACCGACACGTTCTGGTGCGCGGCGGACATCGGCTGGGTGACCGGGCACACCTACATCGTGTTCGGTCCCCTGCTCGTCGGTCTCACTAGCGTCCTCTACGAAGGCGCCTTCGACATCCCCTCCCCCGACCGGATCTGGTCCCTCGTCGAACGGTACGGGGTCTCGACGCTCTACACCTCCCCGACGGCGATCCGATCGCTCATGAAGCACGGGAACGAGTGGCCGCGCTCCCACGACCTCTCCTCGCTGCGGCTCCTCGGATCGGTGGGGGAGGCGATCAACCCCGCCGCGTGGGAGTGGTACTACCGGGAGATCGGGGGCGAGCGCTGTCCCATCGTGGACACCTGGTGGCAGACGGAGACCGGGGGGATCCTGATCTCCCCCGCCCCTGGGCTCGCGACCCTGCCCCTCAAACCCGGCTCGGCGACGTTACCGCTCCCAGGGATCGACGCGGACGTCGTGGGCGACGATGGTCGGTCCGTCCCCCCCGGCACGAAGGGGCTGCTGGTCGTGCGCCGCCCCTGGCCCGGGATGTTCCTCACGCTCTACAACGATCCCAAGAGGTACCAGGAGGTCTACTTCTCCCGCTTCCCGGGCCTCTACTACCCGGGGGACTACGCGGTGCGCGACCCCGATGGGTACTTCTGGCTCCTGGGTCGAGCGGACGAGGTCCTGAAGGTCGCCGGCCACCGTCTCGGCACCATCGAGATCGAGGATGCGCTGGTCTCCTTCCCTGCGGTGGCCGAAGCCGCGGTCGTGGGGCAGCGGGACCCGGTGAAGGGGGAGGTCATCGCCGCCTTTGTGACGCTCCGATCCGGCGCCGTCCCTGGCCCCTCTCTTTCCGAGAAGCTCCGGGCCCACGTGCGGGAGAAGCTGGGACCGGTCGCGACCCCCGAGGCGGTACACATCGTGTCCGGCCTCCCCAAGACCCGGAGCGGCAAGATCATGCGACGCGTGATCCGCTCGGTGGCCAACCACGAATCCGTGGGCGACCTCACGACCCTGGAAGACGAGGCGACCGTGGACGAGGTCCGCAAGGCCTTCGAGGACCTGCGCGGAGCGATGTCGAAGGAGCCCCCCACGTCCGCGTGAGGGTATCCCGGGCCCGTCCGTTAGGCGTTCTGCTCGCCGTCCGTGCTCTCCTCATCTGGAGGCGCGTCGGTGGTCGTGTCGACCGGGGCCGCCTCGGACCCCTTCTCCCGCGAGGGTCCTTGGGCACCACGCCCGAACCTCCCCGCTCTTCCTTCCAAGAGCAGGCCGGCCGCCTTGCGGAGCGGTCGCAGCGCCCGCGGCTCCTCCCGATAGATCGCGTAGCAGGCGGCGACGAAGAGCACCCCCAGGGTCACATTGCCCACTTGGGGGAGCCCCGCGAAGATCGGGCTGAGCGCGAGGAGCCCCAGGGCCTCTCCGATGAGGACCGACCAGGGAGGCAGCCAGGAGAACCCCTTCCGCATCGCACGGCCGAAGCGGAGGCCGGCCCAGGCCTCCAGAAGGAGAAGGTCCGTGGAGAACGCGAGGAGAAGGAGGAAGAACTGGGGCGGGGGGACGTGGCCGCCCGGGAAGAAGGCGTCGAGCTGTTCCAGTGACAGCCCGAGGCCGACGGTGGCCCCGCTCACCGCGCCGTAGGAGAACGTGTGCACGGCCAGCTGAGGGTCACCGCCTTGGATCCCGCCGAACGTCTTCGTCCGGACCAGGACGCGTCGGAGGAGGGCGGCGACCAGGATGAACAGCAGGAAGTACAGCGAGGCCGCGCCCACGTCGCCACCGGTGGTGGGGGAAAGCGATTGAGCGTACGCGAGGAAGATGAGGGCGAGGACGATCCCCAGGGGTATCCCCACCGCGAAGGTGAGGAAGACCTTGCGCTCGTCGAAGAGGCTCTTGGGGACCTTGGGCGCGGCGTAGCGGTCCAGGACGGCGAAGAGGAGGATCGCCGTAGGCAGGAAGGCGAACACGGCGGCGGCCGTGAAGAGGAACGTGATCGGCAAGGGCGCTCTCCCGCTCGCTGGCGTCCTTCGGTCAGGCCATCTTCCGGCCGGAGGCCAGGAAGCCGGTGTGCCCGAGCATGTCGAACTCCGGTCGGGTCCCCCCCTCCCCTACGTGAAGGCCCCGTTCGAGCATCTCAAGGGAGCGGACCTCCTGGAAGCCTTCCTCGCGCAGAGCGCGCACGCTCCGCTCGAGCTGATTGTACGTGGGCGTGTAGGTCGCGAGATACCCGCCGGGACGGAGGGCCGCCCTCCCCGCATGGAGGACCTCCCAGGGCTCGGGGAGGTCGAGCAGTACCGCGTCCACCCCTTGTTCCTCGAAACCCTCACGGACGTCCTTTTCCCGGAAGGTCACCCGGTCCCCGAGCCCTGAGCGTTGAAGGTTGTCCCTCGCGACCTTCTGGTGCTCGGGCCGGCGGTCGTAGCTGACGACGTGCCCTTGAGGGCCCACGAACTCGGCCAGGAAGAGGGTGAGGCCACCGCTTCCCGAGCCGGCCTCCAAGACCGTCGAGCCGGGCACGACCCCGGCGAGGTACACCAGGGTCACCGCGTCCTTCGGGGTGATGATCTGGGACCGCCTCCGCATCTGAGATACGAGGTCAGGGAGGCTCGGGCGGTAGACCCGGGAGGGACGACCCGCGATCTCGACCTCGGCGCCCTCCGGCGCGCCGATCGCAGCGGTGAGGTCGATGACGCCGAGCCCGTCGATGAGGGTCGTGCCCCGCTGGAGAGCGAGGAGGTAGCTCTCCCCCTCCTTCCGACGAACGAGCACCCGCTCCCCTTCCAGGAGGGGTCCTCGTCCTGGGGCCGGGGCGGGCCTCGGGACCTCGGTCATCGGCTACCCCAGACCCCGGGGGGGCGACCCCGTCCCGAACGGGCCTTTCGCGCTCCTCGCTTCGTTCCCATCCGCTGGGGCCACCGGTGCGTCCTGTGGGGGTCCGGGCGGAGCAGGGGTTTCGCGAGAAAGAGGGCAAGCATGGCGGTGGACTGATGGATCTCTCCGCTCTCCAGCCTCTCGTAGGCCAGTTCTATCGGCAATCGGACCGGGCGGAGCCGTTCTCCCAGGTCGAGAGCGGGCTTTCCTTGACTGAGATCCCTGGCGAGGAAGAGGTGTCCCCGGTGGCGCCCAAGGTGCGGGGAAGGAAAGTACCAGCCGAGGCGTGAGAGCTCCTTCGCGCGAAGGCCGGTCTCCTCCTCCAGTTCACGGAGGGCTGCCGCGTGAGGGTCCTCCCCGGGCTCGATCATGCCGCCCGGGAGCTCCAACAGGTACCCCCCGATGGGTGGGCGATACTGTTCGACGAAGACGATCTCGCCCCGGTCGGTGACCGGGACGACCGTGGCGAACGAGGGGCTCTCCAAGCGCGTGTAGAGCATCCGCTTGCCCCCCGGGAGGCCCAGCACATCTTCGTAGACCTCGAAGACCCCCGACCGGTGGACCAGACGAGTCGCCTCGCGCTGCCAGACGGTCACGCCGCGGCGACCGGGACCACCCCTCTTAACCCCGCGCGACCCTTCGGAGACACCCTGCTCCCCGGGTCCGACTTTATATTCCGCTCCCTTCCTCGGGCGCAGCGCGCGGCCTTAGTATAGCCTGGTCAGAACGGTGGCTTGCCAAGCCATCGACGCGGGTTCAAATCCCGCAGGCCGCATATGCATAAACATGTGCCTATGCGCACCCTTCCTGTCGAGTAGCCTGCTACCGAAGCGGGTTCAAGTCCCGTCGAATGGGCTCCTCAACGTGGACCGACCCGGACCACCTCACCAGGGCGCACTGCCCGCGCATCTACCGTTTGCCCCCAGAGGACCGGCCACGCTCGGGCTCCCCAAGGGGCTTGAGCGGGACGCCCAGGCCCACCGCGGGGCGCTCAGGCTCCGGCACGCCAATCATCTCGCCGTGCCCGACGCACGCCCGTCGCCCTCAGGTCCCCTTCCCCATCGAAGGCGACCCTCCGGGACCGGGGAGGCCTAGGAGATGGGGTTCCCGCCCACCTCTCGGCTCCGCTTGCGCGACCTGAGCGCCGTCCCAACTCTTGCGATGGAGGTGGCCGGACGCTGCCCGTTCATGAGCGACGTGGATCAATCCCCCCGGCGTATCCTCGCCGTGCGCTGAGCCGCACGCGGCACCGCGTCTCCCTCCCTTCGCGAGGGATACGATTCGGTGCAAGGGTCGCCAGGAAGCCCTACGTCGACCGCCCTGCCCCGAACAAGCGGACCACCGTCGACGATTCACGGGCCAACCGCGTCGTCGACGAGTTCCAGGCCCTGCTCTGGGGGCATCGGACGGGGGAATCCCCCCGAGCTGGATAATCCAAGGGGGAGGTGGCTCCAGGTTCACGGGGCGCCCATCGACCCCGACGGGAGGGGGCCTCCAACGGATGAGCCATGGTGGTCGTCGTGGACTTCGAGGTCGTGGATCCCGGGGAAGCCCCCTCGGTCCGGCCCCTCACCGCCCTTCCTCTGCGCACCAGCCCTTCGGGATGCACGAGGGTTTTTCCCTCCGCACGCGCCTGGGGTTCTCGGGGTCCTCTCGATGCCGGCTTCGCTTCGCCCTTCCGGCTCGGTCTGTCAGAACTGCGGGACCCCACGCATCCTGGCGGACACCTCCGTGCCCTGCCCGTCCTGCGGGTACCGTGCGGTCGCGCCCGTCGGGACTCCCGCGGGCTCTCCGTCCGGTTTGTCGCCCTCAGCCGCCGTCGCTCGGCCCGGTGGACCCCACGCGGCGACGGCCGTGGGGTTGCTCGTGATCCTGATCGTGATCGGAATCTGGGTGGTGGCCCCGCTGCTCGGACACCCCCTGCTGGGGAACCCTCTCAGGCTCGGCCGCTGGGGAGGCTGACCGTGAAGGACCGCCCCCGAACCTTTGACCGAGCATCTGCCCAGCCCGCATCTCTTCATGGAACCCCGCCCGTGGGTCTTCCCCGCCAGCTGAACGACCTCTCAGCGTGGGATGAGACGGCTCTGTCGGAGGGCAGTGGGCGGTCTCCAGCCGGAACGGAGGACCTTCGCTTCACCCACCGCGCTCAAACGGAGCCCCAACCGGCGAGCCGCTCATGCACATCTTGGGGGATTCCCGAGGCGCCCGTCGCAGCCATCTTTCGACCGATCTCCTGCATCCGTTGCTAGGGGCCCTGGAGGGTCGGCTCGCCCAGGGACGGGGGAGCCGACCGGTCCTTCGAGGGGGCCGCCGAGGTGGAGAAGGCGTTGGAGCGGCAGTCGAGCTCCCACCTGGTAACGGCCCAATGGTCGGCCACGTAGATGGGGTCGAAGAGGTCCATGACGTCGTCACTGGCCCAGCTCCGCACCTTGGAGTTGCGGATCGCGCCATCGGACACGGCGAAGACCGGTCCGGTCTGCCGCGCCTCCGACAAGATGCCCCTGCCCTGGTGCGGGGCGGGGGCCATGCTCGCCGCCTGGCAGGTCGTCGAGTGGACATCGATCAGACCTACCCACGACTCGCGGACGTGACCTCGCTTTGCTCTTCCGTTGGGGCTCTTGAGCCATAGGGGGACCCGTATCACGGGCCCATCCACCCTGAGACCATGGTACGGCCGTCCGTGCTCCGTGAAGGCCCGGCCATGGTCACTATTGAGGGTGAACAGGGCGTCCTCCCAGTGTCCGGTGTCGGGCAGCGCCTGGACGAGCACCTCGACCCGCCGGTCCATGGAGGCCACCGCGGCGCGGTACCACCCCCTCATGCGGGCGGTCTGCTCCTCGCTGGGGGACCATCTACCGCGCAGTTACTCCCCACGTTCCTGCGGCAGCTTCACGGCGTCCCACCGGCTCCCCAGGGACCGGGCATCTCCCGGATCATCGAAGTACGGCTCGTGGGCGTCGAAGCGGTTGATGAAGGTGAAACCAGGTCGGTCTAGGGGTGTCGACCCTACCAAGGACCGGAAGGTCCTTTCCATCCAGGTGGAAGGTGAGGAGCGTGCCTGGGGTCTGGACGCGAGACCCTTCAAAGCACGATTGGCCAGGTCCGCCAGTAACGGATGGCGCAGGAGCAAATGGGGCAGGAAGAAGCGGAGGGCTCCCCACAACCGGTGCCTTCCTCCGTAGCTCCGGCCAAGGCCATGGCTCCCGTCGCTCACATTGAGGGGTCCGTCCAGCTGAATCGCCGGAAAGAACGGCTCCCACCACTCCGCCCAGTGGGCCTGGTCGAAGCCGTTCACCGGGCCGGTCGCTGGACGGAGGAGCGCATTCCACAAGAGCGAGCACGGGCGATCCCCTGACTTTGCCAGCTCGGCGGCGAGGGTGAGGGACGGTGATAGCCGCTTGAGGGAGGCCGTTGCATGCGTCCCGTGCTGCGACGGGTAATGCCGGGTAAAGAGAGAGGCGCGCGCCGGCAAGGTCCAAGGCGCGGGGGTCGTCGCCTTGTCGAAGGTCATCCGCTCGTCGCGGGGGCGAGCGCAGGAGGGCATGGCCGGCCGGGGGCCGAGGTCAGCGCATCGAGGTCGTCCGCGCGCACACCGTCCATGAGGACCACGAGAGCATCGGGGGAGGACGTCGCCTCTCCGTTCCTCCACGGCTCCGCTCGAGGGTCCTCGGCGCCTCGTCGTCCTCCACCTCAGCCGGTGCGTGAACCCCGGCTCTCGCCACCTCCGACGTCTCGGGGGCCGGGGGGGAGGAGGTCTCGGGGTCGCATCGTGGCGGCACCCGCCGCGGTCGGGGTGGTCCTCGGGCTACTTGGGACCGGGGCCCCCCCGATATCGAGAGCTGCCGCGCGATCCGGGTCCGTCCGGCGCGTGAACTGCCGGGGAGGTTCCCCCTTCCTGGTTACGAGGTCGAGGTGCAGCTCCTCACCCGGCCCACTCGGCTCACGACATGCCACCGGGGCGTGACGGGACCCGGATCGCGGCCTTGGTCGACTCCACCGGGGTCCACACCTTGAGGGGTTGGGCCGAGAAGGTGTTGGAGACCAGCGCTCCCACGCGGACCAGGCCTTCCAGCACGGCCATCGCGATGACCCACATCAGCTCCGAAGGGTGCTTCGCAAGATAGCGCCCGACCGCCCCGACCATGTGCCTCGGGGTCCAGGTCGAGGTGGTGAAGCCCGAGCGGCCCCGGAGCCCCAGGATCTGCCGGTTGATGCGAAGCCGTTGGTGCAGCAGGTCCCGCGGATTGGTGGGAGCCCGGTTGTAGATGATCGCGTCACGGGCGTACACGCTTTCCACCGAACGACGGCCCACGTACATGCCGAGGAACGTGTCATCGTCCTCGATGTCCTCCGGGATCGGGATGGAGATCCGGCGGAACGCGAACGCCTCGCCCGACTTGGGCGTGAGGCGCGAGACCTCGTCGTGAACGTCCCAGAGCAGGCAGGAGAGGTGGGAGGTGACGCTCTTCTCCCGGTTCATCGGCACCGGGTGCGTGCAGACCAATCCCACGCGAGGGTCCTGGAACGGCTGAAGGGTCTTCTCGATCGCCCCGGGGGCGGGGAGCGTGTCGGCGTTCTCCACCAGGACCACGTCACCCTGAGCGGCCTCCAGGCCCGTCTTCATCGCCGCCGCCTTGCCGCGGCGCACCGGCTGGAGGATGAGGCGGACCCGCGGGTCGAGCTTCTGGCGCTCTTGCACGAGGGGAACGGTTCGGTCGGTGCATCCGCTGGCCACGACCAGGATCTCGAGGATCCGGAAGGTGGGGTCGGTCGGCGTGGAGTGCAGGGCGTCCAGCAGAGGACCGATGTTCCTCTCCTCGTTGTAGGCACACACCAGCACCGAGACCGTTGTTTGCGAGGGCTCGGTGGACTGCGCCATCGCTTTCTGCCTCTTCCGTTGCCTTCGTAGTACATATACCCGAAGGCGGGAGTTGGGCCGCAACCGTGACGCCAAGGCTTCTGCGGGCAGGGGCACCCAGGGAAGGCGGGGGCGCTTGGGCCATGTGGACCCCGTCGCCCTCCGGCGACGCTCCGGGATCTGGCCGTCCATGAGCGCCTCAGGGGACTCGGAGCGCCCGCTCACGGAGCGCTCGTCCGAGGACTCCGAGTCCAAGGGCGACTCGGCGCCGACGGCAGAACGGCCCGCTACGACCGCGGCCCCGAGGTCTCCATCGAGGGTCATGCGTCCATTGTCCGTGCAGGTGCTCCTTCTGGCCTGGTGGGGAGAGTTTGTAGTCGGGCTGCGACGCTTCGCCCGAGATCCTGCGTGCCGCACTCTTCGTTGGGCCCTCGTGATCGGGGCCGTCATCCGGCTGGTCCTGGCTCCCCTGACGGATTGGCCACCGGACACGGTCATCTTCGCCCTCAGCGAGGTGGGGATGCTCTTCTCGGGAAGTCCATACCTCCCCTACCCCTTCTACAATCCTCCTCTGGCGCCCCTGCTCAACTATCCCCTCTTCGACCTGCTCTCCCGCTTCGTTCCGCCGCAGTCCTTCGTCTTCGCTGCCCCCCAGATGGACCCTGTCAGCATCGCGACAGGGTTCATGCCGGCCGTGAGCCCGCTGCCGATGGTGCTCCTCCTCTGGAAACTGCCGATGATCCTTGCGGACCTGGGCGCAGGAGCCGCCCTGTTCCAGCTCCTGAGGGACAGGGGCAGGCCGAAAGCCGCGAACTATGCGGTCCTGGCCTGGCTGCTCAATCCCCTGGTGATCTGGGTCTCGGCGATCCACGGCGAGGTGGACAGCCTGGTCGCCCTCTTCCTGGTCCT
>DAHUZP010000081.1 GCA_027306505.1 Thermoplasmata archaeon | reverse complement strand
TATTTGGGCAAAGCCCCCCGCCCCGGCACCGTTGAAATATCCCCTCTTCGCTCCCCCGCACCGGACCCACCTTGAACGACGAGCAGCTCCAGCGGGAGATCGAGACGATCAAGGACATCCTCCGGGTCCGTCTCCGTCGCTATAACCGTGAGCTCAAGGACCTGGACAAGGACCTGCGGGAGCTTCGGGCGCTGCAGCGGGCCCGCAGGTCGGCGGACGCCCCCGCTTCCGCCGACGACGCCCGGGCATCCGAGGAATCTTCCCCGTGAGCGCGGCCCCCTCGGCTCGCGCACGGGGCCGGTCCGCGCGAAGCAGGGACGCGTCCGCTCTGGTCTCCCTGCCGCAACGGCCGATCGGGCCCGAGGCCCTCCGACGGCGGCTCCAGCAGGCCGGACGGGAGGACTGGGACTTCTCGAAGGGCCGGATCTTCGGGAGCATGTGCTCGCAGCCGCATCCCGCGGCGGTCCAGGCCTCCCGCCGGTTCACCACGGCGAACCTCGGCAATCCTGGCCTCTGCCCGGGCACCGCCCGTCTCGAGGAGGAGGTCGTCTCGATGCTCTTGGACCTCTTCCATGGGCCTGCCTTCGGTGCGGGGGGGCACGTCCTCTCCGGGGGTACGGAAGCGAACATCACCGCCCTATGGATGGCGCGCAACGCGACCCAGCGGGAGGAGGTGGTCCTCCCCGAGAGCGCCCACTTCTCCTTCCTGAAGGCGCTCGACCTGCTCCGCCTCACGCCGCGGTGGGTCAGGCTGGACGAGCTCGGCCGGGCCCGGGTCGAGGACTTTCGTCGCTGGGTGGGCCATAGGACCGCGGCCGTGGTCGCCGTCGCGGGGACGACCGAGCTCGGCGCGGTGGACCCTATCCCCGAGATCGGGCGCATCGCCGAGGAGGCGCGCGTACCGCTCCACGTCGACGCGGCCTTCGGCGGCTTCGTCCTCCCTTTCCTCGAGGGGAAGGGGCCCCCTCCCGCCTTTGATCTAGAGGTCCCTGGGGTCACGAGCCTCGCCGTGGACCCCCACAAGATGGGGATGGCCCCCGTGCCGGCGGGAGTCCTGCTGCTTCGGCATCGGGAGGCCTCCTCCTCGATCGCGGTCGCCTCCCCCTACCTCTCCTCCCCTGAGGCCTCGGGGCTCCTGGGCACCCGGGCCTCCTCCTCCGTCGCCGCGACCTACGCCGCGCTGACCTCCCTCGGCGTCCAGGGCTACCGCCGTGGGATCGCCCGGGTCCTCGACCTCACCCGCCGGCTCGTGGAGGGAGGGGAGGCGCTCGGCCTGCGGACGGCGGTGCCCCCCACGATGAACCTGGTCGTCTTCCACCACGAGAACCCGGTCGCGGTGCAGACCTGGATGCTCGAGCGCGGCTGGGATGTGAGCTCTGTCCGCTCCCCCTCGGGGTTGCGGTTCGTCGTCATGCCGCACGCGACGCCCCTCACGGTGTCGAAGCTCCTCCTCAACCTTCGGAGCGCGCTCACGCGCTTCCCCCCCGGGGGCGCGGGCTCGGTCGCCCGCTAGAGGAACTCCGGGCCGGGCGGCCTCGGCCCCCCCTCGAAGGGGAGAGGGGCGGGACGGTCTTGCTCACTCCGGGAGAGGGGTGAGCCCGTTGTCCGGGTCGTGCCCGCCGGTACCGCCCGCGTTGCCGGGCGCCCCTCGCCGGTCCCCTGGGGTCTGGCCATCGAACCTCCAGAGGTCGGTCTGGCCGAAGGTCCTCTGGCGGGAGAGCGGGTGGAGCGTGGTGTCCTCCTCGAGGACCCGCAGGGTCTCGTGGGTGGGGACGGCGGAGGAGATGAGACGCGTGCGTCCTCGGCGGCCACCGGAGTGGATCTCCGTGTGGACGAGCCCCAGGGACTCGAACTCGGTCACGTAGTCCGCGACGGTCCGGGTCCCCAGCGGGCGGTGCCCCAGTTGGTGGCAGAGCGCGGAGTAGTGGTGGAAGACCTCCCCCATGGAGACCCCCTCGCCCCGCCGCTTCTCCGAGAGCGAGACCACGACCCAGAGCAGGATCTTGTGCTGGAGGGTGAGCTTGCGGACGCAGTCCGCGATGACGTCCAGCTCCAGGCGGTTCTTCGCCTGGATGACGTGCTCGCTGCGGATGGTCTGCGCCCCGCCCTGGTCCACGACCTCGGCGGACTTTCGCAGGAGGGCGAGGGCCCTCCTCGCGTCGCCGTGGTCCTGGGCCGCGTAGAGCGCGCAGCGGTCGAGCGCCTCGCCGTCGAGCGCCCCGTCGACGAAGACCTCGGCGGCCCGCTCCTTGAGGATGTCCCGCAGCTGGGGCTGGGTGTAGGGGGCGAAGGAGACCTTCTCCTCGCTGAGGCGGCTCTTGACGCGCGCGTCCAGGCGCTGGGCGAACTGGAGGTCGTTCGAGATGCCGATGATCCCCACGCGGGCCTCCTTGAGGTCCCGGTTGATCTGGGCGAGGGTGTAGAGGATGTTCGTGCCGGCGTCGCTCCCGCCGTTCTTCCCGAGGCAGTCGATCTCGTCCAGCACCAGGAGCAGCACGCCCTCCCTCTTGTCGGAGAGGCGGCAGAGCGCCTGGTAGACCCGGTCCTGCGACCAGCCCGTCGGGATCAGGTCCTCCCCTTCGATGCCCTGCTGGACGATCTGGTTCGCGAGGTTCTGGAGGACCGCGTACTCCCCGTTGACGTTGGCGCAGTTGAGGTTGAGGAAGGTGACCTTCGACTCCGGAGGCAGGCGCTTCGCGAACTCCTTCTGGACCTGGGTCACGACCGCGCTCTTGCCGGTGCCGACCTTGCCGTAGATGAAGAGGTGCGAGGGGAGGTTGCCCCGGATCGCGGGGGCGAGGACGCGGAGGACGTCGCGGATCTCCGTGTCCCGGTGCAGGAGCCGGGAGGGGACGTAGTCCTCCTGCAGCGGGCGGAGACTGCCCTTGTACAGGCGGCCGCCGTGCTTCAGGACCTCGTCGAAGACGTCCGCCACGTTCCCCCCGGTGGTCCCACCGGGAGGGGAAGCGTGTTCGTTGAGCTGGCCCTCGGGAGAGGACAACGACGGCCCTTGGGCGGGCCGGCGGTCCAGCGAGTGGTCGACCTTCGGCTCCATCGCACCGTGAAGGAGGGACCGTGGCCTCGGGCTCCCCTTCGCGTGACCGACCGCGGAGAGGCAATTAAGTACTGCGGCGCCGGCCCGGTAGGTTCCGCCGCGGAACGCAGCGCCACGCCATTCTTCGAGAAGGAACGGGGACCGCCCCCTCCGGTCGCCTCGCGAAGCCTCCGGGGAGGGCGTTCGCGCGTCCCCGACCTCACCGATAGGGTGGTTCGCAGGTGAAACGCTAGCGTTCATGGCCGCGGGAGAGGGGTCGGAGCGGCGCAGGGGGCGGGTCCCGAGGACGGGCGCGCGCGCCTTGGGGCTTCTTGGGGGCCCCGGCCGACCGTCCGGCCCTGGAGGGGCCGCGCGGGACGGGTGGACCGAAGGCCTTCCCCTCCGCCCCCCTTTCCGAGGGCGCCTCAGTCCCGCGGGGGTGGTGGCAGGTTCTCCTTGGAGGCGGGGCTGGGCTCCGTGCCTGGCGGCGATGAGGGGGAGGAGGAGGAAGGCGAGGGTCCCGCGTACGCGGGAGGCGAGAGCGGGGGAGGAGCACCCTGCGGCGGCAGCGTCGCGGCCATGGCCGCAAGAGGCGCCGGCGGGGCCACCATCACGATCGCGCCCGCGGGGAGGAGGGGCGCGCCGCAGTTCCCGCAGAACCGCCCCGTCCCGGTCGTCTGTCCGCACACGCCGCAGACGATCGAGCCGCCCCCGGTCGCGTCCGGCACCCAGGGGCGGAGGTCGTCGCGGGTCCGCCGGAGCAGCGAGGCGGCGATCAGGAGCACGACGAAGGCGGCGATCATGAGGTAGAAGGCGAGACCCGGGGCCCAGGAGACGGTCACGGGGGTCGAGGTGCCCCCTCCGCCCCCGTTCGCGTTGAAGGTACAGCTCCCCCAGACCTGGAGGTTGAGCTGCGAGGACCCGGAGCAGACCCCGGAGGAGAGGAACCCGATGATCAACGTGTCCAGGAGGAAGAAGATGAGGCCCCCGACGAGAGCAAGGACCGCGGCGTAGCGGGCATACTTGAACGGGCGTCTGGTACCGACGGGGGTCAAGGCCCCCTTGGAGGCCGCGAGCCGGAACCCCAGCGCGGCGCCCACCGCGCCTACGATGATGGCGGCGAACTCCAGCACCTCACCGATGGTGTAGAGGAGGCCGAGGACCTTGAGAGCGCTCGGCCCCCCGAAGCCCCACCAGGGCAGGCAGGTCCCGTTCGCCAAGACGAACCCCGTGGACCCGTTCGACGAGCTCTGGTGGACGTTCCCCGAGATTGCCTCGCAGAGCCCCAGGGTGTCGAAGTCGATCGCCACCGTGGCCGTCGTACCCTGCGAGCTTCCTGAGATGAAGATCGAGTTCCAGGGGAAGAAGAGCGTGAGGACGAGGATGGCGACCGCGATGAGAACGAGCACGGTGGGCCCCACCGCGTGGTGTCGCACCTCCGGGGGGGCGAGCGCGGGCCTCGAGGGGGGGGCGACCACGAACGCGCCGGGGGGCCCCATGACCATCGTGCCGGGCACCGGTCCCGGTGCGGCTCCGCCCGTAGGGACCCCCGGTATCGAGGCCGACATGCTCCTGCTCTCGCTCTCGGGCCGGAAGGAGGGTCCTTCAGCGCTCCCTCCGATGCATGCTACCGGATTATAATCCCGCCGACGGGGCGGGGGGACCGTTCGAGGGGGCCCCGGGGGTCCTCCGGAGCGCTTTGCACCCCGAGCAATCCTAGCGACGCGCTCGGTCCCCGCCGGGGCCTCTCCCCGGCCCGGGAAGGGCTTAAATTCGACCTGCCTCACGCCGCTCCACATGCCCGCCGTCGAGCGAAACATCACCGTCGAACCGCTGAAGACCCAGTTCATCGAGGAGCAACCCGTCGAGCTCGTCGAGCGGAAGGGATTGGGGCACCCGGACAGCATCTGCGACGGGGTCTCCGAGGCGGTCAGCCGCGCGCTCTCGAAGATGTACCTCGACGAGTACGGGCGCATCCTCCACCACAACACCGATGAGACCCACGTGGTGGGCGGGCAGGCGACCCCCCACTTCGGCAGCGGGAAGGTCTCCCAGCCGGCCTACGTCTGCCTGGTGGGACGCGCGACGACCGAGGTCAACGGGGAGAAGCTCCCGTTCCGCCAGACCGCGATCGATGCGGCGAAGCAGTACATCAAAGGGGTCGCTTCGCACCTCGACCTCGAACGCCAGCTCGAGTTCGACTGCAAGATCGGCCAGGGTTCGGTCGACCTGAGGGGCGTCTTCGAACAGGAAGGCCACCTCGCGAACGACACCTCCTTCGGCTGCGGGTACGCTCCCCTCTCCGAGACCGAGACCCTGGTCCTGGAGACCGAGCGCTTCCTCACCCTGAGGCTCAAGAAGAAGGTCCAGTCGCTCGGCGAGGACGTGAAGGTCATGGGCTGCCGGCAGGGCGATGAGATCAAGCTCACCGTCGCGGCGGCCATGGTCGGCCGGGAGCTCAAGGGGAAGGACGACTACATCTCCGCGATCCGGGCGATCCACGACGAGGTGCTGAAGAACGCCTCCAAGTACACCCGGCGCCAGGTCAACGTCGACATCAACACGGGCGACAACTACGACAAGGACGTCTTCTACCTCACCGTGACCGGCCTCTCGCTGGAGAACGGGGACGACGGCTCGACAGGGCGCGGCAACCGGGCGAACGGGCTCATCACCCCCTACCGGCCGATGAGCATGGAGGCGACGAGCGGCAAGAACCCCGTGACCCACGTGGGGAAGATCTACAACCTCCTCTCCAAGGAGATCGCGAACGACATCGTCAAGCGCTCCGGAGGGAACGTGAAGGAGGTCCACGTCCGGATCCTCTCGCAGATCGGCAAGCCGGTCGACCACCCCCTGGTCTGCGCGATCAACCTGCTGCCCACCGACTCCGCGAACAAGACCGACACCTACCGGCAGGCCCGGGAAGTGGCGGACAACTGGCTCGTGAAGTCCAACACCATCCCGCAGCTCCTGCTGACCGGGAAGCTCACCACGTTCTGAGCCCCCCAGGGCGGGCCCGGACGGCGGGAAGGTCGGGCGCGGCGACCGCGCGCGCGCTCATCGAGGGAGGTAGCGGAGCTTGCGCGTCTACGTCGAGGCCTACGGGTGCGCCCAGAACATGGGCGAGGCGGAGGAGCTGCGCGACGTCGCGCTCGCGGAAGGGCACGAGCTCACGACGGGCCCCGAGGGGGCCGACCTGGGGATCCTCGTCACCTGCGCCGTCATCGGCAGCACCGAGGAGCGGATGGTCGAGCGCTGGAGGGCGCTCACCCGAAGCGTGCCCCACACCATCGTGACCGGGTGCATGGTGCCGCTGCGGCAGGGGAGGCTCACCGACGGCTCGGGGGGCGCGACCCACCTGCTCCCGCTCCGGGCCCAGCACGAACTGCCGGGGCTCCTCCGCACGCTCGAGCGTTCACGCCCCGGGACCGGGGAGGGCCGCGGTGGGGCCCCGGTCCGTCGTCCTCCCGTGGACCCCATGTCCATGGAGCCCCTCCCGATGCTGGGGGGCCCCTCCCCCGTCCGGACCACGGTCCATCGGGAGCTCGTCCTCGCCCAGGGATGCACGAGCCACTGCTCCTACTGCTTCTCGCGCCTCGCCCGGGGTCCCCTATGCAGCACCCCCCTCGAGGAACTGCGGGAGCGGGCCCAGGCGGCGTTGCGCTCCGGCGTGGTGGAGCTCCGCCTGAGCTCCCTCGACACCTCCTGCTGGGGCTCGGAGCGCCCCCCAGGCGGGCCCCGGCTCCCGGAGCTCGTCCGGGAGCTCTCGGGCCTGCCCAGCGACCACGACTACCGGCTCCGCGTCGGGATGATGAGCCCCCAGAGCCTGGAGGCGATCGCCCCCGCCTACCTCTCCGCCCTCGCTCGCCTGCCCCGCCTCTTCCGCTTCCTGCACCTCCCCGTGCAGTCGGGCTCGGACCGGGTCCTGGAGGGGATGCGCCGCGGCTACTCGGTCGGATCCTTCCGCCGGCTCGTGGACACCGCCCGCGAGCTCGTGCCCGACCTCACCCTGTCGACCGACGTGATCGTCGGCTTCCCCGTCGAGGAGCGCGAGGACCACGAGGCGACGCTCCGGCTCCTCGAGGAGGTCCAGCCGGAGGTCCTCAACGTGACCCGGTTCTCCCCTCGCCCCATGACCCCCGCCGCTCGCCTGCGTCCCCTGCTGACCCGGACCGTGAAGGAGCGCTCGCGGGAGATCACCGCCCTCAGGCTGCGGGTCGCCCGCGCGCGGATGGAGCGGTGGGTCGGGCGCGAGCTCCCGGCGGTGGTGACGGAGCACGGGCCGGAGGGCACCAGCGTCGGGCGGCTCCCCAACTACCTGCCGTTGGTGCTCCCCGAGCGGCGGCCGCTCGGCAGCTGGACCCGGGTCGCGATCCACGGCGCCCGCTCGACCTACCTGCTCGGCGAAGCGTTGGAGCCCCCCGGCCGGGCCCCAGCAACGGCTTGATATCTACGAAAATCGCTATCTTGGACCGTGGACGACATCGACCGTCGCATCCTCCAGCTGCTCAAGGAGGACGGGCGGGCCACGAACGCCGAGGTGGGCACCCGCATCGGCCTCTCCGAGGGCGCTGTCCGGCGCCGCATCGCCCGGATGAGGACGGAGGGGACCATCCTTCGCTTCACCGCCGTCACGCGCCCCTTGGGCCCGGAAGGGCTGGTGCTCATCCGCTGCCGCCCGGGGAGGACCGCCTCCATCCTGGAACACGTGCGGAACCGGGCGACGGAGGTCTTCGAGTCCTCCGGCGAGTACGACCTTGGAGCGATCATCGAGTGCGGCACCATGGAAGCACTCAACGTGGAGCTCGACACGATCCGCTCCCTGGACGGCGTCGACGCGACCCTGACCCTCGTGCGCCTGACCCGGTGGCAGCGTCTTCCCGAGGGCGAGAGGGGCGACGCCACCCTCCCGGTCCCGGAGATGCCGGAGGAGGAGGTGGTCGCGGACCCGGTCCCTCCCCCTCCGCCTCCCGCGAGGCCCTCCTCCCGTGCGGCCGCGAAGCCGGCCGCCCGACCGGCTCCCCGCCACCGGGGAAAGTGAGGTCCGCGCCCTGACGCCCTTCCCTCTACCCCCTGGGAGCGACCCGCCGATGCACGGAGAGCAGCGATCGCCGCGCCCGCTCCAACGATCGCCGCCCGGACGGCAGGGCACCTAGGGGGGGAGCTTCCATGACGATCGCCCTCAGCGTGCTCCAGATCGTGGCGATCGCGGCCTTCACCGGGATCTTCCTCGCCATCCTGCTCATCCGGGTCATCCTGCCCTACCTGCTCCGTCGCAACAGGAGCTCCCACGACGAGGGGAGGGCCTGGATCGAGGACCGGGCCTGGAACCAGATCCAGGCGGCGACGGGCATGGCGGACTTCCTCGAGCGCGAGGACCAGGACGTGCGGGAGGCACGCCTCAAGATCGAGCAGGCGCTCAGCAAGTACGACATCAAGCGCTTCGGGGACGCTCAGCGCCTCGCTCAGGAGGCGACCGAGTCGCTCACCGCCCAGCGCCGCAAGCTCAAGACCGACCGGAGGACCCAGCCCTCGTCCACGGCCCCGGTGGGTCGGACGGTGGTCGAGCCGGAGCCCGAGCCTCCTACGCACCGCGACCTCTCCGGGGGAGGCGAGGAAACGGAGGGCGAGGCCCCTTCCGCTCGCGCCGCGTCCCGCGGGCGCTCGGAGGGAAGCGCCGAGAAGAGGGCCGCGTCGCCCATCGCGTTGCCAGCGTCGGGACCTCGCCCCGATGCCCTCGAAGTGAGGGAGGGCGACGGCCCGGAGGAGCCTCAGGCGGAGGAACCCGAGGAGGAGACCATCGCTTCCGAGCGGGCGAAGCGCCCGAAGGACTACATGGAGTCCCGGTTCATGCTCACCGCGCTCAAGAACGACCTCGCCGCCATGCCGGCGGAGCGGCAGAGCTCCCCCGAGGTCAAGGAAGCCGGGAACTGGGCCCAGAAGGGCCAGGCCTGCTTCGACCGCAAGGACTACACCGAGAGCCTCCGCTTCGCGATGCGCGGCCGCCGTCTCCTGGGCGGAGCGGGCATCGCGACCATCAGCGTCGGGGCCGGGACGGTCGTCGACTCCCCTCCCTCCGAGGCCTCTCCAACGTCCCTCCGGTCCTCTGCCCCTCCCCCCTCGGCCGTCGTCCCTGGCGAAGCCCCCTCCCCCACGGCCCGGGTGAAGCTCGTCTGCGAGCGATGCGGGCGCAACAACGCCCCGTCGGACCGGTTCTGCCGCTCCTGCGGGGCCCCGGTCTCCCCTCCGAAGTGCCCCCGCTGCCAGAAGCCGGTCGAACCGGACGACAGGTTCTGCCACGGCTGCGGCGCTCCGCTCGCCGGGACGTGAGGGCCGCTCTGCCCCCCCGTGAGGCGGGAGGGAGCGCGCGGATCTCTAAGGAGCTACGGAGGCGTCGCTGGAGGCTCTGCACGTTCCTGACCGAGCCGGGGCGGCATGGCAGAACGACCCCGCCGAACACCACGTTCGGCAGGGAGCGTGGTTCCGGAAGATGAGGGGTGGGCGCTCTTCGTGGGATGGAGCGATGGTCCTGGGGCGGGGGCCATCGATCTACCGGATGTGCCGGAGGCGAGGCCTCGACCTCACGAAGGCCGTCCCAGACGCGACAGGTGGGAAGCGCTTCCTGGAGCTCACCTCGTGGACCTCTGCCGGGCCGCGAGAGCGACCCGCCTCACCGCGAACCCCCTCGAGGCCCCGGCGTGAGCCCCGCGCCCTCCTCTCGGTCCGGCGGCAAGGGCCCTAGAAGAAATCCTCGAGCCGACGCTGGTACTTCCAATCCCGAAGGAGCTGGCTCTGCCGGAGCCATCGGCCGACGGGGATCTCGAAGTAGCTCCCCACGCGGCGGACCACGTCCTCGTAGCTCGCGAGCCGCTCGGGGGGACCGGCGAGCGCCGCTCGCACATGCTCCCGCACGTTCCAGACGCCAAGAGGCATGACCTGGCCCGGGTGGATCTCCCTCAGCACGGCCACCCCCGCCTGCCGCTGGAGGCGCTCCAGCTGCTCGCTCACGGCGAGCCGGGCCGCGTAGTAGCAGCCGCCCATCCCCGCGTAGGTGGTCCGGCCCTGGTTCCCCTCGTCGTCGCCCAGCATGAGGATGTCCTCCCCCAGCGGGTTCCAGAGGGTGCCGGGGTACCAGGCCTCGATGGACTCGTACCTCCAGGCCCCGGGGAGCAGGAGGATGAACCAGCGGTTCCCGAGGGCCTCCAGGGTGTAGAGCCACCACTCCGAGAGCTCCGGAAGGTCGCGCACGCGCTCCAGGTTCTCCTTGGAGAGCAGGTCGTCGACGGCGGTGATGGACCAGCGGGTGGGCACGAAGCGCCGGTGCCCCCTCCGCCCCAGCACGCCCGCGCTGAAGGCCCGCTGGATGCGGGAGACCGCGACGTGGGAGTCGTAGAGCTCCGCGACCCCCACGCGCGCCGTCGCGTGGATGTCGCTGGTCGCCTTCTCCAGGCGCTGGTCCACCTTGCGGACCTCGGAGCGGAAGTCGTCGAGGGGGGCGGAAGCGCCGAAGGGCGGCGCTTCGTCGGAGAGCTCGAGCCGGATGCGCGGGGCGCGGCGGAAATGGGCCTCCGTCTCCGCGCTCTCCTGGGAGATCGCGATGAGCTGGACGTCCTGGACCAGGCGGGAGCCGCCATCCGCCTCGGTCACCTTGACCGGCGCGACGCCGCGCACGAGGGAGGTGCGGTAGGAGACGATCTCCTGGAGCGATCGTCCGACCCACGACTCCGGGGTATCGTAGACCAGCGTGTCCCCGTGCTCGGGGGAGAGCAGAGGGCCGATGCTCACGTGGGGATAGCCGATCCGGCCCACGAAGATGCCCGGAGGCGTGCTCCCCTCCCAGTCCTTCTGGCCCAGCATCGGGAGCGTCTTCCCGAGCGCGTGGTAGCGGACGAGGAGCGGACAGACCGGCTTGCCGCACAGGAGGGCCGCCGACCGGCAGCGCAGGCACATCGTCGGGTCCTCCCGAAGACCCGGGATGGACCAGATGAGGGAGGGATCCGGCGCGACGCCCGGTAGCGGCGAGACCGTGGAGGAGCGGGGAGGGGGGGAAAGCCCAGAGAGGCTCATGCCGTGCCTCCGGAACACCGGTCCACGCCTCAAAAAGGGGGGGAAGGTCGTGAAACCGGTCTCTGGGACCGGTGAGGAGAGGGGAAGCGACCTCGAACGGCGTGGAGAGGGGAAGCGACCTCGAACGGCGTGGAGGGGACTGCCATCGCCCCTGGCGATGGATTCAAAGGCGCTGACCTGTCCCGGACCTAGGACATCGGAGGTAGGTCCACGACGTCATCCTCCCACGGGTCCCACGGGCATCCCCGCGGCCGGCACCGTGACCTCGATGCGCTGGTCCTGGGCGGCGGCATCGCCGGGAACGCCCTCGCCTTCCACCTCGCCCACGAGCACGGCTGGAAGGTCCTGCTCTACGAGCGGAGGACCCCGGCGGGAGGCGCGTCGGGCAAGGCCGCCGGGATCGTCTCCTCCCAGTGCTGGAACCCCTGGGACGTGCGGGCGGTGGAGGTCTCCCGCCAGGAGTACCGGCGTCTCTCTGAGGAGCACGACCCGACGCTCTTCCAGGAGACCGGAGGGCTCCGCATCGTCTCCACCGAGGAAGGGGAGCACCGGCTCGGTCCCCAGCGCGAGCGGCTTGGCTCCCAGAAGGTGGACGCCCGTCTGCTCACCCCCAGGGAGGCGGGAGCGTTGCTCCCGAAGGCCCGGCTCGACGGGGTCCGGGCCGCGCTCTACACGCCGCACGACGCGGTGGTGGCCCCCACCGACCTCACGCTCCTCTACGGACGCCTGGCCCGGGAGAACGGGGCCACGGTGGAGTCCGACCTCGGCGATCCCCGGGCGACCTGGAACGGGGGGCGATGGACGCTGCACGTGGGGGAGCTCGAGGCTTCCTCCGAGCGTCTCGTGGTCGCCTGCGGGGCTTGGACCAAGGGCGTCCTCCAGGGCCTGGGCCACCCGCTCCCCTTGGCCCCCTACCTCACCCGCGCCTGCCTCGTGAAAGCGGGGCACCCCAAGGTCTTCCCCTGGGTCCACGACAGCGAGCTCGACGTCTACCTCCGCCCCTTCCCCGGCGGGGACGTGCTCGCGGGGGACGGCACCGAGCTCAAGGAGGTCGACCCGGACCACCTCGACCCTTCGAGCGACCTTCCGTTCCTCGAGAACGTGGCGGGGTTCATGGAACGTCGCTTCCCCGCGTGGGCCTCCTCGTCGGTCGGAGCCTCCTGGCACGGCATCTGCACCTCCACCCCCGACCGCCGCCCGATGGTCGGGCCGGTCCCCGAGGCCCCGGGGCTCTTCGTGCTCGCGGGGTTCAACGGCTTTGGGGTCATGCGCGCAGGGGCCGTCGCCCGATGGATGGCGGACGCCCTCGCCCGCGGGCGCTGGGGCGACCTCCGCGAGGTCGATCCCGGGCGCTTCCCCCGCCCCTACGCGCCCTTCGAGCCCCGGCCCGGGTTCACGCTCGAGCCGTGAAGAGCGGTCTGAGCGCGCGGAGCGCACGAGGGTCTCTCACCGAAAGCTCGGAGGCCGGTGGGTGGGGAAGGAGGGGCGGGGGCAAGCCTGGGGGATGGCGGGTCCCTTCAGGCGTCGCTGCCCGCGTCGGGGGACGGGCCCGTCCCTTCGGCGGGGCCCCCCGAGCTCTCCTCCGGTGCGGCCCCCCCGCTGTCGGAGGGGGCATCGGAGGCGGGAGTGCTGCCCTCGCCCGGCTCCGACCCCTCGGGGGACGGCGCCGGGGAATCGGAGTCCGTCGGCTCGTCCACCGAGACAGGGGAGGTCTCCTCCGGTGCGGAGGAGCTCTCCGGGGTGGGCTCGGAGGTGGACGGGCTCGCCTCGGCCGCAGGCTCGGACGCCGGCGGTTCGGAGGAGCTGTCGGCGGCGGAGAAGGCGCTGGCCCCTCCCGCCGCGGCTCCGGCTCCCGCGCCGGCACCGTAGGGCATCACGCCCGCGGGCGGAGGGCTCTGTCGGCGCTTGCGGCCCAGGAGGAGCGCTGCGATGAGGCCCACCGCGAGGAGCACCACCAGGGCGATGAGCAGCCAGTCCAGGGAGCGCAGCCCGTTGTTGTTGGGAGAGCTCGTGGTGTTCTGCTGCGGTCCCGGGGACGTCACGACCACCGAGATCGCGACCGACGCCGAGGTCGAGACGTACTTCGTCGCGTTCACCGCGAAGGTCGCGAGGACGGAGCCTGCGGCCGCGCCGGTGAAGTTGAAGAAGGCCATCCCCGCCTTGTTGGTGAGCTCGGTGGTGGGGGCCTTGAAGCTCCCCGGAGCGGAGGGCGTCGATACGACCGTCACCGTCGCGCCCGCGACCGGCGGGTGGCTCACCGTGTCGGACGCGTTGGTCACCGTGAGGGCCACCATGACGGTGTTCCCGACGATCAAGGTGCTCGTCGTCGGGCTGACCAGGACGCTCAGCGCGGAGAGGCCCGCGGGCGGCGGGGCCGTCGTCGGCTGCAACAGGATGACCGCGCTCGCGGAACCGTTCGCGTAGCCCTTGAGCGTGGAGGTCGCGTTGACGAGCGTCGCCACCGCGAGCGGGAGCTGCGCGGAGGCCGGAGCGGTGTAGAGGTCGGTCACCGTGCCCGCGGCGCCCGTGGTGATGGGACCCGCGTTCTGCCAGCTGCCCGGTCCGTCGAGGGTGAGCTTGACCGGGGCGCCGGAGACGGGGTTGCCGTTGGAGACGACCGAGAAGGTCAGCGTCTCGGAAGCTCCCGCCAGCAGGGTCGAGGAGGGAGGAGAGACCGAGACGGTGAGGGGCAGGGGCGCGCTGCCGCTGCCGCCACCGCCGCCGAGGGTCCCGCCCGACATGACGGTCACCTGTCCGCTCGTCCCGCCGCTCGTGTTGGACGGCGCGGTCGCGGTGACGGCCACCGTGACGTTGTACCAGGCCGGGGAGTAGGCGGCCGCGGTCCAGTTCGCGAAGGCGTACCCGTCCGCCTTGACGGTCGCCGGCGAGCCCGAGGTGGTGCCACCGAGGGCCCCGGTCACGTTGAAGAAGACCGTCGCGCCCACGGCGGGGCCCGAGCGGGCCCCGGAGGGGCTGCGCCAGGTGACCTGCGCCTGCAACATGGAGGAGGTCCCGGGGGAGATCTGGGCGGGCGTCGTGGTCAGGCTCGCGAGCAGGCGGTTCACGGTGGGTCCCGCCGCCGGGCCGTAGGCCGTGAGGTTCGCGGTGGGTCCGCCGCCGATCGGGTCGGAGAGGACGTAGAGGCGCGAGTAGCCGAGCGCGAGGTTGCTGCGCGTAGCGGCCGTGAGGGTGGACTGCCACTCGATGTTGCCCGTGTTGACGCTGAGGGCGTAGAGGCCGCCCGTGGAGTTGACTACGTAGGCCACGTCACCCGCGATGGCGGGGGAGCCATCGATCGGGGAGCCCAGGCTGCGGTTCCACTCCTGGACCAGGGTCCCGGTGGGGGTCGCGCTGGTCGTGAAGTTCCAGCGGCTCACGGTCCCGTTGAGGTCGGTCAGGAGGAGGCCCACCTGGGTGCCGGAGTCGGAGACGATGGCCGGGGTGGAGAGGACCCCGGAGTCGAGGTAGGTCGGGGTCGCCTGGAGCAGGGCGACGCCGGGGTAGGTGTGGGCGGTGAGGTTCATCGCGATCAGGTGGCTCACGGCCCCCGGGCCCGCGTCGTCACCGAAGAACCCGTACGGGTAGGAGCTCGTGCCCCCCGCGCTCATGTTCGCGACAGCGATGGACCCGGACTGGATGTTGTACCAGGTGAGGGCCTGCCCGCCAGGGAGGCCGTTCGGCGCGGGATAGCCGGGGACCGCCGTGAAGGGTGTCGGCGTGTCGATCTCGTAGGCCCGGATGACGCTGTGGCCCCCGGCCCCGATGGTGTCGCCGCAGTCGATGTAGAAGGCGCTCCATCCCCCGCCCGGTACGTTGATGTAAGTGACCGCGGGGGTGCTGTCCGTGCCGGTCCGAACCGCGCGGTTGGCGCCGTTGGAGCCCACTGAGGTGAGGGTGGTGCCGTCCCACGTGTAGGTGTAGAGGAAACCGTAGTAGTCGGTGAAGAGCACGCCGCTCTGGCCGGCGAACGCGGGACCGGAGATCGGGACGGGGGAGTTGGGCGAGTTGGCTCCGCCCCACGCGGGGTTCGCGCCGGGTGCCACGGTGGTGGCGATGGCGCCCGTGGTCGCGTTGAGGACAAAGATCTCACTGCAGCCGGTGGGAGCACCGCAGGTGGGGAAACCACCCGTGTCCTGGGTGATGAAGAGGAAGCCGCGCCAGAGCGCAGGGGTGCTGTCGATGACCGTGGTCGCGGGGGCCGCGCCCTGGAGGGTGGTGTTCCACACCTGCCCGCCGTTGGTCGCGTTGTAGGCGGTGACCTCGTCCCCATGGGCCATGAAGACCATGCCCTGCCCCACGACGGGGGAGGGCACATTGGGGGCGTTGGGTCCATCATTGAAGGTCGAGATGTTCTGTTGCCAGTTGAGGGCCGACCCGACCGGTGTGTCCCCGGAGAGGCCTGTGTTGGAGGAGTCATGCTGGAACTCCTGCCAGGTGTCCGATCCGTAGGCCGTCGCGAGGGGTTGGGAGGGGAGGCCCCCTCGAGCTATGGGAACGACCGACACGGGGGGCGCGAGCGGCGCAGAGCGTCCTGTTGCCGGAGCCGTTGCCAGGGAAGGGACGGCCATCAGGGCGACGATCACTAGGGCGACCAGCGCGGACCAGCGTGCTGCCGACATGCGACACCCTCACCCCGCTTGTCCTTCTTGAAGCTACGTCCACACCTCTCCTGACCGTGGGAACGTCGTTCGCGGGCTCAGGGAGATACCTGCAGGGCTCCCCCCCCTCTTCCTCCCTCGGTTCCCCGGTGACAGGTCCCATCGGGCGGATGCGACCTCCCGCGACTTCCGGGAGGGTCGGAATCGGCGTGGGGGGAGCTCCCAGGTCGAAAGGGCGAGAGGGCCAGGGGACAGGCGACAGGGCCCTAGAACTGCACTACCTGGACCTCGATCTGCTGCTGCACGACCCAGGCGGCGCGGGCCCCGCCGCCCCCTGTGGTCCCGACCACCTGCTCGGTCAGGATGATGGTCGCCGTCCCTCCCGGGTTCCCCAGGCGCGTGATGATGCGCGGCCCGTAGACCCGGCCGGCGAGGAGGTTCCTCAGGCTGGTCGAGAGGGGAGGGGCGGTAGCGCGGGTGGTCGTGATGGTGGTGGTGGTGCAACCACCCCCGGCCACCGCGACGCAGAACTGGACGCGGCCCATGTTCGAGGTCCAGGCGTTCGAGACGAGCCCGAGCTCGCCCCGCTCGTTCGCCAACGTCCGGAACCGGACCGGCTCGGCGAAGACGAAGGTGTTCCCGCGACATGTTCGAGGGAGATGGATCGTGACGAGCGCGCGGGCCGAGGCCGGATAGATGGTGACCGCGACCGTCGCGGTCCCGCAGCGGAGCCTCACGTTGCTCTGGAAGGCCGTGAAGGTGACCGGGGTCGCTCGGCCCGAGGCGACCTCCGACATCTGCTGCTGGACGACGACGTCACCCAGCGCGTCCGGGGCCGCGAGGGCGTAGACCAGCAGGACCGCGGCTCCCCCCAGGAGGAACGGGGCGAGCCATTGCCGGCGTCCGGGCCTGAAGCGCGAACGCGACCGGGTCAGCGACCGGGTCTTGGAAGGGTCCTGCTCGACCGTGCTCCCTCCTCACGCCGTGGCCTGGACTGTCATCACGGCCGGGGTGGAGGTCGTCGCCCCCGTGTTGGTGACCGCGATGAGGAAGGAGATGTAGAGCACGGAGACCCCCGCGGCCGTGCCCGCGGGGACGGTCACGGTGGCCCCGGTCCCGGGAGCGTTCAGGGGAAGGTTGCTCTCCACCGAGCCGACGGGGCAGGTGGGGGCGTAGAGCGTCCAGGGGTTCCCGTTGGCGTCGGTGCCGGTGGAGAGCGCGGCGCCCGTGTCCGGGACCCCCGTCGGGGCCGCGGAGCAATAGGAGAGGTAGGCCGCGTTGACCCCGGTCGCCACCAGGGCCGTGCTGACGTCCAGGTGGACCGTCCAGGCGACGGTCGTCGCGACCGCGGTCTGGAACTCGAGCACGTCGAGCGCGTAGGTGCCCGCGGCCCCGTTCGCGCCCGAGACCTCCGCCGCGACGGAGACCTGCTGGGCGTTGGGGTAGGTGTTCAGGACGAACCCCTGGCCGTTCGCTGTGACGTAGTTCGCCCCGTTCACGAACCGGAACGGCGCGTTCGCGCTGCCCACCGAGCTCGTCCCCTGGAACGTGAGGATCACATCGGCCGCGACGAAGGAGGACCCCACCACCACCCCGAGGACCGCAGCGAGCAGGGCCAGCGAAACGCTCCTTGGGAGGGAGCGGGACCTGGCCCGACGGGCGACTGCGACCCGGGCCCGGGAGGTCCTAGGACCGGAAGAAGCCGGGTCGGGCGCCACGTCGGTAGTCACCGCCTGACGGGGGTAATACCGTTTCTACGGCCCAGGGAGGAGGGCGGTTCCGTCGTATAACCGCTGGAGGGCTTATGTGTGGCCATACACATCTAAGATCGGGGGAGCCTCGTGTTCGGTTGGAAGCTCGTCAAGGTGGGACCGTCGAAGGCCGTGCCGGGGACCCGGCGTCGGCAAGGCCGGCGCCGCCGACAAGTGACCACCCCGGTCCTCATCGTCGCCGCGGCCATCCTCATCTCGAGCCTCGCGACGGCCGACGTGATCCTGACCTACGTGGCCACGACGAGCGTGGGTAACGCGGCCTCCCCGTTCCAGTTCGTCACGGGCAACAACTACGCCGCCGCGAGCAGCCTTGGCCTCACGACCGTGAACGGTTGCGCGCCCGGGAGCGCCAAGGGGAGCTGCCCCGCGAACGAGCTCACAACCCAGGTGAACGGCGTCGCCAACGTCGGGGTCGCAGTGCTGGACGTGGCCGAGCTCGAGAACATCGCCCCTCTCGCGACCACCGCGAGGATCCTTAACACGGGGATCACCCTGGTCACCCCCACCGTGAAGCTCCCCGCGGGGCTGGTCTGCGCTTACGCGATCATCTCCGATGCGCTCCCCACCGCCGGGGCGACGGGGATCCCCGGCGCTCCGACCGGCTGCGCCGCGACCGAGCCCACCCTGGGGGCCCTCGCCCCCGGCTGCGGGGCGGGCTCCGCCCCGGGCATGACCATCGTGGACCTGACGGACAGCTTCGCGCCCACGGTGCAGTCCCCGACCGCCCTGACCTGTGCCATGGCGAACCCGACCGCCGCCAACACGGTCGAGCTCTACGTGAGCTTCGCCATCTACTCCAACGCGGCCATCGCGGGAGCCCCCGTGACCCTCAACACCTTCGGGGTGCAGGTCACCTCCCCATAGGGCGGGCGTCCCCGGGCTCGGACCGGCTCTGCCTCCGCGGACAGCGGCAGTTCCCGTTTCACAGACCAGGCTCACGGCCCCTTGCGGGGCGGTGGAGGCCCGGTCTCCGTGAGCTTGACCTCGGGGGTGCCCCTCCCTACCATGGCCAAGGCGCGTGCGACCACGTTCTTGGCCGCCTCACGTCCCGGTCCTCCCGGTGCCCCCTCGGGCATCGGAACTCCGGGTCCTTCAGCGTCAGCGGCAGGACTCAGAGGGGGCTGCCCAGAAGTTTCTCTGCCCAATCCACCACAGCAGTGGCGAGGCCAAGTGCGCCTCGGTAGTCCTCCTCCGACACTTCCGGAAACCCTGCTCCGGGGTACCTCGCTTCGACCGCGAAAGCCGTCAGGGAGGTGAGTTCCTCCGCTTTCGGAGGGACCGGCAGGTGCTTCTCTTGGAGCGCGCGGATCAGCTCTGCGGCATCATGCGTCTTGGGAGGCTGAACCCCGTGCCACACTAGAACGGCCTTGAGTGCCTTCTCTGCCGCCTGCTGAGCGTTGAACCCCAGATCCTCCCACTGGACGTTCCCACCCTTGGGATGATAAGCCAGCTCGAGGCTCCCCCGCGCTCGGATGAGCCACCGCCGAGCGAGTTCCTGGGCCTCGCGGTTACCCGCCATAGACCACCAGTCCCTCCTTCAACGCCACGGAGTAGATGGCCCCCGGGGTGTCCTTGTAGGTCCTGAGGTCCTCTGTCGTTGCCACGACAAGGTCAACGGGGAACCCCAGACCGAACAAGCGTCGGTAGATTTCTTGGGCCTTGTGGAACCGGTTGACCGGGCCTTCCACCTCGACGAGAAGATCCAGGTCGCTGTCCGGTCCCATGTCCCCACGGGCTGCCGACCCGAAGAGGATGATCCTCCGGGGATGGGAAACCTCCACCACACGCCGAACGGCCTCGGCCAGGACCTCGGGGTCCGGCTTTGACCCGTTGCGCTTGGACATGTGCGACCCGACAGGGTATCCATCGCGGGGCTCTAAAAGCCCGGGGGCCGACCCGGGGGGTCCCGCTTTCCAGGCGCATGCTCGACTCACCCCGGAAAGCGGGTGAGCCGGGCGGCGACAAGTCTCACGCCTGCGCGAACCCGCCGCGGACCCCCCACCCCACCCCGTCCCCCCCTGACGCATGAGCCAGGGTTGATTATCCACCTCCGCCCACCCTGGCACAGGTGCACCATGGTGCAACGTGTGACCGAGGTCGTAGGGATCTCCAAGAAGAGCTTCGCCGACGCCGCAGCGAACGCCGTCGAGACCGCCTCCAAGACGGTCCGGGGCCTCAAGTGGTTCCGGGTCAGCGAGATGGAAGGGCGGATCGACCACGGGAAGGTCGTGGAGTACCACGCCGCGGTGCGGATCTATTTCGATTACGAGGGAGAGGGGTAAGCGGGCTCGCCGCTTGCGCCGTCGGCCGGTCGCCCATCGGCCGACGGAGCGTTATCCCCGTGCCGGCGGGCCTACCGGCCCCCGCACGGGACCGGGCGGCAGGACGACGCCCTACGAGCTCGACTTGGGGTTGGGCTCGGTGGGGTGGTTCCACTCCTCGATCGGGTCGTGGTGGATCCCGGCGGCGCGGGCGAACCCCTTCTGGGTGCCCTTCTTCGCGGCCCGGATCCCCTTCGCCGTGTAGACGACGGGGGCCTCGCCGGCGATCTTCGCGCCGGTCTTGATCGCGTGGCCCGCCTTGCGGAGCTCCGCCTTGACCTCCTTGGGGAACTCCCGCTTGAACTTGTGGGCCTTGATGCTGAGCCGGGCGAGCTTCATCTCGATGTCGAGGTGGAGGTCGTCGTAGTCCTTCCCCACGGTGTGGGGCAGGCGGGAGATCCCCTTCTCCACATCCTTGAACTCGATCTCGATGTCCTTGCCGATGCCCTTCGTGGCCTCTCGGAGCAGTTTTAGGTGTGCGTGGAAGCGCGTGGAGTCGTCGTCGGTGTCCATGGTCGCCCTGTCCAGAAGTGAGAACTCCCCAGATTTAAGATGCCGCTCTCCACGCGAACCCCGGTGGGGGTGGGGAACGACGTGTACCCCCCGTCCTGACCTCTGAAGGCACCCCCCTCCGGGCCTCACGGGCCGGCGCGGGGCGGCCCAGGTCCCACCGATTTTCGTCACGGTCAGGCCCCCGGAGGGCCCGGGAGCACGTGCGGGCGCCGCGAAAGGCTATACCTCGGTCCATGTGCGTCTGCTGACACCCATGACCGCGCCGCTTCGAACTCGCTGGTCCCTCGCCTTGCTGACCGTTGCCTGCGCCGGGCTCTTTCTGCTCTCTTCCGCTGGTGCCGCCCTGAGTTCCGCGGGTCCCGTCGCCGGGTCCCATGGGGGTGCCCCGGCCCTTCCCTCCGCCGCGACGGCGAGCGAGATGTCGGTCCGTCAGACCGCGACGCCGATCAAGCACGTCATCATCATCATCCAGGAGAACCACGCCTTCGACAACTACTTCAGCCAGTTCCCGGGCGCCTTCGGCAGCCCCCCCGGAGGGGTCCTGCAGCCCTACACCCAGACCGGGGTCAAGGGCTACGCCAACAACTACTACGTCAACTGGGGCTACAGCGGCAACCAGTCCTCGAGCGACCCCGCCCACGATGTGGAGAACATCTGGGGGAACATGGACAACGGCTCGATGGACGGCTTCACCTACACGGACACGAACACGTCCAACGCCCTCTACCCCTCCTACATCGTCGCGAACGAGCTCGGGCTCGGTGAGGAGTACGGGGTCGCGGACAACTACTTCCAGGCCTATGCGGGCCCCACCACCCCCAACCGGTTCTACTACTACGCGGACACCTCGGGCCCGGTCACCACCAACCCCGGCCTCTTCTCCTCCGTCCAGACGGTGAGCTTCCCTTCGCTCCCCCTGGAGCTCTCGAACAACAGCATCTCCTGGGGCGACTTCGACGGCAACTACGGGGAGAACCCGAACAGCACCTGCCTCCCCGGAGTGACCTGGCCGACGGGTCCCAGCTGCTACTTCACGACGTCGCTGGTGCAGCTCATGCCCTCGCTCTACTTCTACTACACCCAGCAGTTCCAGGGACAGGCCGCGCACCTCCAGCCCTGGTACAACCTCTACAGCGACCTCTACACGGGGAACCTCCCCACGGTGTCCTGGTACACCCAGGACTGGCTCAACGGGACCGAGCACCCGGGGACCATCGCCGGCTTCGGCGGGAACGTGACCCAGGGCCAGCAAGGGATCGACGGGGTCCTCCGGGCGATCGAGAACAGCCCCTACTGGAACTCGACCGCGGTCTTCCTCTCCTACGATGAGGGAGGCGGATTCTACGACCACGTGCCCGCGCCCGACATCAACGGTCTGGGCGCCGGGGTCCGCATCCCCCTGGTGGTCATCTCCCCCTACGCGAAGGAGGGGTACATCTCCCACCAGTACTACACCCCCTCCTCGCTCCTGCACTTCATCGAGTACAACTGGAACCTCCCACCCCTCGGCGAGCTGGACGCCATGGCCAACCTGCCCTTGGACTTCTTCAACTTCTCCGAGACGCCCCGCGCTCCGCTCCCCATGTCGGACTATGGGGGGACGAACCAGCTCACCTCCTTCCCTTGGCCCCTCCAGCCGGTCGCTGCCGGGTTCACGGGGAGCTACAAGCCTGAGCTCGTGAGCCAAGGGAACGTCTCCTGGTCCTACCAGACCCAGAACGTCCTGCTGAGCTCCCCTGTCATCACGGCGGACGGGAACCACCTGTACGTCGCGGGCATGGACGGGCAGCTCCGGGCGTTCGACCCGACCACGGGTGGTTTGCAGTGGAGCGCCAACCTGGGCAACGCCTCCCGGTCGGTGCCGGCCCTCCTTCCGAGCGATGGCGTGATCGCGACCACCCTCCACGGTGGGGTCGAAGCGTACTCCTCCACCGGGGCCATCCTGTGGAACATCACGCTGGGGGCCCCCATCTACGGCGGGCTCGCCCTGGTCCAGGGGAACTACTACGGGGCCCTCTCCAACGGCACGCTCTTCGGCGTGTCGGAGAACGGCTCGGTCCTCTGGGAGCGCTCGGTCTCCACGGACCGTATGTACTCCACGCCGGTCTACGACCCCTCGACGGGCTTCCTCCTCGCGAGCGAGAACCCCGGGGGCGTCGTCGCGGTCTCCCTGTCGGGGGCCGCCTCGTGGAACGCGGCGGTCCCGGGCGGCGTCTACCAGTCGGGGGCGCTCTCCTCGGGGACGCTCTACGTCACCTCGACCCTGGGCGGCGTCTACCCGATCACCACGAGCTCCGGCACCGTGGGCACCCCCTCCGCCCTGCCCGGGGTCTCGCTCACCTCCCCGGTGATCGTGGGCTCGACGCTGCTCGCGAGCAACTCCACGGGCTTCCTCCAGGCCTATTCGCTGCCCAGCTTGTCCACCACCTGGAGCGAGGACCTCTACGGTGACGTCGGCGGCTCCCCCGTGGTCTTCAACGGGGACCTCTGGGTGGGAACGGGCGGCGGGTTCCTCTACCAGCTGCCCATGACCGGGGGCGCCCCGATCAACATCTTCCACAGCGGGACGTCCTTCTACGCGACGCCCAGCGCGACCTCGAGCCACCTCTACTTCGTCGCCGAGGACGGGAACGTCTACGCCATGGCCGCTCCCCCCGTGCCTCCTGCCAAGGGCTGGGCCGCAGGCTCGGTCACGGACAGCTCCACCGGCTCCACCATCTCGGGCGCGACGCTCTCCCTCACCTCGTCGGGAGGGCCCGCGACCGCGACCACGGGGACGAACGGGGCCTACAACGTGAGCCTGCTCCCCGGGACCTACGGGGTCTACGTCAACCAGACCGGCTACACGAACTACGTGAGCTCCCTCAGCGTGAGCGCGCACGCGACGACCACGCTCAACATCGCGCTCACGCCCGTCGGCGGCGGTGGGATCAAGCCCGGGATCCTGGCCGTGCACCTCTCCCCGGCGACCGCGACGCTCAGCATCAACGGCAGCGCGCAGACCGTGCAGAGCACGGGGACCTACTCGATCAGCCTGCACCCGGGCGGTCCCTATCTCCTGGGGGCCTCCGCGACCGGGTACAACCCGCAGTCCACCAGCCTGACGATCCTCTCCGCGCTCACGGCCTACTGGAACGTGACGCTCCAGGCGAGCGGCGGCGGCGCCCCCCAGCCCGGCTGGGTGGCGGGGACGGTCACCAACGCGACCTCCCACGGGAGCCTCTCCAACGTGAACCTGAACTTCCGTTCCTCGGCGGGGCCCGGCTCCGCCAGCTCGGGGGCGGCGGGGACCTTCAACGCGACGTTGAACGTGGGGACCTACGCGGTCTTCGTCAACGAGACGGGCTACCAGCCCTGGGTCGGGAGCGTCACCGTGACCTC
Source organism: Thermoplasmata archaeon (assembly GCA_027306505.1). GTDB lineage: Archaea > Thermoplasmatota > Thermoplasmata > Lutacidiplasmatales > UBA184 > JAKAAX01. Next base: position 101,278 of record DAHUZP010000081.1, on the reverse strand, counting down.
CTCGAAGACCTCGACGCTCGCGGTGGCCCTCGTGCCGGTGACGGGCGCTGGACCGCTCCCGGGCACGGTCTCGGGGACCGTCTCCACGGGCACCGGGTCCGCCCAGAGCCTGCTCTCGGGCATCCAGCTGCTCTTCTTGCCCAGCGGGAAGACGGTGAACTCCGGCACCGCAGGCACGTTCTCGGTCTCGCTCCCGGCGGGCACCTACTCCATCTTCGTGAACGCGAGCGGGTACCAGCCGTTCGTCCTGAACGGGATCACCGTGACCGCGGGAGGGACCACGACGCAGAACGTGGTGCTCACGCCGACGTCCTCCGGCTGCACGCCGGGGACGAGCGGGTGCCCCACCACCAAGACCGGCAACACCGCGGCCCCGATCGACTGGCTCCTCTGGCTGCTGGTATTCGCGGTGGTGGCCGCGGCGGTGGTGGTATTCGCGGTGGTGCTACTGCGCCGCCGGAAGACTCACCAGATGCCTCCGGAGCTCCAGTCCCGGGTGGACCAGTCGGCGGAGCCCGCCGCCGCGGACCCCTCGGCCTATGAAGCGCAGCCGGTGGAGCCGGACCCCAACGCAGGGGCGGACCCTCCCCCCGAGAGCCCTCCCTCGTGAGCCTCCGGGGGCCCTCCCCTCCCCGGGCCGGGGAGGTGGTCGTGCACTTCGACGGCGCCTGCCAGCCCCCGCACGCGCGCGGGATCGCGACCTGGGCCTTCACCATCGAGGGGGCGGGGCTCGAGCACGAGGCGAGCGGCCTCGCCGCTCCCCCGTACTCGGAGGCCTCGACGAACAACGTCGCCGAGTACAGCGGTGCGATCCACGCGCTGGAGCACCTGCTCGAGAAGGGTTACCAGGGCCCGGTCGTGGTCTACGGCGACAGCGAGCTCGTCGTGCGCCAGATAAGCGGGGAGTACCGGGTCAAGGCCCCGCACCTCCAAGCCTACCACGATCGCCTGGGCGCCCTCGCGCGGCGCTTCGCTTCCTGCCGGTTCGTCTCGATCCCCCGGGAACAGAACCGGCGCGCGGACGAGCTCACCAAGCGCGCGGTCTACCTCGCGCGACGGGAAAGTGACCGCGGAGGCCGCTGAGGTTGCACTGCGCAATCATGCGTATATAACCGCATAGAGCGTATCCATGCGGCCTGGGACCCCGCCACGTTTATTAGCCCCCATTCGCCATGAATGGGGTGCAACCCTCATCGGGGAGCGTGGTTGGATGAACATCGTATCTAGAAACAAGTCGACGCACCGTGACCAGACCCGAAGGCACCGACCAGTTCGCTGGTTCTCCCTCCTGATGGGGGTAGCCGTCCTAGCGGTCACAGGGTCCGTGGTAGCCGATGTCATCATCACGTTCGAGTTGTCCACCAGCGTCACCAACACCCTCACCGGACCCTTCGCATGGGATCAGGGCTCGAACTATGGGGCCGCGGCGGCGTTGGGTGTGCTGACGAGCACTTGTGCTTCCGGTACGCTCGGGACCCTTGGCGCCCCTGCGGGATGTTTCCATTTGAGCACTGTCGTCAACGGATATCTGTCCGAAGGAGTTACCGTCCTCAACGGTTACAGCTTCGACGAGTACGCGGCTGGCGGGTCCTTCACCATCGATTCCACAGCCCTCGCGATGACCTCCCTGGTCTTCACCGGGCCCCTGACCTGTGCCCTCATGATCGTCTCGGACGCGCCTGTCGCCCGAGGCCCGGGCGGATCCGGGAGCTACGACTTCAGCGTGAACCCGACCAACTGCGCGGTGACGTTCACCCCCGCAGTCGGTGTTGAGACCGCGTTGAACTCCGGGTGCCCGGCAGCTTCAGGCTCCACCCCAGGGATCATTGCGTTCGACATGACGGGGGTCCTTGCGCCTCAGACCCTCGACACCCTGAAGTGCGTAACGCCGGCGACCGGCGCTGCCGCGCCCACCCTCGACATCAGCTTTGTCATCTACACGGGGGGAACCACGGTCGCCACCACCACCGCAGCGAACCTGCTGGTGAGCCCGTACTAGGACAAGGCTAGAAGCAGCGTCAGAGACCGACGGGGGAGAGACCGGGTCTCTCCCCCGCCCAACCCCTTCATCTCACGAGAGATTCTCGAGTGGAACAGGCGTGGTGTGTGTCTTGGGGTGGCTCATGGCAGGGGGGGCCATCCTCCCTGGCCATGCTGAAAGGACTATGCGTGAGCCTCACCTAGACTTCCTCTGAGGAGGGGACCGCTTGGTCGAAGAAGCTCGAGATATCCGCGACCGCGGATACCTGGCCATCAACCTGCTCCTGGGCGGCATTGCGGTCGCCGTTGGCCTCTTCGACATGTTCATCCTCCACACCTTCACTGCGGCGTCGATGTTCGACGCGTTCCTCGGCATGTCGATGATCACGATCGGGATCCTGTTCATCGCGCCCTACATGGCCCCGCGCGCCCTCGGTTTGCCTGGACCTGGAACCCGGATGGTCCGTCGGCCCTACCTGCCCTACCCCGCCCCGATCCCGGAGGGGTACGGGGAGAGCTCCTCCGAGGGACTGCCCCTGGAGGAGGACGTGGCCCTCCCCCGGCGCGTCCCCAGGTCCTCCGAAGGGCTAGTAGGGCGGGGCAGGAACACGGGGACGGCAGCTCGGTACGAATCGAGGCCTAAGGAAGCGCCCCCGCTTCCGGCATGGAGGACCTCGACGACTACCGAGACCCAAGCGGTCCTCAGCGAGCTCGAGAACCTGGGGGTCCATGAGGGACCGACGGCCACCTACCGCCCCGGACCCGCCCCGTCCCCTCTTACGCCGATACCGGACATGCCGGTTCGCGCCGAGCACCCCCCTCCGGCCGAGTACCTGGAGGAGGATGTGCCCGAGCTCAACCCCGAGCTCGAACCTCAGCTTCGCGCGGCCTTGGCCGACCTCGCGGGGGCCGCCACGGGTGTCGAGGTCGGACGCGCGCCCCTCAAGCTCCTGAACGGTAAGCCCCCAGCGGACACCCTATCGGACATGGAGGCCGCGCTTCGCGCTCCCCCCCCGTCGATGGCGGCTCCGGAGACCTCCCCGAGACGGGACGAGGTCCCCGGGCCATCCCACTCTACACCGGATGTCAGCACACAGGGGGTGGAGGCGATGGCCGCCGAGATCGATGGCATCGACGCGCCGGTCCTCGAACACACTCCGCCTGTCGCCGAGATTCCAGGGGCGGCTTCCGTCGCAGAGGAGCTCCAGGTTGTCCCTGCCGCAAACGTAGAGGGAGAGGTGGCTGGGCCCGCCTCCGAGCTGGAAACGGAATCCCCTACCCCTTCGCCCGAGGTCCTCGAGGTAGAGCCAGCGGAGACGTCGTCCGCAACTGCTCCCTCGGACCAGAGCCCACCGATCACCGAGGTCGCGCCCTTGCCACAGGTAGGGACGGGGCTCGCTCAAGCCTCGGCCGGAGCAGGGCCGGTCGTGGGAAGTCCGGCGGAGGAACCCGAGTTGCCCGCCGACCTCGACAAGCTCCCCACGGTTGAGCAGGCCCAGGGAACTCCGGAGGGCCGGCTGGACGAGATGGCGAAGACCCTGGACGGAATGCTGACCTCGATCAGACCCCTGGCGAAGGGCCTTTCCCAGCCGAGCAGCCCTACCCCTCGCGTTCCCGCCTCAGGACAAGCCCCGTCAGGTGACGCGAACGAGGGGTACGTGGAGGAGGACGAACCTGAGCCCGGCATGGAGGAGCTGGAGCGGCAGCTCGCGGCCCTGCGCTCCGTCCTCGCCATCGACCCACCCGCAGGCAAGCCCTCCGCTCGTCCCTCTCCCAACAAACCCAAGCCGTCGCCCCCAACCACCCCCCTGACCCCCAAGGTCACCTCCGCTTCCCCCAGCCCGCCTGAGCAGACGACCGAGGACGACCTCCAGAAGATCCTGGACCAGGCCCGCTCCGCGCTCACGCTCACCGAGGAGCGGCACGAGGGCGTTCGAAAGCGCGCGAAAGAGCAGGGCCACTAGAACGTCCTTGTGAGGTGGCGAGGTCCCTCCGGCGCAAGGGACATCCGCCCCGGGTCCGTTGCGTCATCATCGATGATCTACCGGGACCGGGAGGTGCGCCTGCTGCGGGGCGCGGTCGTCGCCGTCGCCTTCGGGACGCTCGCCGTCGCTGGTCTCACGTACATCCAGACTGCCAACCACCCGAGTCCCGTGCTCCAGGAGGAGATCCTCGCTGCCGTGATCCTGGCGGTCCTGCTCTACGTGGTAGGCGAGTGGCTCCTCCCCCTGCCGCTCCCGCCTCCCAGGACCCCAAGACCCGCCCCCGACCCTCTCCCCATGTTGCCTTGGCGACGCGACCCTCCGGGAGTGGAGCCTCCCTCCTCTCGCCTCAGTGAAGGTTCGGATACGCCGCGCTCAGAACGAACAAGATCCTAGCTACGGCGACGAGAGTTATCAGGAACAGCGGCAGGGTGCTCAATCCGAGGGCCCTGAGACCGAGCACCGGTCGCCCCCAGCGTGCCCGGTGCTCCAGGCCCGAGGTCATGATCACCGCGAACATACCGAACGGCGTGACCTCCAGGCAGAAGGTCCCCATCTGCCCGAGGAAGCCCGGGTGGCTTTGGAAGACCAGGCCCAGAACGAGCCCGGCCGTGCTTCCCGCAGCGGCGATCCGGAAGAAGAGCTCCCGGTGCCACGCCTTGTCCTGAACGAAGTATCCCACGAGCAGGATGGAGGCGCCGCCGTTCGCGGCCGCGACGGCCATGACGGCCGCACTGCTCCAGGTCGGGTCGAACCCTCCAGGGAACATGTACGTGACCACGATGCCGGGGAAGACCAGGAAGAAGAGCGCGAAGTTCGAGGTGAAGAGGAAGAGCAGTAGGGGGAGCGTGGGGATCACGTTCACCGCGCAGGTCTCACGGCAGGTGCCATGCCGGATCAGCCCTTTCTCGAAGACGCAGTTGACGCAGGGTTCACGACGATGTGGCATCCCGCTCTTCCAGGCCACCCGCCAAAGAAGCACCGTGAACAGGGTCGAGGTGCATAGGCTGAGGAAGAGGGGCAGAGCGATGGTCCAGAGGTTCTGCCACTCGAGGGTCAGGGGCACGTACCTGGTACCGCGCCTCCCCTGAAGAACGTTCCGGGACCGAGGTGGAGCCGGGAGGCTCGACCCTCCGGTTATACGCACTACGGTTTTCGCAACCGACGCTCCCGCTCCTGCTCCGCCATGAACTTGCCCAGCCACGACACCTCGGACCGGGTGGCGTCGGTGAGCTCCCACGGCATGACCCCGCGAGGACGAGGGAGGGTCTGGGGGAAGCGAAGGAGCTGGGTCGGGGTCGCGACCAGGTCGAGCGGGACGTCGTGGGGCAGGACGGGGAGGATGGAGGAGGTGCGGAGCTGCAGGTCGTGGACGGTGGAGACCACCCGGGTGCCCCGGTCCACCTTGTCCACTTCGGAGAGTAACCCCCACTCGAGGTCGGAGAACCCTCCGCCCTTTCCGATCCGCTCTCCCCTCTCTCCGACGACGACGCTCCCCGCGACGACCAGATCGATGTGCGGCACGTCCTGCGGGCGCAGCGGCTGGCCCTGGGACATCGCGGCTTCGATCGTGGGGGTCGCGTGGCTTCCCTCGGGGAAGAGGCGGAAGCAGGAGGGGTCGCGCAGTCGCGGGACCGACATCACCAGGACCTTCCCCTTCCGGAGGGCGAGGGTGCGCAGCGGGAGCTGAGGGGCGTCCGGGTTCGCCTTCACGACCTTCGCGCTCTGGAACTCCTGCGTCGCGGCGAGGCGCTGGGCCGCCTCCAGGGCCCCCTCGAAGTTGGCGATGCGATCGTGCGGCGGGAACGGGAACCGGGCCACGCCCCGGTCCTTGAGCGCGTCCCAGACCTCTCGGCGTAGACGCGACTTCTCCCCTTCGAGCCGGCGTCGGTCCGCCTCGCCCAGGGACGGCGGGGGCCCCCTCGGGAGCGGGGAGCTCAAGGGGGGCCTCCCCGGGGCAGGGGGGGGCTCGGGCGGGTGCCCCCCCCAGGGGCGGAGAGCCGCGGACGGTCCGTTCGGAGCGACATGGGCGGTCCTTCCTGACGAGGCCCAGAGGAAGCGTGCGCTTTTTACCCCTCGTGAAATCGCGTCGCCGTGCCCCCCAAGAGCATCGCGGAGGAGCTCGCCTCCAAACAGAAGGCGATCTCCATCGGGGAATTCTTCGAGAGGAACCGCCAGATCCTCGGGTTCGACAACCCCTCCCGGGCGCTGCTCACCGCCGTGAAGGAAGCGGTGGACAACAGCATCGACTCCTGCGAGGAGGCGCGCATCCTCCCCGAGGTCTTGGTGGAGATCTCCAAGGTCACCGAGGAACGCCTGAAGGTCGTCGTCGAGGACAACGGCCCTGGGATCGTCCGCAAGCAGATCGCGAACGTCTTCGGGCGGCTCCTCTACGGCTCACGCTTCCACTCGAACCGACAGGCCCGCGGGCAGCAGGGGATCGGGATCTCGGCGGCGGTCCTCTACGCGGGGCTCACCACCGCGACCCCGGCGCACATCGTCTCGAAGATCGAGGAGGACCCGGCGGCCAACGTCGTCGACCTCTTCCTGGACACCCAGAAGAACCTGGCCCGAGTGGTGAAGGAGGACGTCCTCGCCTGGGACCGCCCCCACGGGACGCGGATCGAGCTCGTCCTCAAGGCCCGCTACCAGCGCGGCCGCCAGTCCCCCTTCGAGTACCTCAAGGGCACGGCGATCGTCAATCCCCACGCGCGCCTCGTCTTCGTCGAGCCGGACGGGACCCGCACGACCTGGGAGCGGGCGACGCCCGACCTCCCCGCGCTCGCGAAGGAGATCCCCCCGCACCCCCACGGGCTCGAGCTCGGCGAGCTCGACCAGATGCTGCGGCGCAGCTCTTCGAAGACCCTGCAGCTGTTCCTCTCGACCGACCTCTCGGGGATCAGCCGACGGGGGATCTCGGACGTGCTCCAGAAGGGGGAGTTCACCGGTCGGGAGAACCCCTCCGCGTTCTCCCCGGAGCGCGTGGAGCGCCTCCTCGCCGCCCTCAAGGACACCCCGATGGCGACGCCCTCGGCGGAGTGCCTCTCCCCGATCGGCCCGATGCTCATCAAGCGGGGGCTCAAGAACGTCCTGGGCTCGCTGCGGCCCGAGTTCTACTCCCCTCCGGTGAGCCGCCCGCCCAAGGTCCACGCGGGCTGCCCCTTCATCGTCGAGGTGGGACTGGTCTACGGAGGCGACCTGCCCTCGGACCAGCCGGTCCAGCTGCTCCGCTTCGCGAACCGCGTGCCCTTGCTCTTCCAGCAGGGGGCCTGTGCCATCACCCAGACCGTCGCGGACATGGACTGGCACCGCTACGGGTTGGAGCAGAAGTCCGGGGCCATCCCCGTGGGCCCCGTGGTCCTCCTCGTCCACGTCGCCTCCACGAAGGTGCCCTTCACCTCGGAAGCCAAGGAGGCGGTCGCCCACACCGACGACATCACCCGGGAGATCGAGCTCGCGGTGCAGACCGCCGCCCGCAACATGAAGCTCCACCTCTCGCGGCGGACCCGGCGCGACCAGGCGATGGAGAAGTTCACGATCATCCAGAAGATCCTGCCCCGGATGGCGCAGAAGGCGAGCGGCATCGTCGACAAGCCGGTGCCCGACCTCACCCGGGTCATCACGCGGATCATGGACGTCGTCGCGGTGGAGGCGAAGGGCTCGGGGGAGGACCCGGCGAAGCCTTCCCCCCGGACCAGCCTCACCCTCACCAACTACACCTCGCGCATCCGCCCCATCGAGCTCTTCTTGGAGCTCCCGCTCGAATCGGTCAAGGAGGGCTTCTCCGCCGAACCCGCGCCCGAGACGGTGAGCCAGGAGCTAGGACGGGTGACCTTCCCGCTGCAGAAGCTGACCCCGAACGCGAAGGTGACCTACACGCTCACCTGGCCCAAGGGCGAGGAGATGGAAGCCGAGGACGTGGACATCTTCGTCGCCGGGGTGGACGAGGCGCACCTGCTCGGCGCCGACCCGCTGCCCGGGGACTGGGACGTCCGGCTCCCGGCGGCGCTCGTGGAAGCTGCGGAGAACGCGGAGATCGCCGCCGCGCGACCGACCCCCGCCGAAGGCGATGAGGAAGTGGACTACGATGCCACCGAAAAGAAAGAGTCCTTTGCCGACGAAGAGTAAGGTCCCGGCGCTCCCGACCTCCGACCGAGCGATCCTCCAGCCCACGCTGGACCTCGCCCAGCAGATCTACGACCAGCTCTACAAGGGGGACATCCCCCGCATGAAGCTCCCGCTGCGGACGAAGCAGAACATCCAGTTCTCGAGCCGTGAAGGGGTCTGGAGGCTCGGGAACCAGAGCGGCATCCGCTCGGCCCGGAAGCTCGACGGGGCGCTGATGCTGCTGCGCACCTTCTGGCTCGTGGACTTCATCGAGGAGATGGCCCGCGACGGGAAGCACTCGACGCTGCGGGAGCTCTACTACATCAGCGAGCAGTGGGAGGAGGCGAAGTTCCACAGCGAGAACGAGTCGAACCTCCTGGTCGAGGACCTGGAGGTCCTCTGCGAGCGGATGAGGGAGGACTTCCGGCTGCGCCCGGAGGAGAACGGCGCCTCCGTGATCGGCGACCTCACCTTGACCGAGGTCAACCGCAAGGGCCAGAAGAAGAAGATCAACTGCCGGGACGACGTCGGCGACGGAGGCTACCAGCTGCCCGCGAACGTCGAGAAGGAGAAGATCACCTTCTCCTCGCACGGCGCGAAGTTCGTGCTCGCGATCGAGTGCGGCGGCATGGTCGACCGTCTCGCGGAGAACGGGTTCGACGAGGACCAGAACGCGCTGCTCGTCCACTTGAAGGGCCAGCCCGCCCGGTCCACGCGGCGCTTCCTCAAGCGGCTCAACGAGGAGCTGAAGCTCCCCGTGGTCGTCTTCACCGATGGCGACCCCTGGTCGTTCCGCATCTTCGCGTCGGTCGCCTATGGGGCCATCAAGACCGCCCACATCTCCCACTACCTGGCGACGCCCGGAGCGGAGTTCCTGGGCGTGACCGCCTCCGACATCGAGAACTACAAGCTCCCCAGCGACACGCTCTCCGACCGGGACATCCAGGCGCTCAAGGCGGAGCTCACCGACCCGCGCTTCAACACGGAAGAGTGGAAGAGCGAGATTGAGCTCATGCTCCAGAACGGGAAGAAGGCGGAGCAGCAATCGCTCGCCAAGTACGGTCTCAACTACGTGACCGAGACCTACCTGCCCGAGAAGCTGACCGAGATGGGCGTCCTGTAGGGCCGAGGAGGGGCGCCCCGGGAGAGCGTGCCCCCACCTGTCTGGGTCATATACCGCCCCCCGGGTTCTTTCTGCATGAACCTACCCCGTACCCGGGCGGTTTCGAACGCCCATCGGTCGAGCGGTGCCCTCGTCGCTGTGTCGAGGGCGTTCCGGGGGTCCAGGGTCGCTCCTTGGCTCGTGGTCCTGCTCATCGGGGTCCCCGCCGCCCTGGTCGCTGTCGCGGCGATGCCGGCTCCTGCCATCCTGGCCGTGCCGGGCTACCATGGCTCCACCACCCTCGTCCCGGGGCTCTTCGTGCCCTCCGACCTGCGCCTCGGGGCCCCCCTCCCAGGAACGGCGAACGTCGCGGGATCGATCCAGTTCTCGACCACGAACTCCGCCGGTCTCTCCCAGGTGCTCGCCGACCAATCGAACCCCGCCTCACCCCTCTACCACCAGTACTTCACCGGCAACGCCTTCGACCAGATCTTCGGTCCTTCCGCGGGTCAGCAGGCCGCCCTCGGTGGCTATCTCGCCCAGCACCGGATCTCGGTCCAGGTCGTGAGCCCCTTCCTCTGGAACGTACGGGGAACGGCCGCCGACATGGACAGCGCCTTCGGGACCGTCTTCGTGGAGGCCGTCGCTCCCAACGGCCACGCGGGCTACGCTCCCCGCAGCGGGATGCAGCTCCCCGACGGGCTCGCGAGCGGCGTCACGGTGACGGGGGCCTTCCAGAGCGCGGAACCGAGCGCGGTCTCCCACCGGCTCACCGTCGACCCCGCGCGCCTCCTTGCGAACGAGCACCGCGCCTCGGCTCCGTCCATCCCGGGTGCCCTCACCCTCAGCATGGCCAACCCCTACATCCTCGCGTCCACCACCGCGTCCATCGCGTTCCCGCCGACCTCCAGCAACCAGACCTACGTTCTCGGCATCAACGGAGGGACGCCTCCCTACCAGGTGAGCTGGCACTGGGGTGACACCACCGTCCAGAACGTGGTCACCAACGCCCACAACCTCTCCCTCTTCCACAACTACTACGATCCGGGTCAGACGGACTACTGCGCGGCCGTCGCCTGCTACAACATCACCGTCTGGGTCGTGGACGCGAACGGGACCAACGCGAGCTACCTGCTCCCCCTCATCCCCGGCGAATCGCCTGCGGGGGCCCAGCTCTACTACGACGAGAGCCCGCTCCTCGCGAAGGGGCTCTCCGGGGCCGGCACGAACATCGGCCTGGACGAGATGTGCGACACGGGCTACCTCACCTCCCAGTATCTCACCGACGTCAACGCCTTCTCCACGGCCTACCACCTCCCTCTCCTCGTGAACGGGTCCACGCTGAAGCTGATCGGTTCCGGGAACAACGACTGGGCCTGCGCCAACAACGGCGGCGGGGCGACCGGCTGGTCGGGGGAGACCCTGCTGGACATGGAGTGGGCCCACACCATGGCGCCGAACGCGACCCTCGAGGTCGACCTGTCGGCGAGCGCGATCCAGGAGGGGGACGCCCTCTGGGACAACCTCGCGAACGGGGTCTACATCGATTCCAACAGCTGGGGCTGCGGCTACGCCGCGAACGCGACCGGCTGCGGGTACTCCTCCCAGCCCTGGAACCAGGCGGCCGCCCAGGGCCAGACCTACATGACGGCGAGCGGCGACTGCGGCGCCCCGGGCATGCCTGGTTCGGACCCCCCGACGGACACGCCCTCCGGGCTCGGCGTCGGCGGGACGGACGTGTACCCCTACCCCTCCGGGGTCTTCCGGGCCGAGTTCGCCTGGAACGGGACCAACGACCCGAGCTGCACCACCACAGGGGCGAACGATGCGGGGTCCACCGGAGGCTTCGCCGACAACTCCGGGGCCTGGAACACCTCCTCCATCGCCGTACCCTGGTACCAGCGGTCCATGACGGGCTTCCCCACCGCCGAGAACTACCGCGGGGTCCCGGACGTGTCCGCGATCGGCGGGACCTGGATCACCATGTACTACACCGGGGCCTGGACGCTGTCCGCCGGGACGTCGCTCGCCTCCCCCTCCTGGGCGGGGATGCTGGACCTCATCTACGATTACAACGCCTCCGCGAACAAGGCGAACGGGCTCGCGAACTACGACCTCTACCTGATCGCGGAGTCCGCGAACTACGACACGGGCTTCCACGACGTGGTGGTCGGGAACAACATCGTCCCGTCCTACGGCGCGGGCTACACCTGCAACGTCGGCTGGGACCCGGTGACGGGGCTCGGGAGCCCCGACGTGGGCAAGCTCGCGATGCTCCTCGCCGAGCAGAACGGGAACACGGCGTGGCTGGGCACCATGACCGCGGTCCTCTCCGCCAACGTGACGGACGTCCCGGTCGGGGCCTCCGTGAACTTCGGGGCCGACGTCACGGGCGGGGTGAGCGCCCTCAGCGGTTACAGCTACGACTTCACCTTCGGCGACGCGTTCGCCACCGTCACGTCCTCCGACCAGACCGACCACGTCTACCTCACCCCAGGCAACTACCTCGCCTCGGTCACGGTCACCGGCGGTTCCAACAAGGTCACCTCGAACCACATCGCGGTGCACGTGTACGGACCGAGCCCGCTCACCGTGCTCGCTGACGCGAGCCCCCTCTCCGGTCAGTCCCCGCTCTCGGTCAGGTTCACCAGTGCCGCCTACGGGGGCTCCGGCTCGTTCCCCACCTGGAGCTGGCATTTCGGGGACGGAGCGACCGCGAGCACCCAGGATGCGTCGCACATCTACTCGAGCCCCGGCACCTACACGGCCTGGGTCAACGTGACGGACAGCACGGCTGGGGCTGCGACCTCCGCTTCGCTCGTGATCACCGCGTCCCAGGGGCTGTCGGTGGTCGCGGTCGCGACGCCCACCGTCGGGGCCCCGCCGCTCTCGGTCTCCTTCACCTCCACCCCGACCGGAGGGACCCAGCCCTACACGTCCTACCTCTGGCGCTTCGGGGACGGCACCACGAGCGCTCTCGCGAACCCGACCCACACCTACTCCGCGGTGGGGGCCTACGAAGCTTGGGTCAACGTGACCGACAGCGCCTCCAAGCTCGCGATGAGCAACATCCTGGTCGTGGACGTGACCAACGTTCCACCGCTCCAGATCACGGGCTTCACCGCGACCCCCTCCACCCTCACCCTGGGGAGCGCGATCTCCTTCCAGGTGACGGCGACCGGAGGGCTGACCCCGTACACCTACACCTATGCTGGGCTGCCCCCGGGATGCGCCTCCTCCAACGTGAACCTCTTCAGCTGCGCGCCCACGGCGACCGGGACGTTCTCGGTCAGCGCGACCGTCGTGGACACGAGCATCCCCACCCAGAGCGCGACCAGGACCCTCACGGTCACCGTGAACCCCTCCGCGGCGAAGTTCCAGGCGGTGCTCACCGGGCCCACCACCGCCGTAGCGGGCCAGTCCGGCCCGGTCTACACGGCGACGGTCACGGGCGGGAGCGGTACCTACACCAGCTACCAGTGGATCTTCAGCGACACCACGCTGCCCTTCACGACGACGGTGAACCACACCACCCACACGTTCCCCGTCCGGGGGATCTGGACGGTCACGGTGGTCGTCACGGACAGCTCTGGCGCGACCGCGACGAGCAACGTCGTGATGGTGACGGTGTCCCCCGCCCCCATCGCGAGCCCGGGGGGAGGCCTCCTCGGGCTCTCCTGGTTGGACCTGGGGATCTTGCTCGCGATCATCCTGGTCGCGGTCGTCGTGCTGGTCGTGCTCGTCACCCGGCGCAAGAGGTCCTCACCGCCCCCGGCAGCCCCGCCGGCGACCTGGGGCCCCGGCTCCTCGATGATCGCTCCGGCCCCTCCCCCGCCGCCCCCATCGGGGTTCCAAGAGCCGCCTCCGGGGGCCTACCCTCAGAGCCCGCCTCCTCCTCCTCCTCCTCCGCCCCCCTCGGCCGCGCCCGAGGCGCCATCGCCGCCCCCGCCACCGATGATGTAGGGGCCCCTGGAGAGCGCTCCCGCGAGGAGCCCCATCCTCTCGGTCGCTCACCGGGTGTAGACGTGCGCATCGGACACGGCGGAGCACGTCACAGTGTGGCGTGGAGTCCAGGTTTCTAGCCCGCTCTTCGGACGGCGGTTGATACGCCCTCGCCCCGATATTTGGTCCTAAGAGCCCCCCCAGGGCGAAAGGATGGTGAGCACGATGTTGGCAGCGGTCAAGGTGGTGACCTACGAGGAATGGGCCCGTCGGAGGCAGAGCGCCGCAGAGGGGCAGATCGTCCGGCTGCCTTCCGATGAGGACAAGATGCCCTCGGGAGGCGACCCCACCGGGATCGTCGACGTGAGCGCCGACACTCCCACCTCGCCCTTCGGGCCGGTGCGCCGGCCCGCCCCACGACCATCGGGGGCCCCTCCGGTCGACACGGCGAGCGCGAAGGACGTCTCGAAGGACCCTCCCGCCGGCGAGGGCTGAGCGCCGGAGCCTTCCTTTCGCCTCGCTCGATACTAGAGGGGCGGGGGAAGCCCGAGGGCTCCCCGTCCTTCTTCGGAGAGGACGCGGTCCGCGTAGTTGCGGACGAGGTAGAGCTCGAGGTCCGACGGGAACTTCCGGGTGAGGAACTCGATCCCCTGCTCTTCGAACTCCGCCGGGGGCCGGGTGCCGTCCGAGCTCTGGACCGAGAGGAGGCCCGAGACCCGGGCAGGCCTCTTCCCGTCGCGGCCGAGGATGAGCACCTCCTGGTTCCGGTCGAAGAAGATCCAGTCCTGGGGCACCAGGAGCCACCTGCGGACGACCTTGGGCCGGAACTTGGCCTCGCTCTCGGTCTCCCGTCGGGTGAAGAGCGCGAACGGCACGCCGGCGATGGGGACCGTCCTCTCGTAGCCGAAGCTCGCCCCGTAGAAGTTCAGGACCGAGGAGGCCAGGTCCTCTTCATCGACCACGAGGGTCGGAGCGGGAGAGGACTAAGAGGGTTCTCGCCCCCTCGTCCACCACCCTCGAGCCCCTTCGCCCGGTGGGGAGAGCGCACTCCTCCGTGCTGGTGTGGTGGTGTGGTGGTGTGGTGGTGTGGTGGAGCGGCGGAGCGGCGGAGCGGTGATGTGGTGGCGATGCGATGCACCCCGAGATCGCTGGCGGAGAGATGGTGGGGGGGGGCTCGGGCATCAGCCCAGGGTCGAGCGAGGAGCCCCTCAGCCTCTAAGTAGCCCCCTCCTATGGGAAGACCCATGTCACCTGACGCCTGACTCGACAGGGCCGGGACGACCCCCGAGGCCGAGCGTCTGCGCCTGCGGAGGGCGCTGAAGCACCTTCACGAAATCAAGGGCCGACCGAACGAGATGGTCACCCTCTACATCCCTCCGGGCCGCCGGATCGAGGATGCGGCGGGCCGCATCGCTTCGGAGGCCGTGCAGGCGGAGAACGTCAAGAGCCGCCAGACGCGCGTCGCGATCACCACCGCGCTCGGCCGCCTGGTCTCGCGCCTGCACGAGTTCAAGGAGACCCCGCCCCGGGGCCTCGCCTGCTTCGTAGGAGGCGACGAGGAGATCCTCTTCGAGCCGCCGGACCCGGTCTCGACCTACCTCTACCGATGCGGCTCGGGCTTCGTCCTGGAGCCGCTCGAGGACATGGCGCGGGAGCCCGACCGCTACGGGCTCATCGTCATGGACCGGAGCGAGGCCTGCCTGGGTTGGCTCAACGGCACGCGCATCCAGGAGGTCGACAGCTTCGAGTCGAACCTCATGGGCAAGCACCACATGGGCGGCCAGAGCGCCCAACGCTTCCAGCGCATCATGGAGGGCGAGACCCTGGGTTGGCTGCGCCGCGTCGGGGAGAAGGCGAACCGCATCTTCATGCCCGAGGTGGACCACCTCCTGGGGATCTTCGTGGGGGGCCCCGGGGCCACCAAGGAGGACTTCCTCGACCGGGGCGACCTCGACTACCGGGTCCGTCAGAAGGTGGTGGAGCCGCTCTTCTCGACCGGCTACACGAACGAGCAGGGCTTGAAGGAGCTCGCGCTTGCCGCCGCCCAGACGCGCCAGACCATGACCATGGCGAAGGAGAAGTCCGCCATGACGCGTTTCTTGACGGAGGTGAGGACCGGGTCCCGGGCCACCTACGGGGAGTCGCAGGTGAAGACCGCGCTCACCACGGGCCGGGTGGACCTCCTGCTCATCTCGGACGAACGCGACGACGCGCTCGACCTCTTCGCTCTCGCCGAGGGGAACGGCTCGAAGGTCCTCCTCATCTCGACCAGCACCGACGAGGGCAAGGCCCTCCTCAAGGGCTACGGCGGCCTCGCCGCCATCCTACGATGGTGAGCGAGCGCGCTCCTCCTCGGTCCTTGGGGCACCTTTCACCTCAAAGGAGCCCCATGGATGGCCCGCTCAGCACCGCCGGGAAGGGGGGACCCCCCCGCGGCCGACCGCTCCGACGCCCCCGCGACCCTTATAACACCCTCTCGATAGGGCGCGGCACCCTCGAGGGAACTCCAGGATGAAACGAAGCTCACGCGTATGGAAGAAGCGCGGCCACATGCGCTGGAAGTGGCGCAAGAAGCGCATGCGCAGGCGCATGCGTGAGCACCGGATGCGCGGCCAGTAGACCGCGGCCCAGGTCCGAAGGACCGGAACCCATGCGCATCCTCGGGGAGTGGAGGCTCTTTTGACGCCGGTTACCTCTTCGTCAGCTCGGGAGGCCTTCCGCGTGCTGCAGGAAGGCGATCCCGCGGCCCTCGAGGAGATGCTGGCCAAGGAGCCAGAGCTGCTCCGGGCCCGCGACCCGGTGGGGCGGAGCCTTCCTCTGGTCGCGGTCTACACCGGACAGGTCTCGCTCGCCTGGGACCTCATCCGGCGAGGGGCTCCCGAGGAGATCCACGAGGCGAGCGCCATCGGCGACCGGGACCACGTGGAGAGGCTCCTCGGGAAGGACCCCCAGGACCGGGACCGCTACTCTCCCGACGGCTGGACGCCGCTCCATCTCGCCTCCTTCTTCGGGCATCCCCAGATCGCGGTGCTGCTCCTGGACCGAGGGGCGGACCCCTCGGCGATCGCCCACAACGCCCTCGCGAACCAGCCGGTCCACGTGGCGGTCGCCGGCGGGCACGTCTCCTCGGTCCGTCTCCTGATGGAGCGGGGGGCGGACGTGCGCTCGCACCTCTGCCAGGGAGGGGCGACCCCCCTTCACCTCGCGGCCGACCTCGGGGCGGTCGAGATGGTGGTCGCGCTCCTGGACGGGGGGGCCGAGGTCGGGGCCCCCAACGAGACGGGGCAGACCCCGGTCGACGTCGCCCGGCGCTCCGGCCACGAGGAGGTGGCCCGGCTGCTCATCCGCTACGGCGCGCGGGACCTGCGCCCCTTCCGGGCCGGGACCTCTTCTCGCTGACCCCGAGGAGCTTCGGGGCGCGGGGCCCTACCAACCCAGGCGCTGGAGCTCGCGGTCCTTCTTGGTGGACTTCTTCCAGGTGCGGTAGTGCTCCCGGCACAGGTGGACCCGGCGCTCCCCGTCCGGCAGGGAGGAGAAGGCCTTCCTCGCCTCCCCGAGGGCGAGGGAGCGGACCGCGTCCTCGGTGCACTCCGGGACCCCGCACTTGTCGGCCACCTCGGCGGCGCGCGGGCTCTTTCGCGGCGGAGCATCTGAGCTGGGGCTCATGCCTTTCCGATCTCCTTGAGCGAGTCCCGGACGAGACCGGGGACCTCGTAGGGGAACTTCGCGACCTTGACGCCCGCCTTCTGGAGCGCGTTCACCTTGCTCTCGGCGGTGCCGCGACCGCGGTCGATGATCGCGCCCGCGTGGCCCATGCGCTTGCCTGGAGGCGCCGAGCGGCCCGCGATGTAACCGACGACGGGCTTGCCGAAGCTCTTGCCGATGTACTCGGCGGCCTCCTCCTCGGCGACGCCTCCGATCTCGCCCACCATGACGACCATGTCGGTCCTGGGGTCGTCGTGGAAGAGCTCCAGCGTGTCGACGAAGGTGGTCCCGTTGACCGGGTCACCGCCGAGACCGACGCAGGTGGACTGGCCGAAGCCGGCCTCGGTGAGGCCCGCGACCATCTCGTAGGTCAGGGTTCCGCTGCGGCTCACGACGCCCACGCGTCCCTCGCGGAAGACCACGTTGGGGATGATGCCCACCTTGGCCCCTCCCGGGGTCGCGAGGCCCGGGCAGTTGGGCCCGATGATCCTCGCGCCGTGCAGGCGCCCGTAGTAGAGCATCTTCAGCATATCGTGGAAGGGCACGTGCTCGGTGATGATCACCGCGAGCTTGATCCCGGCGTCGACCGCCTCGTAGAACGCGTCGCGGGTGTAGGGCGCCGGCACGAAGATGCAGGTCGCGGTGGGGTGCGTCGCGTCCACCGCCTCACGGACGCTGTCAAAGACGGGGACGCCCTCGACCTCGGTCCCGCCTTTGCCCGGCGTGACGCCGCCGACGACCTTCGAGCCGAAGGCCTTCATGCCGCGGGTGTGGTTCGTCCCCTGGTGCCCCGTGATCCCCTGGACGAGGACCCGGGTGCTGGCGTCGACGAGGATGCTCATGACGCACCTCCTGCGATGGCCGGGGCGGGCGGCGAGGCGGCGCCTCCCTTGGAGGCCCTGCCCTGCTCCAAGGCGACCACATGGCGGGCCGCTTCGGCAAGGTCGGAGTAGGAGCCGATCCCCGCCGCGCGGAGGATCTGGATGCCTTCCTTCTCGTTGTTGCCACGGATGCGGGCGACCAGGGGGAAGCCGGGCTTCGCCTGCTTGAGCGCTTCGACGAGCCCGCTCGCGACGGTGTCGCAGCGCGTGACGCCGCCGAAGATGTTGATGAACACGACCTTGGGGTTCGCTTCCGTCATCATGAGGAAGGCCTCGACCACCTTCTTGGGGTCGTCCGTCCCGCCCAGGTCCAGAAAGATCCCGGGCCGTCCGCCCTCCTGGTAGAGCACGTCCAGCGTCGCCATGGTGAGGCCCGCTCCGTTCGCGAGCACCCCGATGTCCCCGCCGATCTCCACGAAGGCGATGCCCTTGTCGTGGGCCTTCTGCTCGAGCGGGGAGAGCTCCCCGTGCTCCTTCTGGAAGTCCGCGTGCCGGAACATGGCGTCGTCCTCCAGGATGACCTTCGCGTCAAGGGCGAGGAGGCGGTCGCCGACCAGGGCGAGCGGGTTGATCTCCACGAGCTCCGCGTCCTCCTTCTCGAAGATCGCCCAGAGCGAGTCCAGGATGCGGTCGAGGTCCTTCGCGGCCGCCGGGGGGAGGGCGAAGGCCCTCGTGACGGCCCGCTTCTCGTAGGAGACGAGGCCGGTCAGGGGATGGAGGGGGAGCCGTAGGAGCTTCTCCGCCGGTAGCGACTCGATCTCGACGCCGCCCTCGGGGGAGGCCATCAGGAGGGGCTTGCGGGAGGAGCGGTCCAGCGTGATGGAGAGGTAGAGCTCCCGGCCGATGTCGGCCTTGGTGGTCAAGAGGACCTCGCGGACCTTCTCGCCCTTGAACTCCTTCCCGACCATGCCGTGCACGGCGGCGACGGCCTCCTCCACGGTGTTCGTGAGCTTGACGAACCCCGCCTTGCCGCGCCCTCCGGCGAGCACCTGGGCCTTGACGACGCAGGGCACGGGGATCTCCCCGGACCGAAGGACGGCCTCGGCCTCCTTCGCGTCCCGGACCACCTTTCCGGGGGGTACGGGCACGCCGAACTTCCGCAGGATCTCCTTGCCGCGGTACTCACGTAGCAGAACCATGGTTGCACCGCGAGCGGCGAGTTCGGAGAGGGGTATAAGCTCCGCGTCCGCGGGAGGGCCGTGGGTCCCGGGTTTCTCGAGGAGAAATCGTGCCCTTGCCTCGTCCGGTTGGGAGTATGTACTTATACTCCGCCAAGCTTGCGACGGCCACACAGCCTATGCTGTATCATGCCTCTGGCCGCCGCCCATCCGGGGGCTTGGTCGTGGCCCTCGTGGGCGTCTTGGTCTTGCTCGTGACCGGGGGGGTGCTCACATTCGTATCCTTCACCGGATCCGCGGCGCACACCAGCGCCCCGGCCTTCGCCCGCGGGCCATCCCTCTCCGCCACCAACCTCCTCACTCCCGCTTCGCCCAGAGGCGGGCTCGCGCATATTCCGAGCGCGGCCCTCCAATGGTCGACGCAGAGGTCCAGCCCCACCGTGCCGTCCGCGGGATTCTCAGGGGCGCGCCTGCTCTCGACCACCACCAGCACGGATTGGAACGGCGGGCCCGACGTCGCGGCCAGCAACAACCCGAGCACCATCTCCACCTCCTCCGGTGCGGTCTACACGACCTGGTCCGCAGAGGTGAGCGGCGTGTGGAGGATCTACTTCTCCTCCAGTCTCGACGGGATCACCTTCACCACCCCCGTTGCGGTCGATCCGAGCCCGTCCGCCACGACGCCCCACATCCAGCCCCGGATGGCCATCTCCGGCTCGAGCATCGCGATCGTCTACCAGACCGCCATCGGATACGACGGGTATGGCGGCTACGCCCTGCTGCTCTCGACCAACGCGGGGAGCTCCTGGCCTGCTTCACCGACGGGAACCTCCTCCAGCGCCTCGGGCTACATCGGGGGCGCCTGGGACAACGTCCTCGATCCCACCGTGGCCTTCGATGCCCAGGGTGACATCCTCGTCGGCTTCTGGGGATGCGACTCGGGCGCCTTCACCTGCACGGGAACCTACGCCGGCACCGTCTCCGATTGGGCCGTGGACGTTTACACGGGTGCGGGAGCCTACTCCACCTCCTACGGGACCGACCCGTTCTCAGGTAGCCAGTACGTCGGGGGCGGCGTGGACCTCGCCTGCTCAACCGCCTCTGGGGGCGGCTGTGGCCTGCTGCTTTCGTGGACCAACACCGCGAACACGCTCATGCAGGCGTTCATGCTGGGCTCGACCAGCGAGTTCTCCGCGGACACCCAGACGACGCTCACTACGGGGGCGTTCAGCGCGACGGGGGCGATCGGCATCTCCATCACCCATGGCGAGGTCGCCTACTCCGCCGCCAGCAGCGCGCTCAGCGTGGTGGAGGCCAACATCGGCACCGCCACCTCGCCCACCTACGCCGTGAAGGTCTTCACCACCACGAACGACTGGACCACCGCCACCGCGTCTCCCACCTCCCCCCAGAGCACTCCTGCGGCCTCCTCGGAGGCCACCATCGCGGCCGGGCCGAACGGGGCGCCCTTTGTGACCTGGATCGACGCGAGCGGGGCCGTCGAGGTCACCTGGTCCCCGAACTATCCCACCTCGGGCTGGACCTACCTCACGGCCCAGACCGCCGCGAGCTCCCCTTCCTCCGCGACGACCATCGGTGTGACGACCGCCGTCGCGCCGTTCCGCGTGGACCTGGTCTACATCCAGAACTCGAGCTCGGCCAACGTCTACTACACCAACTTCACCGGGCTCTCGGCGACGGCCTCCGCCACTCCGACCGCCGTCGACCTCTGGAACAACGTCCAGTTCAACGCGGCGCCGGTCGCAGGGGCCACCCCCTACCTGTTCAGCTGGAACTTCGGAGGGGCCTGCAGCCCGTCGTGCCCGACGACCACCCAGAACCCGCTCGTCAACTACACCAACGCGGGCACCTATACCGTCTCGGTCCAGGTCACCGACAGCTTCGGGGAGGTGGTCACCGTGTCGGCGGGCAGCATCACCGTGAACCCGCTCCTTCTGACGGCCCTGTCCCCCGCGAACTCCACGATCGATGTGACGCAGAGCCTCACCTTCACCGCGACCGCCTCGGGCGGGTCCGGCACCTACGGGGCCTCGGCGTACGCCTGGCAGGTGAACGGCGCGGCCCAGGCGGGCTCCACGGCCTCGACCTTCACCCACACCTTCGCGGCCGCCGGGGCCTACAGCGTCGCGGCCGACGTCACGGACTCCCTCGGCTTCACCTCGAGGTGGGCCTACGCGGTGGTCCTGGTGAACGCCCCCCTCACCGTGGGCGCCATCACCGCCTCCCCCAACCCCGCGCTCACCGGACACGCGGTGGGTTTCAGCGCCTCGGTCTCCGGAGGCACGCCGACCCTCGCCTACTCCTGGTGGCTCGGTTTCGGCCAGAAGTCCACCACGGCGAGCCCGACCATGACCTACACGACGGCCGGCAACGTCACCGTCTACCTCAACGTGACGGACGGGGCGTCGATGACCGCGGGTTCGACCGCGCTCGTCATGATCGACTCCCCCATGACCCTCACCCCCACCGCCGGGCCGGCGAACCCTCAGGCGGGCCAGGGCGTCTTCTTCAACGTCTCCATCGCCGGCGGCTCCGGCAAGTACGTCGTCTTCTGGGCCCCCGGTGACGGCAGCGCCCCGGTCCAGGGGCTAGGGACGAACTACGGAGCGATGCACGCCTACAGCGCGGCGGGCACCTACGCCGCGCGGGTCTGGGTGAACGACAGCCTGGGGCTCTCGGCGACGGCGATCGTGAACGTGACGGTCATCGCGCCGATCAGCGTGGTGAGCGTGCTCGGGGCCCCGAACCCCACGAACACCACCACGATGGTCTCCATGACGGCGACGATCACGGGAGGCATCGGGCCGTTCACCTACCTCTGGAACTACGGGGACGGCACCCCCGCGGGGTCCGGGACCTGGACGCATCACAACTACACCACCGCCGGCACCTACGCCGTGAAGTTCACCGTGACGGACGCCGCTGCCCACTCCGCCACCAAGGGGTTCAACGAAGTGGTGAACCCCGCGCAGGGGGGCTGCGGCAGCTCCTGCACCCTCGCGATCTCCATGACGTTCTCCCCGGCATCGCCCGTCGCGGGCCTCCAGGTCGCCTTCCGTGCGGGGGCCTCCGGGGGCTCCGGTCAGTACACGAGCTACGCGTGGGCCTTCGGTGACGGGGCGAAGACCACGACCACCGGTCCCTCCACGGCCCACACCTACACCACGCAGGGGGCTTACCAGGCGACGGTCACCGTGACCGACAGCGCGGGGAACACCGGGCAGGGCTCGGCCACCGTGAACGTCCTCCCGGCGCCCTCCGGGCTCTACCCCTCCGTGACCGCGAACCCCTCCGAGGCGGATGCGGGCCAGGCCGTGACCTTCACCGCCTCCGCAATCGGCGGGACCGGGAGCTACACCTCCTTCACGTTCAACTTCGGCGACGGCTCGAGCCCGGTCACCGTCACCACGACCCCGACGGTGGTGCTGCACGCCTTCTCCGCGCCGGCGACCTACGACGTCACGGTGACGGTGGTGGACAGCTCCGGGACCTCCGCGACCTCCGCCCCCACGCCCGTCCTGGTGGAGCCGGGGATGACGGTCCAGGTGACCGCGGACCAGGGGGCGTACGATTCCGGGGTCTACGGGATCTTCCGGGCGACCGCGACCGGAGGGACCGGCAGCTTCGGCTCCTCGGTGCTCTGGACCTTCGGGGCGGGAAGCTCGCCCCTCTCCGGCTCCGCCCGCGAGGGCCACACGTTCAACACGACGGTCCAGGAGACCGTCATGATCGAGGCGACGATGCAGGACACGCTCGTCGGGGCCTCGGCGAACGGCTACCTCAACGTGACCGTCTACCCCGCGATCTCGGTCGGGATCACGGGCGACCCGTACGACGCGCCCGCGCCTGCCTACGTGAACCTCACGGTCACCATCACGGGCGGAGGCGAGCCCTACACCCTCGTCTGGAACTTCGGGGACGGCACCCACGTCACCGTCCAGTCCACCTCGGGGACGTACACGATCATGCACAAGTACACCTCCCCGGGCGGCTTCGAGGCGAGCGTCGCCGTCACGGACGGGTACAAGGGCTCGGCCCTCGGGATCTACAACGGGACCGTCGGGGCCCCCAAGAGCTCGGTCATGCCCGGGACCATCGCGGGGATCCCCTGGTGGATCTTCGCGGTCCTGGCCGCCCTGGTGCTGGGCATCGTGGTCCTGGTGGCCGTCTTGCGCCGCCGCAAGCCCAGAGGCAGCGGCGATGAGCTCGAGGCCTTCGGCGCTCCCGTGGGGGCCATGGTGGTCGCCCCGGCGGCAGCCGCCACGGTCCTGCCTGACATGGTCGCTCCCGCGGTGCCCATCGGGTCCTCGGACATGTCACCCGACGAGCTGGGCGGCGTGCTCCCCTCCGAGCCCTCGGCCCTGCCCTCCGGCTCCCGGGTGGGCGAGAGCGCTCCGACCCTGACGCCGGCCCGCGAGGCGCCCTCCGCCGACCTGGCGCCTGTCGCGGAGATCGAGGCGGCGACCGTGGGCCCCGCCCGCTGCCCCCGTTGTGGGACGGTCCTTCTGGGCGCAGGGCTCCCCTGCCCCAACTGCAACTACGTCGCGAGCACCGAGGAGCTCGATGGCCGTCCACCGCCGTTCGGCGCGCCCGCGCCAGAGGCCGTTGCGGCGGCGCCGGCACCGCCGCCGAGCTCGGTGGAGAAGCTGACCCACTGCCCGCAGTGCTCCGGCCCGCTCTCCCCCGAGGGAGAGTGCCCGGTCTGCCAGGTCCGCTGGGAGCCCACGCCCGAGGGGCTCACCACGGCGCCCGGGATGAGCGCTCCGTCCGGGCCGGTGACCCTCGCTTCCACCCCTGCCGCGACCGAGCTCACCAACTGCCCGCAGTGCGGGGGCCCGCTCGCCCCCGGCCGGGTCTGTCCCACCTGCCAGGTCTCCTGGGAGCCCTCCTCCTCGTCCCCCCCTGGCCTCCTCGACCGGCCGGAGGCGGAGAGCCGCACGCCGCGGCTGCCCCCCACCTCCTCCCTCGCGCACCCGCCGCCCCCGGACGATGGGTACGTGGTACCGCCGGCGCCCGTCGTGACCGAGGTCCCCCGCGCTGGGGCCCCCGAGGTCGCCCAGGCGCCGTCCGCTCCCCCTCCCGTTGTCGCTCCCGCTCCCTCCCCGGCCCAGAATGAGAGACTTCCCCCGGCCGCCGCTCCTCCACTTCCCCCACCAACACCAGCTCCACCGGCCGCTGCGCCCGAGGCGCTCTCCCCCCAGCCGGCCCACGGCTCCGGTCGCTGCTTCATCTGCAGCGGACCGCTGGACCACGGCTACTGCTCGGCGTGCAACATGAACTGGGCCGGGGAAGGCGGCTAGGGGCGGGCGGCGCTCGCTCCGCCGCCGCGGCGTGGACGACCTCGAACAGGAAGGCCCGTTCCCCGGATCGGGCCTGGCCCCCCTACCTCCCCCCTATATCCCTGAAGTCCCTAGGCGGGCCCGTGGACGCGAGCTCGGCTCCCCTCGAGGGGATCTTCGTCTTCTGCCCCTGGTGCGGCGGGGATCTCAAGAAGGACCGGACGTGCCGGGCCTGTCTCGTCACCTGGAACGGGCCCACGCCCACCACGTTGATCCCGGGACGCGCGCCGCGACCGCCGAAGGGGAAGGGCTCGAGATCGGCCAAAGCGGAAGCGCCCGGCCCTTCACCGGCCCCTGCATCGTCCGGTGTCGCGGAGAGGGAACCGGAGAGCGCGCCCGCCTCCCCAGGAGCAGCGTCGCCCGCACCGACCTCCGAGCCTCGGACGCTGCTTCCGCTGGGGCTTCTGCCAGCGCTCACGATGAACGACGACCGCTACGAGAAGGTCCACCAGGCGGGCTCGACCTCGTCCTACCCTGTATCCTCCCCCTACGCCGGATCTTCCTCCTCCGCCGCCGCCTCCGCTTCCTCCTCCTCCACATTCGAGACCTCGGGCATCCGTGCGGACGAGCGGTCCCGGGAAGGAGGGCCCTCGACGGCGGGGGCGGCCGCCGCGCCCTCGAGCTCGCAGGGATCGACCCTTCCGACGGACGTCGGCCCTGCCGCTTCCCGTGCTCCCTCGACCCCGCCCGCGGACCCCTTTTCGGTGCCTATCCCTCCGGCGCCCTCCGCCGCCGAGCCCGCGCGCACCACCTCTTCCTCACCGACGGCCCGTGCGGCCTCGCCGACCTCGACCACCGAGGCTTCCGCCAGCGCGGCGGCCCCGGTGCTCCCCACGCCTGCCTCGGCGGCGCCGACGGCTCCCCCCACCGTGGTCCAGCCCCCCTCCAACGCCCCCATGAAGATCTCCTCCTTCGGGTCGGTCTCGCTCCAGTCGGTGCGGGAGTGCCCCATGTGCGGCAACCCGCTCCCCTCGAGCCGGGTGTGCGGCAACTGCGGCATCCAGTGGGGCGACGCGGGCCCTACCCCCACCCACGCCGGGGGCTCCTCCTCCTCGGTCCGGCCGTGATGGAGGAACTGGCCTTCCTGCTCGCCGCGACGGCGAGCATCTTCGTCACCGTGGACCCGATCGGGACCCTGCCCTTCTTCATCGCGCTCACCGACGGGTTCGACAAGGAGGACAAGCGGGTCATCCTGACCCGGGCGTCGCTCACCACGGGGATCACGCTCTCGGTCTTCCTCGTCGCGGGGAACTTCCTCTTCGCGACCTTCGGCTTCACCCTCTACGCGATGGAGATCTCGGGCGGGACCCTGCTCTTCCTCATCGCCTACGGGATGTTGACCGGCGAGGTGGGCAAGAAGATCCCCAACGCGGACCGGGAGGACGCGATCCGTCGCAGGGACGAGCTCGCGATCGCACCGCTGGGCATCCCGCTCCTGGCGGGCCCGGGGGCGATCGCGACGGTGATGGTCTACGTGGGGAACACCAACGGGGACGTGGTGGACCTCATCGGGCTCTTCGTCGCGATCGTCGTCGTCACCCTCTCCACCTGGGCGATCCTGTTCTACGGCCAGAGGATCTTCCGCTACCTGGGCCGGGTCGGCGTGACCGCGATCATCCGCGTCATGGGACTGCTCCTGGGGGCGGTCGCGGTGCAGTTCATCCTCAACGGGATCGTGGGCGCGGCCCACGCGGCGGTCGCCTCCGGGCTCCTGCCCTAGCCCTCGCTCGCGACGCTCCGAACGACGTGACCTTCCTCCTCAAGGGCCCTTCCCGCCCGGGAGGGGTCCCTCCGCCCTTGGCCCGGGGGGGAGCGGGGCCCCCTCCGGTCGGGGCCGTCCCCGGTCCAGGGCCGCGCCCCGTGGCCCCTCCTGCTCCAGCTCCTCCTCCCCTTCCGGCTCTTGGTGGGCCTGGAGCGCGACCACGTAGAACGTCGCGGCCCCCCCCAAGGTCGGGACCACGATGAAGGCGAGCGCCTCCACCCAGTCCAGGTGTTCCGGAGCGTAGAGAGGGTAGGTGAAGGCGCAGGCGACGACGAGGGGGAGAGCGAGGGAGACGATGAGCACGCGCGGTCGAAGGCGCCTCGTCGCCCTCCTCTCTCGCTCACCGGACCGAGAGGTCGCGGCCGAGGTCGTCCAGGAGACGGCCCGCGACGACGTCCTTCGAGCCCGCGTAGGGGTGGACCTTGCCCTCCCGGCGGACCAGGTAGACCTGGCTCTGGGTCCCCCCCATGCTCTCCCGGTCGTTCGCGATGAGGGCGTCGCAGCGGCTCGCCTGCAGGTAGACCCACGCCCGCTCCTGGAGCGCCTTGGGAGAGAGCCCCGCCTCGAGCTTGAACCCGACGATGAGCGTGGAGGCCCCGGTGAGGTGGCGGAGCTCGGGGAGGACCTTCTCCGCCTTGTCGAGCTCCAGGACGAGCTTGTCCTGGAGCGAGGGGATCTTGCCCGGTCGCTTCTTGAGCGTGAAGTCGGAGAGCGCCGCCGGGACGAGCACCGCGTCCGCGCCCTTGAGGGACCTCGAGCGCTTCTTGAGGAGGGCCTTGAGGTCCGCGAGCGTCCCGAAGCGCTCGGGGGTGAGGAACGCGGGGACCGGCACCCGAAGGTGGCCGAACCAGGGCTCGACGTCCGCCCCCCGGTAGAAGGCCTGCGTCGCGAGCTCCACCGCCATGCGGCCCGAGCTCTCGTTGGTGAGCGAGCGGACCTCGTCCACGGGCTCGGAGGTGGACCCGCCGATCACCACCACCCGCCGCCCCTTCCAGGGGACCCTTCCCAGGCGGTGGAGGACGTGCGCCGCGATGACCTCTGGGGGAGCGAGCTTGGCCTCGCCCTCCTCGAGGACGGGGGGGACGAAGCCGACGCCCATGATCTCCAGGCGGTGGAGGTTCTCTAGGACCGCGGGGTTGCGTGTCATGTCCTGGTGCATCGCGGGGGCGACCAGCACGGGGACCCCGCTGCCGAGGGCGATGGAGGCGAAGGTCGTGACCGGGGTGTCGTCGATCCCGTGGGCGATCTTCGAGAGCGTGTTCGCGGTCGCCGGAGCGAGGAGGAGGAGGTCCGCCCGCTCCGGGCCGGGCCCCAGGTGACGGACGTGCTCGACGTCCCCCGTGAGCTCCGTCACGGGCGGTCGGCCCGTCGCGAACCGCAGGGTCTCGGAGGTGATGAGGCCGAGCGCATCCTTGGTCATGACCGCGTCCACCCGGGCCCCGTGCCGGATGAGCTCCCTCGCGAGGCGCGGGGTCTCCGTCGCGGCGATGGAGCCGGAGATCCCGAGGATGATGCGTCGACCGAGCAGGAGTTGCGAGCGTCGCCCGTGGATGGCCTCGGAAGGGTGCACGGGCGAGGGACCCGTCCCACCGTATATCGGCCTTGGCCCGACCTCCGTGAGGGCGTCCTCCCTCCCTTCGACCCGGCGCGGGGTCCACCGCCGCCCCGAGGGCGGCTCCCTCACCCTTATGGCCCGGGAAGCAGGACCGGGCTCGGAGCCCATGCCGCCACGAGGTGCACCGGCCCGCAAGCCGGTCCCGGAGGTCCGCCCTCCCTCGAACTCGCCCGCCCGCCCCTCCGTCCGGGGGGTGGTCGCCTTCGACATGGACGGGACGCTCCTCGACAGCATGCCGCTCATCGGGCGGACGGCGGCGTCGATCCTGCACGAGACCTTCGGGACCCCCTACCCGGAGGCGGAGCTCCAGTACTACCGGACCACGGGCAAGCCCTTCGAGCTCCAGCTCGAGGAGCTCTACCCGGACGCGACGCCCTACGAGTTGCAGACCACCGCGAAGAGGTTCCACGAGGAGAAGGCGAAGAACGCCTACGCGCACGCGCGGTTCTTCCCCGAGGTGCCAAGGGTCCTCAAGCTGCTCGACCGGGCGGGCTGGAAGCTGGTCGTGAGCACGGGGGCCGAGCGCGAGATGGCCGAGGTGGTCCTCGAGCGCGAGGGGCTGGGCTTCCTCTTCGAGGAGGTCCGGGGCGCGCAGCAGGGCACGAAGGACGCCCACCTGCGCTCCTTCGCGGAGCGATGGCCGGGCCTCCCGCTGGTCCTCGTCGGTGACTCTCGTTTCGACATGGAGGCGGGCGGTCACGTGCCCGGGGTGACGGTCCTAGGACGCGCCTGCCGTCTCGACCACTGGGAGGTCACCCCGGCGGACATGCGCCGATGGGGGGCCCGCTGGGCGGACTATTCCTTGGAGAACCTGCCCGGCGTCCTGGAGGAGCTATTCCCCCTTTCCGCTGGGAGCGCTGCCTCCGACCGACCCGGCGCCGCGGGGGCTCCGGACATCGAGGCAGGCGCTCGCACCTACACGGGGCGTCGCAAGTGCGACGTGGCAAGCTGCGCGCGCCAGGCCACCTGGCGTTGGCTGCGGGCCTACCTGTGCGACGACCACCTCCGCGAGGAGGCCCGCTCGGCGCGCGCGAGAGGGAGCCTCCTCCGCGCGACGGAGGAGGAGGAGAAGGGGGAGAGGAGACCGCCGGTGCGGGCTCGACCTCCGTCGTCGTCGCCGTCGCCGCCGGCGTCTCGAAGGAAGGGCCCCAAGAGGCCGTAGCCCCGGCGGGAGCGCCTCTGGCGTTGTTCCCCCTGGGGAGAGGGAGAAGGGCCGGGACCGAGAATCTCAGACGTTGGGGGTGGTCCCCAGCGTCGTTTGAACCCGGGTCGAGGGATCCACAGTCCCCCAGGATAGGCCAGACTACCCTATCCCGGCCGCTTCGGCTCTGCGAGAGGCCCGACCGATATAATGGCTCTCGAGCCCTGCGTTCCCATCCACGGGGGTCCCGTACGGGGCCGCGGGCTAACCCCTGGAGCGACGGTTCTTCTCGAGCTCGCGGACGCGGGAGATGCCCCTCGAGGTGAGGACGTAGCTCTTCCTCCTGCGCTCCGAGCCCTCCACGCGCGAGACCGTGGTGCGGACGAGCCCGCGCTGGACCAGCCGCTGCAGAGGAGCGGCGAGGCGCGCCTGGGAGACCCCGAGGGCCCCACCGATGCCCTCCTGCGTGAGGGCGACCGGCACCGGGCGGCCGTCGGTCGCGGGCCCCGAAGCATGTCGGTGGCGGTCCAGGTGGAGCAGGATGAGCTCCCCCGTCGTGTACTCTTTGAGGCGGGAAACGGCGCGGACCGAGCGAGGGCGACGGGAAGCATGGAAGGTCGCGAGGAGCGGGGGAGGGCGGCTGTGGAGCTGGACCCCGAGGGGCCTCAGGATGCCCTCCGCCTCCGCCCGGTGCGTGAGGGCGGCGACGGGGGTCCCGTGCCGGTCCTCCCAGGCGGCGAGGGAGAGCAGCGCGTCCGCCTCCGAGAGCGGAGCGCAGCGCTCGTGGGCGATCCGGCGGGCCTCCTCCAGGCGGAGGCGTGACCCTTTGGCGTCCGAGGAGGCCTCCAGCACGTCCGCGACGGCGAGCAGGAAGCGCGGGGCCTCCGAGTGCACCGACATCGGCTCCTCGAGATGGGGGAGCAGGCGGACGAGCTCGCTCTTCGCACCGGCGAGGTCGCCCTTCGCGACGAGGGCCCGCAGGAGGGTGGAGCGGACGGGCTGGACCTCGGCCTCGCCGAACCCCTCGTAGAGGCCGATCGCCGCCTTCGCCGAACGGATGGCCAGGGGGAAGTCACCGGACCGAAAGGCGATCTCGGCGAGGAGCCCCCGCGCGGCAGCGACGTACCTGGGGAGCCCGAACTGCCGGGCGAGCGCCTCCCCCTCCTCGGTCTGGCCCCGGGCCTCGTCGATCCGGCCCATCTCCAGGAGGGCGAGCGAGCCCCACACGAGGCCGTAGACCACGGCGGGGATGTGGCCGGAGCGTCGGGACATGGCGACGCCCTGGGAGAACCCCTCGTAGGCGTCGGAGGCGTGTCCCTGCTCGAGAAGCATGAAGGCCTCCGTCATGCGGGCCTGCTCGACCAGTCCGGTGAACCCCGCCGCGAGCGCGACCGCGCCCGAGCGGCGGACCGTCGCCACCGCCTCCTCGTACCGTCCGAGGTTCGCGAGCGCGGTCGCCCGGTAGGAGAGGGCCCGGGCCTGCTCGTAGGGATCGCCCTTCGGGCCGAGGAGCGCGAGCGCCTCCTCGGACTTCGCGAGGTTCTCCTGGAGCTCCAGCCGGTCGGTGTGGAGGAAGGACTGCACCACCCGGATGCGCCCCAGGAGCCCGCCTGAGGGGCGCACGCCCCCCGTGAGCCGGCCGCTCTCGAGCTCGGTCAAGATGGACCGACTCTCCTCCGGATCGATCTGCTTCGTCACGTCGGCGAGCCGGACCAGGACCTCGCCCCGTAGCGAGGGAGGGAGAGCGAGCTCGTTCAGGCCCTCGAGGATGTGACGCGCGACCATCTGGCCCCCGTCCGCCCGGACCGCGTCCGCGACGAGCAGCTGCTCCTCCGCGATGAGGGCGGGAGCGGTCCCGTTCTCCTTCAGGAGCTCCCGGAGCCACGCGAGGTAGGTCGTGACCTGCTCGAAGGCCCGGGTCTTCCTCGCGTGCTCGAGGGCCCTCCGGACCCAGTGGGGGCCCTTGCGGAGGTCGTGGGCCTCGTGGAAGAGGGCCGCGATCCGGCCGATGTCCGTGGGTCGGTGTCGCTCCCACCACTCTCCGAGCTCCCTCGCGATGCGACGGAGCTCTTCGACCGGCAGGTCGTGGAGCACCACCTCCCAGAGGAGCGGGTGGGAGAAGCTCCAGCTGCGGTCGGAGGGTCCGGGGGGAAGGAGCAGGGGGCCCCGGTCCACCATCCTCCGGGCGGCGAGCTCCGCCGTTCCGCGGTGGAGGCCGGCCACCTCTCCCACGGGAAGGAGGTCGAAGCGCGGGCCGACGACCGAGGCCACGTCGAGCAGGTTGCGCTGGTCCCGCGGGAGATGGACCAGGCGCCCGCGGAGCAGCCGGCGGATCGCGGGAGGGATGGGCGCGCGCTGGCTTTGGGCGGAGACGGTGGGCGAACGCCAGGCCTCCGGCAGCCGGATCCTCCAGCCGTTCCGCTGGTGTTCGACCGCCCCGTCCTCCTGGAGCTGGCGAAGGAGCTCGGAGACGAAGTAGGGCACGCCGCCGCTCCGCTCGGTGAGCTTCTCCAGGGCGGGCTCGCTCTCGGGGACCGAGAGGGGACCCCGGAGGTGGTTCACGACCATCCGGCGGACCTCGGAGCGGAGGAGCGGGGTCAGCGGGACCCGCTGGAGCGCGTGGTCTCGGGCCAGGTGCTCCAGGACCCCCTGCACCGAGTGCTCAGAGCCCTCCTGCGGCCCCGCTCCGTCGTCCTCGCGTGTCGCGCCCGCGAGGACGATGCGCAGGTCGGAGAGGTTGCGCGAGAGGAACTGGAAGGCGAGGAGCGACTGGGGGTCGGCCCACTGGAGGTCGTCGATGAGGAGGAGCAGGGGCGACTCCACGCTCGCCGCTCGGAACTCCTCCCGGAGGCGCAGGAGCGCCAGGGAAGGGGCTGCCTGGACGGTGGGAGGCAGGGAGGAGGAGGCGGGGGAGGCGGGGGAGGCGGGAGAGGGAACCCGAGCGCCCTCTCTGGCTTCCTCCCCGTCCTCGGGGGACCCCTCAATGTCGTCGCCGGTCCCCCCCCTCGGGCCGGAGGAGGGGCGGCCCCGTTCGCCCGGGCCCTTCGTCTTCGGCACCTGCCCGGGGGACGCGCCGGATGCACCGGCCTCCGGGAGGAGCTGTTCGAAAGCGAAGAACGGCGTGCTGACCCCGTTGAGGCAGTATCCCCAGCGCACGGCGAACCCGTGTCGGACCCCTTCCTCCGCGAGCCATCGGAGCAGTCGGGTCTTCCCGATCCCTCCGGGTCCCGTCACGACGAGGGCGCTCCCCTTCCCCGTCCTCGCCTTCATGAGCGCGAGGCGGAGCTGGAGCGTCTGCTCCCGTCGCCCGACGAGCGTCGAGGCGTCGCTGTCCAAGGGTGCGGAGCCGGGAGCACCCACTCCCTCCGAGCCCTCGTCGGAGGGAGGTGAAGCTCGTTCGGGCGCCTGCACGAGGGGGATAGGTCCGACCCCCTTATGGGGACGCCGCAGCGGCAACTTCGGTCCTCGAGGGTGCCCCTTCCCTGGCGGGGGAGGCCCTCATCTCATCGTCGTCCGAGGGTGGGACGGGCGAGGCGGCTGGGTGCGGGGCGACGGGTGCGGGGCGGGGCCTCAGGAGCGCGCGGAGCTCGGGACGCGAAGGAACCGGGAGGGCAGGATCTCCACCTTGCCCGTCCTCGCGTCCACCCGGGCCCGGACGCCGGGAGAGCGACCGAACATCCGGAACTCGATCGAGTACCAGGTGACGTCGAAGATCTCCCCGTTCTGCGTCGCGTCGCCGAAGTGGTAGCTTTGGCGGAGGAACGGGTTCTTCTCCATGGAGGCGACGTAGCTGCGGCTGAGCGCCTCCGCGGGCCCACCCACGGGGCCGGGGGGCAGGGCCTTCGTCACGTCGAGGGAGCGCTCCGGCCCCGTGTACCCGCGGCCCAGGACGTAGCGCCGGTAGCGGATCCGATAGTGCTCCGGGGTGATCTCCTCCTCCACCAGGAACCAGACGAGCGGGTTCCCGGTCGGCACGACCGCGGGGAAGTGGTGCGACCTCCCGGCCCTGCCCGCGAGGAAGCGCCCGGTCCCCCGGATGATGAGGTAGGCGGCGTAGATCACCGCGAGGAGGTCGCCGGTGAGGACCCAGAGATGGAAGGGGACCGTCCCATGCTCCCACCCCAGCGTCACCAGCGTCACCACGGTGAGCGTGGTCATGGCGAGGTCGATCGCCATGTCGGCCTCCAGGTGGTACTCCTTCTTCGAGAAGGGGATCCAGGGAGGGACTGCGAAGTTGGTGAACCCGTCCAGGAAGACGTGGGAGAGGCCTCCCAGCTCCATCGCGACCAGGTAGCGCAGCGTGGTCGAAGCCTGGACCGTCGTCGTGACGCCCGGGATGAAGGGGGCGAGCACGTAGGGGACGAGGATGGAGCCGAAGGAGGCGACCAGGGTCACCCCGAGGACGGAGTGGGTGATCCCGTGGTGCCGGAGGATGGGGAGCTTCTTCCAGAGCGGAGCGAAGAGGATGTCCGCGTCGGGCAGCCCTCCCGCCATGGCTCCCGCCGCGATGTACTGGGGCGAGGCGGGCCCCCAGAGCACGAAGGAGAGCAGGTAGGCGAAGACGACGTGCGTGAAGAGGTCCATGGACGCCCCGCGATCGGTGAGCGGAAAGGTCCGGGCGGAAAACGACTAGCGAAGGGAGGGGCCGGTCCTGGGCCTTCGGAAGCGGGTCCGGGATGCCCCAGGGGGGAGGAGGTGGTCCTACTGGACCAGCGTCGTGTCGATGACCTCGACGCTCTCCACGTTCGGGACTGTGGAGAGGGCCTTCTCGACCTGCTCCTGCATCCCGCCGGAGTCCGGCACGTGGACCGAGACCAGGAGCGCCTTCAGCCCGAAGGCGATGTCGCGGATCTGCATCCCGCGCAGGTTCGCCTCCTTGGGCATCGCGGCACGGACCTTCTCGGCGACGGTCTTCATGTCGACCTCCACGCCCGTGGGCATGACCCGCAGGACGAGCCCCACTGTGCTGCCCATCTGCCTGCCTCGGAGGTCCCCTTACGGGCCCTGGAAGTCACACACGCGGCAACGGTAGCCCACCGACTGGTCCCGGCACTGGGCGCAGCGGCCGAGCCCCAGCGACCCGCACTTCGGGCACGGGAAGGAGACGACCCCCCATCCGATGAGGGCCCGGCCACAGGAGGAGCAGCTCTTCGCGGGGCCCGTGGGGGCCGAAGCTCCCCCGCCCACGGCGGGAGGGGTCGAGGGGGTCTGGCTCTCAGGGGCGCTCATGGGCTCCGCTTCCTACGGACGCGGCGGGGGCCGAAAAACAACAGGGATATAAAGACTGCTAGAACGGCCGCGGTGATCCCGGCGAGATAGTAGTACGTGTAGTCCGGGGCGGGCCCCTGGACGTAGAAGGTGACGCTGTAGCTGGTCGACCCGTCGCTGAACTCGAGCAGGTGGGCGCTCCCTTCCAGGACCAGCGTGAAGGTGTGGTAGCCCGGGGAGAGCCCGAGCGAGGTGTAGTTGTACTTGACCTGGGCGCTCGCCGATGGGAGCAGGCTCGGGACCGAGATGGCGCCAACGGGGGTATCGTCGAGCAGCACCGAGATGACCGCCCCCGAGACCGTGTAGGCGTTGAGGTTCTTCACCGTCGCCGCGATGATGTAGGGGAAGACCACCTGGAACTGCTGGGAGAAGACCTCTGTCTCGTTGGTCTTCCCGTGGCTCGTGCAGTTGAGCTCGAGCGTGTAGGTGCCGCTCTGGTTGAGGCCGCCCACGGTGAGGTTGATCATCCGGGAGACGAAGGCTCCCGAGACCGGGGAGACGAAGGACCCCGCGGTGTTGAGCCCCACCACGGAGGCGGAGAAGGTGTAGTTCCCGGTGTAGGTCCCGTCGAGCTGCTCCGCCGGTCCGCCGGAGGCGGTCGCCACATAATGGATGGAGCCGTTCGCGGGCATGAGCGAGGGACCGCTGAAGGTGACGCTGAAGGTCGGGTAGCCGCTCGCCTGCCCCTTCGGGGCTTGGGCGTGGGCACCCCCTACGAGAGGAAGGAAGCCGCCCAAGAGCAGGAGGGCCATGAGCCCCAGGACGAGGAGGAGCGACCGCGAGGGAAGCCCCCGCTCGGCGGAGCGGGCGGCGCGCAGGACCCGGACGGAGCTCATCGGCGCACCCACCGGCGGGTCCTCCACCAGCGCCACGTGCCGGCCCCGACCACGATCGCGACCGCCGGGAGGAAGGCGAGGAGCGGGTAGAGCCAGGTGTTGTAGTCCGGTGGCGGCGTGCCGCCGACCGAGGGCCCCGTGACCACGGCCGTCGAGTTGAGGCCGAGGAGCGCGTGACCGGTGAAGGTGAGCACCGCCGTGCCCGTGACCTGGGGCTCGCCGGGGTCCACGCCCACGACGACCACGCTCGAGGGGAAGATCGGGGCCGGGCTGTGCGGGAAGAGCTCGACCACGCCCTGGAACGGAGCGCTCGCCGGGGTGACCGTCTGCGTTCCGAGGATCGGGGAGCCCGTCGACTGGGCGGCCAAGGCGTAGGTCCATCCGTCCTGGCTGATCTCCGCCACGTTCTGGATCGTGAGGGCGACATGGTCGGCCGTGTTGCCCGTCGCACCGACGTGGAAGCCCAGCGTCACCACGCCACCCGTGACGGAGTCGAAGGAGGCCGTCGCTCCCATCTCGATCCCGTAGGTGGGGATGATCGTGATCGGGGCGGTGACCGAGCCCAGGACGTTCGTGGTCCCCGCGAGGTCGGCCTGGAGCACGAGGGAGGGCGCGGTGGAGGACTGCCCCATCGGCACGGTCAGGGAGAACTCGACCACCTGGGTGCGGTTGTTCCTCGCCGTCCCCAGCGTGAAGTTCGACGGGGAGGCCTTGGAGGGCCAGGTGGTCGGGGTCGCGAACGCGTGGACCGAGAAGGGAGCGTTCCCCGTGTCGTTCACGACGACCTGGTAGCTCACGGTCCCGCCGTTCGCGGCCACCGTGGAGAGCCCACCGATGAGCGTCATGGAGACCGTGCGGACCCACTGGGGGATGAGCGGCATCGCGAAGTAGGAGTTCGCGGACCGGACGGTGACGTTCGCGGAAGCGGAGAGCGGGACGGTGGGGCCGTACGGAGCTACCGAGGCCGAAGCGCTCACCGAGTACGCTCCGTTGGGGAGGACCAGCGGGTAGCTCCCGACGCTCACGTTCTGGAGGGTCACTTGGGGCCCGTAGAGGTGGGAGAAGACCAGGGTCACCTTCCCCGGGTCCGGTAGTCCGGAGGGCGGCAGGATCCCGAGGGTCTGGACCCAGCCGGGGGAGAGGGCGATCGGGAGCCCGAAGGCGCTCGCGCTGTAGCCGAAGGTGACCGTCGTGATGTTGACCTGCGGGACGCCGGAGCTCCCCAGGAGCGTGTAGAGGGTGTAGGAGCCGGGGAGCAGGCTCAGCTGGGCGCTGCCGCCGACGATGTCGAAGACGGAGGTCGCCCCGCCGTCGTGGGGGATGACGGTGATGGTGCCGTGCCCGCCCGAGATGAGAGAGCCTTGGGCGGTCAGGACGGGGTCCACGGTGTCCAGCGCCCGGGTCACGTTGAGCACGAGCGAGCAGGACGTGGTCGAGCCCACCGCCACGGCGCAGGTGTCGCTCGCGGGGTCGGTCGCGACGCTCCAGTACTGCGTCACGCCGCTCACGTTGAGCACCACCGTCGTATTGAGGTGGAAGGTGTAGCCTCCCCGCGGCAGGACGAGCGTCGCGTTCCCTCCGGCGTAGGTCGTGAAGGCGCCTTCGGTCCCGTTGCCGTTGGAGATGGAGACCCCGAGCGCAGCGTTCACCGTCTGGCCCCAGGGCGCCCTCATGGTGAAGTCGAGGGTCCCGGCGGGCAGCAGGCTCACGTTGTGGGGCGTCGCCGTCCCGTTGCCGAAGAGCGTGATCGGGTCGAAGAAGGCGACCGGCTGGCTGCCGTTCTTCCCCGTCGCCCAGAGGTTGTAGGTCCCCGGGGCCGCGTCGAAGCCGCGCAGGAGCGTCGTGCCGTTGTAGGTGAGCGTCCCCAGGCCGCCCTGGAGCTCCGCGCGGGTCGAGGAGAGGCCCACGCCGTAGGTGGTGGCGTTGACCCGGTAGCGCAGCGCGCCGTTGAGCGTGAAGTTGAAGGAGATCCCCGTCGATCCGATGGGGACGTTCATCGTGAGGTTGGTGAAGGGCCGCAGGACCCCGCCATGGGAGAGGGGCGCCCAGGCGCTCACCTCGTAGAGCCCCGGGTAGAGGTCGAAGGTCACGTTCGTCCCCGTCACGTTGAGGGTCTGGGCCGACGGGGAGAGGCCGGTGAAGTTTACCTGGGGGGCGGAGGAGGCGAGGGAGGTGTTGTAGACCACCACGTTCACCGGCACCGTCGAGATGTTGAGCGCGATGCGGGAGAGGGTCGTCGTGAGGGCGGACTCCGAGATCGGGCCGCGGTGGTAGGGTGAGAACCCGAAGGTCGAGGAGCTGACCTGGAAGGACCCGGAGGTCTCGGGCAGGCTGAGGGAGATGTTGCCCTCCGGCCCCGAGATGAGCTGGATCGTCGCGGGCGCCGAGAGGAACGTCAGGTTCAGCGGGACCCCCGAGAGCGGCTGGAAGGCCCCCTGCGGACTGAGGTAGCCCACCTTCGCCTGATAGGGGACCGCCGTGGAGAGCGACAGGTCGAGGACGGTGGGGCCGCGGATCGTCGCCCCGGCCATCGCCGCCGCGTCGACGGAACCGCTGGAGTAGTTCGCCATCACCGCGTAGGTGCCCTCTGGCAGCCAGAGTCGATAGGAGCCCTGGGCGCCGGTGGTGGTGGTGATGAGCGCCCCGTTGGAGTCCTGCAGGGTCACCGTGACATCGGCCTGGGGCGAGGGGGAGCCCGGCAGGTAGGCGACGCCCGAGATCGGCTCGGCGTAGCCGAGCGGGAGGACCGGGCCGGAGGAGAGGAGCGCGGAGCCGGAGGGTGAGAGGTCGAGGTCCTCCACGCCGGCGACGTAGGTGCCGTTCACGACGCCGAGCACGTAGACGGACCAGTTCCCGGCGGGGATCGTCGCGTGGACCCATCCGTCCGCCCCCGTCTGGAAGACGTAGGAGCCGTTCGCTCCCCCGCCGAGCGCGGTGAACCGCACCGGCAGGTTGGGGAAGTCGAGGCCATGGAGCTGCGGCTGGAGGCTCACGGAGACCGGGGTCTCGAGCGTGAGGTTCGCGGTCTGGTTCGCTTCGAAGCTCGAGAGGTCCACATGGAATGGGACCGAGCTGTGCCGGTGGGCGTCGGAGGCGACCAGCGTGTAGACGCCGGGGATCAGAGGGGAGAAGGAGTAGTTCCCGCCGATCGGCGTGAGGGTGGAGTTCACGTAGTGGTCGGGGCCAAGGACCGTGACCGTGGCGCCGCTCACGCCCTGACCGGCCGTACTGAGGACCCGCCCGTGGACCTGGGCCACGTGGAGGCCGATGTTGGAATCGTAGATCGCCCCGTTGAGCAGCTTCACCGCGCTCTGGCTCTCGGAGAAGCCGCCCACCGAGGCCGAGACGTTGTAGTTACCGGGAGGGAGGCCGCGCAGCACGTAGGCGCCGCTCGAGTCCGCGGTCGCGCTCTCCACGGAACCCAAGCCGTTGTTGACCGTGACCACCGCGCCGGGGATCCCGGTGTCGGTCGCCTGGAAGGTGGACTGGTTCGCCTTGTTCCAGTAGACCTGGCCCTGGATGGTGCCGCTCGAGAGCATGATATGCGGGTTGATCGGGGTGTTGTCGGTCCCGAACCCCTGTCCCGCGCTCACGGTGATGTTGTAGATGCCCACCTGCGTCGCGCCGACCTGGGTCAAGGGGGTGAGCGAGCCGTAGCTCGCGATGATGGAGTCGTTCCCCGGCGGGGCGATGAGCTGGTAGTCCCCGTGGGAGTCCGTGACCGTGGTCATGTGGGGGTAGCCCCACGAGTCATCGATGGTGAGGCGGATGCCGGGCACCGGGGTGCCGTCGTAGGTGCGCACCGTGCCGCTCACCGTCGCGCCATGGTAGTACTCAAGGATGGTCTCGCCGCCCGAGTTGAAGTAGGTCGAGGCGGACAGGTCGGAGGTCCCCTGGCTCAGGATCTGGTGCTTGAGGGCGACGTTGTAGTTCACCGCCGAGAAGCAGTTCGGGTGGGCCTGGTAGTCCGTGTAGGGGCAGTAGTAGGCCGTCCGGTACCCCAGCACGAAGTGCTGCATCATCCAGCCCGGCTCCGGGTTGCTGGAGGAGAGCGTGAGGCCGGGGATGCCGTTGCTCGTGCCGATCTGCGAGCCGTTGTACCCCGCCTCGATCTTGTAGATCATCGAGTTGTAGAACGCGGAGTTGTAGTTGATCTGGCTCGAGACCGTCTGGACGCCCGAGGGGACCTGGCCCAGGGGGTAGGTGTTCCCGTCGGAGCCCGTCACGGTGACGGTGAAGTAATAGGTCGGGATCCCGCCCGAGCCGATGACCCCGTCGGTGAGGTCGACCGGGGCGTAGTAGATCCCGGTGTTGGACCCGCTGGTCGGGAAGAGACGGGTGTCCGCCATGGCGTAGCGGATGGACCAGCCGGTGCAGACCTCGGTGTCCTGGTAGACCTGGGCGACGGCGTTCTCCGTGAGCGTGCTGCCGATGAGGTAGCTCACCGCATCGTACATCGAGTTCAGCGCGTCCAGATTGCTCGTGTCCTTCGGTCCGTAGAAGGAGGGGTTGTTGGCGACCAGCTTCACGTCCACGGAGGTGTTGGTGAGGTAGTCCTGGAGGAGGGAGGTGTTGAGCCCGTCCGCCCGCAGGGTGCCCATGAGGTCGCCCCAGTTGCACGAGGTCGCGCCCCGGTGGGTGTAGGCGGACTCCAGCAGGTCCGCGGTCATGTAGGAGATCGCGAGCGACTCGTTCTGGGCGAGCAGGAAGTTACCGGCGGGGTCGATCCCCTCCTGGAAGTTGTCGGCGACGCTGGGATGTTTCCCCTGGTCGATCGCCTGGAAACCGTAGTCCCACCAACTGACGAAGGCGGGACGGTCCTGGGGGGCTAACTGGGTATCCTGTGTCGCGAGCCAGTTGTACCCGCTCTCGTCGTACTGCTGGGGGGTGTCCGTCTGGATGCCGGCGATCCCCAGGTAGAAGGACGAGGCGTTGGCCGCGCTGGTCTGGAGGACCGTGGGGAGCGAGGCGTAGATCTGCTGGCTGTACTGGGACTGGACGTTGTAGGGGATCCCCGCGTCGACGCCCCAGGAGACGTTGGGGATGACCACGAGGAGGATGATGATGCCGAGGACCAGGTGGCGGAGCTTGAAGGTCCTCCGCAGGGCGAGCAGCGAGCCGCCGCCCCTCTCCGACAGCGAGGAGAGGTTGCGCCGCATCTGGGGGTAGCCGCCCACGCGGTCCAGCGCGATGAGCAGGACCTCCGCCGGGAGGAGGACGAAGACGGGCGAGCCGATCAGGAAGAACTTCGCGGCCGAGATGGGCAGGTAGATCCCGAGCAGGCCGAAGACCACCATGAAGACGTGCTCGCGCCGGAAGCGGTAGATGAACAGGTAGGCGACGAAGATCGCGAGGCCCGCGAAGGTGAGGATGAAGGTCGCGATGCCGTAGCTCACGATGAGCGCATCGAAGCTGGGCGCCTGGGCCTCGGCGACGGTCGAGAAGATGAGGTTCTTGATGAAGTAACCCTGGCCCGTCAGGACCGACTGGAAGTAGTAGGGGCTGTAGAGGTAGAGGGCGCCACCGGCCGCCGTGACGCTGCCGAGGAGCACGGGCACGCTGATGACCCACGGGCTGTCACGCAGCATGAGGAACGGGAGCAGCACCAAAAGGCCCCCGAAGAAGAGCAGCAGCGGGACGGTGAACCAGTAACCGAACTCCCCCTGCGCGAAGTAGTAGGGCATCGCGATCAGGAACCCGATGGTCCCCGAGAGGATCGTGAGCAGGTAGGCGCCCCAGGTGTCGTGACGGCGGATCCGCTCCGTCAGGACCGTGATGAACATGAAGACCATGATGAGGGCGATGAGGTAGGTGTACCCCTGCCAGGCGAACATCGTCGCGCCGAGGGTGACGCCGGTGAAGACGGACCAGCGCAGCGCGTGGTCCTCCTCGCGGACGAACGCCTTCGTCCCCTCCCAGATCGCCCGGGGGGAGCGGAAGGATTCCACCCATCGTCTCGTCCCGGAGAGACGGACCGTGTGGAGGTAACAGTAGGCGGAGAGCAGGACGAAGAAGGTGTAGAAGGGCAGGTAGTTCGCGTAGGTCGCGACGGTGCTCTCGATGTTCCCCACCACGAGCGGGTAGAGGAGCGCCGCGAGGAGGCCCATCCGGCGCGAGCTGACCTCCTTGCCGATGAGGTAGACCGGGAAGACGCCCACCGCCGCCCAGAACGGGGGCTGCATCTCGAGCACCCACATTCCGGCACGGATCGCGTCCCCGCCAAAGAACGGGGCGAGGAGGATCCCCAGGATGGCGTTCATCCAGTCGAAGAGCGGCTCACGGGGGTTCTGGGAGCCCACGGGGTAGTTGAGCAGGGGATCGTGGACGAGGTTCGTATGATTGCCGATGATCCACTCCATGACCCGGGAGTGGTAGAACGAGTCGGACCCTCCCGCGTAACAGTAGGAGATGTCGCACGTCGAGATGAGCGGGTAGGCGTAGAGCACCCGGATGACGAAGGAGATCGCGGCCGCCGTGATGAGCAGGGCGACGGCAAGCCCGTGGCGTCGCCACCAGCTCTCGCGGCCCCCTACGACCGTCTCCTCGGCGTCAGCCATCTGTACCTGAGGTCCCCTGGGTGAGTGGCCGCGCCGACCCTAATGGAGCTATATAAACTTTGGAGGCGGTTTTCGGTAGAGAACCGTGTACCACCCCCTTCGGGCTCGGAGGAAGGAGGGGGACGAGCCGGGAGGGGGCGAGCCTGTCCGCTCCTGCAAGGCCGGTCGAAGACCCCCTCTACCTGAGGGGTAGGTCGGTGGGGGTTCTCGGAGGTCCGGCGCCTTCCCAGCGGCAGGCCCCACGTGGGGGGGCCCGGGAGACGACCTACCTCTGCCCTCTCCCCCCGAACGGGTCGGGGGCGATCTCGTCGACCGGTCGGTCGGGGGGAGCGGTCGGTCCGACGGCGGGGGGAGGGGGTGGTGTCGGGGGCAGGACGGGCGTCGGAGGGGGCACGGGCGCTGGGGCGGGGGCCGCAGCGACCTCCGCTCCCGTCGGTCCCCACGCCTCCGGGGCTCTCTCCATCGGGCGACGCCGTCGGGTGAGGAGGATCGCGGCGACGGCCGCGACGACCAGGACCACGACGAGCAAGAGCGCCCAGAGCGGGAGGGGCCCCACCATCGAGGATAGCCCCCCGGAGCCGCTCCCACTCCCGCCGCCACCGCCGCCTTGGACCGAGAGCGCGAGGGTGACCTGCTTCGAGCGTCCCGCGCTGTCGTTCACGAAGACCGAGACCGGGTAGGTTCCCGCCGTCTGGAAGGCGTGCGTCGCGTTCGGGGTGGTGCTCTTCGCTCCGTCACCGAAGACCCAGACGTAGGTGAGGGGCGGGGTGCCGCCGGAGACCAGCGCGGTGAAGGTGATGGTCGCTCCGACGCTCGCCGGGTTCGGGGTTGCCTGGGCGTTCACGATGAGGCTTCCCGGCGGAGCTGTCGAGACGGTGATCCCGACCGAGGAGGTCGCCGTGTGGGCGGCCGAGTCGGTGACCGTGAGGACCGCCGAGTAGGAGCCCGCCGAGGTGTAGGTGTGCGAAGGGTCCTGCACGGCCGAGGAGGCCGACCCGTCCCCGAAGTTCCACGAGTAGGTGTACCCGGGCGTCCCTCCGCTGCCCGCGCCCGTGAAGGCGACCAGGAGAGGCGCGTTGCCCGAGGTGGGCGTGCCGGCCGCGCTAGCGGTGAGCGGGTTGCCTCCCGAGGAGGAGCTCACCGTGAACGAGGCGGAGCTCGCCGTGCCGGTCCCGCCGTTCGAGTCCTTCACGACGACCGTGACCACGTAGGTCCCGGCGGCCGAGGGGGTGCAGCCGATCGAGAGCGCGCTGGCAGAGGTGCAGCCTAGCCCCGTCAGCGAGGCGGCCCAGGTGTAGCTGTCGCCGCCCGAGCCGGGGTTCGAGAGCGTCGTCGTGAAGCTGACGGACGTGCCCACGGTCCCCGGTGAGGAGGAGGGCGTCGGGGAGGTGACCGAGGGGTCCGGCGAGACCACGAAGGAGGAGCTCGCGGCGGAGGAGGTGTGGCCCGCGCTGTCCGTCACGGTGACCGAGACGGCGTAGGTGCCTGCGCTCGAGGACGTGCAGGGGGTGGAGCCCGTGCTGGTCGTCGCGGTGCAGCCGAGCCCGCCCGAAGGGCTCACGGTCCAGGCGAAGGAGGTGTAGGTCCCCGAGCCCCCCGAGGGGGTGGCCTTGAAGGTGACCGCCTGCCCCGCGTCGATGGAGGCCGGGGTCGCGGTCGGGGCCGTGACCGACGGGTTCCCGCCCGAGCCGCCCGAGACCGTGACGCCGCTCGAGGTGTTGGACCCCGTGCCGGAGTTGGAGTCGGTCACCGTGATGGTCGCGGTGTAGGTCCCCGTCGCGGTGGGCGTGCACGAGTAGGTCAGCGTGGTGGAGCTGGTGCAGCCGGCCCCGGTCGCAGGGCTCGTGGTCCACGCGTAGGTGTCGCCTCCGGAGCCCGTCCGTCCCGCCGTGGAGGTGAAGGTCACGGTCTGCCCGAGCGTGAGCGAGGTCGACGAGGGGCTGGGCGGGGAGACCGAGGGGGTGGGGTAGACCGGGAACGACGCGGAGGTCGCGGCGGAGGAGGTGTGCCCCGCGCTGTCGGTCACGGTGACCGAGACCGTGAAGGCGCCCGCCGCGGTGGCCGTGCAAGAGGTGGAGGAGGCGGCCGTGCTCGCCGTGCACGAGAGGCCCGCGGAGGCGGGGCTGACCGTCCAGGCGAAGGCGCTGTAGGTGCCGGTGCCGCCGGACGCGGTGGTCGAGAAGGTGACCGCGGCCTGGCCCACGTCCGTGCTCGAGCGCGAGGGGACCGGGGAGGAGACGCTCGGGTTGCCGCCCCCGCCGCTCCCGCTCGTGAGGGAGATGACCTTGATCATCACGCCGTTGGAGGTGCCGCTGTTCGCGCCCTGGGTCACCTTGACCGAGGCCCAGTAGGTCCCAGGGGTGGTGTAGGCGTGGGAGGTCCAGGGGTCCAGGGTGGAGGCCGTCCCCCCGTCCCCGAAGGTCCAGGCGTAGGAGTAGCCGGTGAGCGGGGAGGTGCCGCCGGTCACGTCGGCCCCGAAGGCCACGGCGAGCGAGGTCGCCCCGTAGCTCACGTTCGAGGCGAGGACCGCGGTCACGGCGCCGAAGGCGCTGGGGTTCCCGTTCTGGGCGGCGAGGTACATGGCGAGCTTCCCCACGTCGGGGCTGCCGAGGCCGGTCACGGGGTCCCAGCCCACGGTGGTGGTGTAGCCGCTCCCGGGGGGCGAGGTGCCGTGGATGTTGTTCCCCACGACGATGTCGTGCATCGCGGAGCCGTAGTCGGTGCTCTTCGCGATGGCGTAGAGGTCGTAGTTCGCCATCCCCTGCGGGGCGGGCGTGCTGCTGTTGTACTGCCACATCAGGTCCAGCATCGCCGTGTAGGCCGGGCAGGCAAGCGAGGTCCCGGCGGAGAGGGAGACCCCACCGGAGTAGATCATCCAGAACCAGGTGCCGCCGATCGCGGCGACGTCCGGGACGCCGCGCTTCGTGCCGCTGAACCCGGTCATCCCGGTCTGGTACCAGGGGGCGGCGACGGAGGAGTATCCCCCGGTCGATCCCTCGTTGTTCGAGCAGGAGGGTTGGAACGTGCCGTTCCAGGCGAACTCCCTCAGGAACGTCCCGGCGGGCTCGGGGTAGACATCGGTCCCCCCTACGCCGACGCCCTGCGCGAAGTCCGCGGGCTCGTCACGGGTGCCGGAGGTGAAGGCCCCGCAGTCCCCGCTCGCGGTCTGGTAACTCTGCCCCTGGCTGAGGGCGGTCGCCCAGCAGGTGGTGGCGACGGTCGAGCCCCAGC
This sequence comes from Thermoplasmata archaeon, assembly GCA_027306505.1. Lineage (GTDB taxonomy): Archaea > Thermoplasmatota > Thermoplasmata > Lutacidiplasmatales > UBA184 > JAKAAX01. Next base: position 56,691 of record DAHUZP010000081.1, on the reverse strand, counting down.
TGTTGGAAGCTAGGTAGACCCCGTTCGACAGGGTGTTCCACTTGCAGTCCCCTTCCGTGATCGAGGCGTCGGCGAGGTCCGCGACGATGGTCGCGTTCGGCGCCGAGGCGTGGACCGCCTCCATGTCGAGCAGGGTCTCGCCGGACCAGCCGCTGGAGCCGCCGGTGCAGGTGGACGCCCCCGTCCCGATGAGCTGGAGGGACGGAGCCGGGAGCCCCATGTCGGTGGAGTAGGTGGTGAGGTCGCTGAGGTAGGTGGAGCTCGAGTAGGAGGGGTCGCACATCTCGTCGAGCCCGACCTTGGTCCCCTGGCCCGAGTCGCCGTGGCGAAGGAGCGTCGAGATGTCGTAGTAGAGCTCGAGCGTGTGGGGGGAGACTCCGGGGACGAGCCCCACGTTGTAGGAGGCGCTCCCCGAAGCGCTGTCGTTGACGAAGACCGTCACGTTCCCGCAGACGACCACGTCGCAGTAGTCCGCCTGCCCGGGTTCGTAGTAGGTGTGGAAGTTGGAGATGCTGCTCCCGCTGGTCTGGGAGCGCTGGACCGTCCCGTCCCACCAGTGCCAGCTCACCGAGTACGGAGCGGTGCCGCCGGAGATGGTCACGGTCCAGGTCGTGTTGAGGTTGGTGGGAGGGAAGGCGATCGCGTTGTTGCCCTTCTGGTACTGGATGATGTAGGGGCTGGTGATGTTGATGCTGAGCGTCGCGAGCGGGTTCGCCTCGTGCACCGCGTGGAAGCCCGGCACGGTGAGGTAGGGGACCTGCAGCAGGCCCCGGGGAACGGGGGGGTCCACCGTCTGGAACCCTCCGGAGACCGAGGCGAAGCCCTGGAACTCCTTCGGTAGCAGGAGAGGGCCCGTCGGGGCGTAGCCCGCGTGGCCGTGGAGCTCCCCCGAGACGTAGGTGGTCCCGAAGGCGGAGCCCATGTCCTGAGCGGTGCCCACCAGGTTCCAGAGGTAGACGCTGGTCTGGGTCACCGCTAGGTGATGCGCCGTGAGGTAGCTGAGGAGCGAGGCTTGGAGCGCCGCGTTGGGCGCGAACTGCAGGTTGAACTGGTCTCCCACGAGGAAGTGGTGGTACTCGGGGCTGCCAGGGGTGTAGAGGGCGTTCAGAAGTGACTGCTGACCCGCGACGTCCGTGCCGTTGAAGCTGAGCCCCCCCGAGACCATCGTGGACGGGGCGAGGGGTCCGCCGACCTGCATGCCGTAGGTCCCCGTGAGCCCCGCGGCGAGGGGCGCCATCGCCTGGAACTCCGTCGGAGCGGTCGGTGGCGCGGGATGGGAGACCGAGGAGATCCCGCCCGCGACGAAAGGCGAGGGGAGAGCGAGCAGAAGGAGGACCAGCCCGATGAGCGCGACGCGCATCGAGGGACGACGGCCGGGTCGGGTCGCGAGGTCGGGGGAAGGCGTGCTCTCCGGTCTGGGCCCCTCAGGGGCTCGGGAAAGGGTCGGCATGGTCACCGCGCCCTTCACTGGCAGCGGATACAAGACCCTGGTGCCGAACGGGTCCAGAAGGCCCGAAGGGGGGGTCCGATCCCCCCCCGCACGAGGGAGAAGGGGGGGAAGGAAGGAGGAGGAAGGAGGGGACGAAGGAGGGAAGGAGCGGGGAGGAAGAGGGAGGGAAGGAGAAGGAGGGAGGGACTGGGGCCCCACCTTCTCGCTCGGGCCCGGTCGAGGTCGTTCGGAAGAAGTTCGCGGGGCCCGGGCGGTTTCGTGCCCGGGCCCCGTCAGGCGAGGTAGGTCCCTCTCTCCGCCTCAGTACAGGTGGCCCAGAGGGTCCTGTTGACCCGCGGGGCGGGGGGACGGGCGCTGCGGGGGGTTCCCGGGCGCCGGCGCCACGGTCTGGTTGAGCAGGAAGGCGGAGGGCGGGTGGGAGCTGTACCCGCCGACCGGCATCTTCGGGCGCCGGGAGCGCGAGACCATCACGGCCCCGACGATCGCGAGCACCACCGCACCGACCGCCACCAGTCCGAGCAGCAGCATGAGCCCGGAGTGGGAGGTGGGCGAAGCTGCGCAGCCGCCGAGCAGGCAGGCGTTCGCCTGCTCAGCACCGCTGGTGGACTCCGGCAGGCCCTGGACGTTGTAGGCGTTGAGCGCCGCGGGGGCCGAGGTCGCTGCGGGGGCCACCATCGCGACCCCGGTCACTCCTCCGAGGGAGGTCGCGACCTGGGGGGCGAACTGGAGGTTGGACGCACCGACCGGGGCGTGGGTCGCTCCCGCCTGCACATCGACGTAGTTGAGGCCGATCTGGGTCCCCGTCGAGGCGGGGGAGCCCGAGACGGAGCCTCCGGGGGCCGCGCCGCTGTAGAGGTCCGCGTGGGACGGGAGGAAGATGAGCCCGTCCGCGAGCTCGAAGCCGAAGGCCCCGATGAAGCCCAACGTGACCTTGTGGAAGTTACCGTGCAGGGCGGTGTCGATGTCGTGGTCCGCGCCCATGAGGGTGATCGGTCCCGAGCCCGAGGCGGAGCCGCTCGACCCGCAGTTCGCGCCGCCTCCGGAGGAGCCGCGCGGGAGCGCGGCCGAGTAACCGTAGTGGCAGGCGATCGCGTAGCTGCCCTGGGCGGTGTAGTTCGCGCTGGAGGTCCACCAGGCGCCCGAGGAGAGGTTCATCGGGAAGAGCCCGAGGGACGGGGTGAAGACGAGCGAGCCCTGCGCTTCCGAGGCCTCGCTCGCGTAGCCGTTGTAGCTACCGGAGGTGGGTCCCGAGAGCGTGGCGGAGGCGGTCGCGGTGAGGTTCCCGCTGGTCGCACCCTGGGCGTTCTCCACCGCGAGCGCGGCGACGGTGGTCGTGCCGTTCAGGAGAACACTCCCGGTCGTCGTGAAGTTGGAGTCACCGTGGTCCGACTCCCAGCCCTGCGCGGTCACGTTGAGGGAGAGCGAGTAGCCGCCCTGGTTCCCGTTCGCCTGCAGGAAGAAGCTCGCCGCCATCGCCCGTTGAGCGGAGAGGGTGAAGGAGGTGCTGGAGGTGTTGGTCTGGGTCACGATCGTGTTCCAGCTGAGGAACTCATGGACCGTGTAGGAGAGGTTCCAGGCCGAGGTGCCGCCCGGGTTCGAGTTGCTGCCCGAGAGCTGGCCCTGGTAGTCTTTCACGAAGGTCGCGCCCCACGCCCAGGATTGGGGAGGGTTGTTCGGGTTCGGCTGGTGGAACGCCGGCGCAGGGGCCGCCGCCGCAAGGGGCATGACGAGCCCCAGGGCGACGATCCCGAGCAGGGTCCACAGTGTTCCGTGGTTCCATCGGGCTGCCGTCTTCATGTTCTGGTTCCTTCGGCCGCTCTCGGCCTTGGGGTAGGGACCCCCGTACCCCCTCTTCAAGGGCTGTCTTGCGACGGGGGTCGTTCGTTGGACCCCAAGCTACACCGTAGCAATGCGGCCTTCCCTCGAGGGCGGGCCCCGCCTCCTCTCGGCGGGCGCGGCCCGATCAGGCCTTCGGAGAGGAGGCCCCCGCGGGACGGAAGCGGAAGAAGACCCGGCCGTCAGGGAGGGGGAAGGTCTCGAGCTCCACCTCCGAGCCGATATGGCAATCCTCGTAGCGGGTGTGCGCGATGCGGGAGAAGATCCGAAGGGGGACGCCCTCGAGGTCGATGAGCCCCACGACGAAGGGGACGTCCTGCTCCATCCCCAGCGGGGCCCCGCCCAGGACCGCGCTGAAGGCGTAGAGGCGCCCCCTGCGGGGAAGTTCCGTCCAGGCGAGCCTGTCGCCCCGGCAGACGGGACACGTCACCCGGGGGGGCCAGGAGAGGGTACCGTCCTCCTCGCACCGGGTCGTGGTGAACGAGCCCTTGCGCAGCGCGTCGAAGAACGGAGCGATGCGGGTGTACTTGGGGTCCTCCTGGGGATAGAAGTCGAGGAGGTAGGGCAGGGGGTCCGGCACGGGGTCGTTGCGTCGGGGGGGCTTCTCCGCCGAGAGGGCCTCCGCCCTGGGCTTGGACGGACCACCGACCGTGGACGACGCGGGCGCTGCGTTCCCTCCCGATTCGCTCAAGGCGACCATCTTCCTCTCTCCTCAACGCGCGCGAGCGTGGCTCAGTTCTCCCGGCCGTAGATCATGAGCGAGTGGACGTTCGCGCTCCCGGAGAGGTTGTGGACCAGCGCGGTCTCCGCGCCCTGGACCTGGCGGGCCGCAGGAGCCCTCGCCTGGAGCTGCTGGAGCACCTCCACCGCCTGCGCGACGCCCGTCGCTCCCAGGGGGTGGCCGCAGCCGAGGAGACCGCCCCGGGGGTTCACCACGACCTTGCCGCCCAGGTCGCTCGAGCCGTCCAGAGCGAAGCGGCCCCCCTCGCCCTTGGCACAGAACCCGATGTCCTCGTACTCGATGATCTCGGAGATGGTGAAGCAGTCGTGGACCTCGGCGATGTCGATGTCCTTGGGTCCCGCCCTCGCGCTGCGGAACGCCTCCTGGGCCGCGGCACGGAGCCCCGGCCAGGTGGAGAGCGAGCCCGCCCCGGAGAGGTTGTGGAAGTGGCTGTGCTGCCCTGAGCCCCGGACCCACACGGGGGTGTCGGTGTACTTCCGGGCGAGCTCCTCGGCGACGAGGAGGACCCCGGCGGCGCCGTCCGTCATCGACGAGCAGTCGCCCAGGCGGAGCGGGGGGGCGACCATGGGGAGCTTCAGCAGCTTCTCCCGGGTGAACTGCTTCGAGTAGAACTGCGCGGTCGGGTTGGTGTTCGCGAAGCGGTGGTTCTTCTCCGATACCGCGGCCATCTGCTCCGAGGTGGTCCCGTACTCGAGCATGTGCCGCTGGGCGCACATCGCAAAGAAGGGAGGGGCGGTCGCGCCGTGGACCCCGTCCCACGTCCGGTCGAGGACGTTCGCCATGGACGTGTTCGCTTCCGCCATGGAAGGGAGGTTCATCTTCTCGACCCCCACTACCGCCGCCACGTCGGAGAGGCCTGACGCGATCGCCGCGTAGGCGCTGCGGATCGCGGACTGGCCGCTCGCGCAGGCGAGCTCGGTCCGCTGCAGGATCTTCCAGGGCTCGAAGCCCAGGAGCTCCGCCGCGAGCGGAGCCACGTGGGACTGGAAGGCGAGCCGCTCGGGCTGGGCCGCCCCCACGAACAGGCTGTCCACGTCCTTCGAAGAGAAGTTGCGGATGTCGCGGAACGCGGCGGCGCCCGCCTCCTGGACGAGCTCGCTCCAGGTCGCCGCGCGAACGCCGAAGGTCGAGAGCCCCCCCGCGACGAGCGCGACGCGCCGCAGGGCGCTCACGCGGCCACCGGCCTCGCCCCGGGGCTTCCCGAAGGGCGCTTCTCGCTGCGGATCGCCTCGACGACCCGGTCCCCGGCGTCCCGGGTGGTCGCCGTGCCGCCCTGGTCGTAGGTCCGGGCGCTCCCCGCGAGAAGGACCGAGGCCATCGCCGTGTGGAGGCGAGCGCGCATCTCGAGCAGCGACGGGTCGTGGTAGCGATCGCCGAGCCATTCCAGCATCATGGCGACCGCTTCGAAGGTGGCGAAGGGGTTCACCTGGTTCTTCCCCGCATACTTCGGCGCGGAGCCGTGTACAGGCTCGAACATGGCGTGCTCGTCCCCCACGTTGCCGCCGGCCGCGAACCCCATGCCGCCCTGCAGGGAGGAAGCGAGGTCCGTCACGATGTCCCCCATCATGTTCGTGGTCACGACCACGTGGTAGTGCTCGGGCTGGCGGATGAGCCACTGGGTGAAGGCGTCCACGTAGGCGTAGTCGCGCTCGATCTCGGGGAACTCCTCTTTCCCGATCCGGTCGAAGGTCGCCCGGAAGAACTGGCAGCCCTTGAGGACGTTCGACTTGTCGACGCAGGTGACCCGCCGGGCCCCGTCCTCGGGGGCGCCACGCGGGCTCGCCCGCGCCTTCTCGAAGGCGCGGCGGATGATCCGCTCCGAGCCCTTCTGGGTGATGATGCGGGTGTCCAGGACGACCTCGGTCGTTCCACCCCGGGTGAGCTCCCCGTGGGCCGGAGCGTAGAGGCCCTCCGTGTTCTCCCGGAAGAAGGTGATGTCGACGTCCTCGGGTCGCCAGACCTGCTTGAACTCCTTGCCGATCCGGTGCTTGACCCCGGGGTAGAGCTTGCAGGGACGGACGTTCGAGTAGAGGTCCAACCCGAAGCGCATGCCCAGGACCAGGCCGTGCCCAGCGATGTTCCCGTCCGGCAGGCTGACGCCCGGCCAACCGACCGCCCCGAGCAGGATCGCGTCCGCCTTGACCGCCCGCTCCCGCCCGCCGGGCTCCCACTCGCTCCCGTGCTTCTGGTAGTACTGGGCTCCCCCCTGCACCTCGCTAAGGACGAGGCGGGGTCCGCCGTTCTCCAGGAGCGTCTCCAGGACCTTGCGACCCTCCCGTACGACCTCGGGACCGGTCCCGTCGCCCGGCAGGAGGACGACGTCGTAGGTGCCCTTCGTCACGGCTTCGCTCCCGAGCGTTTGAGCTCCTGGCGGACCTTCTCCACGAGACCGCCCTGCTCGAGCAGGTCCATGAGGTGGCTGGGGAGGGGAGGGAAGCTGACCTCCTTACCGCGGGTCACGTTGACCACGCGCCCTTCCCTGAGGAAGATGCGGCAGGTGTCACCCGGCTGGAAGATCGCCCGGACCCCGGGGGCCTCGATCGCGGGCATGCCCAGGTTGATCGAGTTCCGGAAGAAGATCCGCGCGAAGGAGTTCGCGACGACCGCCCCGAGGGGGATCGCCTTGAGCGCGGCGGGGGCGTGCTCGCGCGAGGACCCGCAGCCCATGTTCTCGCCCGCGATGAGGATGTCCCCCTCCTTCGCCTGCTGGGAGAAGCTGGGGTCGACGTTCTCCAGCACGTGCTTACGGAGCTCCTTGGGGTCGATGATGGTGAGGTACTTCCCCGCGATGAGCTGGTCCGTGTCGAGCTCGTCGCCGACGCACCAGACCCGTCCCTCGATGACGTCCTTCATCAGAGCACCTCCCTCGGATCGGAGATCTCTCCCCGGATCGCGGTGAGCGCGACCGCCGCCGGCGACATGAGGTAGATCTTCGCCTCCTTCGCGCCCATCCGCCCGGGGAAGTTGCGGTTGGAGGAGGAGGCGCACGCCTCGTCCGGAGCGAGGATCCCCATGTTCCCGCCGAAGCAGGCGGAGCACGAGGAGTTCGTGAAGACCGCCCCGCCGTCGGTGAAGAGCTCGATGAGCCCCTCCTTCAGGCACTGGCGGTAGATGCTGGTGGACGCGGGCGAGACGATGAAGCGGACGTGGGGGGCGACCTTCTCGCCCTTGAAGATCCGCGCCGCCTCCCGGAGGTCGTCCATCCGGGCGTTGGTGCACGAGCCCAGGAAGACCTGGCCCACCTTCACGTGCTCCTTGACGAGGGCGCTGATCGGCCTCACGTTGTCGGGGGAGTAGGGGCAGGCGACCTGGGGCTCCAGCCCATCGACGTCCAGGTGGACCGTCCGCTCGTACGTCGCGTCCGCGTCGGGATAGAGCGGATGCATCTCGTGCTTCGCGATCTTCTCCAGGAACTCGAAGGTCTTCGAGTCGGGGGGGACCATCCCGGCCTTCGCCCCCATCTCGGTGGTCATGTTGCAGAGGGTGAAGCGCTCGGACATCGAGAGCGAGGAGATCGTGGGACCCGCGTACTCGATCGCCTTGTAGCGGGCGCCGTCGCACCTGACCTCCCCGATGGTCCGGAGCACGAGGTCCTTCGCGTAGACCCCCTTCGCGAGCTTCCCCTTCACCTCGACCTTGATCGAGGAGGGGACCTTGAGCCAGATCTTCCCGAGCGCGAGGACCGCCGCGTACTCGGTGGGGCCGATGCCCACCGCGAAGGCCCCCATCGCCCCGAGCATGTTGGTGTGGGAGTCCGTCCCCACCGCGAGGTCGCCGGGGACGACCCAGCCGTGCTCGGCCAGGATCTGGTGACAGATGCCGTGGTTCCCCACGTCATAGAAGTGCTTCAGCCCCTGTTCCTGGGCGAAGTGGCGGAGGATCTGGTGGAGCTGCGCCGCACCCTCGGTGGAAGCGGGGACCCAGTGGTCGATCGCGACGACCACGCGGTCCACGTCCCAGACCTTCTTCGCCTCCATCTGATGGAAGGGGAGGACGGCCTGGGCGCCCTGCTCGTGGCACATGGCGAGGTCCACACGGCCGTCCACGATCTGGCCGGGGACCACGTGCTCCAGCCCCGAGGCCCGAGAGAGGATCTTCTGGGAGAGGGTCGCTCCGCCCCTCGCGGCGGTCCCCTGGGCGGCGTGCGGTGCGCTCACGAGCGTGCCCCCTTGTGGGGGGACGGGTCCACCGTCTTGGCGCCGGAGGGGGGAGAGCTGTTGGTGAAGGGAGCGTCCGGGACCGGGATCCCGCTCGCCTTGACGAGCTCCCAGAACTCCGCGTCCTTGATCCCCGGGTTCACGAAGTGCGCCCGGTAGGTCCGGACGAGCTCGTTCACGTCCTGCTTGCCCTCGCCCTCCCCCTCGCGCTTGACCCTCTCGAGGAGCTGGGTCACCTGCTCGTCCGTCGCGCTCACGTGTCGCTCCTTGAGCTTCTCGATGAGCGCCGCCCTGCCGGTGTGCTTGCCCAGGACGAAGAGTCGGTGGCGGCCGATGACCTCCGGCTGCAGGGGCTCGTAGGTCAGGGTGTGGCGAAGGACGCCGTGGGAGTGGATCCCCGCCTCGTGGGCGAAGGAGTTGTACCCGACGAGGGCCTTGTTGGGGGGGAGGGGCACGCCCGCGAGCCCCTCGACGAGCTGGGAGAGCTCGTAGAGGCGCTCGGTGCGGATCCCGGTCCTCACGCCATAGAGGGTCTCGAGGTCCATGACGAGCTCCTCGAAGGAGGTGTTGCCCGCCCGCTCGCCCAGGCCGTTCACGCAGGTGTGGGGGGCGTTCACGCCCTCCTCCAGCGCGGTGAGGGTGTTCGCGACGGCGAGCCCGAGGTCGTTGTGGCAGTGCACCGACCAGTCCTTCGGCTTCACCCGGCGATGGAACTCCCGCAGGAACCAGCGGAAGGTGAGAGGCGTCATGATCCCCACCGTGTCGCTCACGACCAGACGGTCCGCTCCCGCCTCGGTCGCCGCGAGGTAGAGGCGCTCGACGAAGTCCAGGGGGGCCCGCACGGTGTCCTCCGTCACGAACGCGACGTGGAGCCCGGCCTCGTGGGCCCGGCGGACGCAGGCGACGGAGGCGGCGACGACCTCGTCCTGGGTCATCCGCAGCTTGTACTGCAGGTGGACGTTCGAGGCTGCGACGAAGATCGCGATGTGGCTCGCGCCGCTCTGGATGACCGCCTCCACGTCGCCCATGACGGTGCGGCCGGCGGCCAGGATCTTCGCCTTGAACCCGGCGTGCGCGACGGCCGAGACGGTCTTCGCCTCCTCGGCGCTGACCACGGGGATGCCCGCGTTGATGACGGAGACCCCCATGTCGGAGAGGAGCTCCGCGATCTGCATCTTCTCCCGGGTGGAGAAGTGGACCCCGGGCATCTGCTCGCCGTCACGGAGCGTCTCGTCCCAGAACACGATATGCTGGGGCAGGTGGCGCTCGGAGGCGGTGCGGTCGTGGTAGTTCTCGACGAGCGCTGAGGAGGGAGCGTGAGCGGACATCCTCGTGGCCGCGAGATGGACAGGGACGGATATAGCATGCCACGACGCACGTTAGCGTACCCAACCGGAAGCGGGCTCGGCCACCCCCGGACCGCCTCCAACGAGGCGTTCCCGCGGAACGCGCGCCCTGTGGCGCCAGGCCCGCCATGCATCGCTGGAGGCGGACCTTTGATGCGAAAGGGCCCCGAGTTTGGGACAAAACCCCCCTCCGGAGAGAGAAAGTGCCCCCCTCTCGGGCCCAAAGCCAAGGGCCCCAAAAGGCTCATGCCTGGCCACTGCACCATGGTCATTAACTGCTAGTGGTTTTGAATGACCAGCCCCCACCTCCCCGACCAAGGTAACCCGCCCCACGACGAACGACGTTCAGAGGCGCTGCGGGTCCCCAGACCGACGGTGTTGGAGGACCCGGAGCAACTCCCTCCGGGGTCCCATTGTCTCTCGCTCTATGCCTCGGACGAGGAGGCCGCCCTTAGGGCTGCGGCCTTCCTCGCAGGGGCCGAGGACCCGAGCCGCGCCACGTACTACGTTTCTGGGGAACGACTGCTCGCCTACACCCGCCGTCACGTCCGGGCACGTTCCCCCCGCCTGGCCCAGCGGGTGAGAGATCTGGGGGGACCCCAGACGGTCCGTGAGGGTCCGTACTTCCGTCCCGCGGCGGAGGTCGTCCGGTTCGTACGCGAACATCCTGAGGGGGTGTCGACGGGGGGGCAGACGATCACTCAGTACTGGTCACGAGAGACGATCGCCGGTCACCTCGAATACGAGCAGTGGTTTCAGCAACAGCCTCGGGAGGGCTCGCGGTTCCTCTGCCCGTACGACCTGCGCGAGGTCCCGGTGGACCTTGCGCCCCGGGTACTCGCCAACCTTGCCCTGCACCACAGTCATATCATCTTCTCGACCGCCCCCGAACCGGCGAGCCAGGTCCTGCAGCTCGCGACCTCGCCCCGTTTGGAGGAGATGTCCCCCACCCTGGAGAGGTCCGCCCGATGGTGCCTCCAGGAGGGGTTCGCGACGGTGGAAGCAGGGTCGGGCACCCTCACCTTGGCCGAGCGGGGAGAGAGCTTCGCGAGGGCCCTCCGCTCGTTCCCCGCCGAAAGATCGGAGTGAGGCGGGAACCTGCTCAAGGGCGTCCCGCCCGTCGACCTGGTGCGGCCTTCCTCGGTTACCCTCGTGGGGCTCCGCCCCGTCCCGGGAGGAACGCCTAGGTCGCCCCCGGACCTCCGGAGAACGACGCTCCGCTGCTCGCGCAGTTCGGTCCCCAGGCTTGTTCCCCCTTGCGGGAGCTCGCCTCTCGCGCTCGCGCTCCCCTCGTCCGCAGTCTTCGCCGTCCCCTTAGCCCCCCCTGGGGGAGCGATAGGTGGACCCCACACCGCGGCAAGCTCTCCCCAAAATGCCTATATGAGCGGCACCATCTGCCGGCCCTCGCATATGGCGGTGTTCAGGGCCAGGGTCCGGATGGAGGTCCTTCGCGAGCTCGTCGGCGTGGTCTCGACGCTCGTCCCCGAGATGAAGCTCATCGTCGCGAAGGACGGTGTCGAGGTCAAGGCGGTCGACCCCTCCCACGTGGCCATGCTCGTCGCGAAGCTCAAGAAGGAGGCCTTCGAGGAGTTCCAGGGCGACTCGACCGAGATCGGGCTCGACCTTGAGAAGGTCCGGGAGGTCCTCTCCCTCGCGCGCCCCGGTGACGTGCTCGACCTCACCTACGACGGCGGGAAGGGCAAGCTCGTCGTCTCGGTGGGCAAGCTCTCCCGGGTCATGTCCGTGGTCGACCCCGCCGGCATCAGCCAGCCGAAGGTCCCCTCGGTGAACCCCACCGCCAAGGTGACGCTCAAGATCGACGAGCTGCGCCAGGGCATCCGCGGCTCCGAATCCATCAGCGACCACGTGACGCTGAGCCTCGACCCGGAGAACTTCACCCTCCACTCCGAAGGGGAGAACGACCAGGTGAACCTCAAGATCCCCAAGGAGGGGTTGACCCTCCTCGACGCGAAGGAGCCGGTGAAGAGCATGTACCCGCTCGACTTCTTCTCCAACATGGTCAAGTCCATCACCAGCGCCGAAGAGGTGACGATGGCCCTGGGGACCCAGTACCCCCTGCGCCTGGACTTCACGCTCGCTGGCGGACGAGGGGACGCCCAGTTCCTCCTCGCTCCGAGGGTCGAGGACTCGGACTGAGCCCTCCTCCCCGAACCGGGCCCCCGACCTCCGCCGCCTCTGGGTCCATGAACGGCCTCGTTCCGACGGGTCGTCCAGGGGTCCGTCCATGACCGACACCGCCTCGGGATCCCCCTGCACGGTCCGACGTGTCCGGGAGGAGGAGTGGGAGCTCGTGCGGGACGTGCGGCTCAGCGCGCTCCGCGACTCCCCCCTCGCCTTCGGGAGCACGCTCCAGCGGGAGCAGGGCTTCCCCCCCGAGGAGTGGCGGGCCCGCGTCCAGCGCGGAGCGAGCGCGCCCGACAGCGCGACCTTCCTGGCCTTCGACCCCCAAGGGGCCTGTCTCGGCATGGCCGGCATCGGCCAGCTACCCGGCGACCACAGGTTCCAGGTGTGGGGCATGTGGGTCCGGCCCTCCGCGAGAGGGCAAGGGGTGGGCAGAGAGATGCTCCTCGCCCTCCTGCACTGGCTCCGGTCCCGCCACGGCCCCGTCGACGTCCATCTCGACGTGAACCCGCAGCAAGGGGCCGCGGTCCACCTCTACCGGTCGGTAGGCTTCGAGTTCGACGGGACGGAGGAGCCGCTGGGGCACGACGCCCCGGCGGTCGCCCGGGGCATGGTCCGCCAGGCGAGGCCCTAGGGGACCACGGAGAGGGCCTCGCGGGCGTGCTCGATGGACCCCGCGCTCCTTGGGAGCGCGGCCTCGTCGCCGTGCGGGAGCGGAGTTATATCGCGGCAGGTTCGTCCTCTCGCCGTGTCCGCTGCGCGACCCCGTGTGGCCATCTTGGGGGCGGTCCGTACCCCCATCGGCAAGTTCGGTGGCGGGCTCTCGAAGGTGCCCTCCGTGAAGCTGGGGCAGCTCGCGGTCCGGGAGGCCCTGAGCCGCGCGAAGGTCCCTCCCTCGGAGGTGGACGGGCTCCTCTTCGGCTGCGCCCTCCAGGCCGGTCTCGGCCAGAACCCGGCGAGGCAGGTCCAGTTGGGCTGCGACATCCCGGTCGAGGTGGGCTCCACCACCATCAACAAGGTCTGCGGCTCGGGCATGAAGAGCCTGATGCTCGCCTGCAGCGAGGTCCGCGCGGGGGACGCGAGCCTCGTCGTCGCGGGGGGCATGGAGAGCATGGACCTCGCCCCCTACCTGCTCCCCAAGGCGCGCTGGGGGCTGCGCTACGGCGAAGGGAAGGTCTTGGACGCGATGCTGACCGACTCGCTGCTGGACGCCTACGACGGAGAGCACATGGGACTCACCGGCGAAGCGGTCGCCAAGAAGTTCGGGATCACCAGGGAGGAGGCGGACAGGTTCTCCTTGCGGAGCCATGAGAGGGCCTGCGATGCGTGGAACTCGGGCAGGCTCCGGGAGGAAGTGGTCGCCGTCCCCGCCGAGATGACGGGAGGGCCGGCCGTGGAGCGGGACGAGGGCCCGCGCGCGGACACGAGCCTCGAGAAGCTGGGGAAGCTCAAGCCCGCCTTCCATCCGAAGGGGGTCCTGACCGCCGGAAACTCCTCGCAGATCTCCGATGGGGCGGCGGCGCTCGTCCTCGCGAGCGAGGAGAAGGTCGCGAAGCTCTCGCTCCGGCCCCTCGCCTGGGTCCACTCCTACGCGGTGAGCGGGGTCCCGCCGAACCGGGTGATGGAGTCGCCCATCCCGACGGTGAAGAAGCACCTCGCCGGGACCCACCTCACCGTCGCCGACCTCGACCTCTTCGAGCACAACGAGGCCTTCTCCACCGCGTCCATCGCGGTGCAGCGGACCTTTGAGGTCCCCGAGGAGAAGTTCAACGTCAACGGCGGGGCGGTCGCGCTCGGCCACCCCATCGGCTGCTCGGGCGCCCGGATCGTCGTGACCCTGCTCTACGAGATGATGCGCCGCAGGTCCCACCGAGGGCTCGCTACGCTCTGCATGGGCGGCGGGAACGGCACCTCGATGATCCTCGAGCGCGCGGAGTGAGACGGACCGTCCGGTCCCCCGCTCCCCGTTGGGACGCGCGCGCTCTCCCTCTCCCCGGGAGGGACGTCCCCTCGAGGGGGAAGAGGGGGATCACTCCTGGGGGGAGGAGCCGGAGAGGACCTCCCCGAAGCCGGAGAGCCCGCTCCCCAGCTCCTTCGAGCGGCCCGTGGAGGGAGGGGTCGAGAGGAGGGGGAGGCCCAGGAGGTCCTGCATGCGGAGGAGCACCCGGTGGCCCCGGGTCCGGTCCCCAGAAGCGAGCGCGGAGCGGCCGAAGGCCTGCACGTCCGCCGCCGTCTCCTCGAGGACCCGGAGCGCTTGTGGGATGTCTAGGTCCTGCGCCAGGGCCCGGGGGATCTTCGCGAAGTTGCGCTCCAAGCGCTCCACGGGGTACCCCGTGCCCCCCGAGGGGTCGAGGAGCCCCAGGAAGGCGCGCTGGACGTCGTGCCACATCGCGTCGGTGCTCTTCGCGTCCATTTCGAGGTACTCCAGGCGTTCCCGATAGGGATGGGAGAGGAGGTAGCACCGTAGGGCGGGAGCGCAGATCTCCGCGAGCGCGTCGCGCACGGTGATGAGGTTCCCCAGGGACTTCGACATCTTCCGCTCGCCCATCGTGACGAAGGCCCCGTGCAGGAACCCCCTGGAGAAGGGCCCCTGGCGCAGCGCGTAGGAGATGAGGTTCTCTGCGTAGTGGTGCGGGAACATGAGGTCGAGCCCGCCGCCGTGGAGGTCCAGGGGGAGAGGCAGGTAGTGGGAGGCCATCACGAAGCACTCGAGGTGCCAGCCGGGCATCCCCTTCCCCCAGGGGCTGCTCCAGACGGGAGAGGGGGGAGCGGAAGGCTTCCAGAGGACGAAGTCCCGGGGGTCCTTCGCTTCCGGGGCCGCGTCCATCCCCGGCTCGGGTAGGGCGTGGGCGGAGAGCATCGCGTCCGCGGAGAAGTTCCCGCCGCTCGCGGGGACGGCGCTCGCGTCGAAGTAGACGGAGCGACCACGGCGGTAGGCGATCCCCTTGCGCTCAAGGGCGCGGATCTGCTCGATGATCCCGCCCACGAAGTCGCTCGAGCGGGGCGTCCATCCCGAAGGGATCACCCCCAAGGAGGACATGTCGTGGACAAAGGCGCGCTCCTCCCTCCGGGCGAGCTCCTTCCAGGTCAACCCGAGCTTGGTCGCCCGCCGGGTGAGCTTGTCCTCGAAGTCGGTCACGTTCTGAACGTGAGCGACGCGCGCGCCCTGGGCCAGGAAGAACCGCTTGACCGTGTCGAAGAGCAGGTAGGTACGGGCATGCCCCACGTGGGCCCGGTCGTAGACCGTCGGGCCGCAGACGTACATGGCGAGGGGACGGCCCCGGGGCGGTCCCAGGGACCGCCACTGCCGCCCGAGCGAATCCAGGTACCGCAGGTCCATGGGTGCGGGTGACGACCCCAGAACGAGCTAAAAGGAGGGTGTCCGACCCCCACGAGGGGAGCGGTGGGGCGGCCCTGAGGGAAGTCCCTCTCGCGACCTCAATCGGAGGGCGGGGAGGCCCCTGAAGGGGCGGGGGAACCGGTCTCGAAGGGGGGGTCGGCCTTCCCCGACCCCCCGGACGGAGGAGGAGAGCCCTTCACGTGGCGGGCGTAGCGTCCAGGTTCCATGAAGACCTGCTGGGCGTCGATCACCCAGCCCTGCTTGGTGTGGAGGATCCTCGCGCTGTCCATGAGGGCCCGTCCCAGCCCCACGAGCTCGTCCCGGCGGGTCACCAGGACCACCCGCTGGCCCTCCATGAACGCCCCGGAGAGCTTGAGGACCCCTGAGGCGGCGAGGTCAGCACCGTGAGCGAGGGCGTCCACGGCGCTGTCCTTGACCACCACCTGGGGGAACCGGTGCCAGACCTTCCCCGGGGCGTGGAGGTGGGAGAGGAGCGCCTGGGGGGAGCCCTCCCGGGCGGCGGCCACCGCGTCCGCGAGCTGGGACAAGGTGAGGATCTCCCCCTCGTTGAACGGCCCGGTGCCGGTGCGGCGTAGCTCGATCATGTTGGCCCCGGGCCCCAGGGCCTCCCCCATGTCCACCGCGAGGGTCCGGATGTAGGTCCCGGAGTCGCACTGGATGTCGAGGAGCGCGTCGCGGCCCTGGCGCTCGAGCAGCGTGAGCTTGTGGATGACGCGGACCCGGCGCTCACGCCGCACGGCGGAGCGGACCGGTGGGAGCTGGAAGATGGGCCCCTGGAACTCCTTGACCACGCGCTCGAGCTCGGAGGCCCCGACCGGCCCGTGGAAGCGGATGACCGCGATGTAGCGCTTGGGGAACTCGAGCAGGAGCGGCAGCAGACGGAGGGCCTTCCCGACGGAGATGACCAGGACCCCGCTCACCCCGGGGTCGAGCGTGCCCGCGTGGCCGGCCCTCGAGACCCCGAGGAGGTCGCGGACCCAGGCGGTCACCTGGTGGGAGGTCGGACCCCTCGGCTTGTCGATGATGAAGAACCCTCCCTCGGCCGGGAGCGGCAGAGGGGCCTTGGGGGGAGCCTCGGCGGGGAGGGCAGTGGGGGTGGCGGGCGGAGCGGCGGAACGGCCCGGTGGAGGGGAGGTCCGGACCGAGGTCGGGCCCAAGGTCGGGGGCGGGGTCGCTCGCCTGCCCTTCGAGGGCCCTTGGGGTCTCTTCATGCGGACGCGGGCTCGGCCAGTCGGACGTCCTCAGGGAGCCGCTCCAGGATGGTCCGTACGACCTGACGGGGGTCCAGCCTCGTGGAGTCGATCCCGATGTCGTAGCGGAGGTCGTTGAGCTCGATCCCGTAGTACTTCCGGTAACGCGTGGCCTCGCTGGCCTCCCGTACCCTCATCGCGGGCAGGACCAGGTCCGCGGGCACGCCCTCGCGCCGGCCGATGCGCTGGGCCCTCGTGAACTCGGAAGCGGTGATGAAGATCCGGACCACGGGCATGAAGCGGCGCGAGACGAGCTCCCCGATGATGCGCCCCTCCAGGACCCGGTGAGGGGAGGCGAGGCCGACCATGGTCTCGTCGAGGGTCTTGTCGATCCGGTCATCGGCCTGGGCAAGCTCCCCCAGGGTCCGCAGGGCGACCCCGCGACGCTTCGCTTCGGAACGGAAGATCTCCCCGGCGGAGATGTACTCGCGGTGGAGGATCTCCGCGAGCAACCGGCCGACGGTGGACTTTCCACTTCCCGGCGGCCCGCCGATCGTGAGCACGGTCCCCTTCACGGCGACGCTCCCCCGGGCCCGCTAGGGAGCACCGGATCGCTCGGAGGCGCCTTCGCGCCCGGCAGCCGTTGGGCGAGCGCCGCGTGCTTGAGGTACCGACGGAAGATCAGGTTGAGCGGGATGGTGTAGAGGGAGAAGGTGACGAACCAGAGCGGGAACGGACCGAGCTGTCCCAGCAGGTTCGCCTGGGCCCCGAAGAGGAGGACCTGAGTGCCCGCGCACTCGAAGGGGGGCGTGGTGACCGCGGGAGGGGCGGCCTGGGAGCCGTACTGCAGCCCTTGGAAGGCCCAGGAGACCGAGCCGCGGACGTCCTTCACCTGGAGGGTGATGAGATAGGAGCCGGTACTCGGCGGAGTGAAACGCCAGAACGTCGCGTTCAACCCTGAACCGGACGGACCGGTCGCGTTCTCGCTGGCGAGCGAGGTCGACGTGCCGGTCATCCACCAGTGGTAGCTGAAGGGGGCGTAGCCCCCGACGATGCTGCTGTTGAGGATGAAGGGCTGCACCACCGTGCCGGGCATCTGGACCATCGAAGGAGAGACGGCGGGTTTCGGGCACTGGGCGAAGATGAAGAGCCCCATCCAGGTGTAGATCGCAATGAGGAGCACCCAGGTGATGACCATGCCCTTGAGCTGGGCGATGGTGACCTTGCTCTGGCGGATCTGAAGGGAGTCCATGTGCGGCTTCAACGCCGCGATGTGCTCCTTCTTCTGGCTGCGGAGCGCCTTGGTCCACAGCGGACGGATCGCGGTGCTGTGGAACTGGACGGTGGCGCTCTCCACCCAGTCCGAGGTGTAGTGGTAGGCGAGGGCGCTGAACCCCATCTCCAGCGCCGCCGTGAGGAACATCGTGAACAGCATGTAGTGCCCATCGAACCCCAGCGCGGGTTGGAGGAGCAGCCCCAGGGTGAGCGCGATGGAGTTCCTCGCGCTGTTGTCCACGAGCATGTAGATGCCCATGAACCCCAGGAAGAACAGCACGAACCGGCCCACCGACTTCCGAGCTTCCTCGGCTCCGGCGCCGGGACGGCGGGCGGCGGCCCCTCGCGTGGTGGCGGCGTCGCCCTCCTCCTTCTCGGAGCTCTCCGTCTCCTCCTCTCCCTCCTCCTCTCCCTCTTCCTCCCCGTCCGTGCCCTCCTCCTCTTCGCCCTCCTTCGCCCCCTCGGAGGGGGTCGCCTCCTCGGCGGGCTCGATGGCGCCCTTGCCGCGGGGCAGGGGAGCCGTCCCCCCCTCCTCTTCGCCCGGAGCGCTCGCTGGCGCGGTGCCCCGCTGGCCCGTCCGGGAGCCGGTGCTACGGAGCGGTCGCTCGGACCGGAGCGGTGCTTCGTCCTTCGAACGCGAGATGCCCGAGGAGGAGCGGAGGGGCGTGGCGGGGGCGCCCGCCACGCCCGCTCCCCGTGTGGGAAGGGGCCCTTCGGTGGCCGGGCTCACGCCTCACTCCCCGCCCAGGAAGCGCCTCAGGAGCGGGTTCATCTCCATGAGCTGCTCGCGGCCCATCGCCTCGTAAAGGTTGATGATGATCCCGACGGTCAGCAGCACGCCCGTTCCCGATGCGTTCCCGACCGTTCCGATCAGGTCGGCGCCGGCGGCCAAGGCCCCCACGGCCGCACCGGAAATGACCGTGATGACGGGGATGTAACGCTCCAGAACGCGCCGGAGCACGCGGGGGTCCCGACGGAAGCCGGGGATCTGCATCCCGCTCGCCTCGATCTGTCGGGCGACGGCCTCGGGGCCCATGTTCGTCGTCTGGATCCAGAACTTGGCGAACATGATCGACCCGCCGACCATGAGCCCGAAGTAGACGAGCACGTGCACCAGGTCCTGCAGCGCCGAGTGTCCGGTCAGGAACGACCCGTAGATCGACGGATTGAGCAGCGGCAGGAGCCAACTCTCGAGACCGTTCGGTGTGGAGACGTAGTAGGCCCCGCCTGTGAGCGGGGTCGACGAGGAGAGCCCCTGGGCGGAGGCCTGGGACGAGCTGAGGTAGCTCCCGATCCACCACTGGTGGCCGATCCCGGGGAAGTGCATCAGCGTCGGGTTGTTCCAGAGCAGGATCGAGAACATGGAGACGTTCGCGAGCAACGCCGCCATCAGGATGACGGGGATGTTCGACGCGTAGATGAGACGGAGCGGGTAGCGGCCCCGGGCCCCACGGGCCTCCGCGTGCGAGAGCGGCAGCTCGATGCGCGTCGATTCCGTCCAGGCGACGAGGAAGAAGATGACCCCAGTCCCTGCTAACGCGGTGACCGGGTTGGGATAGCGGAGCAGGATCTCCTCGAGCCCGCCCCCTGCGAGGTTCGCCGCGTTGAGGTGCGTCAGGAAGTACCACGTCTTGAAGATCGTACCGGCGGGAGGGTTGCTCACCGAGACGGGCTGGCTCGGCTGGACCGGCTGCCAGTTGAGCGTCCCCGTGAAGATGGCCTGGGAGACCCCGGCCGCGATGAAGAGGGAGATCCCGCTGCCGATCCCCCACTTGCTCACGACCTCGTCCATCAGGAAGACGAGGTAGCTCCCGAAGGAGATCTGCGCGACGATGATCGTGTCGGCGAGGATCGTCCCGTTGCTGGGGGAGAGCTGGTTGAGCGTCGTGACGAGGCTCTGCGCCGGGAAGAGGTAGCCGTAGACCTGGGGGATGGCCTCGGTCAGGATCATCGCGAGGACCAGGATCTTCTGGGCCCCCTGGTACATCCCCTTGTCCTCGTCGTCGGTGAGGTCCAGGTTGATGATCTTCGCCCCGACGAAGAGCTGCATGATGATCGAGCCCGTGACGATGGGCCCGATCCCCAGGTGCATGAGCGTCCCCTGCGCACCGGCGAGGATCGCACGGTAGCTCGCGAAGAGGTCGATCGTCGTCGCCTGGTCGATCCCGTAGATGAAGATGTTCGTCAGGACGAAGTAGAGCAGGAGGACCGTCGTCGTCCAGAACAGCTTCGTCCGGAAGTGCACGTGCCCGGTCGACTTCGAGACCGCGGGGAAGCGCGAGGTGATGGGCTTCCAGCCGTAGAGCCGCGACTTCTCCCCGTCGTAGCTGACGAGCATGAAGGCGAGCCCCTCCACGAAGAAGAGCAGGAGACCGAGGAAGAACAGCCCGAGGTAGGTGGGCTGGGCCCAGATCCAGTCGAGGTAGAGGATGACCCCTCCGAAGAGGAGGAAGAACGGCGCGCTTCGCCAGTCACGGGGGTTCTCGTCTTGGTCGGCCACCGAAGGCTCCGCTAGGGGTCCAGATTCGACCCCGTCAGGGGGTTATATACTCTACGAGGCCGGCGACCCTCGATTCCCCGACCTCGCGGGAAAATACCCGGTCCCCTCTACCTCGTTCGTGCCCTCTAGCGCACCCTCCGGTCGCGGGGTCCCTCCCCGAGGACCCCACCGCACCGAGGGGCCCGTCGACTTCCTTCGCGAGCATCGCGAGGAGGTCCTCGCGACGCTCTCCCAGAAGGACCTCCTCCCTCGTCTTCTCCTCCAGGACTCCGGCCGCCGCCTGCCTCTCCCCGATGGCTCGGTGCAGCTCGTCGTCACCTCGCCGCCCTACCCCTACATCGAGAGGTGGGACGGTCTCTTCGAGCGCGCGCTCGGCTGGCCGGGAGGGACCCTCGCCAGGGACCCGACCCGGCTCGAAGCGATACACCGGAGCCTCACGAGGACGTGGAAGGAGTGCGAGCGGCTCCTCCAGCCAGGAGGGATGCTCTGCATCAACATCGGCGACGCGACGCGCACGGTGGGAGGGGAGTTCCGGCTCTTCCCGAACCACGTGCACGTGGTCGAGGCCTGCGAGCGGCTAGGGTTCCGCTCGCTGGTCCCGATCCTCTGGAAGAAGCCCACGAACAAGCCGAACAGCTTCCTCGGCAGCGGCTTCGCCCCGCCGAACGCCTACGTCACGCTCGACTGCGAGAACATCCTCATCTTCCGCAAGGGCCCCCGTCGGAGGCTCCCGCCCCACGACCTCCTGAGGGAGGCCTCCCAGTTCTCGAAGGCCGAGCGGGACCGCTGGTTCACCCAGGTCTGGGAGGTCCGGGGGGCTCCCCAGCGGGACGGGACCGCGGCCTTCCCCGAGGAGGTCCCGCGCCGCCTGGTGAGGATGTTCTCCCTCCTCGGGGACACGGTCTTGGACCCGTTCGCCGGCAGCGGGAGCACGCTGCGCGTCGCCCATCGCCTGGGACGCCGGGCGATCGGGGTCGAGTCCGACCGGGCCCGGGGGGAGCAGCTGCGGGCCGCCCTGCCGGACCGGCCACCGGAGCTCTCCAAGGTCCTGGACGACCTCATACGAGGCTACGGCCCGGGAAGACCGGCGTGAGAGGACCGAGCACCGGCCCGGCGTCCCGACCCACGCCTCCACCCCCAGCCTCGCCCCCGGCGCCGCCGGCGCCCCCGCCGCCTCCGTGGCCGCCCTCCGCCTCCCCGGGGCCCGTCCTCACGGCTCCGCCAGCGACGGGGGGCCCTCCGGGCGCGCCCGCGCTCTCCTCCCCAGGCGGCCCCGACCGTCGGGAGCGCGTCACCGGCTTCCTCGTGCGGGCCCTGGCCGTCTACTCCGCCGCCGTGCTCTCCCTCGTCGTGTCGGTGGTCCTCGTCGGATCGAAGGACCCGGTCGCACGCGCGATCATCGTGATGGGGGCCCTCCTCGCCGTGCTCTGGTGCCTCGTGGGCGGCCTCCTCATGCGTCGATACCGCGACGCGGTGCGGGAGCGGGTGCTCCACCTGCCGCTCCGATGGGAGCTGCGCTTCGTGCTCTTCGCGACGCTCCTCGCCCTCATCGAGGAGGCGATCACCACCTCCCTCACGAACGTCATCGCCCCGCTCTACCACGTGCCGATGGCCGAGGCGCACATCACCGCCTCGAGCAACTACCTCGTGGTGATCAGCTTCTCCTCGGTCGTCCTCTTCGTCCCCGAGTTCGTCGGATGGATGCTTCTGCTGCGCCGCTACGACTTCTCTCCGAAGGAGGTCCTGCTCCTCTACGGCCTCCTCGGGACGGCGATGGAGGCGACGCTCAACCCGACCGCGCTCTACGCCGGCTTCTGGTTCTTCGTCTACGGGCTCATGGTCTACCTGCCGGCCTACTCGCTCCCCTCCGACCGCGGGGTCGTCAGGCCGAGGTGGTACCACTACGTGGCGGCCGGCCTCTTCCCCTTCCTATGCGCCCTGCCCGTGGCGGGCGTGGACTCCGTCCTCGGGCACGTCCTCGGCATCCACCTGTGGGGCTGAGGCCCGGAATGTCCGCTGGACCAGCGGGCTAGCGCGCCGCCCATCGAGGGCGGTCGGGGGTTCAAGCGCTCTTCGCCGGGGCGCTCGAGGGAGGGGTCCCTGCGGGTTTGGGCTTCGCGGGGGCGGCCGGCGTGGCGCCCGCCGCGGCGGGCTTCGCCCTCGGCGGCGCGGTCGCGGTCGCGGCCGCCGGGGCGGCGCCGGCCTGGCGAGCAGCCGCGGGAGGAGCGGCCTTGGGAGGGGCCCCCGGCTTGGGGAGCGAGGGACCGGCAGCGGGGGCGCCGGGCGGAGCGTCCAGGACCTCAACCTTCTCGCGGGCGTGGTCGCTCGCGTGCTCCACGTAGACCTTCCACTTGCCCTCGGGCTTGCCGCCGCCGAGCAGACGGTCGATCCCGATCGCGGAGAGGTCGACGACGTGGACCTCACCCTCCTTCCGGACCGCCTTCTCCGCCTCGAGCTCGGGGAGGAGCAGCGCCAGGTCACCGACGTTGACGGCGATGGGGGAAGCGGTCACCGCGTCCGGCCGCTTGAAGCCGTGACGGCCAAAGTGGTCCGGCGCGTAGATGAGCATCGACTTGAACTTGTACTTGTGCAGGCCCGCGTTGCCCCGGCCGCCCTGCTTGCCGGCGCCACGGCCCGCCTTGATCCCACGGCCGTGGGTGCGCATGCCCCGGAACTTCCTCGTACGCGACGGCATCGTCCTTCTCCGTTCCGCTCACACCATCCGGGAGATGAGCTTGTCCATGTCGAGCTTCGAGCCGGGCTCCCGGTAGCCGAGCGCCCCGCCGAGGGTGTAGGGCTTCTTCGTCGACCGCCACCCGCCCTTCGGGGGGTGGAGGCGAAAGAGCGGCTTCATCCCGGGCACGCCGAGCGAGCCCCCCTTCGCGACGAGGTCCGTGAGGCCCTTGAGGTCCTTCGCCCCGCTGCTCGAGGGGACCTTCGAGACGTCCAGGCGAGCGCCGCCCTCCGTGATGGCCCTGGTCTTGAGCAGGCTCTCCACGGTCGGCGCGCTGACCGGCCCCCACGTCACGTACCCTTGGACCTTGTTGACCATCCCGCGCAGGGCTTCGGTCTCAGGGAGGAGCACCGCGTGGTTCTGCCGGGTCAAGTGCAGGTGGCGCATGGTCTCCTTCAGGGAGACCTCGACGTGCGCGCTTCCGCGCACGCGGACCACGGCCCACGTCATGGCTTGGACCCTCCGGCCGGGGCTTGGGGCCGGGGCGTCCGGTGAGCAACGCCGGGGCGTCCGCCCGGCCGGCCACCGGGCCGACCACGGCCACCGCCGGGGCCCCGACGGCCAGGACCGCCACGCCCGCCGGGTCCGCCACGTCCGCCGGGTCCGCCGCGTCCGCCGGGTCCGCCGCGACCGCCGCCGGGAGGCATCGGTTCCTTCGGCGGGAGGATCGAGGTGCCCGTCGCGCCCTGGACGATCTTCAGGCGCAGCCGGTCCGCGTCGGGGATCTTCACCATCGCGAGCTGGCGGAGCGACTCGAAGGCCGCCTGCGCGTAGTTCACGGTGGTCTTGGTGTGGCCCTCGGTGTAGCCCCAGGCGTCGACGATGCCCGCGAAGCGCAGGATCGGCTTCGCGATGTCGCCCACGGCGAGGGAGACGCCCCGGGGAGCAGGCTTGAACCAGACCCGCACGCTGCCGGTGCGGCCCTTGGTCTGGAAGGGCACGGTGTGGGGAAGTCCGCACCCGCACTCCCAGCTGCCGCATCCGCGCGGCACCTCGATGAGATGGAGCTTCGCGTGGTCGATCGCCCGGCGGATCGTCGGACCCACCTCCCGACCTCGGGCACGGCCGAGCCCGACGAACCCGTCGCCGTTCCCGACGACCACCGTCACCGCGAACTTGAACCGCCGACCGGAGTCGGTCATGCGCTGGACCATGTTGACGTCCAGCACCTCGTCGTGGAGGTTCGGCAATAGCGCGTCCGCGATCTGGACCTCCTTGAGGGGAAGCCCGCTCGCGAGCGCCTGGGACATGGTGGTGATGTCCCCGGAGAGCACGCGCCGGCCGAGCTCGGTCTTGGGGACCCAGGGCGGCGGCGGGGCGCGGTCGCCCGGACCGCCGGGGCCGCCGGAGGCGCCGGGGCCGGAGGGCGGGGGCAGGTTGAAGGAGGAGGACGCGGGGCTCATGCTGGGGCTCCTGGCCGTGGGGCCGCGCCGGACGAGGGGGCCCGTGGGGCCTTCGCGCCTCCAGCGACGAGGGTCGATGACACCTTCTCACGGAACTGCTCCAGCGGGTGGGGTAGCGGGGTCTTCAAGTGGGCTCCGCCCAGGCGCTCCTTCGGAGGAAGACCCTCCTTGGAGTGTGGGACGTCGATGCCCGCGTCCAAGAGACCCTGCAGGGCCCCCAGGATGCGCCCGCCCTTGGACGGGCGGAGCACGCCCGCGTCCAGGACCGCCTCCTTCGAGCCCAGCGCCGAGAGGCGGAGGCCCGCGAGGTAGCCGGTGAGGTAGGCGGCGGGGGTGGAGGTGAGGCTGCTCTCGGGGAAGCCCAGCGGGACGAGCTCGGGGCTCTCCGCCTGGGCGATCACGCGGTCGCCCGCGGGATCGAAGGACTGGAGCGAGACCAGGACCCGGCGGTTGGTGATGCGGACCACCGCGCGGGGCTTCTCGCTCTTGAGCTGCCGGAGCCGGTAGCGGTAGTCGGTCTTGCCCTCACGCTGGCGGCGGAACTTGACGCGGAACCGGGGGCCGTGCGCCATGTCTACTTCTCCTCCTTGAGCGCCCCGGCGAGCCGCAGGTTGATGAGCAGGTGGGCGCGGCTTCGGAACATGCCGCCCTTCGCCTTGCGGTAGAACTCGCGGTAGACCTTGGGCGTGATGCGCTTCGAGCCTCGGAGCTCCTTCAGGAGCTCGCGCTGCGGGCGGATCCGGTGGATCCATCGCTCCTTGCCGCTGAGGCGGGCGGTGGGCGGGCCCTTGCGGGAACCCTGGCCCTGGTGACGGCCGCGCTTGAGCTCCGCCTGGTGCTGGCGGGCCCGGACGCGGGAGACGCCCTTGTAGCGGCGGCGCTGGATGACCCCGGTCTTGATCGCCCGGCGGATGTCCTGGCGGGTGACCTGGTCGGAGAGGTCCTCGATGCTCGCGGGGTCGATCCAGACCCGGTTGACCCCGCACTTGAGGAGCGCAGCGGCCATGCGCCGCTGGTTGAAGAGGTCCGTCACTGTTCACCCTCCTCCTTGAGGAACGGGTTCAGGACGTGGAGCCCCAGCTTGCGGGCCTGCTCCTCGAGCACGAGGCGTTTGCGCACCCCGACGCCGTGGGCGATCACGGCCGCCTCGCGCTTCGGATCCAAGGACTCGAGGTCGTGGGCGTTGTGGACCACGGAGGGAAGGAAGCCGGAGGGGGTGAGGCCGCGCACCTTCGCCGGCGTGCGGAACCCGATCGAGACCACCATCGAACGGTAGCCGTAGTGGCGGCGTTGCTTCGACTGCTGGCCTCGGGGCTTCCTCCAGCTGCCCCAGCGACCGATCCGGTAGTAGCGGTTCGCCGCCTGGCGGCCGAAGATCGGCCGGCGGCGGTCGATGGAGCGACGAAGGACCAGGAGACGGCGCTCCTCACCGTCGAGCGTGGCACGCTTCGGGGCTCGAGGGCCCTCGCTCTCCTCCGAGGAGGCCTTGGGCTTCGCTTCCGTCTTCGCGGGCGTGGAGGAGGGCTTCCGCTCCGGCGCGGGCTTCGCAGCGGGGGCGGCCTTCGCGGCGGGAGCGATGGAGGGGGCCGGCTTCGCGGCGGGGGCGGTGGACGGAACGGGCTTCGAGGAAGGGGAAGGGGCGGGGGCGGGGGAGGGCTTGGGCCCCTGGGCTGGCGTCGACGCGGCGAGAGGCTTCGGGTTGGACGCCTCTTCCGCCATCAGCTGACCCCCATCGGTCGGGCCTTGACCACGATGTAGACGCCGTCCTGGAAGACGCGCGGGTCGAAGTTGCGGATGTGCGTCGCACGCTCCAGGTTCGCGGCGGACTGGCCGACCGCCTCGATGTCGTTGCCCTTGAGGACCACCACATCGCCCGCAATCTCGGCCTTGGTCTCGCCGATGAGCTTCGAGCGTCGGGGGAGCTTCTCGTTGAGGAAGTTCTCGATGAGGACCGAGTTGTCCTTGGTGGAGAGCTTCATCGGGAAGTGCGCGGCCACCGCCTTGCAGTGGGCCTCGAACCCCGTGGAGACCCCCGTGAGGAGGTTCATGAGATGGCGCTCCCAGGTGAGGAGGAGCGCGCGGTTGCGCTTGCGGGGGGGGAGCAAGAGGCTCAGGGAGGCCTTGTCGCCCTTCACCTCGAGCCCGAGGGCGCCGATCGGGAAGACGCGAGGGACCTTGCCGAGCTTGCCCTCGGCGACCACGCGGCCGCCCTCGAGGCGCAGCTTGGTGCCGGTGGGGAGCTTGATCTCGACCGGGGCGAGGGCGTGCCGGGCCGTGGCCTTCGCCGGAGCGGCCGCCACGGAAGGCGCGGGGCCCTTCGCGGGCGCGGCGGGCCTCGTGGGGGGGGTAGTGGGCTTAGTAGACATACGCGAGAAGCTTCCCCCCGATGCCCATCTCCCGGGCCTTGGTCTGGCTCACGACGCCGCGGGAGGTGGTGAGGATCAGCAGGCCGAAGTCCTGCGCGGGGAGGAAGCGCGACTCGTAGCGCTCGAGGTCCCGCACCCCGACGTTGAGGCGGGGCTTGACGACACCGCAGGAGTTGATCCGGCGGTTGAGGGCGACGTGGTACTCGCCCCCGCGCCCGTTCTCTTCGAAGCGGAATTCGCCGATGTAGCCGTGCTCCCGCAGGATGCCGAGCACGTTGCCGACCAGGTGGGAGATCGGGGCGAGTCGCACGTTCTCCTGGCCCCGAAGGTCCGCGTGGCGGAGCGCGAGGAGGGCGTCGTTCAACAGGTCTTGTCGCATGTTCGCTCTACCCCCTCACTGATACTTTCTGAAGCCCAGGTCACGCGCGACCTCGCGGAAGCACTGGCGGCAGAAGTGCAGCCCATAGCGGCGCACGATCCCCCGCTTCCGCCCGCAGCGATCGCACCCGAGCTTGCGGCCGAAGAACTTCTTGGGTTTCATGCGTGCTCTGCTCCTGCCCTATGCCTCAATCGACGAAGATGACCCCGAACTGCTCGGTGAGGAACTTGCGCGTCTCCTCCGGGGAGGGGCGGTTGCGCCGTCCCAGGTTCCGAGGGGCCCGGGAGCGGTGGCGGACCCGCCATCCCGCGCGGCCGACCTCGACGCAAACGTCCATGCCGTAGATCCCGATCTGGGGATCGTACTTCATGCCCGGGAAGTCGGTGTAGTCCGGGACGCCGAAGGCGATGTTCCCCATCTTGTCGACGGAGAGCGGGTCCATCCGGTTCTCTCGCGTCGCGAGGGCCCGGCGGAGGAAGTCGAGGGCGATGTCGCCCCGGAGGGTGACCTTCGCGCCAAGGTCCTGGCCCTCACGGATGCCCAGGTCCCGGTTGGTGCTGCGTGCGCGGGTGGGAACGGGCTTCTGACGGGTCAACATGGAGAGCACCTTCTCCGCCTTGGTCCGGCGCTCTCCGGCCTCCCCCACGCCGATGTTGACGACGACCTTCTGGACGCGCAAGGCCTGCATCGGGTTCGTCCCGGCGGGGACGGGCCTGGGCTTCGCGGGCGACGCCGCGGGCGCGGGGGAAGCGGGAGGGACGGAGGGGGCGGGGGCGCTCATGTGCTGAGGCCTCCGGGCACCTGGACCAGCGCGGTCTCCGTGCCGACGATGAAGACGTTCTCCTTGATGGTGGAGAAGCCTTCCTTGAAGTGCACGCGGTTCGGCTGGGAGGAGGGGAGGACCTCGACCCGGTCCACCCGGGCGAGCTCGCCCACGTGGCTCCCGCCGGAGATGAAGGCGAGGGAGTTCGCGGAGAGGGCGATCCGCTGGAGGACCTTCTGCTCGGGGAGCTCCACCCGGAGGGTGTCGCCCACCTTGACCTCGGTCGGGGCGTCGACCAGGAGGTTGCGACCGTCGTGGAGGGTGAGCGCGATGCGGCCGCCGGGGACCGTGTGTTTGAAGCGGACCCGGCCCAACTTGAACTTCGCGTCGGGCGCGGGGATCGATAGCAGCGCGAGCTTCCCCCGGCGGTCCTTGAGGACCCGGTAGTCCTTGGCCGCGGGGGCGGCGATGGAGACGACGTCCATGAGGCCGATGCCGCGGGCCAGGTCCTTCACGACCTTGCCGTCGACGCGGACCTTCCCCTCACGGAGGAGGATGCGGGCCTCCCGGGCGGAGTTCGCGAGCTTGAGGAGGTCGCGCAGGACCATCACGAGCGGGAGGGAGTCGGTCTGGCCGTGGGGGCCCGGGGCGGGGCGTTGGACCCACTTGCGGCCCTTGCGGGCGATCGGCCAGCTTCGGGGGGCGGCGCGGCGCTTCAGACGGTACGGCATGGACCCTCAGTCACCTCCGGAGGTGTCGGTCGGCTTCGCGGCGGGGGCGGGCGTCTTCGCAGCGCCTTTCTCCGTTCCGCCCGTCTCCGGGGAGACGTCCTCGGCCTCTTCCTCGGGCTCGGAAGCCTCCTCGGGGGCCTTCAGCACGCGGCGGCGCCAAGGGTCGGAGAGGTTGAGCTTGGTGATCATGAGGTGGCCGAGCGGCAGCGGCAGCTGCTTCAGCTTCTTGTCCGCCTTGCGGAGCGTCACGTTGTCGAGGACCAGCCGGTAGTGCCGGTAGTCCACGATCGCGACGCGCTCCTCCCGGCCGATGTAGTTGCCCGCGAGCACCCGGACGGTGTCACCCTTGCGGACGGGGAGCTTGCGGCGACCGTAGCGGGAGCGGAGCTCCCTGGAGAGCGGGAGGGTCAAGCGTCGGCGACGGACATGGTGTGGGGCTCGGTGGAGCGCCTTGCGCTGCTCGCCGGGATGTCGGGAGGAGGTGCCTCGAACGATCGCCTGCATGGTCCTGCTTCCGCTCCCTTCCGTCCCTTCGGTCTAAACGATCATGGAGGCCGCGGCGGCGATCCTCGGCCATCGTTCAGCCGCCTCTTTGGCCACAGGGCCTTTGATCTGGGAACCTTTCGTCTCGCCGGTATCGGTGGTGATCACCGCGGCGTTGTCCTCGAACATGAGCCGGGTGCCGTCGGCGCGCCGGATCGCGGCCTTCTGCCGGACGATCACCGCGTGCACGACCTTCCTCCGGAGGTCCGGAGGTCCCTTCTTGACGGACACGACGATGAGGTCACCGATGGCGGCCTTCGGGTAGCGCCGGTGGTGCCCGTGCCAGTTCATGACGGCGATGATCTCGACGATCTTCGCGCCGGTGTTGTCGACGCAGTCCAGGCGCGCGCCCTTCGGCAGGCCGCGGGTCCGTGCGCCGGCGAGGCCCTTCATGGGGCCTCCTTGTGCGAGGCAGAAGAGGTCGAGCCGTGGGCCTCGTCGAGCCGCTCCTGCGCGGTCTTCGCCGCCTGAGCGGGCTCGGCCTTGCGAGCGGCGGGCGCACGTGCATCGGTGCCCGTGGGGTTCACCGCCTCTTCGCCGCGGACGCCGAGGCGGGCGTCGCCCAGGTCCTCCACGACGACGAAGCTCACGTTCTTCGCGAGCGGGCGGGTCTCGGCGATGCGCACGCGGCGGCCGGAGCGGACGCCGAGGCAGGGAGGAGCGTGCACGAGGTAGCGTCGGCGCCGCTTCTCGTAACGCTCGTACTTGGCCTGGAAGCGCAGCACGGTGCGGCTCACGACAACCGTCCCCTGCATGTGGTCGGAGACGACGACGCCCTCGATGACCTGGCCGCGCACCTTGAGGTGGCCGTGGAACGGGCAGTTGGGATCGTGACACGCCGTCTTCGGGAGACGGACGTCGAGCCCGATGTCCCGGGCGATCTGGGGAAGGCTCTTTCGCGCGGGGGAGGACGCGCTCGCGGCGGCGGGTGCCACCGAGGTCGCTCGCGCGGCCGCGGGAGCGGCCGAGGGCGAGGCGGGGCGGGGCTTCCGGGCAGCGGGTGCGCTCGCCGGGCGGGGCGAGGACGTCTTCGGGGTCTTTGGGGTCTCTGCCGTCATGGTCGCCGCGACCGGCCCCTCGGGGCCAGCCGCTTGATGCGGTCTTCGGGGCGGTGCCGTAGCTCGTCCCCTTTAAAGCGTATCGCCCTCCCTCCGCGAGCGAAGACCCCCTCGAGACCGGTCTTCTGGAGGACCTTCTCGGAGCCGCCCTCGGCGGGGACGACGTGGAAGGTGTTCTTCGTCTCGTCGACGATCCTGCCTTGCCAGGGGAGCGGCTGCCAGCCTGGAGCAGAGAGGACGGTGAGGTCGCTCCCGATGAACTCGCCCATGAGGTCCGCGGGCGTCGCGCTCACCAAGTTCCCCGGGGCGCCGGGGCCCGGAGCGAAGGGCGCCGTGGTGCGTGAAGGTCCCCCTGTGGTCATGCTCTTCCTCTTGGCGTGAACGACCTCAGGAGGCGCTCGAAGCGGGGCCTGAAGCGCCGGCGCGGCGCCGCTCCGACTTCACGGTGAGCGCGCGGGCGAGGTCCGTGCGGAGCGCGCGGAGATGGCCGGGCGAGGCCGGCGCACCGCCCATCGCAGCGATGCCCCGCTCACGCAGCAGGTCCTGCTCGAGCTCCTGGATCTTCCGGTCGAGGTCCTCCTCGGGGAGCTCTCGGAGCTCCTTCATCCGGAGCAGGGTCATTGTCCGCCCTTCTCCCCCGCGGGCGCAGGGGTCGGTGCAGCGACCGAGGGCGCGGCCGAGGGCGCAGCCGAGGCCACCTCGGGCACGTTCACGGGGGCGTTCGTCCCGGCCGCGAGCGCGGCCGCGGTCGCGCTGCCGGCGGGGGCCGCCGCGCCCTTCACCTGGATCTCGTCGGGCATGCGCGCCGAGGGGTGCATGATCCAGACGTTGACGCCGATGACGCCGGGCTTGAGCTTCGCCTGCGCGAAGCCCTTGTCCATGTCGTAGAGCGAGGCTTGCCCGCAGTACTTGATCATCCCGGACTTGAAGCGCTCCGTCCGGTGGCGCTCACCGGTGAGCTTCCCCGACAGGATCACCTGGCAGCCCCGGGCGCCGCTCTCCATGATGCGGCGGACCGTGGAGTGCCCCGCGCGTCGGAAGTGCCAGCCGCGCTCGAGCGTCGCCGCGAGCTTCTCCGCCATGAGCTGGGCGTTCAGGTTCGGCTGCCGCTCCTCGACGACCTCGATCTTGGGGTTGTCGACGTGGAAGCGCTCGGAGAGCGTCTGGGTGAGCTTGTTGATGAACTCGCCCCGTCGCCCGATGATGATCCCGGGGCGCTCGCAGATGAGGGTGATGCGGGTCCCCATGGGGGTGCGCTGGATGTCGAGGCCGCCGAAGCCGGCGCGCTCGGACTCCTTCACGAGGTAGTCCTTGATCAGCACGCGGCGAACGCCTTCCTGGATGAACTTCCTCTCGTTAGCCATGCCCGTGCCCTCCTGCTCCTTCGCGTCGGTCCTTGCTGTCGCCCGTCGGTCGCCTCAGTCCTGCTCGCCTAGCACGATCTCCACGTTCGTGGTCTGCTCGTTCCAGTCGGTGGAGCGACCGTGCGCCCGAGGCATGTAGCTCTTCAAGATGCGGCCACGAGAGCAAGCGGCGACCTGGACGACCAGGTTGTCCGTGTCCATCCCCTCGTAGTCCGCGTTGGACTCCGCGTTCGCGAGGACCCGGAGGACCTCCTTCGCGACCTTCACCGGGAACCGGCCCGGGCCGCTCTGGGCGTGGTGAGCGGTCTCCTGGTTGTACCGGCGGAAGGGGACCGCGACCTGGAGGGCGCGGACCTTCTCGAGGTAGGTGCGGGCCTCCTCGAGGGGAAGGCCGCGGATGGCGTTCATCACCTCGTAGGTCTTCTTGGGGGAGATGTGCAGCTCCTTGCCGTAGGCCCGGGCGACGATCTTGCCCCGAGGGGCCGTGTAGGTGTAGCCTCGCATGGTGACCTCGTCCCGTCCTCCCCCTACTTCAGCGGCATGAACTTCGAGCTGCGCGTGGCGCCCACGCCGGGACCGGAGTGCTTCTCGAAGCGGCGGGTGAGACAGAACTCGCCGAGGTAGTGGCCGATCATCTCAGGGCGGATCTCCACCTCCTTGAACTCCTTGCCAGAGAACACCGCGACCCTCTGGCCAACGAACTTCGGCAGGACCAGGACGTCGCGGCAGTGCGTGCGGATCGGGCGGCCCACCTTCGGGGGACCGGAGAGCTTCTCGACGAGGTGCATCTGCTCCTCGTTGAACCCGCGCTTCAGGCTGCGTCGCGCACGGGCCGGGAGCAGCGTCGCGAGCTGCGCGAGCGACATGGCCTTGAGCTCCTCTACCGACCGTCCCCGAAGGGTGTACTCCCGCTTCTTGCGGAGCTCTACCCCCTTCTTCTTCGTGCGTTTCGCCATGGAACCTCCTTCGACCTACCTTCGCGTGGGCCCGCCCTAGCTCCCGCCGCCCGGTCGCTTCGCGCGCTTGCGCCGCTTGCTGAACCTGCCCACCTTGGCCCCAGGCCAGGTGCCCGAGGACACCGTGCTCGGTCGGCCGACGTGCTGATGAGCACCGCCGCCGAAGGGGTGGTTGACAGGGTTCATCGCGACGCCGCGCACCTTGTAGGGCGCCTTCGCGAGGGACTGGTAGGCGTGCACCTTCTTACCGGCCTTGGTGAACGGCCGGTCGGAGCGACCGCCGCCGGCGACCGGGCCGATCTGGGCCCGGCAGGCCGGGTGGAGGCGCTTGAAGGCGCCGCTGGAGAGCTGGAGCGTGACGGTCTGGACATCGTGGGCGACGATGAGGGCGCTCGTGCCGGCGGCCCGGATCATCTTGCCCCCGTCGTTGGGCTGGATCTCGATGTTGGACACCAGGGTCCCGTCGGGGATCTGGGCGAGGGGGAGCACGGAGCCTCGGGCGAGGGGTCCCGCTCCGAGCGCGACGCGGTCGCCCGTCGCGGCGCCCGCCGGGGCGACCAGGCGGTAGACGGTGCCGCTGTCCGCCTTGATCTCGGCGACGGGGGAGCTGCGGCCGGGGGCATGGACGAGCGCCTGGACGGTCCCCCCGGTCTTGAGCGTGATGTCCGGTAGCCGCACCGGCCCGTGATGCCGGTGGCTGGGCGAGCGGTAGGTGAACGTCCCGGAGCCGCGGCGCCGGGAGATGATGCGCTTTCCCATCAGAACACCCCGGCCCTGGAGCCGATGTCCTCGCTGGAGAACTCCTTGGTGAAGCGCACCGTCGCGATCTTCCCCGGGCGGCCGATCTTGATGTTGACCTTGGCCACCTTCGCCTTGTAGAGCTCCTCGACCGCCCGCTTCACCTGGGCACGCGTGGCGCGGCGCTCGACGACGAACTCGAGCTTGTTCTGCCGCTCCATCTCGTCCATCGCCTTCTCCGTCACGTAGGCGTGGAGGAGGATGCGGGGCTTCTCACCGGTGGTCATGCGGAACGTCCTCCCTTCGCGCTGGCGCTATGGGCCGCCGCCGAGCCGGACGAGGACGGGGCGGAGGCAGAGGTGGAGGGGGTCCCGGCGGCGAGCGCGGGACGGTACGGGAGGGAAGCCGCCGTCGCCTGGCCGAAGCGCTTCTGGAGCTTCTCGAGCGCGACCGGGGTGTAGAGCGTGAGCCGACCGGGGACCCCGCCGGGGGCGAGGTGCTCGGTGCCGAGGGAGTCGAGCGGGACGACCTCCACGCCGGGGAAGTTGCGGAAGCCCCGGGCCTTGCCCGGAGCGCTCACGACCAGGAGGAGGCTGCGGGGGTGGCGTCGGACGCGGCCCCGCATCTTGCCCTTGCCCGCGCGCAGGTGCACGCCCTCGCCCGCCCGCTGGACGTCCGCCCAGAGCCCGCACGCTTGGAGGACCTCCCTCGCGCGCGAGGCGGTCTCGACCTCCTCGAGCGCGTTCTCGAAGACGAAGGGGAGATGGGCCTTCTCCGGGAGCTCGTGGCCGCGCTCGAGGACGTAGCGTGGCTCGCGCGTCGCCGCGACGGCGGCGGCGATGGCACGGCGGCGCTCCTTGGTGTTCATCTTCCGCTCCCAGATCGCGTCCGGTCGAGGGGGGTGCGCGGCACGGCCGCCGACGGTGTTGGGCGCCTGGGCCCCCGTGTTCCCGCTCATGAGTCGAGGGGTACGGGCGACCCCGTGTCCCTTCCCGGACCACTCGACGCTGTGCCGCATGCCCGCCTTCCGGCTGGGGCCGTAGGGCTGGCGGCGGTTCGCTTGCGAGGATCGCACGGCGCGGAGCACGAGGTCGGTGCGCACCGGGGAGGAGAAGATGGTGGGGAGGTCGAGCTGCTCGCCCGCCTTGCCGTCCAGGGAGAGCAGAGGGGCGCGGTGGTGGTGGGCCGGGGCCCTCGCGGCCGGGGCGGGGGAGGGAGTGGGGGTGGGCCGCTTCGCCGCGCTCGCAGGGGTCGACATCGGTCTAGGCCCCCTGCTTGCTGTGCGTGGAGAGGTAGCGCAGCTCGAGCTTCTCCGGGACCGACCCGTGGAACCGGATCGGCAGGCGCATCCGGACCAGGCGCTTGCTGGGACCGGGGAGCGAACCGTGGAGGATCGTGTAGCTGTTGCGGACCTCGCCGTAGTGGAGGAACCCGCCCGTCATGTGGATCGGGTCCGCCTTCCCGTCCGCGACCACCTTGAGGACACGCTTGTTGTACTCGGTGCGTCGGTGGTACCCCATCTGCCCCGACTGGGGGATGCGGTAGGTGACGAAGCTGGGATTGTGAGGGCCGAGCGTCCCGATCATGCGGCGGTGCTTCGAGTTCTTGTGAGGCTGGAGCTTCACGTGGAAACGCTTGATGTGCCCCTGGAACCCCTTGCCGCGGGAGACGGAGATGACGTCGAGCATGTCCCCCGCCTTCGCGAAGGACGGGAAGTCGATCTCCTTCCCGAGATGGTCCAGGGCCCACTTCTTCCTCTCCTCGAAGTTCTCCCCGGAGACACGGACCTCGAAGAGGTCGGGGGTCTTGCTGGGGATGCCTGAGACCAGGTGGGGCTGGGTGTGGACCAGGACGCGGACCTCGACGCCCGAGGCCTTGGAGTAGCGCTCCTTCTGCTCCGCCGTGGGGGGAGCGAGGGGGAGCGGGCGCCGTCGGGCGAGCCGCTCGTCGAGCTCAGGGGCCCAGATCTCGGAGGAGACGCGGAGCCCGTTGGAAGAGTCGCGGTAGACGCGGGCGGCCGCGATCTTGATCGGAGGGGTCTCCACGACGGTCACCGGGACGGAGACCTCCTGGCCGGAGGTGGTGGAGCGCTTGCGGAAGTCGACGATGAAGGCGTGGGTCATCCCGACCTTGTAGCCGGCGAAGTCCTCCAGGTGGGGCTTCGCGGGGCCCTTCGGCCAGCGAGTGATGCGGGGGACCTGGTGGTTCGCCCGCTTGCGGGGCCAGAATCCGAGCGAACCGCGTCGCGGTTTGTGCCTTCGTGCCATCGCCGGTCGATACCTCTCGCTGGGGGGTGAACGCGGTCGAACATGGAGACCTATATAAAATGGGGGCAAGAGCTCGTTCAACAAGGCGTCGAGGCCCCCCACATCCCCCTTTGTCCGAACGCGCGCGTTCGGCGGCGACCCCCCCTCCCCCAGGTCGGAGGGCGGAGGAGCGAGGAGCGACCCCGCGACATCGGCGCATGAAAGCAAGATAGCTCCCGGCGACCTTCGACCATGGCCATGTCCGAGCACGGGGCCGCGTCGCGGCGGGGGGGACCTCAGGAGGAGCAGAGCCCTGGGCACTTCTGGCAGGTGCCCGAGGCGGAGGAGGAGCTCTTCCAGCTCGCCCCCAAGTTCAGGAGCCTGCGCGTGAAGGTCGCTCGTCTCACCGAGATCGCGGAGGAGCTGGAGCGGCTCGCCCGGGTCTGGGGGGAGGAGTTCGACGCCCCCGACCATCCCGATTCCGCCCGCAAGAAGGACCTCGAGACCCAGGCGAAGGCGCTCGAGCTCGAGGTAAAGAGCGAGCTCCTGGGTTGGCGCAAGCGGGGCATCGAGGTGAAGGACCTCTCGACCGGCCTCGTGGACTTCTACGCCCTCCGCAAGGGGGAGGTCATCTTCCTCTGCTGGAGGATCGGCGAGGAGGGTATCCGTTTCTTCCATCCCCTCGAGGGCGGCTACCGCTCCCGGCGCCCCCTCTCCCCGTCGGAGCGGGCGGGGGGCCTGGACTCCCCTCCGGTCCCTCCGGGCCCCTCCACCGAAAGCTGATCCCGTCGGGACGCTGTGCGGGGCACCGGTAGACCGACCCGGGTGAGGCTCGGGCGGGTCTGGGACCGCGGGCGTTCGACCGGCTCAGGCCGGGGGTGGGCTCGGGGGGACGTTGACCCCGTCGAGCGGCCTCTGCGTCGAGACCAGCATCACGAGCGCGGCCCCGGCGAGCAGCACCGCCGATAGCGCGATGAGCGCGGTGAGAGGGACGACCTCGAGGAAGAGGGTCTGGAACCCGGCGACGGAAGCTAGGAACGGGGCAAGCAGCCCCGCCGCCGAGCCGAGGACCCCCCGAGGGGCGTTCTTCCCCTCCCGGATGGACCAACCTCCCCAGATGGCGAGGAGCCCACCCAGTACCTCGATGGAGGAGGCGGAGAAGAGGTAGGCGACGTAGGTCTCCACGTCGGGGTACGGGGCGTAGGGCTGGTCGTAGACGTCCGACATGTTCCCCGCGAAGAGGCGGACCTGGAGGTCGGAGAGGTTGCTTGAGGGTGCCGCGAACCAGGGGACCAGGAAGATCTCCATCTGGGAGAGGCGGTCCCCGGGGTACTGGACCCGCAGCTGGTGCTCTCCGGAGGGGACGTTCGAGAACCCGAAGGTGCCCGAGGGGCCGGTGACCTCGGTCCCGAGCGAGGTCCTCGACACGTTGTTGAGCGTGACGATCGCCCCGGCCACCGGGGAGTCCGCACCGATGGAGAGGTTGTAGCTCACCACCGTGCCCCCCACGTTGAGCTCTCTCGGTCCCATTCCGACCACCCCGGTGAGACCGAAGATGACGCCGATCCCCACGAGCGCGAGCCCGGCGACCAGCGAGAGCACGACCAGGGCGAGCCGAACGCGGGGCGAGGGGGAGCGGGGCCACCGAGGCTCCGGGTAGAAGTGACGGTAGACCTCCCAGGAGAAGAGGGGAGGGCTCCCCCGGGGGGGCAGGCTTGGCGTGGGCTGCCCACAGCGGGGACAGAAGGCCCAGCCGATGTCCCCCCGCCCGGGGTGGTGGGAGGCCCAGAAGCCGGTGCCGCATCGCAGGCACTTCGCCGGGACGTGCGCGGGAGCGACAGAGAAGTACGGGGCAGGAGGTGGAGGGGGTGGAGGAGCGGGTGGAGGGGGAGGAGGCGGTGGAACGCTGGGAGGCGTCGCGGTCAATGGCGACCCAACCTCCGCGCTACGGAAAACCCTTGGCTGGGCGCCGGCCCGAGGAGGGGACGGGTGAGTCCCCCCCACCGCTCGACGACCCTCGCCCTTCGGGCGGGACCCGGGCCCGGGCCCCCTTTCGCGAGGAGAAGGACCGCGGCCGCCCCGCGGGCCTCCCCTCCATACCTCACCGGCCCCCGCACCGCCCCGTCGGTGTGAAGCCTCACCCGCGGGTGTTCGCGTTCGACGATGCGCCGTTCGGCTTCGAGCAGGAGCGGACGGCCGTGGTGGGGGTGGTCGTGGTGCTCCCTTCCTACGTCGAAGGGGTCCTCCGAGGGGATGTGGAGGTGGACGGGGCCGACGCGACCGACGTCCTGGTCGACCTCGTCAACTCGACCCCGCATCGGGAGGCGACCCGGGCGATCCTCTTGGGAGGGATCGCATTGGGAGGGTTCAACGTGGTCGACCTCACCCGGCTCCACCAGGCGACCGGTCTCCCGGTCGTGACGGTGACGAGGCGGGCGCCGGACCTGCCGGCGATGGAGGAGGCGATCCGCAAGCACCTGCCAGGACGACCGGACCTTCTCGCCCTCCTGAGGGCCCACGAACTGTTCACCGTGCCGCTTCGCCCGCGCCCCCTCTGGGTCGCCGCGGTGGGGCTCACCCGCAAGGAGGCGACGGAGCTCCTCCGAAGGAGCCTGGTGCGCGGCTCCTTCCCCGAGCCGCTGCGCCTCGCCCACCTCATGGCCTCGGTGGTCCCGGGTGGGTCGCCCTCCCGTTCCCGGGCCTGAGACCGAACGTCCCCGGGGGGCCCCGCGCGACGCCCTAGGGAGGTCGCAATGTTCTTCGCTCGGTGTGCTGCTCGCGCCTCGGGGCCTGTAGCATAGCCCGGATCATGCACCTGCCTTCTAAGCAGGAGTACTGGGGTTCGAATCCCCACAGGCCCGTCGGACGTCCCATCGGCAGGAGTTACTGATTTCGGTAACGCTTAACTATCGACCGCGGCTCGCTCCCCGGAGGGCCCTTGTTCAGCCGGAAGGAGCGGGAGTTCCTCGAGACGCTCTCGCGGGGGCGGCTCGACGATCCGCGGACCGCGCGCGCCCTGGAGGCCGCCTTCCCCAACCCCGCCTATCGTCGCAAGCTGCTCTGGGGGATCCGGCGCAAGGTCGAGGGGGCCATGGACGACTGGAGGCTCTTCCTCGTGGCCTCTCGGGCGGAGAAGAAGGTCTGGCCGAGGCCCTCGACGCCTCGGGAGGACGACGTCCCGCTCTTCTCCGACCCTCTCGCAGCGGCGCTCCTCGGGCTCGAACGTCGGCGGCAGGGGCGCGCCCCAGAGCGGGCGAAGGGCCCGACCTCGGGGAAGAGGCGGCGACAGGGGGGAGCTTGAGGCTCGGGAACCTCTTGGGCATCGCGGCCGCCGTCGCGGTGCTGGTCTTCCTCGTGGTCTACTACTATTGGGTGTACCGACGGAACTCCAAGATGGGCACCCCGGGGCTGGTCTCGCGCTCGAGACTGACCTGTCCGAAGTGCTCGAAGACCTTCGACTTCGACCATCTGCCGGGAGCGTCCTTCACCGCTCTGCGCCTCGGCCGCTCGCGATACATGGCCTGCCCGCTCTGCGGGAAGTGGTCGACCTTCGACCTCAGGGAGCGTCGTCCCCGGAAAGCGCCGCCCTCGTAGGAGGGCGCTCGGTCCTGCGAGGGGCCCTCTCCCCACCCACCCTTCGAGAACTTCACGACGGCGCGGCGCTGATGGTGATGGGCCGGTGGCGCTCCGAGGGCACCGCGGGTGGGGCCCGGACGCCCGCTCCCAGCGCGACCGGCTTCTTCGCGGTGGCCGGTGCGCCCTCCCCGAGAGCTTCGCGGGGGGCGGAGGAGCGCGTCGAGGGCCGGTCCACGGCCAAGGAGAGCTGCTCCAAGAGCGTCGTGAGGGCGCCCAGCATCTGGGAGCGATCGGCCGCGCTCACGGACTGGAGGATCCCCTCGAGCAGGCGGTCCCGGCGCGCGGAGGAGCGGCGGAACGCGTTGCGACCGGATTCGCTGATGGTGAGGAGCACCCGCCGGTGGTCGTCCGCGTCGCGCACGCGGCGCAGGTAGCGGGAGCGTTCAAGCCGGTCGGAGAGCCCGGTGATGTCGGCGGGCGTGACGCCCAGGGACTCCCGGGCTTCCTTCTCGGAGACGGGTCCGCGCTCGGCGAGGATCCGCAGCAGCCCCCACTGCATCTCCGTCAGCCCGCTCTCCCCGGACCGATCGTCGAGCAGCCGCTGGAGCTTCCAGTAGCACAGGCGGATCTCTCGCACAAAGGTCTCTCGCTCTTCAGGGGTCGTCTGGGATCTCTTCATGGGTGGGCCATCCCCCTTGGCTCCGAGGAGGAACCAGGTACCGGATGGAACGGAAGGGGGCAGACGGCCCGAAGCTCGGGACCAAAGGGGCGGGAGGGTCCCTTAGGAGGAGGGGAGAAGGATTCCGTCGGAAAGGGGTTCGAGGACGCTAACGGTGAGGCTCCCTCGTGACCGGGAGGGGCAGCAGCCTCTCCAGCTGAGGAGGACGAGGAGGGGGCGTCGCCGCACCCTTCCCCTGGGGAGCCCGAGGCGCTGGTGCGGAAGATGCGGGGACCCGCGCCGCTGCGTCGGAGACCCGAAGGACGGAGACGCGGGTCCCTCACCCCCCGGGCTATCGAGGGGGTGGAGCGGGGCGCGGGCGCGTTGCGGTGCAGCGAGCTCAGCGCGGCCCCCCGGTGGACCAGCGCGGAGAACTCGTCGCGGTGGGGACGGTGGTGGGTGAGGGCGGCGAAGCTGTCGGTCGCGACGTAGCTCCCCGAAGCAGCGACCGCGAGATAGATCCCCAGAAGGGCGGCCACCAGGAGCGCCGCCCCGACGATGTGGGGTCGTGCGGTCCTGGGAGGGAAAAGTGCCACGACCTCCTATGGGCGGGTGGTATTTCTGCCTCACGAGGGGCGAGGCCCGTGGGGGAGGGCCCCCGTACCCCGCCTCACCTCTCGGGGGCGTCGTCGTCCGGGTAGGGCGCGGACTCCCCCGGGTCGGAGGGCTCCGGCTCGGTCGGCGCGTCCTGCTCGACCGCGGCCATGCAGTCGTCGCAGAGGAGCTCGGTCGACCCGGGCGTCATGGGGCCGCCGCAGAGCGGGCAGCCCGCCTTGGACTCCACCTCGTTCAGGAGCTCCTGGACGGAAGCGCGCAGGATCTCCGCCTTGGGGCCCCGGCGGCGGCGCTCCTCCTCGTCGCGCTGCTCCCGCTCCGCCTCGGCCCTTGTGAGGAAGACCTGCGGGAGGGGGACGAAGACCTGGGTCCTCGCGTCGAACGCGGCGAACTGCCGGCCGACGAGGCTCTCCAGGGACGCCCGGGCGAGCTCGGGGGAGACGGAGAGGATCACCGCGACGTCCTGGACGGAGAGCCCCCGGGACTCGAAGAGGAGCTCCAGGACCCGACGGGGGAGGAGCGGGAGCCCCCCGCGCGCGACGAACCGGTCCAGGCCGTGGCAGATCCGCGAGGAGCGCTCGACGCGGTCCTCGAGCGAGAAGCGGCCCGCACGGGGGTCGGCCAGGAGGAGATTGTGCAGGAGGTCCAGCTCGTAGCGCAGCCGGGTCCGG
This sequence comes from Thermoplasmata archaeon, assembly GCA_027306505.1. Lineage (GTDB taxonomy): Archaea > Thermoplasmatota > Thermoplasmata > Lutacidiplasmatales > UBA184 > JAKAAX01. Next base: position 15,891 of record DAHUZP010000081.1, on the reverse strand, counting down.
CTCGTGTAGAGGTGCAGCGCGATCCGGAAGGGCACGACCCCGGTCGACTGGACGAACCGGGTGAAGTCGGCGATCGAGAAGAGCTCGAAGGGTGGAGGCGGGGGCGGGCGCCCTTCGTTGGTCTCCGTCTCCTGTTGGATGGAACGAGGGATGTAGCTCTCCCGGGCCGAGAGGCGGACGACGCACGACTCCTCCGTCCCGGCGTCGTGCGGGTCCCAGGGGGAGACGGACCTCGGGTCGTAGCGGAAGGTGACCACGCGGCCGCTCCCCTGGGAGTCGAAGTCCACGAACGCGGTGGGGGTGGTGAACTCCCAGACCTGCGGGTCGGGCCGTGGTTCGTAGATGATGACCTGCATCCGTTCCGGGGGGGCCTTCTGGATGAGGATGTGGGCGAGGGAGCGCACCGGGTGCCCGTCCGCGGTCCACCGGATGCGGGCGATGTGGGAGGGGACCCGCTGGGCGTAGTCGAAGAGGGACTTTCGGAAGTTCTTCTGGGAGAAACCGTCGTGGACCTCCCGAGGAGCGAAGGAGGCGAGGGTCTCGAAGTCGGAGAGCGGGAGCGGGCTCGAGGGAGGCCTGGGGGGCGGGGGCCTCCCTGCGTTCGCCGCCATACCTCCCGGTGGGCCTCCAGATGGGAAAAGAGCGAGGTTCGGTATAAACGCCAATCCCCCCCGCATCATCATGTGCCCGCGACCTTCGCCACCAGGGGTCCCTGGGGCGCTTCACGGGAGCGAGGACGGTTCCGCATGCGTATCGCGTTCTTCAGCGAGACCTTCCTTCCCGTCCACGATGGCGTGGGACACATCGTGGACGACCTCTCCCACGCCCTCATCCAGAAAGGGCACGAGGTGACCCTCTACACGACGCGGAACCGGGGCCAGCCCTCCGAGGAGGTCACGCCCGCCGGCATGCGGGTCCACCGCCTCCGCTCCCTCCCCATGCCCCTCTACGGACAGTACCGGTGGGCGATCTTCCCCATGCGGCTCGCCTTCTCCCCCTCCTTCGGCCGGAGCGCGGACGTGGTCCACCTCCACACCCCCTACGCCCTCGGCAGCGCGGGCCTCTTCGCCGCCCGGCACTACCGCCTGCCGGTCGTGGGGACGTTCCACACGGACCTCCTCGCGATGCAGGTGAGCTTCCAGGGCAGTGTGTGGGCCCGTCTGGCCTTCCCGGTCGGGGGGTTCTTCAGCGACGGGATCTATTGGCGTTGCGACGCGACCACCGCCCCCACCGCGGAAGCTGCCCGCTCGCTCATGGAGCGCTACACGAAGCCGCCCCACGGGCCGGTGCTCGTGGTCCCGAATGGGGTGGACACCGAGCGGTTCCGTCCCGACCTCGACGGGTCGGAGCTCCGGCGGAGCCTCGGAGGTGGGGACCGGCCCCTGGTCACGTTCGTGGGCCGTCTCACCCGGGACAAGGGGGTGCACGTCCTGCTCGACGCCTTCGCGATGCTGCCCAAGGACCTCCCTTTCCTCGGCGTGATCGGCGGGGCCGGCGTCGAGGAGGGATCGTTGCGGGCCCGGGTGGCGAGCGAGAAGGCGCTCCAAGGACGCGTGAAGCTCCTGGGGGAGGTCTCGGAGGAGAGGAAGCCCGCGCTCCTCGCCGGGAGCCGGATCTTCGTCCTCCCCTCCATCGCCGACACCTCCTCCGTCTCGACGCTCGAGGCGATGGCCTCCGGCTGCGCCTGTGTGGTCACCAACCGGGGAGGCCCGCGCAATCTGGTCGACCCGGAGCGCAACGGGCTCCTGGTCGACCCAGAGGACGCGAAGGAGGTCGCGGGGGCGATGGAGCGGCTCCTGCGCGACGAGGCGCTCGCCCGCCGGCTCGGCCAGGAAGGTCGACGCTACGTCATCGACCACGCGTCGATGAACCGGGCCGCCGACACCTTTCTCGAGCTCTATCGGAAGGTCGAGCCCCATCCCTGAGGGGAGCGCGCCGGCCCCGCGCTACCCTTCGGGCGTCGCCCCAGGAGCGGTGGAAGGGGGGGTGGAGGGGCCGGCCTCGGGCCCTCGCTCCTCCCGCGCTCCGAGAAAGGAGACGGCGAGGGTCCAGACCAGCACGGCGAGCAGTCCCACCTGGACCACGAGGAAGAGGTCGGGGAGCGTGCCGGTGGAGAGACCAGTCCCGATGCCTCCCATCACGACGACGAGGAGGAGCGAGAAGAAGGAACGGACGACGAGGCGAGGGCGGGAGCGCACTTGAACGAGCGACGCGATGAAGGTCGCGAGGACCGAGAGCCCCAGCAGCGCTGCGACGAGGACGTGGGCCTGCACGGTCCACCCCGTCTGCTGGAAGAGGCACGCGGGGTAGGAAGAGCAGGCGACCCCTCCGGCGATGGTGATGCCGAGCGCGAGCGCCCCCGCGAAGAGGGCGAGGGCGATCGAGAGCAGGAGGAGCCCGCGGAGCAGGCGATGCGAGGAGGAGCGGGACCTATGCACCGGTGCCCCCGTTGAGGTCGAGAGGTCCACGCTCAAGGTCCGTCCTGGAGGGGAGCGCCGAGAGGACGTGGAGAGAAAGCGTTGGAGGGCGTGAGCAGAGGGGGGGGATGGAGGACGGGAGCGGGCGGAGCTGACGCCCACGGAGTAGCCGTAGAGGAGGACTGTGAGCTGGACGCGTGGGTCGAAAGCGGGGAGCCTCCTTCCTCGTTCAGGTAGGTGGCGACGGGCGGTTCGAGGCCTAGGAGCTCATCGACGACCTGGGCGACGACCTGGGCGACGACGTGGGCGACGACGTGGGCGACGACGTGGGCGACGACGTGGGCGACGACGTGAGCGACGTGTCCCTCGGGGAGCCGGTCGTTCAGGCCGGGAGGGAGGATCAGGGTCCGGTGAGGACCGTACTTTCGGAGGACGGGCTCCTTCGGGGCGGGTATGCGCCCTGATGGACGCACTCCGTCAAGGTACTTCCTCCCGAGACCCCGTCAGGGAAGAAGGGTCGTAGCGCTACGGGCTCCTAGTTCGCGCGGACCACGTGGTTGAAGTCGCGCTCCAGCGTCGCTACTTGGGAGCGGCTGAAGGCCCCAGGGTCGACCGAGAGGACGAGGAGCCCGTGGTGCTGCTGCATCTTCGAGTGCAGCCAGTAGACGAACTTCGTCGTGAGCTCGAAGGAGTTCTGCGTGCTGAGGTACTCGACCGCCTCCAGGTAGACCAGCGCCGGGGAGGGCGTCGCGTTGAGGAAGTTGTCGACCCTCCCGGTGAGCTGCGTCGGGGAGGACTCCGCGCCCTCGACCCCTTCGTCCGTCGCCCCCTCCCCGCCCAGGTGGAGGATCACCAGGTTCTCGAGCTTCGCCATCCGGCGCATCTCGCTGGGGAGCCGCGTGATCGCGAGCCCCCGTCCCACCCGGGGCAGGAGGTCGCGGACGAAGAGACGGCCGACGCGGCGGGTCTCCTCGAGGAAGAGGTAGTTGTACCCGGGAACGGCCGGAGGGAAGGAGGCAGGGAGCTCCGTGCCCCTCGGCTGGACCCGCACCAGGCTCTCGATGGGGACGCCCGCCGGGGAGGAGAGCAGGGTCTTGCGCTTCAAGCGCACCTCCTCATCGAGGTGGCCGAGCCGGCTCTCCACGAAGACCCGGATCTCCGAGGACGTGTGGCCCCTGCCGACGAGCCTCGTGACGAAGTGCAGTCCGTCGCGCACCCCGTCGCCCCAGCCCCGGGCGTAGGAGGTAGGGCCGTCCGAGGGCTCCTGCCCTCCCCAGGCCTCGAGCGGGAGCTCCGCGGGAGAGGGGCCCTCACGGTCGGGCCCGGAGGAGGGCTCGGAGCCGGTCGAGGAGGGCCGGTCACCGGACCCCCGCCCTGGAGCGGAGGACCCGGAGGGATGCGACGTCACGTTCGGGCGACCCGGGCCGCCGCCCGCGCGAGGGCCTCCTGGGAGGCCGGGGAGGCCATCGCCTCCCGGGGGCCTTTCTCGCGGACGGGGGAGAACTTGTACCCGTAGTGGATGACGCCGGCCCGGCCGTCCTCTCTCAGCTTGCGGAAGGAGGCGCGGACCCTCAGGCCCACCTGGACCTCCTCGGGGGTCACGTCCACCACCTGGCCGGTGAGCAGAGGGCCCTCGGGGGTCTTGATGAGCGCGAGCACGTAGGGGGCCAGCATCTCGAACCCTTCCGCCGCCTCGTGGACGACGGAGTAGGAGAACACCTCTCCGTCACCGCAGAGCGTGTAGGGCTCCATCTTCCCGATCGATTGCCGGTGCTGTTGGCAGGTGGGGCAGACGGCCCTCGGCGGGAAGTACACCGTCTGGCAGGCGGTGCAGCGGTTCCCTCCGAGGTTGTAGCGCCGCGGCGTCTCTCTCCAGAACCTTGCGACGGTCATGCGTTCCTCCTCTCCCTCGCTCCTACGTCCCTCGACATCAGTTGACCCTCTCCAAGAGGTGGACGACGCTCGTCGCTCCGGTCCCGCCCATGTTGTGCGCGAGACCGACCTGGGCGCCCGCGACCTGGCGGTCCTTCGCCTCGCCCCTCAGCTGCCGGACGATCTCCGCGATCTGGGCGACGCCCACGGCCCCGAAGGGCTGTCCCTGGGCCTTGAGCCCGCCGCTCGTGTTGAGGCCGAGCTTCGTGCCGAGGCCGACCTCGCCGTTGACGAGGGCCTTCCCCGCCGCGCCCTTCGCGAAGAACCCGAGGTCCTCGAGCGCCATGAGGCCGCTGATGGAGTAGGCGTCGTGCACCTCGGCCACCTGGACGTCCTTCGGGGTCCGCTTCGCGGCATGGAAGGCCGCCTTCGCCGCGACGACCGTCGCGTCGAGGGTGGTCACGTCGCGCCGGTGCTGCAGGGCGAGGGTGTCGCAGGCGAGCTGGCTCGCCGAGATGCGGATCGGCGTGTCGGTGTACTTCCTCGCCTGCTCCAGGGGGCCCAGGACGATCGCGGCGGCCCCGTCGGAGGCGGGCGCGCAGTCCATGACCCCCAGGGGCTCCGCGACGGGGGAGCCCTCCAGCACCTGGGAGAGGGTGATCTTGTTGCGGAAGTGGGCGAGCGGGTTCTTCGAACCCATCTCGTGCGCGAGGACCGGGAACTGGGCGAACTCCTCCCGGCGGGTCCCGTGGTCGTGCATGTGACGGCGGGCGACCAGGGCCCAGAGCGACGGGAGCGTCGCCCCGAAGACCGTCTCCCACTCCTGGTCCGCGCTCGCGTTGGTGATGTCGGTCTGCACCGACTCCGGGACGTCCGTCATCTTCTCGGCGCCTCCCACCACGACGATGTCGTGGGCGCCGCTCGCCACGGCGAGGTAGGCCTGGTGGAACGCGACCGCGCCGCTCGCTCCCCCGGCCTCGACCCGGACCGCGGGCAGGTGGTGCCCGGCGAGCCCGGCGTAGTCCAGGATGAGGGGGGCGATGTGCTCCTGCTCGATGAAGCTCCCCGAGGCCATGTTGCCCAGGTAGAGCGCGCCCAGGTTCTGCGAGGAGAGCTTCGCCTCCTGCAGCGCGGAGAAGCCCGCCTCGATCCCGATCTCCCGGAACGAGCGGTCCCAGAGCTCTCCGAACTTCGTTTGTCCGATGCCCAAGATCGCGACCTCTCGCATGTTCAGCTCCCTCCCAGGTGGATCTTCCCGCGGAACTTCGCGTACATCGCGTAGGAGAGGGGGGTCCCGCCGTCCAGGAACTCCTGCACCTGCGGACCGTGGTCCCGGTCGAAGTTGCGGATGCCCTCGGTCACGGTGAGGTCGAAGGCGTCCGAGCCTGCGCCGCTCCCGTAGCCCACCACGAGCACGCGGTCGCCCGCCTGCGCGTGGTCGAGGACGTTCGCGAGCCCGATCAGGGCCGCGCCCGAGTAGGTGTTGCCGATCCACGGGGTGACGAGCCCGTACTTCATCTGGGCGTCCGTGAACCCGAGCGACTTGCCGATGCGCTGGGGGAACTTCCCGTTCGGCTGGTGGAAGACCACGTGCTGGTAGTGGGAGGGCTCCGTCTGGGCCCTCTCCATCATGCGCCGGCCGCACTCGCCCACGTGGCGGAAGTAGGCGGGCTCTCCGGTGAACCGTCCTCCGTGGCTCGGGTAGCGCTGTCCCTCCCGTCGCCAGAAGTCGGGCGTGTCGGTGGTGAAGCTCTCCGTCCCGTTGATCTCCGCGATCAGGTTCTCCCGGCCGATCACGAGGGCGGCTCCGCCCGCGCTCGCCGAGTACTCCAGGGCGTCACCCGGGGCCCCTTGGGAGGTGTCCGCGCCGATCGCGACCCCGTAGGTGATCATCTTGCTCAAGACCATCCCCATGCAGGTCTGGATCGCGGCGGTCCCCGCCTTGCAGGCGAACTCGAAGTCGGCCGCGGTGAGGTAGGGCGTCGCGCCCACCGCCTGGGCGACCACCGTCGCCGTCGGCTTCACCGCGTAGGGGTGGCTCTCGCTCCCCACGTAGATCGCCCCGATGTCCCGCGGGTTGATCTTCCCGCGGGTGAGCGCCATGCGCAGCGCCTCGGTCGAGATGGTGATCGTGTCCTCGTCGGGAGAGGGCACGCTCTTCCTCACCACGTTCAGCCCCTTGCCCATCGCGGCCCCGTCGGTGCCCCAGACCTGCCCGATCTCCTGGGGCGAGATCCGGTAGCGGGGGACGTAGGCGCCATAGCTCACGATGCCGACCTTCGATTCGGTCATGGTCCTCGTTCCATTCCTCCTTCGATGTTCTCGCGTCAGATCTCCTCGAGCCGCTTGAGGACCTCCTTCGGTCCGTACGGGGTCGTGAGGAGCGGGATGTTCTCCACCTCGGAGAGGCGGACGGCGAGCGGGTCCACCCGGCCTGGGGCGGAGTAGACGACCGCCGCCGGCTTCAGCGGATGGGCCCGGATCGCGACCATGGGGGAGCGGCCGTACTTGACGCCGCAGAAGAGCAGCGCCCTCTGCGTCGTCCAGCCGTAGACCTGGACGAACTCCTGGGCCCCGAGGGACAGGATCGCCCGGGGGGCGTCCAAGAGGGTGAACCCGTGGAGGTCACGGTGGAGGTCCACCGAACTCGCGGCCTTCGCCTCCAGGAGCGAGGCGAGCGTCGTCAGGGGGACCGCGATGGAGAACTCTCGCATCGCGAGGATGCCTTCCGCGGGGGAGGGGAACCCCATGCGCTGGATCACACGGCCGCCGTGGGACTTGTCCACCGCGACCAGCCCGTCCACGTAGCGGCGAATGAACCCCGCCCCGGGGCTCGGGCGGCGCTCCGCCTCATAGTCCGCGATGACGGAGGGCACCGTCTCCAGCTGGTGGGCGAGCTCCGTCTGGGAGATACCGAAGTCCTCCCGCCACTTCCGCAGCGTCCGGCCCGGATGGGCGGAGAGGACGACCTCGCCAGCGATCTTCTCGCGGATCTCGACCGGCACGGAAGGCCCGGAGGGGGCCCGATAATAAAGGTTGACGCTTCTTGTCGAAATCCCCTATCGACACCTATTCCCTATCGAGGAGAGCACCCTTTCCCCCGAGGGGGTTCGCCCCGGCATCGGCACGGGGGGAAGGGCGGCCCGGAGGACGGCGCGGAACCGTGCCTGGCGCGGGGGTGGGGAGTGGACTGGGCGAGACTTTCAGGAGGGAGGGGGAGCCTCCCTTCCGTTTGAACTCGCGGCCTCTACCTTGCCAAGGTAGCGATCTTCCACTGATCTACCAGCCCGTCTCCCGCCTCCCCGGCGAGGCGGGGGAGCTAATACGCTTTCTGCGGAGAGCGCGGTGCGGCCGGGGCAGGTGCCCCTCTCAGTTCGCCGGCGGGGCCGAGGGCGCGGCAGAGCGGGGGCAGAGACGGTCGTAGCGGTGGTTCACCGTGGTCCTCAGCGAGGCCAGGGGCTCCCGGAAGACCTCGATCCCCTGGAGGTGGCTCTGGAGGACGAAGGACACCGAGGCCCGGGGCGGCGTCCCCGCGCTCGGACCCTCTCCCGACCGCCGGGCGACGAAGCCCAGGAGGACATGCGACCAGTCCGTCGCAAAGAGGAAGGGGGCGACCCCGCAGTCCTCGAGGAGCTGGTGGTAGAGTCCCGTGGGAGGGCGTTCCGGCAGGAGCTCCCCATGGACGAGGACGATGCGCTCCATGCCTCCCCCCGGGACCGCGGGGAGCCGGAAGGGGTCGAGGAAGAGGCGGCGCTCGGCCCAACCCCGCTCGAGGACCCTCTGCTGGGAGCGGGGAGCGAAGAAGGGCCCGGTGCGCAGGATGTTGCCCCCCTCGCTCTCGATATCGAAGGGCCTCTGGATGAGACCGTAGAGGGAGGAGAGGGCCCCGGAGGAGATCCCGTTCGCTACGGGGGAGCCCGGGGTGGAGGGAGCGTCGCGGGGCCGTGCGAACCACGGGTGCGGATAGGACAGGTGGCCCGTCGAGCCCGTCATCCGGCCCCACGCTCCCTCGAAGTCGAGGTAGACCGGTATGCCGAACTTGGTCGCGTCCGTCGTGAGGGAGAGCGAGCGGCGCAGCCCGGACCCCTTGCCGATACCGAGCCCCATGGGACCGGTCCACTCCGAGGGACCGGAGACGAAGACGCCGAAGAGCGTCTGAGGACCTGACCAAAGCAGGAGGTTCGTGGGATCGCTCGCCCAGCGCTCGACCACCTCCCGGGCCTTCTCTTCGAAGGGCTGGCCGATCACGAAGTGCACGTGGTGGAGGCCCAAGAGCCCTAGGTCGGGCAGGTAACGGTCCACCACCCACCCCTCCTGCAGTACCCGGTTACGCACCGCGTGGTAGGTCCGCGGAGGGAGCCCCGTCTCCGCGATCCGCACGTTCTCGGGCACCGGCCGGGCCGCGAGCAGGGAGCGGATGACCTGCACCTCCGCTGAGCTCAAGGGTCTGCCGGGCCGAGAAGGAAAGGTGTCACGGTCTAGCATGTGGTGCAATGGGGACCGTGGGCACATGCAGTCCGGATGAAGTAGTTCACGGCCCGTCCCATGTCAATGGCCGGGGGACCCCACCCATGCTCCAGCGTCGGTCCCCCCTGCGCGGGAGAGGGGCTCCCGGCCCTTCGCCCAGCCCGCCTTGCGATCGTGTGGACCCTTGCGGTCCTCATGGCGGCCCCCACTGGGCTCTTGCTCGCGGGGATGGAGGGCGCCACCGCGCCCGGCACCGGAGCCCAGGCCCCCAGATCACCCACCCTTCTTGCTCTGCCCAACTCGTGGATGCCGGGACCGGACCACCACTCCGCCCCTTCCCTGCCCGTTCCCCCTCCTACGACGCTGGCCAGCAGCGCGACCTGGACCAACCGTACCACCGGTATCCACCCTCCCGCGTTGCTGGACGTGGTCATGACCTACGACCCGGTCGACGGGTACGTGGTCCTCTTCGGAGGGTGCACCGCCCAGAACAACGGCAGATGCAGCCAGTTCTCCAACCAGACCTGGACCTACCAGGCGGGGACCTGGACGAACATCACCTCCAACGGCCCCCACCCCTCCGCCCGGGCGAGCCCCGGCCTCACGTGGGACACCGCTGACGGGTACGTGCTGCTCTTCGGCGGCACGCTCCCGAACGGTCGGTTCTCCCAGGAGACCTGGAGCTTCCTCGGCGGGCACTGGACGAACCTCACCGCGACCGCCGGCACCCCTCCGGCGGGGCGCCAGTCCCCTGCGATGTTCAACGACACGGCCTCCGGCTACGTGGTCCTCTGCTGCGGCGGAGGAGCCGCGGGCGCCCTTGGGGACACCTGGAAGTTCGTCGGAGGGACCTGGAGCCCGCTCACCACGACCGCCGGTCCGGAGTGCTGCGTGCAGGGCACCATGGACACCAGCGCAGGGGAAGGGATCTTCTTCGGTGGAGGCGACCTTGGCGCGTCCGCCAACACCTGGATCTTCAGCGGAGGGAACTGGACCCTGGGCCCGGGCGGTCCCCCCGCCCGCAGCTACGCCGGGCTCGCCTACGACCCTACCTATCGCTACGATCTCCTGTTCGGAGGCGGGAACGGTGGATCGCTCGCGGACACCTGGACGCTCGCCGCCGGCGTTTGGACGCAGCAGAGCCCGACCCTCTCCCCAGCCGGTCGCTGCTGCATGGCGGAGACCTACGACGCCCGCGACGGCTACGTCCTGCTCTACGGTGGGTCCATCACCGGGGGGGCCCCCTACAGCAGCGACACCTGGAGCTGGAGCGCGGTGCCCATGTCCGTGAGCGCGAGCGCGACCCCCCTGCTCGCGGACGCGGGGAGCAACGTCACCTTCTCCTCGGTGGTCCTCGCGGGCAACGCGCCCTACTCCTACTTCTGGAACTTCGGGGATGGCACCACCTCCGCCGCGAGCGCTCCGGTGCACGTCTACGCTTCCCAGGGGACCTACGCGGTGAGCCTCACGGTGACCGATGCGACCGGGTTCACCGCGAGCGCCTCGCTCTCGGTCGTCATGCACCCCAAGCTCGCGGCCCCTCAGCTCTCCGCCTCCCCCGATCCGGCGACCCTCGGTCAGCCCGTGAACTTCACGACCATCGAGTCGGGCGGCACGCCGCCCTACACCTACTCCTGGAACTTCGGGGACGGGGGCCTCGGGGGCAACCTCTCCAACATCACCCACGTCTATGCGACGAACGGGCCCTTCACCGCTACGGTCACGGTGACCGACGCGCTTGGCGCGGTCGCCAGGGCGTCGATAGCGGTCTCCATCTCCCTGGAGGTCGCCATCTCGGCCAACGCGACGCTGGGCGCGGCGCCCCTCCCGGTCTCCTTCCAGAGCTCGGTCACAGGCGGTGTCCCGGGCTACACCTACGCCTGGGAGTTCGGTGACGGGGCGACGAGCACCACGGCCGCGCCCACCCACACCTACTCCCTCGCAGGCGCCTACCAGGCGAAGCTCACGGTCACGGACAGCGCGGGACACCAGGCGACCAAGACCTGGTCCCTGCAGGTCGTCGCCGGAGGGGTCTCGCTCCAGCTCACCCTGACCGCGACCCCGGACACGGTCCTGCTTGGCAACATCACCACGATCACCGCCGCCATGAGCGGCGGACGCGGGCAGATCACGCTCGTCTGGCAGAGCGTCCCCACCTGGTGCTCCACCGTGAGCCCGACCACCCTCGCGTGCGATCCGCCGGCCGTCGGGGACTACGCGCTCTCCGCTTCCGCCCTGGACTCCTCCGGGGACAGCGGACACGCGTCGGTGAGCTTCCACGCGGTCACCAGCCTCTCCACGACGCGGGCCACGAGCGGCTGGGGCCTCTACGGGATCCCGCCGTGGGCCCTCGCCGTGGTGGGCGCGGTCGCCGCGGCGGGTGTCGTGGCGGCCCTCGTGGGCCGCAGGCGCGGGGCCTTCCCAGGGGCCGGCTACACGGCCCCCGCCCTCCCTGGATCGAACCCCTGGGCCGTGGCCCCCCAGGCCTCCCCCCCTCTCCCCGGAGGCCCGGGAGGGACCCTCCCCCCGGCGCCAGCCCCGCCTCCGCCCTCGACCCCGGCCTCGGACACGCTGGGCGACGTGTACTGACCCACGTCCACTTCTCCCGCGCCCCCCCCGGGCGCGAACTCTGCCCGGTGAGGCCGGTGCGCCGCTCCGGGGTCGGTCCCGCACGAACTTGCGGGGCCCGCCCCCGGTGTCTCCAGGCTCCCGAGCGGACGCCCCTCCTCCGTGGGCGGGCCCAGGAAGGATGCGCCCGGGAGGGGGGGGACTCGGGGGGCCCCCTTTCCGAGCCCTTACGGGTAAGCCCACCCACCATTCGACCGGATCCCGACACGCGTGCTACACTATGTCATTTGAGGCAGAATCGACCCTGCTCTTCTGCACGGCTGTTGATGTACACGGCTGCGAGAATGTGACCTCCATGAGGGGATGCCGCGAACAGCGGGCGCTAGCGCATGGCTCGCGCCTTCCGTCCCTCAGCGGGCCTCGGAGGTTCCCGGTCCCGGGCCCTCTCCGTCCCCCCTCCGTGCCCCCGTTCGATCCCCCGTGGGGGTCCGAGCCCTCTCACTGGGCGCTTGGCCCGTGCTCCGGGGCCGCCCGGTCCTCCCAGCCCTCCCGGTCCTACCAGTCCCTCCCTGTACCCCCCTCCGCGCGGCCTGAAGCGAGACGAAAAGCCCCGGACAGCCCCGAGCGGACGCTGGCATCCCCCTCAAGAGCCGGCATCCCCCTCTAACTCCCGCTCGGGACCCGGAAGGGCACGCTTCCGGCCGCGCCGCCTGAGCACCGTCGCGGACCGAGGGCGCGGCCCCTTGGCCACATCCTCTTACCCAATGCCCATATACCCGGTTCCGGTCGAGCTCCCGTGGCCGAAATGGAACACGACGGGGACCCGCTGGACCTCTTGCTGCGGGGCTCCCGGACGCTGCTGCACCCCGAGCAGATCGTCGCGGAAGCGACGAAGGACCTGGTGAAGGAAGAGGTCCGCCGTCTGCTCGAACGCAAGCTGAGCGAGAACCCGGAGCTCTCCAAGGAGCTCAAGGCGGCGGTGCACGACCTCCTGGAGGCGAGAGCGATGGAGTACGCGGCGCTGCTCCGTGTCACGGCGGCCTCCGCGCGCCTCGGCTTCGCGGCGGCCCCCGACTCGGTCCGAGGCCTGCTCGCGAAGGACATCGCCTCGCTCCTCAGCCGCGAGCTCGGGACCCTGGTCGACAAGATCTGACCCCGAGGGAGGCCCCATGTCGTCCTACCGCACTCCATCCCCGCCCATGGCCCCCGAGGAGGTCCGCATCTACGAGGTGAAGCGCACCGACCTCACCGACGCCGTGGTGATCGACGGCTTCCCCTCGGTCGGCCTCGTCTCCTCCATCGTCGCGAACTACCTCATCGACGCGCTCCACATGGAACAGATCGGGATCGTCGACTCCCCGGCCTTCCCCACCGTCTCCCTGGTCCGTGACGGGGAGCCCCAGCACCCGGTGCGGATCTACGCGGGCCAGCCGCCGGACCGGCGTCCCGGCAACCCCGCGCAGAAGGTGGTCGCCTTCATCAGCGAGTTCCAGCCGCCGGCGAACGTGGTCAACAACCTCGCCCACGCGGTCCTGGACTGGGCCCAGGAGCAGCGCTGCTCCCTCCTGGTCTCTCCCGAGGGGCTCGTGATCGAGCGGTCCGAGGGCGAGGAAGCCCACGCCTCCCACATGCCCCCCACCGTGCGCGTCTACGGGGTCGCCTCCTCCCGAAGGGCGCGCGACCTCTACATCGAGCCCAACGTCGCCTCCTTCCAGGAGGGCGTCGTGACGGGGGTCGCCGGCGTCCTCCTCAACGAGGGGCGGCGCCGGGGCTTCGATGTGCTCACGTTCCTCGCGGAGGCCCATCCGGACTACCCGGACGCCCGCGCGGCGGCGAAGGTCATCGAGACCATCGACCACGTCCTGCTGGGCACGATCATCGATCCCGGCCCCCTCTACAACGAAGCAGAACGGATCGAGCAGCAGCTCCTGACCATCCAGCGCTCCGCCGCGGACCGGGCAGCCTCCAAGGACCGGGGCCCGACCCCGTCCATGTCGATGTACGGCTGAGCGCGCCCCGCCCCCCTCCCCCCTCCCCCCCGACGGGGGGACCGACCGTCCCCCGCGCGCCCTCTTCGGTCTCCTCAGGGACCGGCTACAGAATCAATATCAAGGGTCGGACGCGAGGGGGGCCCATGCCCGAGGAGAAGGCCGATGTCCCCAGGACCGCGGCCGGCGTCCCCTACGACGCCAGGGCCGCGCGGAACATGCTCCTTGTCCTCGCGCTCATGGCCCTCATGGTCACCTACGTCGAGACGATGGTGCTCCCCGCGTTCAAGTCCTTCGTCCAGTTCTTCGACAACGCCCCGGCGACCACCGTGGTCTGGATCGTCTCCTCCTACCTGCTGGTCGGCACCGTCGCGACCCCGGTCTTCGGGAAGCTCGGCGACAAGTACGGGAAGAAGCGGATGCTCCTCCTCGTGATGGGGCTCTACGCCATCGCGGTGAGCCTCGCCGGCTTCTCCCCCAACATCGGCGCGGCGCTCGGGCTCGACCGGGGGCACCAGATCTACGTGCTGATCGCCATCCGGGCCTTCCAGGGGCTGGGGATGGGCATGTTCCCCCTCGCCTTCGCGATGATCCCGGAGGTCTTCCCCGCCTCCCGGGTGGGGCAGGCCCAGGGGATCGTCTCGGGGATGTTCGCGGCCGGGGCCTCCCTGGGGCTCGTCGGGGGAGGCTACATCTCCTACGAGTTCGGCTGGCAGCTCACCTACCACACGGTGATCCCGATCTCCGTCACCCTCGCCGTGGTCGCCTACTTCATCCTGCGGGAGTCCCCTCACCTCCATCCCGCGCCCCTCGACGTCCCGGGCATCTCGAGCCTGGGGTTCGCCCTCGCGATGGCGATGTTCGGGGTCACGGAAGGGACCTACTGGGGCTGGGCCAACTTCGACTCCGTCCACTGGGGGGCCCTCTCGTGGGGGGTGCCTGAGTTCTTCCTGCTGGCGCTCGCCGGCGCCGCCTTCTTCGCGCTCTGGGAGCCCCGCGCCCGCAACCCGGTGGTCTCTTTCGCGGCGCTGCGGCAGCGCAACATCCTCATCTCCAACGTGAACGGCGTGCTGGTGGGGGTGGGGATGTTCCTCATCTTCGTCGCGATGGTGATCCTCATCGAGGACCCCTTCTCTCCCGGCTTCAACCTGGACGAGTTCCAGATGGGGCTGGTCGCGCTCCCCGCCTCCCTGAGCATGCTCGCCCTCGCCCCGCTCTGGGGCCGGTGGGTCGCGGCGAAGGGCCCTCGCCCCGTGATGGCGGGCGGCTTCGCGATCATGGCCTTCGGGGCGCTCGGGCTCACCTTCCTCAACTCGAACATCTACGAGCTCATGCTCTTTCAGATCCCGGCGCTCGCGGGGAACGTCGCGGTCCTCATCGCCATGTCCAACATCATCGTGCTCTCCGTCCCCCCCAAGGAGCTCGGGATCCAGACCGGGATGAACCAGACCTTCCGCAACGTGGGGAGCGCGATCGGCCCGGTCATCGCCGCCACCGCGACCGCGAGCTGGACCACGGCCGTCCTCGTCGCCCGCCCCCCGGTCGGGCCGCCGATCTTCGCCCAGGTGCCCGCGCTCTTCGGCTTCCAGTTCATCTTCGAGCTCACCGCGGCCGTGGCCACCCTGGGGCTCGTCCTCTCCCTCGGGCTCAGGAACTACCGGTTCCGCGCGGACGGTACCCGGACGGAGGCCCACGCGCGGGAGGAGACCTAGGGGCCCTCCCGGGGCTCGAGCGCCTATCCTCGGGGCTCCACCCCGGCGTCAGCCGAGCCCTGAGGCCGTCCGAGGTCCCAGCGCCGACCGACCCGACCCGGGAGAGGCGACGCCCGTGTACGTAGGGAAGGGACCGCCGTAGGACGGCTCAGCTGTCGGGGGCGCCGTCGCCGGAGCTGGGGGACCCGTCCCCGCCCTCGTCGCCAGAGCGCTCGGAGGGGCTCTCGTCGCCGCCCTCTCCGCCGTTCTCCTCGTCGTAGTCGCCTTCCTCATCCCCTTCGGAGGTGCTGGCCCCGCCGGATCCGCGGCGGCGCATGAGCAGGAGCAGGACGAGGACGATGAGCACGATCGCGATGATCCCGCCGATGGTGGCGTAGCCCGCGGTCGTCGACCAGAAGCTGGTCGGGGCGGGGGTGGTGTACTGAGAGGGAGCGGGCAGGGCGCTCGCGGACTGCGAGGAGCCCTCGAAGAGCGAGATCCCCACTAGGAGGATCATCCCTGCGGCCAAAACGATCGGTACAGACTTTCCTAGGCGTCCTTCGGTGCTCCAAGTCTCTGCCAAGCTTCCGACCCCACGACATAGATTCAGTGTAAGACCTCCTATTTCAACCATTGCCCGTTACTGAAGGGAGGAGGGTCGCGGAACTATGCGGTACTGTACGGAGATGTGTTGATTCCGTCAGAGCTTAGCAAACACCCCCACCACTGACCGACCTCATGTATCTGGCGATGGCCGACCGGTAGATGGCCGGACGGGTCTTTCGGACCAGGAGGAGGATGACCATGTTCCTCAGGCCACTCCCCCAGCGAGCCCAGGCCCGTTTACACCGGTGGGCGATCATGCCGCAGATCCGTTCCACTCCGTTC
>DAHUZP010000080.1 GCA_027306505.1 Thermoplasmata archaeon | reverse complement strand
CTCCGCTTCGAGGCACCGCGGGGGATCATCGCCCTCAAGCCCAAGCAGGACGTCGCACGGCTGCTGGTCGAGCGCTCCCGGGGGGAGCTCGCCCTCGCGAAGGTCCTGCGACGGGCGGCGGCCGCGGCGGGGGCCCAAGAGCAGAGGCTCGTCTCGGAAGGGCTCAAGGCCACCGACGGTCTGGACGGGCCCTGACCGTATCGGAGCGGGGGAACACGATCACATGCCAGAGCCATCGAAAGGAGCGGCACCACCGACGGTCGCGATCATCGGAGGAAGCGGGATCTACGAGAGCGGGCTGTTCTCCGGGACCCGGACGCATCGCCTCTCGACGCCTTGGGGGGCCCCCTCCTCCTCCATCGAGGAAGGGACGTTGGGGGACGTGCGGGTGCTCTTCCTCTCGCGTCACGGGAAGGGGCACGTCACCCCGGCCCACCGCGTGAACTACCGGGCGAACATCGACGCGCTCAAGCAGCTCGGAGCCACCGCGATCGTCACGATCAACTCGGTGGGCTCGCTCAAGGAGGAACTGCCTCCGGGCGCCTTCGTCATCCCGGACCAGTTCGTCGACTGGACGAAGCGTCGCGAGAGCACGTTCTATGACGGCGGCCGCACTTACCACATCTCCACCGCGGACCCTATCTGTCCCCGGCTCCAGCGTCGGGCCCTCGCTGTCGCTGCGCGGGAGGGGGTCCAGGTCGCTTCCGGCAAGACCTACGTCTGTGTCGAGGGCCCGCGGTTCTCCACCCGTGCGGAGAGCCGGCTCTTCCGCACCTTCGCCGACATCATCGGCATGACCCTGGTCCCGGAGTCCCCCCTCGCGCGGGAGCGCGAGATCTGCTACCTGCCGATCTGCATGGTGACCGACTATGACGTCTGGGCGGAACACCCCGTCGAGGCCTCTGAGATCGTCCGGGTGCTCCAGGACAACGTCCGCCGTGTGCGGGACTGGCTGAAGGTGCTGCTCCCCGAGCTCGCTTCCGCTCCAGGCACCTGCCCCTGCCCCACGGCTCTCGAGAACGCCGGTCTCTGACGAGCGCGCCCCTCGTGGATGGTCGAGGGGCCCGGGACCGCCTCAGGGGCCCCGTAGGATGGCGGCGGACCCCG
This sequence comes from Thermoplasmata archaeon, assembly GCA_027306505.1. Classification (GTDB taxonomy): domain Archaea; phylum Thermoplasmatota; class Thermoplasmata; order Lutacidiplasmatales; family UBA184; genus JAKAAX01. Next base: position 2,575 of record DAHUZP010000080.1, on the reverse strand, counting down.
TCACATCCTGGCCAGGCGTCGTCGCTCCCGGCCCCTCGCCATGCCCGCCAGGGCCAGGACCGCGACGGCCCCGACCGCGATCGCCACCACGAAGCCCCCAAGATCGCCCTGGATGGCCGGGGGCAGGGGGGGGAGGGTGGGGAGTCGCGCGGAGGGCAGGGTAGGCAACAGGCCGATGGTGGGGTCCTCCTGGAAGGAGGCGAACGAGCCGAGGCCGAACGGGAGCACCTGAAGGAAGCGCACCAGGTTGCTGCCGGAGACCGGGAAGAGCGCCGCCCCGAGCGACACCGACTGCGGGCTTCCCGAGCTCGTTGCGACCGTGCCTGAGTTGCTCCAGTCGACGTAGGAGACGAGGCCGCCCAGCTGCAAGGTCTCCACCGCCGTGGTCGAGTTCGACCACAGGGGCTGGCCGACCCCCAGCCCCATCTCGGTAGCGCAGGGGGAGACCCCCACCGTGCCGTTGCTCGGGGGAGCGGAGGAAGCGCAGGCCACCGTCGTCGTGTTGTTCCCGGGGGAGAAGAACTGCCACTCCAACGCGAGGGTGTCCGTGGGGTCGACCCATGGCCATCCGGACAGGAGGACCCCCACCTTGGCGGTCCCCACATGGTTGGGAGTCCCGTTGCCCGAGAGGTGGAAGGAGACCCTCACGTTCACCACACCGAGGCTCGCCCCGACGGCGCCGGAGGGGATCTCGCCATTGGGGTTCTGCCAGAGGGGGAGGCCGGAGGAGCCCGCCTGGCTCAGGCTCCGAACGGAAATGTTCCCGGTCATGTTCGCCCAGACCCCCTGGGGCTGGCCGATGCCACCGGACACCGTGACCGAGAACCCGTTCGAGCCGCTGGGAAGCGCGTAGGCCCGCGCGAACAGTCCGACGGGGCTTGGGCCGCCCACGGGACTGCGCGAGCCGGAGTTGGAGACCTCCAGGATGTGCTCGAACGCCAGGGTGGTGCGGACCGAGGGAGAGGTGTCCTCGAAGAGCGTCAGCGAAGGCATGGTCCCGGTGAAGACCAGGGTCACGTTCCCGGTGTCGAAGGACGGCCACCCGGTGGCGATCCGCGCGCCCGGAGCGCCCCCGTGGGCGCCCGAGGGGAGCCCGAGGGCGCCGGTCGGGGGGGGAGCACGAGCCACGGCCCACGAGGACCCAGAGGTCAGCAGCAGGAGGCCGACCAGGACGAGGGTAGCCAGGAAGCTCCCCACCCGGCCCCGAGGGGGGCGGCGCGGAAGGGTGGCGATCAGGGGGCGGGGCATGGGCATCTGCGCAGCCTCTGCCCACCCCATGGTCCTGGGGGCGCACCACGATTGTGGTACGGTTCTTGAGAGGGGGCTCCCCGGTCCACCCCGCGAAGTCCTCCTGGTCATGGGACGCGCACCCCCTCCCAAAGGTTCAGCCACCGGTCGGAGATCCCCTCCATGAGCGGGGGGTAGGCGAGAAGGACGTTCCTCACTTGCACCGGGTCTAGGAGAGCGACACGGCGGAGGGTGGAGGGCTCCGCCTTTCGTTCGATCAGCCCGAGCGCTCCCAGCCGATCGAGGTAGTAGGCCAGGAGGGAGGAGGGGATCTTGACGCTCTCCGAGAGCTCCTGGGGCGTCGCGGGACCGAAGTAGACCAAGTGGAGGAGGAGTGCCCTCGGCACCCGCTGGCGGAGGAGGGCCAGGAGAAGCTTGTCGCTCTCGGGTATGGGGGGACCCTGGCCGGTCGGCTTCGCGGGATAGACGCAGCGACGGCCCGCGACCGTACGCGTCTCGAGCAGGCCTCGCTGGGAGAGATGGTAGAGGTGGTAGTCCAGGGTGCCGGTGGGAATCTTCAGACGCCGGATGACCTCCCGGACATGGACCCCGGGATAGCGCTGCACGAAGCTCAGGAGGACCTCCGCCCAGGACGCCGAGGGGCGGGCGAGAATGGGTCCTGGCGCTCCCCCAGGCTCGGCGCCAGGGGGGCCGGGGGCCTTAGCGGAGGGCGGCCGCGAGGAAGAAGGCAACCCCAGCGACCTCCAGGACGGCGCCGTAGAACACGAAGGTGAGGAGCGGGAGCACGCCGACGAGGAGCACGCCGACGAGCAGGAGCCCCTGGGCCACCAGACAGGCCATCCCGAGGGCGAGCAACAGAGGCCGATGGCCAGGGGTCCCTGGGCGACGGGCCCCGAGGGAAACGACCACCATGAACAGGCCCAGGACCACCAAGAGGCCGTAGGCCGCAGAGACGCCGATGGTGAGGAGGTCGATCATGGGCCTGGGCTCAGGGCCCTCGCCCTATAGTTGTTCCCCGGAGGCCGCTGCTCCCCTCGTCCGTTCAACGGCTGTACCAGAAATGGGATGCCCCACCGCAAGGATGGTCACCAGCATGCAGTCGGCCGCACCGGCCCATTCCGCACCGCCCTCTTCGACCACCCGTACGTCGCGCCGCCACCCGTACCGCGTCCCGGTCGTGCTAGCGGTGGCCGCCCTGGCCGTGCTTGGGGGGCTCTACTTCCTGGGGTTCTTGGGCGGGGGGAACGTGCAGCTCATGGTCCATGACGCTCCCTGCTCCGGCTGCGCCCACGTCTGGGTCACCTTCTCCGCGGTCTCCGTCCATGAG
>DAHUZP010000076.1 GCA_027306505.1 Thermoplasmata archaeon | reverse complement strand
CAACGGGAGCTGCTTCATCTCGAGGGAGTTCCGTCAGTTCTGCGAGCAGCTCGGGGTCCGCGTGATCTACGGCAGGCCGTACAACCCTCGAGGACGCGGGAAACTGGAGAGGTTCCATGGGATCCTCACCCAGGAGCTCGTAGGCCGGGTCCGCTTCCGATCCCTGGCTCATTTCCGCAAGGAGCTCTACCGGTGGCGGCGGCAGTACAACCGGTCCCGCCTCCATGGTGGGATCGGCTGGAAGACCCCGGCCGGGATGTACAACGACCGAAGACTCACGAGGCGCAAGGCGCTCAGGCGGCTGAAAGACCGGCCACATGTGTTGACAGCTTAGCCGGCCACATGTCCTGATGCTCTACACCTAGGCCTCTTCGGCCCGCATGAGCGGGTAGTGAAGGTCCTCGCGATAGGAGAGATGAGCACGGACCGTGGACCCACCCACTCGCACTTCGAGCCGTGCCTCGATCATCTCGGCCGTGAGGTACCGGTAGCCGAACCGGCCCGCTCCGGTCCGGCCTCCCCGTAGAGGATCGATCGAGACCCTGACCGAACCGACGAAGGGCTGCAGGCCCACCGCGGCCTCGATGGCCTGGGCCAACCCTCGGGAGGTCCGAGGAGAGACCGGCGTCCCGATGAACTGGTGGAAGAGCCCGCCCAGCTTGATGCCGGCCTCGAAGAGCGCTTGCTCCCGGTCCGAGACCAGGCGCACCGCCTCACGCGGCCGGGCTCGCTTCCTTCGGGGCAACGTCCACCTCCTTGGGGGTGAGCAGGGGACCGGCCAGGTAGAAAACGAGTAGCAGGGCGAAGGCGACCCCGGCTCCGGCGAAGGAGACCGGGTAGAGGAACGCCCGGAAGGTGGCTCCGACGCTCCAGAGCAGCGAGGAGGCGATCAGGCTCACGCTGAGGGCGGCCGCCATGACCGCGCTCATCCGACGTAAGGGCGCCCCCCGGCGCATCTTGGGATAGCGGAGAGGAAGCACCATGAGCGGCACGAAGAGGATCACGAGCGGGAGAAGGAGGAGCGGCTGCTCACCCAGGAACCCCGGGAACTGGAAGAGGAGCAGGAGGACCACCACCCACATCGCGTTCTGCGGGGTGGAAGCGCCCGAGAAGTGCTGGCGTCGATAGGCGACCAGGGTGTAGTAGACGAGCCGGGCGAGGCCGACGACGGCGATGGCTCCCCCGGCGGTCCAGGCGACGAGGGTGTAGGGGGACCAGACCGGGATCTCGTAGTAGTTCACGGCGACCGCGAGCCCCGGAGCGACACAGAATGTGACGGCGTCCGAGACCGAGTCCGCAACGCGCCCGAAGACGCTCTCTCCCCCGCCCGCCCGTCGCGAGAAGAACCCGTCCAGCCCATCCCAGCCGACCCCCGCGAGGACAAGGAACAGCGCGAAGGTCTTGTTCCCCAGGAGGATGTAGGAGATCGCCCCTAGGCCGCAGAGGCCGTTGGCCAGGGTCGCGAGGTTGGCAGCGACCCTCCAACCTCGGCGTCGGGAGGCGCTCACGCTCTCACCTCTGCGAGCGTATCTCTTCCAGCGCGCACCGGCTGTCCCACGGTCACGGTCGGCCGCACTCGACTGGCAGGCAGCACGACGTCCACCCGGGACCCCAAGACGATCATCCCCAGTCGCTCCCCCTTCCGGCACGGACTGCCCGAGCCCTTCCAGGCGACGCAACGACGGGCCACCATGCCCGTGATCTGGACCACCTCCACCAAGCCCAGCGGCGTGCCGAAGAGGTAGCGCTTCTGCGAGTTCCCGGAGGCGTCAGGGGAGAAGGCCGGCCGCTTGGGCCCTCCCCGGTCCTCCACTCTCACCAGATACCCCGAGATCGGGACGCGGTTCACATGCACGTTGGTGACGTTCATGAAGGTCGCAATGCGCACACGGCGGCCTTCGTCCTCTGGGGTGATGGAGAGCACTCGGCCATCCGCGGCCGCGACGATGCCCTGGCCGGGGGCCCGTTCCGGGTCGCGGAAGAAGATGAGGAAGAGCCCGAGCAGGGAGAGGGCGAGCACCAACAGAGGGATCAGCCAGAGCTCATGGACCACCAGGAGGAGGATGATCAGGACAAGCGAAGCGGCCCCGGCGAGAAGGAGCAGGGGGGTCCCCGTCCTCGCCCACATCTCTTGGGGGGGATTGAAGGGCGGGTTATCCCCCTTTGCGCGCCCCTAACCGTGCCCTTGGAGGAGTGGCGGACTTCTCCCGCTCATCCGCGAGAGGGACGAGCACTTCACAGGGGTCCCTCGGACCCTACGACCCGACCCCAAGGTAGGTGTCCAGCGTTTTGGCTCCCGAGCAGCGGAAGCACAGGAGCTGAGGGCTGAGGATCCGGGTCTCGCAGCGAGGGCAGCTCCGCTCGCCCTCGAGACGGAGCCTTCCGCTCGAGAACTCCCGCAGGAAGTCCTCGACCGCGACCTCCTTGTCCTGGCTCCAAAGGGCCCCGGGCCTCCGCTCTCGGACCTCCCGGATGGCCTCCTCCGGGGTGAGACCCGCGGAAACCCCCAGGTAGGCGGCCGCGACGACCCCCGCCCGGCCGACACCCGCTCGGCAGTGCACGAGGACGCAGTTCCGTTCTGCTGACGCTAGGGCGCCCAGCACCTGCACCAGCGCGCGACGGATTTCCGCCGGGCCGGGCGAGCCCATCTCCGACATCCGGCTCTGCAGGTACTCGACACCTGCCTCCCGGACCCAATCGGGTTCGTCCCGGTTCTCGACGAGGCTCAAGATGTGGGTCACCCCCTCCTGAGCGAGCGCCCGGACCTCAGGCTCCCCGCGGGGGGCCCTGGAAGCGAGCAAGCGGCCGCGCACGATCCAGTGCGCGTCGGACCCGATCTCCACGACAGCCGCTAGGGCCGTTCACGTCTAAAAGAGCTAGCCCGCGAGACCGTTCGGGCCCCTCGTCCGGTCGCTGGCGAGCTGTAGCGGGAGCATCGCGGGGACGCCCAGATGCCCCGTCCGGTCCTGCCCGCGCAGCGCGGAGAGCACGTGCTGGAGCAGCTCGTAGGCCGCGAGCGGGCGCCCCTCCCTCCCAACGGACCCCCGGTCCTTTGGTTGCAGGTAGATGCGGAGCTGGTCCCCCTCGAGCGTCAGTCCCAGAAGGTCGCGATCCTTGCGGGAGACCCAGAGCAAGGTCATCCGATGACCCTCCTGGTAGGACCCCACCCACCGGAAATCGCCGAACCAGCGCCCGGAGAGGGATCGCATCAGCTGGGAGGCGTTCTCGCCCGGGGAGAGCCGGAGCTCGACCCGCGGGACCTCTTCCCAACGAGGGGCCCCTGGGCGGGTCCAAGTGGCCCTGGCGTCGAGGCCCGAAGAGCCCGTGACACGGTAGCCCTCCTGGGTCCGCTCCACCGCCCCCTCACGCTCCAAGCGGCGCAGGGCACGGGTGAGCGACTCGGGGTGTACGCCCAAGGTCCTTCGCAGACCTTGGAAGGCGACGGAACCGCGGAACTCGGAGAGGAGCTCACGGACCCGCTCGTCCAGGCTGAGGGAGGCGTCCGGGGCGACCGAAAGGAGAGGAGCCTCCGAGGACCGCTCCACCGCGTCCGCCCGCGGCGAAGAGGAGTAGGAGGCGTCCGTGCTTCTCGGCATTGGAGGTAGGATGCGTCCCCCGCGTATATACTTTGGTAGCCTAAGCAATCAGTCCAGACCCGGGTGCGGCCCGAGAGGGCCGTCATCGGGAGAGGGACCCTGTCCAGGGACGGGGGGGCGTGGGCCTTGGGGAAGGTTGGGCATTCGCATGGAGGTCACGACCATGGAGAAGCGTGGGGGGGGATGTTGACCGGGCTGTTCGAGCGTCGGTCACACCCGTCCCCGCCGGTTGGTCCGTGCTCTCCCGGGTCCAGGGGTCGTGAAGAACCCAGGATGAGCCCATCGTGGGGTTCGTCCGCGCTCTCTCGGGTCCCGGTCCGGCGGACCTAGGGTCCTCCAGGGGAAGAGCTGCAAAGGCCGCCCGGCGTGTGGGGGACCAGGGAGCGGGAGCCTCGCTCCCGCGGGCTCAGGCCTTGAGGACGATCTCGATGTTGACGCCGTCGGGGACCTGGATCCTCATCACGGACCGCAGCGCCCGCTCGTCGGCGTCGATGTCGATGAGCCGCTTGTGGATCCGCAGCTCCCAGTGGTCGATGGTCGAGGAGCCTCCCCCGTCCGGTCCCTTCCGCACGGGGACCTTCAGGCGCTTGGTCGGGAGGGGGATGGGGCCGGTCATGTCGATCCCGCTCCGGGAGGAGATCTCCTTGATCTGGGCGCACACGGCGTCCACCTTGCGGGGATCCGTCCCCGAGAGCGCGATACGGGCCTTCTGCGCCATGGTTGGTTGAGAGAAGGCCCGTGGGAGCCCTTCAGCCCTCCCGCTTCTTGATGTCGATGACGACGCCCGCCGCGATGGTCTGACCCATGTCGCGGATGGCGAAGCGACCGAGCTGGGGGAACTCCTTGTACTTCTCGACGACCAGCGGGCGCTTCGGGATGATCTTCACGATCGCCGCGTCCCCGGTCTTGAGGGTCTGAGGCTTCTCCGGCATCGGCTGGCCCGTCTTCGGGTCGAGCTGCTTCTGCAGCTCGGCGAACTCACAGGCGACCTGCGCGGTGTGGCAGTGGAACACCGGGGTGTACCCTTCCGTGATGACGGAGGGGTGGTTCAGCACCTGGATCTGGGCGATGAACGCCTCGGCGACGGTCGGGGGGTTGCTGGAGGGGCCTGCGACGTCCCCGCGCTTGATGTCGTTCTTGTCGATGCCGCGCACGTTGAAGCCCACGTTGTCGCCAGGGATGGCCTCCGCGACCTGCTCGTGGTGCATCTCGATGCTCTTGACCTCGCCACCCTTGCCCGAGGGCATGAAGGTGATCTTGTCGCCGGGCTTCATCTTGCCCGTCTCGATCCGGCCGACCGGCACCGTGCCGATGCCCTGGATCGTGTAGACGTCCTGGACCGGGAGCCGCAGCGGCTTGTCGGTGGGCTTCTCCGGGACCTGGAGGGAGTTGAGCGCCGCCATCAGGGTCGGGCCCTTCCACCAGGACATGTTGGGCGAGGGCTTGTTGATGTTGTCATCCTTGAACGCCGAGATAGGGATGAACGTCACCTGCTCGGGGATCTTGAACCCGATCTGCTTGAGGCGGACGGTGAGCTCTTCCTTGACCTCGTTGAAGCGCTTCTCCGAGTAACCGACCTCCTGCCGGTCCATCTTGTTGATGGCCACGATAAGCTGGCGGATCCCGAGCGTCCGGGACAGGAAGATGTGTTCCCGGGTCTGCTCCTGGGGGCCCTCGGCCGCCGAGCAGACGAGGACCGCCGCGTCCGCCTGGCTGGTCCCCGTGATCATGTTCTTGACGAAGTCACGGTGGCCGGGGGCGTCGATGATGGTGAAGTAGTACTTGTCCGTGTCAAAGCGGCGGTGGGCGATGTCGATCGTGACCCCGCGCTCCCGCTCCTCCTTGAGGTCGTCCATGACCCAGGCGAACTCGAAGGAAGCCTTCCCCTTCGCTTCGGCCTCCGCGCGGAACTTGTCGATCTCTTCTTGGCGGATGACCCCCGCATCAAGAAGAATCCGGCCGACAGTGGTCGATTTCCCGTGGTCAACGTGTCCGATGAACACCAGGTTCATGTGGGGCTTCTGTGCCATGGATAGCGTGCGCTCCCGCGCGGCCCAAGTTGACGGCCTATTAAAGGGCTCGCGAGTTCTTTCACCGATAGAGGATGGTGGGGGCCAGCTTGAGCAGGGACCCTGACCCTCCTTCCCCTTCCTCCGGTGGGACTGGACTGCGGCCGGGTCGAACTAACTTCGATCGCTCCCACAGCGATCGCCCGCTTCGCGGGCGGAAGGGTGATACGAAGCGGTCCCCTCGGAGAGCCTGCTCAGAGGTCCGACTTGCGTTCTAGAAGGCCCGGGTCGGTACCGGGGAGCCAGATCCGCCGCTCTCTTCTGGGCATGAGCCCCCACTTCCGCTCGGCCCGGTCGCTCCTGCTCGTCTTGGGCGTGGTGGCCTTCGTCCTGTCGGGAACCTCCTCGGCCGTATCGGTCGGGACCGGAGGGGGAACCTCGACCTCTCCTGCCTCGGCACCCCCCTCCCTCTCCCTCGGCTCCTCCCCCGGGATGCGGACGCTCGAGGCGCCGGTCGCCCTAGGTGCCCCTGGCCAAGTGGGGAGCTACGCCGACCCCCTCCCGCTTTCGGGACAAACCCCGGTGCAGGCGACCCTGACGCTGGGGCTCCGGGACCCCGCGGGACTCGCGGCCTACGACGCCCAACTCCACCCGGCCCCCCTTTCGGCCTCGGAGGTGACCGCGCTCTGGGGTCCCTCCAGCTCCTCGACCCAGGCGCTGCAGGAGCGCCTGGTGTCCGAAGGGCTCCAGGTCCACGCTCCGGTGGACGGCCTCGTCTGGGAGGTCTCCGGCCCGGCTTCCTCCTTCGAAGCGGCCTTCGACACCAGCTTGGTGAGCTATACGTCCCAGGCCGCCACGCCTGTCCCAGGGAGCCCCAGCTCCGCAGGCCCAGCTCGGATCGCCTACGCGACCCCGCCCCAGCTTCCCTCGAACCTTCCTGGGATCGCCCTTTCCTCTCCGGACCCCGTCGGCGGCGTCCGCCCGGCGGTGCTCGAGGTCCCAGGGACGTCCGTGGTCGCCTCCACCCCGCCATCCATCTCGTCCACCCCGTCCACCCCGTCCGGCCCTTCCAGTGCGTCCGCTGGCTGCCCCAACGCGGGCCTCACGCCCAACAAGGTGCAGACCGCCTACAACGTGACCCCGGTCCTCGCCTCGGGTGACCAGGGCCAGGGCGAGCGCATCGGTATCGTCGATGCCTACGACACCCAGGAGAAGCCCTGGAGGATCCAGAACGACCTCTCGCTCTTCTCCTCCTGCTACGGCCTTCCCCAGACCAACGTCTCCTTCGCCTGGCCGGTCGCGGGCCCCACGGGCCTCAACAACAGTACGAGCTCGGGCTGGGGTCTCGAGATCGCGCTGGATGTGGAGTGGGCCCACGCGACGGCCCCGAACGCCGGGATCACCCTGGTCCTCTCTCCCAACAACGCCTACGGCCTCTACTATGGGGTGGACTGGCTGGTCGCGACGCAGAGCGTGAACGTGATCTCCCTCTCTTGGGGAGAGCCGGAGACCGGGGTCTACAACTTCGGGCCGTGCAGCTACCAGTGCAACGCCTCGAGCGATGGGACGCTCGCGACGCTCGAGCCCGTCATCGCCGCGGCCGCTGCCGAGGGGATCAACGTATTCGTCGCCTCCGGTGACTGCGGGGCGAACGGGGGCACCCTCGGGCTCACGCCTTGGTACCCGGCCTCGGACCCCCACGCGATCGGCGTCGGGGGCACGGTCCTCAACGTGACCTCCACCGGGGCCTACCAGAGCGAGACCTCCTGGGACGGGACCTCGAGCTTCTGCCTCAACGGCGGAGGCTCCGGCGGAGGGTTCTCCCTCCTCCCCCGGCCGGGCTGGCAGAGCGGAGAGGGCTTCTCTCGCTTCTCCAACACCACACGGGGGGTACCCGACGTGGCCCTGGTCGCCGCGGTCCCTCTCGGGATCCTCTACCAGGGGAACGACCAGTACGTGGAGGGAACGAGCGATGCGGCCCCCCAGTGGGCAGGCATGGACGCCCTCCTGAAGGCCGGCTCCTCTCCGGGCGCACCGGGAGCGGGTTACCTCGCCCCTGCCCTCTACCACATCCTCCGCTCGCCGCGGTACGGCTTGGATTTCCACGACGTGACCACCGGCTGGAACGGCTACGGAGCCGGCAAGGGATGGGACCCGGTGACCGGCCTAGGCACCCCCGACTTCTCCGCCCTGTTCTCGGACCTCTCACAGCCCGGCGTCGGTTCCTTCTCTCCCCCCAACCCGAACACCATGCTGCTCTCCGCGGAGCCTCAGGCCGGGGTCGCCCCTCTGCCGGTGCAGTTCCAGGCGGGGGCCCTTCCCACCCCGGGCGGGGGGGGAGGCGGGGCTGGGACAGGGACCCAGTACACGTTCTATTATGGTGACACGGGGCCGCCGTACCAGCAGGCGAACGCGACCACCACGACCGCCAACGTCTCCTCCCACCTCTACCCGGCCGAAGCGGCGATCAACTTCACGACGCCCGGTGACGGGACCTACATGGCCTTCGTGACCGCGATGGGCCCCACGGACAACGTGACGATGAGCGTCCCTGTCGCGATCAACGTCGGTAACGCGGGGCCGCTCGAAGTGAGCGCGAGCGCGCTCCCGGGTGCCGCCGGGTCGCTCACCACCTTCCACGCGGTCGCGGCGGGGGGCGTCGGACCCTATCGCTTCAGCTACTTCTTCGGCGACGGGTCCTTCGAGACCTCCTGGACCCAGGACGGCCCGCAGGTCGAGCACCTCTACGTCCACAACGGCTCCTACCTGGTGAGCGTGGTGGCGAACGACTCCTCCTCCCCCATGCGCGGAGGGAGCACGATGCTCTGCGTCACCATCGGGGGAGCCACGCCGTCATGCCCCATCGTCCCCCGGACCCTGGTGGACGACGTGGTCCCCCAGAGCACCCATCTAACGAGCGGGGGGACGACGATGGTCCGGCTGACGGCGACCTACAACGGCCTGCCGGTGAGCGGCGCCAACGTGACCCTCTCTCCCCGGCTGGGGACCATCGTGCCGGCGGTGGGCACCACCGGCCCCTCGGGCTCCTTCTTCGCGAACCTCACCATGCCTGCGGTGAACCAGAGCTTCGCCATACCGGTCTTCGCGAACGTCTCCTCCCCAGGTTACGCGACCGGGCTGGGGGAAGCCCTGCTGCTGGTCGAGCCCACCACGGGCCCCTCGCTCGATCCCTGGGTCCGCTTCGGGCAGAGCCCAGCCGCCTCGGGGAGCTCGGTCGGTATCGCGATCGGGGGGCTCAAGGCCTTCCGAGGCTGGGTCGCCTCCAACGCGACGGTCTCGGCGACGATATGGGTGAACGGGAACCTCTCCGTCTCGCTCGCAGGGCAGCTGGACGGCTCCGGGCTCTTCGCGACGACCTGGAACATCCCTGTCGTGAGCGCTGCGACGGACGCCGTCCTCATCGTGAGACTGGGGAGCCCGGGGTACACCACGACCCCCTTCCGCTTCCTGCTCCCCATCCTCCCGCTATCTGGGGCCCCCACGGGGGCGAGGGCCGTGCTCTCGATCCACCCGGGTTCCATGGTGAGCATGGGCAGCGTCGCGCTCTCCGTCGTAGCTTACGGATCGACCGGGACGACCGCCTTGCCGATCACGCCCTCCGAGGTCACGGTCGCGACGCAGCCCTACGGTCCCGTGAGCTTCTGGCGAGCGGAGAACGTGAGCGGCGTCCGGGGGGTGGGGGGCCTCTTCTCGACACCGATCACCTCCGTGCCCCTTGGAGCCCTTCTCATGGTCAATGTGACCAACGCCTCCGGGGGTTGGGCCAACGGCAGTGCGGCCGGGCTCGTCGAGGTGCAGAACGGCTACGGCCAGATCGCCCTCACGTTCCTCCCCAGTCCCACGGTCTTCGCTCCCGGAGGGCGAGGGAACCTCACGGTGCAGGCGAGCTCCCAACAGTTCGGGGTCCCGCTGGACCGGGTCTTCATGCTCGTGAGCCCCACCGTCGGGAACCCCTCCCAGGCCCAAGGGAACTCGGTCTTCGGCTGGACCGATGCCCATGGGAACCTGACCTTCGCTTACACCGCCCCGTCCGCGAACCAGACGGTCCTCATCAACGTCCAGGCGGTCGGGTTCATCTACGCGTTCTCCCAGACGAACTTCAGCCTGGTGGTTCGACTGAACGCTCCGCCCTGCGACCCCTGCCCCGTCCCGGGGGGTGGTGGAGGGAACGGGGGAGGGGGCGGCAACGGGAGCAGCTCCGGCGGTTCCGCCTCCGGCTGCCCGCCCACCTGCCCGTGGACCGCTCCGTACACGAGGGAGGCCGTGCTCGGCGCGGTGATCGTCACCCTGGCGGCGGCCCTCATCGCGATGGCGGTCGTGGGCTGGCGGCGCTCCCGGTCCTGGCCCCCCGGGTCGCTCCCCATCGGAGCGGGCCAGGCAGGAGGGGTCCTCCTCTCCGGCTCGCGTCCACCCGGTAGCGGGGGGCCAGCAGCTCACGAGAGGACCCCCCCACCATCGACCGCCCCGGGTCCCGAGCCGGCAAGATCCCCCACGGGTCCGAAGTGAGCTCGTTCCTCCGGCGCCGGTGAAGGCGCGAGAGGGGAGCGGAGCGCGCCTCAGGCAGCTGGTGCCGCCGCGGGCTTGCCGCACTTGGGGCAGGCCGGGACCCCCGCCTTGTAGGCGGTGCCGCACCCTCGGCAGTACTGCGGAGGCCGGAACATCGATTGGGCCTGGCTCTGGGCCGGGGTCGCGATGGGAGCTGGGGTGCCCCGGATCTTCGCGTCCTCCCGAGAGGGGGCGTCCACCGGTTTGCCGCACTTGGGACATGCATTGGACTCCGGCTTGATCCCCGTGCCGCAGGCCATGCAGAACTTCGCCGCCCCGAACTTCGACTGGGCGAGCGGGTTCCCCTGGCTGATCTGGGGGGCGTCCGGCACGAGGGGTTGGGAGGTCGACGGAGCCGGCTTCGCGCCGGTGCTGCGGCCCTCCGCCTTGAGCATCGCCGCGTACTGCGCCGCGGTGAGGACCTTCTTCCCGGTCCCTCCGCAGGTGTCGCAGGAGGCTCCCCGGGCACGGTAGCCGATCCCGAGGCACTCCGGGCACTTCTGCTCCCGGGCCTTCGCGGTCAGGAGCAGATCGATCGCGTTGCCATCGGCATCGAGCTCGAGACGGCCGTTCCCCTCGCAGTGCTTGCAGGTCCCACCCACGGTGTTGCCGCTGCCCATGCAGAACCGGCAAGCGATGGTAGGACGGGCCTCGAAGTCCTGCCAACCCTTTCCCGCGCACTCCTTGCAGGCTTCCCCGGTCTTGGCGATCTTCCCCTGCCCGTCGCATATCTCGCAGGGCTGGCGGGGCCTGCCCTGGAACGTCTTGCCGAGGCCCGCGCAGTGCTTGCAGCGACCGCCCAAGGCAGCGCCCGACCCTATGCAGTATCGGCAGGTCTCCCCTTCCTTCAGCCAGGAGTAGGCCCTGGGCATCGGCATACGCGTGCGATAGCGAACCCGACGCTCTTAAGGGGGTCGGGCGCGGGCACGACCCCTCGGCCACCCAGGACCTGTCCTGGCGCCTGGCACCATGCTGGAGGCGACCCGAACAGGCCTGACGGTCCTACGGATCTCGCGCTTCGGGGGGAGGGCGGACCGAGGACCACCAGGTCGGGCACGGGGGCAGGTACCGGTGGTGTGACGAATCCTGTTGATGGTGCCCCTGCCGAGGCCCTCCATCAATAGAACCCCCACCTCAAGTACTTTCGGACCGCCAGCCCGTAGACCCTCGGGCGGATCTTCCGAGCCAGCGTCGTCAGGACGAGGTCCTGTGGCCCGCTGCCCCAGTGGGCCCGCTTCCTCTTGCACCTGTCGG
>DAHUZP010000057.1 GCA_027306505.1 Thermoplasmata archaeon | reverse complement strand
AGGATCTCGTCCGCCTTCCCGCTCAGCCGGGTGCACCACTCCCGGACCGATTTCCCGGTCCCGAACCGCACCCACGCCACGTTCTCGAGGTGGCCCAGCGCCTCGGAGAGGCTCATCTCGGGGTATTTTCTCTGGAGGGTCCGCTCCTCCCAGCCCCGGAAGGCTCGATGGTCGTCCCTGTTCGACGCGACCCCGTGCCGATGGTTCGACCAAGTGTGGACGGACCTAGGTCCCTGGCGTCCTCCCACCGAGGCCAGGTCCCGGTCGGCGCCTCGCCGAAGGAAGTAGGTCAGGCGGGGCCGGTCCGCTTCTTCCGCGGACGGTCGGAAGAGGGAGACGCCTTCTTGGGCGAGGATCTGGAGGGCGATGATCCGCCCGAGCCGCCGCCTTCCGAGGTCGAAGAGGACCGCTCTTCGCTCTCGCTCGTCGCGTCCTTCCGCTCCCCGGAGGGCTGGACAGGCTGGGTCTCGGCCGCCACAGGCGCTGAGGAGGGCTCCACCCCCTTGGTGGAGGAGGAAGGCGCGGAATCCTTGGTGGATACACCGTCCTCGTTGGTTTGGGCGGCCTTGGAGATGGGCGAAGAGGGTCCCGTCGTGGAAGGGGAGAGTGTCGGTCCTTGCTCGGTCGCGTGCGCGCCCCCTGAGGGCGCCGGGGAAGGACCCGAGACCTCTGCGGAGGCAGTCGAGGGCTCCTCAGGCGCCGACGACCTCGCCGCAGCGCGCGAGGAGGGAAGGTCCTCGGGCTCCGGGTGGTCCGCTGAGCCGAGCTCCTCCTCCTCGTAGCGCGCGATCGGGACCCCCGGGCTCGGCGCACGTCCCTCGTCCCCCAGGTCCTCGTCGTCCTCCGAGCCGCTCGCCCAGCGCGCGCCCGAGGACCCCGCCGCAGCCGCGGGGGCGCCCGAGGCGCCCCGGCTCCGGGGGTCTCGTCGGTGGACCGCGAAGAGGGCGAGCAGGATCGCCATGAGCACCAACGCCAGGAGGAGGTCGATCATCGCCCAGAGCTGGTCGGCCGAGGAGGAGATGGTACCGCCGGCGGGGACCGTCGCGGTCGTGCCGAGGGTGGTCGTCGACGGGGCATAGTAGGTCACGTTCACGAAGATCGTGAGGGTAAGGAACGTGGTCGCCTGTGCGTCGGGGAGGTGGAAGGGGACCGTCGCTTGTCCGTTCGCGTCCGTGTAGGCGATGGCGCTCCCCGCCCCGCCGGAGCCGAAGGTGCCCGAGCTGGCCGCGAGGTCGATCTCCGCCCCAGGGACCGGGGCGTCCGCAAGCCCAAGCACGGTCAGGACGAGCGTCTCCTGCTGCCCAACGCTGGTCGAGGGGGACCAACCGGTCACCGTGACCGTGAGGTTCCCGTCGGCCTCTTCGGACCAGGTGGCGGAGGTGGAGTTGAACCCTGGAGCGCTACCGTTCACCCAGAACCAGACCGGTCCGATGTAGCCCGGGTTGATGGTGAGGTTGAGAGCGAGAGCGCCGCTCTGCTGGTAGGTCAGGTTCGGTAGGCCCTGCAGAGGAGGGTCGAAGTCGCCCGCGTTCCCGCGAACGCTCACGTTCCACCAGCTCCCCGTCGCGCCTGGGAGGGCACCGTGGTTCGTCGAGACCGAGAGCGGGAAGTGGAGGGTGCTCCCGGAGAAGACCTTCGCGGAACTGGGCCCCGAGAGGTCCAGGGCCCGGAGCTCGACATGGAAGACCACGGTCGCGGTCTGCGGGATGAGGCCGGAGCCGGACGCGGAGAACGTCAAGGTCGAGGTCGACGCTCGAAGGTACATCGGAGCGGTGAACTGCGCGACGCGGTACCCCACGGTCCCCGGGGTCGCGGCAAGCAGCACGAGGGTCCCTCCACCCTGGGCAGTCGCCCTGAGAGAGCCCGGGTCCACCGGTCCGGCCCCGGTGAGGTTCGTCCAGACCCCGAGGTCCACTGTCGCGCCCGAGTCGATGGGACCCAGGGGAGCGCGGATGGCGATGGTCATGGGGGAGGGCAAGATGGTGACGGGGTAGGTCGAGCGCGTCGCGACGTAACCGGTCGCTGTCGCCAGGATCGTGACCGTGTCGTTCCCGTAGGCCATGCTCGAAGGGGGCACGTAGTCCAGGTGGAACTCCCCGGGGCTCGGCCCTGTTCCGACGCCGATGAAACTTGCCCCCACGGTCGAGTTCGTGGTGAGCAGGGCGCTCCCCACCCCCGCCGAGGAAGAGGAGGAAGTGTTGACCCAGACCGTGATGGGGACCGCCATCCCCGCGTGAGCGACGAGCGGGGATGCGGGCGGGGCCGGGAACCCATGCTCGGCCATGACGAGCGAGGGCAGGGCTCCGCTGCCCCAGAGGATGGTGAAGGCCGTGAGTACGGGGTAGTTCCCACCGAAGTCCACCGTGTCAGGGGGGATGGTGGGGTCCTGAAGGTACCCCGCTACACCGATGTTCCCGTCGAGCCCTTCGATGCCCAGGAGCGGCGCGCTCCACGAGCTCCCGGAACGGACGTTGAGGACCGTTTGGATCTGGGAGAGGGGCATGCCGGTCACGTTCGCCGGGATGAGGTAGGCGAAGGCCGGGATGCTCAGCGTGAGGAGGCTCGTGTTCGCGACCTGAAGGTTCGCCGAACCGTTCGCGTTCCCGACAGTGTAGGGTCCACCCGTGATGAGCGCCCCATCGGCGGTAAAGCTCCACCAGTTGCTGTGGGTCTCGGCCATCGTGAACGTGTGCGGGCCGCTCCCCACCTGCATCGCGCCGGTGATGGGGGACGTTCCGACGATGGAGACGCCGGAGTCGTTCACCGCGTAGATCGGGAGGGCGCCTGTGATCCCTGCGTAGGAGAGCTCGATGAAGCCGACGACGGCCGAGACGTTGGTGGTGACCGTCTCCCCGGCGACGCAGATGACGACCGAACTGGGGTTCGTCCCGCCGCTGAACCCGGGGGGAAGCTGAGGGATGGTCGAGTTGAACTCGACGCCATTATTGCTGAGGGCGTTAGCGCCCTCCCCCAGGATCCCGAAGCCCGAGAGGTTGACGCTCGTCGCCTGCGGGCGCGGTCCTTGCAGGGCGACCACGCTCAGCGCGCGGTCCATCGTACGCTGGACGGAACTCCACGCCAAGGATGCCGCGCCGAGGCGGTCCGGTGCGGAGCTGGGCGCGGGGAGGTGGAAGCGCGCATCGGCCCCGGCCACGTTGGAGAGCTCGGGAGACGACCTCGTTCCACCCAGGGTGGGCCCCCCCCAGGGTAGTGTGGCGGGGCCGGCGAGCAACAGAACGGTGAGAACGCCACCTAGCACCAGAAGGGTGGAAGCTACGCCTCGCACGGGTCCGGTCCCCCGACGCGACACAGGCCTCCGACCTCCCCCTCGAATATTAAGTTCGGCCCAAGGGACATGGCCCAACGATAGCGGCGAGACGGGCCCCTGGAGGGGGCCTGGGATGTCTCCCCCCCGTGCCGACCTCCCGTCCGAGGTCTTGGGGTCAACTGGAGGACCGCGGGGTGCCCCGGGGACGGGGGGCCGGTCGGGCGTCGGCGCTGGAGGGGGCCTTCGCCCCTCCCTTCTCCCTTCGGTCCACGGGCACCTTGACCTCCTCAGGAGCCTCCTCAGCGTCCTCCACCACCTGGACCGGCGACGTCCCCTCGGTCTCCTCGTCGGAGGACGCTCCCGTCGCATCCCCTGCGCCGGTCCCCGGGCGGGTGGGGGATGAGGCACTTCGGGCCGGTTCGGGGGGCTCGAAGTCCTCCTTGGACTCGTGGACGATCCGCTCGAGCTCCCGGCGCTGCTCGGTCAAGCTCGAGAGTTGGCTCACCAGGGTCAGCCAGAGCCGTCCCTGGTTCTGGACGTTGCCCTCCACTCGGTCCAAGATGAGGCGGGTCCGCTCGGAGAGGTCGAGCTCGAGGCGACGCATCTCTCCCCAGAGCTCGTCGCGCAACTGCTTCAGCTTGCGTTCTGACGGGCCCGCCCCTCCGCTCGGCCGCCGCTCTAGCTCGTCGATCTTGAGCCAGGTGCGGCGAAGCAGCGGGATCAACCGCCCCATGAGGGTCTGGAGCTTCTCGTCGAGGAACCGGACCTCCGAGTGGATGCTCGCCTCGAGCTCGGCCTGGGCCATGGACCGGGTGTGGAGCTCCTCGAGCATCTGCTCCAAGCGGTCGTCGGTGCTCTTGCGGTCGGTCTCGGCGGCCTTGGAGAGCATGGACTGGATGCGCTGGCCGAGCGCCGCCGAGACTCGAGTGTCATCCACCTCTCCCCGCAGGAGCGCAACGAGGCGCTCGTCGACCTTCGTGGGGTCGAAGGCCGGGGGCGCGGCCTTGGGCACGGAGCGTGGAGCGAGCTCGGTCAGTTTCTGGGCGACGAGCTCGTTGACGACCTCGGTTAAGGCGTCACGCGCCTCGCCGGTCCACAGGAGCCTGGGCTCAGGAGGGGAAGGGGGAGGGCGTCGCGCGAGCACCTGGGTGATGCGCGCTTCGAGCGCCTCGGGGGAGATGAGCAGCCGCGCCCGGGCCTCCAGGCGCCTCTCCAGCTCACGTTCGAGGTCGCCGACGACGTCCGGGTCCAGGGCGCCGCTTCGCGTGCGTCCTTCTCCGATGTGGCTGTCGATGTAGGCGCGCAGCTCTTCGAGCAGCGCGGGGGACAGCGGGGTGGGCTCGGCGTACGGAGGTCCGCCGGCGGCCGTGAGGGGTAGGGCCGCTGCGACGGGCGATGCCTCCCGGGCGGACGCGGCGACCGGTGGCGCGGCGGGGCCGACCCCCTGAGGGGCGGGTAGCGACCCGCTTCCCGCGACCGGGGCGGGAGGGCTTCCCGCTCCGCGAGCGTCCCCGGGGGGGAGACCGCCCCCCCGGGTGTCCCGAGGGACGGGCACCACCTCCGAGCGCTCCGAACGGAGCCGGGGGGGACGGCGCCAGGGGGGCTCTGCGTGCAGAGGTGTGGACGCGGGCCCGGCCGTGAGGGCCTTCGCTGCGGCAGGGCCGGAGGAAGCGAGCCCGCTGCGGGCGGCGGCCGCCAGGTAGGGCTCCGCGAGCTCGAGCGTCGCGGGATCGGCCTTGGAGCGCTCCGCCTCAGGGAGCTCCAGTACCTGGGCGACGGCGCTCATCGCCCGAGACAGTCGAGCGAGCTGCCGTCGACGGGCGAGACCGGTGCCCTCCTCTCCCCAGCCACCCGGCTCCGGAGAGCTGCGGCGGGGCACCTCCAGCCGGTCCACCTCCCGGCGTAGCTCCGAGACCAGGTCGGCCCGGTCCCCCCGAGCCCACCAACTGACGGGCGCCCGAGCGGGGGGCCGGAAGCTGAGCTCCGCGGGGATGCCCTGGGTGAGGTCGAGCAGGTGCACGTTCTGCTGCGCCCACGCGGCGACGCGACGCTGGTGGCGCTCTCCCCCCGCCTCGTTGCGGGGGATGCGGGCGATCCCCAGGCTGAGGGGAAACGTTTCGGTGAGCTCCGCGAGGTCGACCCGCCCCGCGGGAAGGAAGTAGGGGAAGATCAGCACCCCCACCAAGATTGCGAGGCTGGAGGGCGAGCGTTCGAGCGCGGCCAGCACCGATCCCACCGCGTCGTGGAAGTGGTCGGAGACCAGTGCGAAGAGCGGTGCGTCCGGGTCCGCCCGAAGGAAGGTGAGCCCGTCCGAGAGGATGTCCAGGAGCACGGGGTCCACCCGCCCCTCCGAGGGGGAGGGCTTGCCCGGGTTCCCCATCGAAAGGTACCAGCGCCGGAGCGCCTGGCCGACGTTCTCGGACTCCAGCAGCGCGTTCACGTCGAGCACGAGGGTCTTCATGCCGAGCCGGGGACGGTCCTCGGTCGAGAGGAACATCCGGCCCAGGCAGAGGTGGGCCCCGCCGTTCGCCGGGTAGAGGAAGAGGTTGTGGTAGTAGGCGAGCTTGCTCGACGGGTCCGGGTCCCAGTAGTCGTGGGTGTCGGCCGCGTTGATCGCGAGGTTCCCCACGATCCGGACCATGTCCAGCGTCTCCTTGCGGCCGGGGAACTCCGTCGGGACCGTGGTGTAGCCCGGGCTCTCGGCCTCGTTGTCCACCTGCCGGCACCAGACCACGGCGATCAGGGAGCGGTCCTTCCCTCCCGACGCCGCCGGGATCGCCGAGAGCGCCCAGGAAGGGGCGGGGTTCCCCGAGGAAGCGGCGGCCGGAGCGGGGCCGGAGGAGGGCCCTCCTCCCGCCGCCCCGGGTCCCGTATCGGGAGACGGGGCCACGAGAACCCCCTCCTCAGCTTCCCGAGGCGAGATCGCCCCGTAGCGAGAGCACCCGCTCGCAGATGCGCGAGAGGGGTAGGGTCGTGTTCACCATGATCGGGACCCCCGCCGTCGCCCCGTTGTTGAGGTCGACGTCCGCGGTGTCGCCGTAGAGCAGCGGCCGGCCCTCCCCCGTCGAGATGGCGGAGGCGACCAAGAACGCGTCCTCATGGGTCGAGAAGTTGCGGCCCTCCTGGGCCGCGAGGATGCTGCCGAGGCCGCTCCCGTCGCGCTCGGTGAGGTAGCAGTTCGTGTCGAACTGGGAGAGGTAGCCGCGGTTGGTGAGCACCTGCTCCACCTCGAGGTAGAACTCCTTGAGGAGGTCCGCCTTCGAGATCGCGATCACGACCGGGATCCCGCGCTGGCGGGCGTAGCGGAAGACCCCCCGGGCGAGGTTCACCTGCTGGGCGCTGTCGCGCAGCGAGCCCAACTGAGGCGTGAGCAGCAGGATGATGCCGTCCGCGTCCACGGTGAAGCGCCCCATGAGGGTCAGCCCCCGGCGCCAGAGCTCCTGCCGGTCCGGCTTCCAGGTGTCGAAGCGCGGGATGACCCGACACTGCTCCATCGGGATGTCGTCGGTGGGGTTGGAGATCCAGAGCCGGTCGTAGGTGAAGTAGTCGGAGATGATGCCCCCGGCCTCGTCGACGGTCCGCAGGACCATCGGCTTCGCCTGGGCAAGGTTCCCGGCGACCCCGTATCGGAAGTTGAGCTTCATCTCGACGAACTGGTTGTACTTGGTCGGGAGCGGGTACTTGGTCAGGATCCCCTGCTCCTCCTGGCCCTGCGCGAGCTCGACGAAGAGCCTCGTCGGGTCCTCCATCGGGCGGTTCACGTAGAGACGCGTCGTGGAGTCCATCTCCGCCCCCGGTCGGTTGGGGTCGGACTCGTAGGTGGTCTCCTCCATGACGATCTCGTTGCCGATATCCCCGAAGAGGGGCGTGACGGAGCCGGAGCGGCTCGGCACGTAGACCAGGGGCAGGTTGAGGCCGAAGTGCCCTGAGAGGTAGCGGAAGTAGGTCGTCTTACCGGAGGCAGGGATGCCGACCACGGCGATCTTGGCCGCGATGGCGGGAGGAGGAGGAGGCTCTGGGACGGGCGCCGGTCGCGAGACCGGGCGTGTGGGCGCAACCTTCCGCACCGGGGGAGGGACCGAGCCCGGAGCGACCTTGCGCACGACGGGGGTTGGGATCGAGGGTTCCGGAGCGACCGGAGCCGCGGCAAGGGTAGGAGCGGCCGCCGGAGCCGGCGCGGGGGCGGCGGCGGGGGCTGGAGCCGGGGCCCCCGCAGGCGCTTCCGCCTCGGGCTCTTCCTTGGGCTCGACCGGGACGGGGGTTGGAGCGGCCTTGGGCGCAGTCGGCGTGGGAGAGGCGTCCTGGCCGGACCTCTTCCGGGATGCACCCTTGGAAGGGGGAGGGGGGCTCATGGTGCACTACTCCTGCTCGACAGCGACCCGGGCATCTTAGCCTTTGGGTCCCGACCTGCTTGGCGCGTGGGCCTCGTGGCGCTCATCGCATCTCCGCCAGGGCGATCTCCGCGAAATCGAGGAACGCGTCGATCGCCGGGTCACGCTGGGTGTTGGCCAGTCGCGCATCCTGGAGCGTTCCGAAGATGCTCTCCACGAGGTCCTCGTGGGCGACGGCCCCTCCCCCCTTCACGGTGGCGTAGGTCCCACGCAGGGCGAGGATCTGGTCGAACATCTTCTCTAGCTTCTCGGCGAGCCCGCCGCCCGCGGAGCGGGCCTTCGTCTCGGCCGCATCGTAGAAGGTGACCAAGCTCTCGGTCTCCTTGTCGCCGGCGACCTTCGCCTGGAGGAGCGCGAGGCGGCGCACGACACGGCCCCGGTCGGTGGCGGGGAGGGCTTCCGCCTCGGCCCACGCCTGAGCGAGGTAGCGGCCAGCCTCGCCCTTCTCGCCCTGGGCGAAGTAGACCCGGGCCTGCCAGTAGAACCGGGTGACGGGGGCGATGAGCCCACCCTTCTGGTAGAGGATCGCTTGGGCCCGGGCCCAGTCCCGGGCCATGTAGGCCTCGGCCACCTCACCGAGGGGCCCGTACCGGTCGCGAAGGTTCACGGGGGAAGGGCCGGCGTGAGGGTTGAGGATGTCCACGTCCATCGCGGAGCCCTGGGGGCCCGGTCGGGTAGCCCCGCCGCCAGCCGATCCGGCGCCGGATCGACCGGAGGTCAGATGCCCCACGACGCTCCGCCTGCCATCGGTGTCTCGGAGGGCCCTCGCCGCGGAAGCGGCGGCCTCCGCGAGCTCGTCCGGATGGAGGTTCTCCACGACCATCGCGTCCTCGAAAGGGATGTCCACGAAGGCCTGGACCATCTTCGAGAAGAGCTCCTCGCTCGTGGTGACCTCCTCGTAGGAGACGGAGCACGGGAGGCGCCAGGCCTGGGCGCGCTGACCGTACGCGTCGGTGAACGCCCGCATCCGGACCGAGTCCACCCCCTTGTCCCGCTCGACCCCGCTGCCGATGCCGATGATGCGCAGGCCGAGACGGCTCCCCTGGGTGAGCAAGTGGGCCAGGATGTCCGCTCGGGGCGGAGGGTAGGTCCCCGGGACGGCGCCGGGTGGTGGAGGGGGGGGCAAGTCGATGCCGGGAGCTCCGAAGCGCTGGGACATGTTGTCCCACCCATCGGTCACGAGCACCAGGTTGCCCTGCGTCGCACCCCCCTCGACCCGCAAGAGGTCCGCGCCCAGGGCCAGCGCGTCCCAGATCGCGGAGCGCCCTTTGGGCGGCAGGAGCGCGACCAGGTTGTCCAGGGCGGGCCGGATCTCCGGTCGGATCTCGGTGAGAGGGATCGCGACGTGGGCCACGTTGTTGAAGATGACGAGACCGAACATGGCCCCCTGGGACTGGACCGCCTCGAAGATCCGGTAGGTGGCCGCGCGCGCCACCTCGATCTTCCGGCGGATCCGAGAGGGGTCGCTCGGGTCCGGGAGCGGGGCCAGCATGCTCTTGGAGATGTCGAGGACGAGCACGTGGCGCGGTCGCTGCGAAGCCCCGGGCGTCGTGCCCCAGCTGCCCTGCATCGAGCCCGGGGCCCCGCTCGAGGATGGCGCGGACCCAGCAGGAGGCGGGGGAGGAGGTGAACGGGTGGGCTCTGCCACCGGGCTACTCCCCCCTGATTGTTCGGGTCGCCAAATGAGATTCCCCAATCCGGGACCGCACTACTCTCGAGGCGAGTCCCTCCACCTATTGTTAAGCGTGGCCTTATTTCAGGATACCGAGAGCATCGAGGGAGGTCGTCGACCGCTCAGCGCCGACCCAGCGCGGCGTGGACCCCGCTCCCGTACTGCATCGCCTTCTTCCTGCGCTCCGCGAGCTCTTGCGGCAGCCCCAACTCTCTCGCGAGCACACGGAGGAGCGCCTTCGGCTCGGACGCGCTGCGCCGCCCTTCCAGCGGGACCCGCTCCACATCGCGGACCCAGGCCGGGTCCAGGTAGGGGGCCCTCAGGTCCTTCGCGAGCGACGCGGCGATTCTCTGGGTGCAGGGCCACTCCTCCTCCTGCAGACGCCTCAGGTCCTCCCGGTAGCGCACGTACAGACGCTCCCCCTGCAGGGGGCGGAAATGCGCGTAGCCAAGGAAGAGCTCGTCCGCGCCCTGACCGCAGAGCACCCGCGTGTCGGGGCTCTTAGCGAGAGCGAGGTAGAGCGCCGTCTGGACCTCGAGAGGCATGCCCTGGAGCGGCGGGGAGGGAGAGGCGGGGGAGGTGGGGCCCTCGCGAGGCCCCTCGGTGGACTCGATCGTCCTCACGCGGTCCGCCGCTCGGCCAATCTCCTCCGGACGCAGAACGAAGGGGGTCCAAGCGAGCCCCAGCAGACGCGCCGCCGACTCCGCCTGTTGGAGGTCCGCGGAGCCCTGGAGTCCCACGGTCACCGCTCGCAGGGCTGGCCCCCCACCCGGGCGGTCGGGAGAGATCGAGGAACGACGTTGGAGCATGTGCGCAAGGAGGGAAGAGTCCACTCCTCCAGAGAAGAGCAGGGTCACCTGCTGCGCTCCCTCGATGGAGCGGGCGAGGGCTCCCTCGAGGGCTGCACCAAGCCCCCCACGGACCCCCTCCTCCGCTCGGGACCCTGAAACTTGACGTGGGGCCCCGTCCTCCCGGGCTGGCATGGCCGGCAACGTGATCCCTGAGGTCGCGGACGAGGAGGTCTTGGGCCGAGGTCGGAGCGGGCCGTCCCGCGGTTGGTCCTTGTGGGTCCCGTGGGTCGTCATAGGCCTGTTACTGCTCGCGCTCGTGTGGGGGTTGTTGGTCATTGTCCCGTGAAGCGCGCCGTCGGCCCAGCGCTGTGGGGTTCTTGAAGCCCAAGCGCACATCCCCCTATCGCAACCGCCCACCGCTCCTCACCCCCGCCCTCACCGTCGATGGGGTGCTCATCGAGGGGAAGACGGTCCTGCTGGTTCGCCGAGGTCGGCCTCCATGGAAGGGACGCTGGGCGCTGCCGGGGGGGTTCGTCGAGATCGGGGAGAGCTGCGAGCAGGCAGTCGTGAGGGAGTACCGGGAGGAGACCGGGCTCGCTGTCCGACCCGTCAGGCTTCTCGGGGTCTACTCCGACCCTCGAAGGGACCCCCGAGGCCACATCGTGACCGTCGCTTTCCTTCTGCGCCGTCGAAAGGGGGGGCCGCGCGAGATCCGGGGGGGTGACGACGCGTCGGACGCCCGCTGGTCCCCTCTTCGTCGACCCCCACCGCTCGCGGCGGACCACGCGCAGATCCTTCGCGACGCGCGCCGGACCCACCGGGCGCCCGCCCGCTAGCGGCCGCCGCAGGTGCTTTTCAGGGCGCGAAGCACCGACACCTTTAAGGTCGGAAGCCAATGGGGAGTTCGAGGTTTTCTCATCTCGGTACGAGGGGGGGAACATCGAGCATGAGCCCAGGACCTGCAGGGGGACCGAAGGTCCCGCGAATTCGGACGTACGTAGAGGGACTTGACGAAAAGATGGAGGGCGGGATCCCCGCGGGACACGTAGTGCTCCTCGCTGGTGAGCCCGGGACCATGAAGTCCACGGTCGCCTTCCACATGGCCTACGAGAACGCGATCAAGGAGGGCAAGAAGGGGCTCTACATCACGATGGAGCAGTCCCGGGAGAGCCTTATCCAGAACATGGAGAGCGTCGGCATGAAGCTCGACGCGGTGGGCGACAAGCTCTCGATCGTGGACATCGGGCTCATCCGCAAGAACCTGAACGTCCTCGGCAACAAGTCCTGGATCGAGGTCCTCAAGATGTACTCCAAGAACATGAAGGACAGCCAGGGGTACGACATCCTCATCCTGGACTCCTTGCCCGTCTTGGAGACCCTCTCGGACTTCCAGAACCCCCGCAACGACCTCTTCCACTTCTTCGAGTGGATCCGTGACCTCGGCGTGACGAGCCTCCTCATCTCGGAGGTCCGCCGCGACGTCGAGAACTACGGCCCGAACGGGGAGGACTACCTCTCGGACGGGATCGTCCATCTCATGATGGCGAAGGTGAACGAGGAGACGATCCAGCGTCGGATCCGCGTCGTCAAGATGCGGTCGACGAACCACTCGTCGAACCTCTACTCCCTCCTGCTGGAGAAGGGGAACTTCCGCATCGCCCGTGTCATCAGCACCTGAGACCGGGAACGGGGCCCACCGCGGCCCCGCCCCCCCCTCGGGCGCGGGCCACCTGCGCCGGGCGGTCTTCGTGGACCGGGACGGGACCCTCAACGTGGACACCCACTACCTTGCGGGCCCGGAGAAGGTCGAGCTCTATCGGGGGGTGACGGAAGGGGTCTCGCTCCTGCGGTCGCGGGGGTTCCTGGTCGTCGTCATCACGAACCAGTCCGGGATCGCGCGGGGCCTCTACACGCAGTCCGCCGTGGAGGCGATCCACGCCCGAATCCAGGAGCTCCTGCGGAGAGGGGGGACCGAGGTGGACGCCTTCTACTACTGCCCGCACGCGCCTGCGGAGGGCTGTGCCTGCCGCAAGCCGGGCACGGAGCTCTTCGAGCGGGCCGCCCGCGACCTTGGGATCGACCTGCCCTCCTCCGCGATGATCGGCGATCGGATGCTGGACGTGGAGGCGGCGGAGAAGCTCCACCTCACCTCCATCTACGTGCCCGAAGCGGGCGAGCGGCCGCACTACCCGGAGGAGCAGCTCGAAGCCGCCCACCGCGCGAGCATCATCGCCCCCTCCTTCCTCGAGGGGTGCCAAAGGCTGCTGGAACGGCTCTGAGCCTCCGCACCCACCGCAGGACTACGCGGACCTACCGGTGGAGTCGGGAATCGGTCAGGGCCCCTTTGAAGGGTCCCGTGTCGAGGGAGGGGGCAGCAGCGCAGGAGCAGGTCTTGGCGGAGGGTCAGGCACGGGCATGGATCGCGCTCGTAGGCCCCTTCGCCGTCGTAGCGCTCTTCTGGGGATTCAACTACCCGATGGTCGTCCTTGGGCTCCGCTCCGCCCCGCCGCTCTGGCTCGCCTTCCTCCGCGCGCTCTTCGGGCTCGTGGGGAGCATCGCCCTCTTTCCCATGCTCGCGCGGCAGTTCCAGGTGAAGAGGCTGCTCCCCTGGCGCCTGCGTTGGAAGGCCCTCCTGCTGGGGGTCCCCAACACGGCGATCTTCTTCGGGCTCTGGCTGCAGGCGGCGACGACGGTCCCCGCCGGGCAGACGAGCGTCCTCGTCTACACCTTCCCGATCTGGGTGCTCCTGCTCGCGTCCGTGGGGCTGGGCGAACGGTTGGGCTCGACGCAGGTCGCGGCCTCGGTACTGGGCCTGGGAGGCGTCGCCGTCATCGGGCTCTTGGGAGCCCGCAGCTGGACCGGCGGCTGGGTGCCCGTCCTTGAGCTTCTGGGCGCCGCGGTGTCGTGGGCGGTCGCGACCATTCTGCTCAAGCGGTGGTTCCGACGAGAGGAGATGCTCGAGGCGAACGTGCTCCAGCTCACCGGAGCGCTCCTCCCTCTCGGGATCGCCGCCTGGTGGTCGGCTCCCCTCTCCTCGGTCCACTTCGGGGCGAGCTTGTGGATGGTGCTCCTCTGGGTCGGGGTCCTAGGCACCGCGGTCGCCTATGCGCTCTGGTTCGAGCTCCTCTCCCGCTATCGGGCGGCGACCTTGAGCGCCTACCTGTTCGTCGTCCCGATGGTCGCCATCGGAGCGGGCTTCCTTCTGCTCGGACAGGGGCTGGGGGTCCCCCAGGCGATCGGCGTCGCCGCGATCCTGGTCTCGATCTACCTCACGCACCGTGCCGCCTCACGGACCCCGCGGGCCGGGAGCGCCCCGCAAGCGGTGGAGGGGGGGGCCTGAGCGAGGCCCGCCCGACTCAGGAGCGCCTCTTCCCAAGGGGCCTCAGTCGGTCCTCGATCGCCCGGGCGTAGCTCGTCTCCGCCTCGCAGACGATCCAACGCCGACCCAGCCCTTCGGCGGCGACGGCGGTCGTGCCGGTACCGGCGAAGGGGTCGAGCACCAGGTCCCCGGGTCGGGTCAGCAACCGCACAAAGAACTCCGGGATCTCGACGGGGAAGCGGGCCGGATGCTCGGTCGGGTTCCGCGAGAACTCGGGCTCGACGAGCAGCAGGGTGGAGGGACGGACCATGTCCGGCCCCGCGAGCGCCCGCTTCCTCCCCTGTCCGGAGGGTTCGTTCACGCGAACATAGTTCTGAGGGAGCGCCCGCCTCCGGGCCCGGTCCTTCGCGTCCCAGCGCGCCGGGGCGAGGCACTGCTCGGGGAAGAACTGCCAGTCCTCGGTCTTCGCGAACTGGAAGCAGTACTCTACCGCGTCCTTGAGGAACCGTCGGAACTTCCCCGGAGGGGGCGAGGGCTTGCCCCAAACGAAGTCCTCGCAGAAGAGGAACCCCTGCTCCTTGAGCGCGAGCACGAGCTCGTACTGGAGCGTGCCGCGCTCCGCCCCCGCGCGCTTCGAGCGGTAGTTGAGCACGAAGCTCCCCCTCGGGCGGAGCAGCCGGAGGACCTCCCGGGTGGTGAGGAGGAAGTACCCTACGAACCACTCCCGGTCGTACCGCTCACCGTCGCCGTAGCGTGGCTGACCATCGTACGGTGGGGAGGTCAGGACCAGGTCGACGCTTTGCGAAGGGAGGGTGCGAAGGAGGGTGAGGGCGTCGCCGACGAGGGAGACGCCATGGGCAGTCCGGAATAGGGCGGGGGGAGCGAGGCGCCGGAGCAGCTCCCCCGAGCCGCCGCGACCGGCCCCGCGGGCCGTGCCGGAAGTCGAGGAGCGTTCGCCCATCGGCGTGCTTCCGCAGGCATTGCCGCTACCTGAACTTTGGTCCGTCCTGTCCCCAACGGGGGTCTTTTATACCATGGGGAGGAGCGCCCCGGCCAGGGGAGTTCTTGAGCCTAGGCGAGCCCCTGATCAGCAGCCTCAACCCCGATGGCTGGATCGGCGCGGCGATCGGGGTCGTGGTCACCCTCGCCCTGGGGGTCGCCGCCGCCCGCAGCCGGGTCTTGACCCCCTACGCGGCGCTCATCGCGGTGGTCTTCGGGGTCACCATCGTCGTCATCGGAGGTCCGCCCTACCTGGCGATGCTCATCCTCTTCGTTCTGGGAGGCACCCTCGCCACCCGGTACGGCTGGGAGGAGAAGAAGGCCCGAAAGGTCGCGGAAGGGAAGGCCGGGGAACGGGGGGTCCACAACGTCCTCTCCCATATCCTCGTCCCGATGGGTCTCGTGCTCCTGGTCCCCCTCTCCAACGCGGGGTCGATCCCGGGCTTCATCCCCTTCGTCTACGTCTCCTCGCTCGCCTGCGGCACCGCGGACACCTTCGCGAGCGAGTTCGGCGTGCTCTCCGGGAAGGCCGTGAGCATCCTCGGGACCGGCAAGGTGAGAGCCGGCACGAACGGGGGGATCAGCGTCGTCGGGGAGCTTTGGGCGCTCGTGGGAAGCCTCCTCACCGTCGCCGCCGGGGCCGGTTTCTTCTTCCTGTTCGGGGGGCTTGGGGGGGTCACCGGCTCCGTGAGGCTTTGGTTCGCGGGAGGCACCGTGCTCGGTTTCCTCGGCTGCCAGATCGACAGCCTCCTCGGGGCGACGCTGGAGAACCGGGGCTACCTTGGGAAGGGTCAGGTGAACTTCCTCGCGATGCTCTCCACGGCGCTACTCGCGGTGGCGTTGTATTATGGCTAGCCGAACGTCCTCCCGGGTCCGAGGACCCGGTCGCCGCGAACCGAAGTCGACCCCTGCGGTCGTTCTGCTCTCAGGGGGCATGGACTCGGCCACTTGCCTCGCCATCGCGGCCTCCCGCGGGCACCGCCCCATCACCCTCTCGGTCCAGTACGGTCAGCGCCATGTTCGTGAGCTCCGCTCTGCCCGGGCCCTGGCACGGCACTATCGGGCGCTGGAGGCGATCGAGGTGACGGTCCCCCTGCAGGAGATCGCCCCCTCGGCGCTCACCCGCCGTTCCCAGGCCCTGCCCAAGGACCGTTCGGCGAAGGAGATGCTCCGACGGGGGATCCCCTCCACCTACGTGCCTGCCCGGAACACGATCCTGCTCTCGCTCGCCCTGGCCGTCGCGGAGTCCCGGGGGGCGGAGGCGATCTACCTGGGGGTCAACGCGATCGACTACTCCGGATATCCGGACTGTCGACCAGAGTTCCTCCGGGCCTTCGAACGGCTGGCCCGGAAGGCCACGGCGCGCGCCGTGGAGGGGCGAGGGTCGCCCCGGATCGAGGCCCCTCTCCTTGGAAAGAGCAAGGCGGGGATCGTCCGGTGGGGCGAGAGGCTCCACGTCCCCTGGTCCCTCACCTGGAGCTGCTACGCCGGAGGCTCTCGCCCCTGCGGCCACTGCGACTCCTGCCGCCTTCGGGCCCAAGGCTTCCGCGAGGCGGGCGTCCTGGACCCCCTCCTCGGAGCGCCTCCCCGGTCTCGTACGAGGGCGAACGCTAGGTAGATGCGCTAGCTTCGCTCATGGGAGTCCGTGTCCGCTGCCCTCGGTCTCGGGGAGGTGGAGGAGCTCCTCGGGAGCGTCGCCGACTTGCCCCGCTTCCTGACCGCCAAGGAGCTCGACGAGGGATCGCTCGGCCTCGCGCGACAGCACCCCGGGACGGTGCGCGTCCGCCGGATCGGACAGACCACCCACGGCGACGCCCTCATCGGCCTGGAAGCGGGAGAGGGGGACCGGACCGCCCTCATCGTCGGAGGCGCGCATCCTAACGACCCCGTCGGCACCCTCACCACGCTCGAGATCGCCCGTGCCCTCGCCGAGCATCCGAAGGCGGCCGCTCAACTGGGGACCCGCTTCGTGCTGCTCCCGGCGCTCGACCGTGACGGCCTACGACTGAACGAAGGGTGGCTCACCTCCTCCTTCTCCTTCGTCCGTTACGCCCATCACGGCTACCGCCCGCCACCCTCGCACCAGAAGGAGTGGTGCTTCCCTTACTTTGCCCCGGCCTACGACTTCTCCGCCGCCCCCTCCGAGACGCAGGCGCTCGCGCGCCTCATCGACACGCTGCGGCCCTCCCTGCTGGTGAGCCTGCACAACTCCACGGCGGGAGGCGCCTACTTCTACCTCAACCGGCCGCACGAGGAGCTGCAGTCCGCCCTCGTCGGTCCGCCCCGGGCCCTGGGGTTACCCCTGGAGCCGGCGCTCCCCAGCGACCCGTGGGGGACGATCCTCGCGCCCTACGTCCTTCGCGCCCCTTCGACCCACGAGGCCGTCCAGTACCTCCTTCATCGAGGGCTCGACCCCCGCCGAGTGCTGCGCCAGGGGGCGGGAAGCATCGAGTACGCGGAGAGCCTCGACCCGCGGGTCCTGGGACTCCTCTCGGAGGTCCCGCTCTTCGCCGACCCGCGATCCGGCGACACCAGCGAGGCCCCCGCCGACCGGGCGACCCTCGAAGCGGGTCGACTGGAGCGGCGCTCCCGCGTCGTGAACCTATTGCGTTCGGCCTACCAGACCCTGCGCCGCGAGGGAAGCCTTCGCCCTGGGACCTTCCGCGACTGTCTGGAGAGCCTGCTCGACTTCCCCTCGCGCAGGGAGGGCCTGGAGCCGGTGCCGGACCCTCCAGGACCTGTGACCCACGCGGAGGTGTTCCGAAAGGAGGTCGATGCGCGCGTGACCGACCTGAGGCTCCTGGGGACGCTCCACCGATTCATCGGTGAGCAGGCCGTACCGGGGACCTTCGCCCGTGAAGGGCTCCTGCGGTCCACCGAGGACCAGATCAACTCGGTCGCCCATTGGCTCGAGAACGACCTCAAAGGCCGGCGGACGGCGATCCCCACGCTCGTGAAGGCGCAGATGGGCGCGGTGTTCCTCGCCGCGACCTTCCGTTGACGCGAAGCCCGGGACCTGTAGGCAACGAGCTTATCACTCGCCCTGGCCCTTAAGCAGGGTCGATGGGGGGGAAGCGGCCCACCTCCGCCTTCCCTCTCCCCGTGACACCTGAGCGGTGGCCGTCTCCTCGCCGGGAGACGGACCGAAGCTTCGTGGGTCCTCGCCCTCTCGGTGGCATGCAGGTGCTGCTCGTCTGCCTTGGCACCTCTGGGCTCTTCCGGCTGAGGAAGCGCAAGGAAGAGGAGGTCGGCAACGCGCAGGGCGGGAGCCCTCTCGCGCCCTCCGCTCGTCCGAGCGGCGCGTCGTGGCCCCGAGCCCCCGCCGCTCCCTCCGCCCTGGGCGGGCAGGTCGTGCCCTCGGCGGAGGCGGCCCAGCGGCTGCGGAGCAAGGTGCCGTGGACCTGGACGCTTTCCGATCCGATCTCCGCCCTCGAGACCTATCGGGAGCAGGACGTCTGGAACCTGGTGCGCAAGACGCACGTTGAGCCCACGAGACTGCTCGCCTTCACCCACCTGGGGAAGGAGGAACTGTCCCGGGGCTACGGGCTCGGGGGCGCGACCGTGCTCAAGGTCTCCCGGATGGAGGGCGAGGAGCACGTCTCCCCGGCCGACGTGGACCATATCGCGGACGTCGTCTCCCGTCACTTCGCTGCCGGCTTGAAGCGGGTCGCGGTCCTCCCAGGGCTCGAGACGGTGGTCGAGTCGACCAACGTGCGCAACGTCCGACGGATGCTCGACCTCATCCGTGACCTCGCGATGGAGTCCAAGGGGGCCTTCCTCTACTCGCTGGACCCGGGGTCCCTCGCCCCGACGGAGCTCGCCCTCCTCGAGCGCGGGAGCCGGCTGCTCCACGCCCAGGCGCCGGTCCCGTCCACCTCGTGAACCGGGCGCCCCAGGCGAAGACTCGAGGCCCTCCACCCCCGTCCGCAGGGGACCTCCGTCGGCTGCCTACCGGTGGCAAAACATTATGAACCGCCTTGAGCATCTATCTGTCCGACGAGTGTCAGACGCCCATGCCCGATACGTCGGAGCGGGTAACGGTCCGCATCCCGCAAGAATTGGTGGACGGGCTCAAGAGGATCCAGGAGAACCTGGGGCATCCCACGATCTCGGACACCATTCGAGCGGCCCTCGAGGAGTACATCCAAGTGCAGCTTCCCACCACGCGCTCGCGAAAGACCCTGGTGAGCCTTCCCCACCACGACTACCTCCAGCTGAAGGAGCTCGCGGACGAGGGCGTCAACGTGGACATGGAGGACGCGATCCGCACCGCCGTGCGGGAGTACGTCCGCAGCAAGCTCGAGCAGCTCGGCCGGCACTCCGGCCACGGTGGTGGCAGCGCCCATCGGGGTTCCTCTCCTGAAGGGGATGGGCTCGTGACCGAGGGTGGCTGACGCCGCCGACCCCCGAGATCCGGGGCCCTCCCCCAGGAGTGACGATGGTCGGAGGTTCGAGCTCGCCGACCGCCCACGACGGATTCGACTCCATCCCGTGGAACGACCTCGCGAGGGTCCCCAAGGCCCTGGTGGTCGGTCTCGGCGGGGCCGGCTCCGAAGCGGTGACCGACCTCTTCGACCAGCACTTGGCCGGGGTGGACACGCTCGCCGTCAACACCGACGGGCACCACCTCCTCACGGCACGCGCCGACATGAGGATCCTGGTCGCTCAGGCCACCCTCGCCGGTCGCGGGAGCGGTGGCGACCGTGAGGCCGTGCTCAAGGCGTCCGCAGAGTGCCGCGAGGACCTGATCGCCCGCTTCCGGGGCTACGACCTCATCTTCCTGCTGGCGGGACTGGGAGGAGGAACGGGCAGCGCTCTCGCACCGTTCTGCCTCACCCTCGCCCGCGAGGTGGGGGCGCTGCCCGTGAGCGGCGTCTTCCTGCCCTTCCAAGCGGAGCTCTCCACGAGCGCCCGGATCCGGGAGAACACCTCGAAGGCCCTCGAGGAGCTCCAGGCCCAGGGCGGGGCGCTCCTCCTCTTCTCGAACGAGAGGCTGCGCAAGTTCGATCGGCTCCCCATCAAGCAGGTCTTCCACTACCGGAACTCCTACCTCAGGGCCCTCGTCGCGGGGCTGGTGGACATGGTCCGCCATCCCTCCGAGATGAACGTCGACCTCGCCCATGTCCGTCGCCTCCTCTCGGACGGAGGGCTCGCGACGCTCCTCTTCGCGGAGGGACACCCGAGCGATGCGGAGGGCATCGTCCGCCAGGCGCTCCGCGAGGGACTGCTCGACTTCGAGATCCGGGACCGGGCGGGACCCACCATCCTCTTCGTGGAGGGTGGGAGCGACCTCACCTTCGGCGCCTACCACCGGATCGTCGAGACCTTCCGCCATGAGCTCCACGAGCCGGTCGAGCTCACCCCCGGCTTCCGCACCCACCCTGAGCGCTGGGACCGGGTCCGACTGACCGCGGTCGTGGGAGGCCTCGAGCGGCGCACCCTCGAAAAGGCGCTCTCCCCCTCCTAAGGCCCCCTCCCCCGAGCCTTTAGGCACCCTAGCCTAGACCGCTCGCAGGGCAGGGCAGGGCACCGGTCCTAGGGGGAGGAGGAGGAAGAGGCGGCCTCTCTCAGGTCCATCTCGTTCTGGAGGACCACGACGCACTGGGAGGCTCGCAGCGACCGAGGTCCAAGAGCGATCTTCGGGAGCCCCAGCCGCTCCAGGACCGCCCGTTCCTCCACCGAAGGGTCCCACGGGTCGCTCAGCACGATGCCCGCCTCCCCCGTCGGTCCGAGAGGAGAGGCCCGCAGCGGACTGCCCTCCTCCGTCGCCCAGCAGGTGCCTGGGAGCGCCGCGAAGGCGCGAAGCTCCTCCTCGAGCGACCCGGAGGGGCCGACGAAGATGCCCGGGGTGGTCTCCATCTCGACCTCGGGCCGGGTCCATGTGCGCACGAGCGCGTTCTTGAGCAGCGCCGCCGTCGAGCGCTCATCCGGATTGAGGAACTTCAGCCGTGCGCCCTCCATCCGGATCCTACGGGCCCGGGTCGGGTCCTGAAGGAGGAGCAGCGTGAGGGAGGTGTCTCTCCGAAGGGCGTTCGAGACCACGAAGGCCGCGCCCACGACGGAGGCGACCTCGTCCATGCGACCCCCGGACCCGGCGAGGTCGTTGAGCGTGAACTCTCCGTCCACGGGCACACGGTGGACGAGCAGGAGGAACCGACGCACGGGAGCGCGAAGCTCCCCCCCTACTTGAGGGGGGTTAGAGGTCGGGCCGGAGGACCCGATCGGGAAGGCGGTGCCGGGCGCTGGACCGGATCAACTGGGGCCGGAAGTGCCCCGGGAGAACCGGGCATGGGGGGGGGCGACCTGGGGAGCCTCGGCGGACTCCTCCTCTCCGGGTTCCCGCTTGCCCCAGGCTTCGTCGGAGAGATGGTGATAGACCGAGGAGTCCGCGGTCGGGACGAAGACCGGGGCCGGTCCTGGGGCGCGGGCATCGGCCGGAGACCCGACCGGCTCTTCGTCCTCGGCCGAAGCTTCCGCCTCTTCCTTCGCGAGCTGGAGGATGCGATCCTTGCGGAACATCCAGTAGTGGATCCGCCATTCACGGCCGTCGTAGAGCGTCGTCTCGTCGCGCTCCGTCTCGAGGATGCCGGAGTCCTCGAGCATGTAGAACGTGTCTCGATCGTCCGGTTCCAAGACGTTGTCGATGATCCGCTCGTTGAACCCGAAGAAGTTGAGGATGTGCCCCGCGATCGCGTCCGCATCCTCCCGTCGCATGCCGTCGTGCCCGACCGCCCTGCGGATCGCCCGCGAGAGCGAAGGGAGGTTCACGGCCGGAGCGCCGCCGCTCGGAACGGGGGGCTCGGCCCGGGTCTCAGGATGCCGGGTCTTGGAGGTCGTCTTCAGCCCCACGTTTTCAAGCGCCAGCGGGCCCTTCAGGGATACCCGACGAGCACCCGAGATGCCCGCGGGGACCTGTCGTCCCATCTCAATCATCCATGGCCGCGGTCGGAATATAAGCGTGGTCCCGGACGCCAGGGCCTGCCGTGCTACGAGATAGCCCGGCGCCGTTCCGGCCTTCGGCGGACCGCTCCGTTTTCCTTCGGGTCCACCTGGGACCGCAAGGGCTCGCAATGCGCAGGAGGTCCGAGCGACCTCACCCCACGCCTCCCGCTGCGGCGCCCCTTAAGACCGCCTGGTCCTCCCCCCGGCGATGACCGTTCCCGCGACCCCCGACACGCCTCCCTCGACGAGCCCGCCCGCGCCCGGGAGGGATGCCCCGACCGCCTCCCAGGCCGCCTCTCCACCCACCCCCGAGGAGAGGGAGGCGACCAGCCGTCAGCTCCTCCGCCTGCAGGAGTACGCGGCGGGCTTCTTCGGCGTCTGGACCCTGGACCTGGGGCTCCGCCACGGCCTCTTTGCCGCGCTCGCTCGCCATCCTGAGGGTCTCTCTGCGGAGTTCCTCGCGCGGGAGCTCGACCTGGACCGGATGTACGTCTCGATCTGGTGCAACGCGGCCTACAGCGAGGAGCTGGTCGAGTACCGAGAGGGGAAGTTCTTCCTCGCTCCCGGGCTCCATGCGCCGCTCCTTGAACCGGACAGCCCCGTCTACTTTGGCGGGACCGCGAAGTTCCTCGGGGCGCTGCGTGACGCCTGGGGCTTCCTCGATCAGCACGTGCGCGATGGGGAGCATTCCTGGTGGGACCAGTTCCCTCCGGAGCTCTCCTCCTCCCAAGCGGACAGCTCTCGGACCTTCTACACCCGGCTGCTGAGGAAGGGTTTCGCCCAGGTGCCCGGGCTCATGGAGAGGCTCGGCGGGAGCGGGACCCCCCTCACCTTCGTCGAGCTCGCCTGCGGACGGGGAGCTGGGCTGGTCCGGCTGGCGAAGGCCTTCCCCCACGCGAGGTTCCACGGGATCGAGGGCGACGAGGGCAGCGTGAAGGCCGCCCAAGAGGCGATCGCCAAGGAGGGTCTCTCCGACCGCGTCGTGGTCGAGCAGAAGACCCTGGAGACGGGGTCGTTCCCGGCGGCCGACGTCGTGCTGATGAACATCGCCCTCCACGAGGTCCAGGACAAGGAGGGCGTGGTGCGCCACGTGGTGAGGGCGCTGCGCCCGAAGGGCACCTTCCTCATCAGCGAGTTCCCCTTCCCCGAGTGGGAGGAGCTCCCCCGACTGCGGACCCCGGCGGGCAGGGTGATGGCCGGGGTGCAGTACCTCGAGGGGATCCTCGACGACCAGCTCCTCCCGCCGGTGCAGTTCATGAACCTCCTCCGCAGGTCCGGCATGCGCGAAGTGAGCTCTGCCGAGCTCGCCCCCATCCACATCCTCGTCTGGGGAACGAAGTGAGACCTGACGCCTCCTGCCGGCCTTAGGAGGGGTCGGGTCCCGGCGGTCGGGGGCCGCCCCTTGGCCTAGCGGCACCCGAGCTCGCGGGCCCCCACTCCTCACACGAGGGGAGTGACCTGGGTCGGTGCGTAGTCAGGGGCGAGGGTGCCCACGATGGGGATCGAGTGGCCGCAGGACAGGCAGCGGTTCTTGGGGTCCAGGTTCCAGGCCCGGATGAAGAAGCCGTAGCGATCGACCGCCCGCGCGCCGCACTTCGGGCAGTAGGTGTGCTCGAGCTCGTGCCCCCAGACGTTCCCGAGATAGACGTAGTCCAGCCCCTCGTCCTTGGCGATCGTGTGGAGGCGCTCGAGCGTGCTCACGGGGGTCTCGGGGAGGTCGCGCATCTTGTAGTCCGGGTGGAAGCGGAGCAGATGGAAGGGGACCTCCTTCCCGAGATGGTCCCGGACCCACCGGGCGAGATGTCGCAGCGCGTCCGCGTCGTCCCCGACCTTCGGGACGATGAGGTTCGTCACCTCCACGTGGGTCCCGTTCCGGGCGAGCGCTTCGAGCGTGCTCAAGATCGGCTCGGGGCCCTTCGCGAGGATGTACTTCCTCAGGAAGGAGGGCTCTCCGCTGCCCTTGAAGTCCACCGAGACCGCGTCGAGCTTTCCTCGCAAGAGGGCGACGGACTCGGGCGTCATGTACCCGTTCGTGACGAAGTTCGCGAATAGCCCATGGCGGTGGGCCTCGTCGATGACGTCCAAGGCGTACTCGAGGAAGATCGTGGGCTCGTTGTAGGTGAAGGTGATCCCCTGGCACTTCCGGCGGAGGGCCCACTGGACGGCCTCGGCGGGGGAGAGGTCCCGTCCACCGATGTCGTGGTCCTGGGAGATCTCGAAGTTCTGGCAGTATTGACAGCGCCAGTTGCACCCGACCGTCCCGATCCCGAAGACCCGGGTCCCGGGGCGGTAGTGCGAGAGGGGCTTCTTCTCGATCGGGTCCACCTGGACCGCGGCCACCCGACCGTAGGTCAGCAGCACCAGCTTGCCCCCCCGGTTCGCCCGCACGTAGCAGAAGCCGTGGGAGCCCTCCGGGATGACACAGTACCGGGCGCAGGCGGTGCAGCGGACCTTGCTCTGCCCCAGCGGGACGTAGAGCGCGGTCGCGTGCGGAGCGGGGGGCTCCGCCGAGGGGACCATCGATGGGAAGGACGGGCCCCGCAGGGATAACGACTGGGTGCGCTCCCGACTCGCCGGGAGGACGACCCTCCCGGGGCCAGCAGGTCTCAAGAGGGGGGAGGGTGCTCGGCCGGACCATGCCCGGAGCTCGCCCGCCCACCCACGGACCGACCGGCGGCGGGACCCCGGAGGCGCCGGAGGCCGCTCCTCCGCCACCCCCCTCCCCTATGGAGCTGGAGGTCGCGGAGCGACTGCGCCCCACCGAGGAGGAGCTCCGGTCGCTCGCCCACGCTCGGGAGGCGCTCGTCTCGGCCGCGCTTTCGGAGGCCGCCAAGCGCTCGATCCCGCTCCGCAAGGCGCTCGTCGCGGGCAGCGCTGCCCGGGAGACCTACCTCCCCCCTTCCAGTGGGGGCCGACTGGACCTCGACCTCTTCCTGCTCTTCGACCCCAGCCTCCCCCGGGAGAAGCTGAGCGAGCTCGGGCTCACGCTCGCGGGGGCGCTCCTCCGGTCGCCCGAGAAGCGTTACGCGGAGCACCCTTACCTCAGGGGGGAGTTCGAAGGGTTCGACGTGGACGCGGTCCCCGGCTACGAGGTCACCCGGTCCGACCGACCCCAGACGGCGGTGGACCGGACCCCCTTCCACCACGCCTACCTCGCCCCCCGCCTCAACCCCCGGGCGAAGGACGAGGTCCGGCTGCTCAAACGCTTCCTGCGCACCCTTGGGATCTACGGAGCGGACACCCGTACCGAGGGGTTCTCGGGCTACCTGGTGGAGCTCCTCATCGTCCGGTACGGGTCTCTCGCGGCGCTGCTGGAGGAGGCCACGAGCTGGTACATCCCCCAGCGCCTCTGCCCCCCCGGGCCAGAGCCCGCCACCTCGGCCGAGGTGGCATTGGTCCTCCCGGACCCGGTCGATCCCCACCGCAACGTCGCTTCCGCGCTCTCCCGGGAGAACTTCGCCCTCTTCCTCATGGCCGCCCAGGTCTACCACGCCCGGCCCCGGCGTGCCTTCTTCTTCCCTCCCAAGCGGCCCGTGCGCTCCGTGGAGGAGCTCCAGGCGACCCAGCGGTCCCGGGGCACCGAGGTGGTCGCGCTCACCTTCCCGGCCCCTGACCTGGTCGACGACATCCTCTACCCTCAGCTCCGCAAGTGCGAGCGGGCGCTGGTGGGCCCGCTCGAGCGCTGGGGGTTCGAGGTCCTGCGGACCTCCTCCGCGAAGAGTGGAAGCGAGGCCGCGGTCCTGGCCGAGATCGACCGGGCGGAGCTCGGTCCCACCATGGTCCGCGCCGGCCCCCCCGTCGGGTCACGGGAGACCGCGAAGTTCCTGGAGCGATGGAGCCCCGGCGCCCCGGGCCTGCGGAACGGCCCCTACCTTGCCTCTACCGGGCACCTCCAAGTGGACCTGGAACGCTCGGTCCGCGATGTGGTGGGGCTCCTTCGCAAGGAGCTCGCTCAGATGGGCTTCGGCAAGAACCTGCAGGAGCCGGTGACCCGCCGCGGGGCGGTCCGCCTCATCGCCCCCGCGGCCTCCACCGAGGTCCTCGCGGGCTCCCCCGCGCTCCTGGAAGCGCTCCGCGCGCTCTACGAGCGTGGCCTGCCCTGGCGGGACTGGCCGCAAGAAGATGGAGCGGGCGACCGAGTACCGTGAGCCCCCACTCCCCGTCGCTCACGCCCAGACGTTGAGCAGCACGGCCCAGATCCCTGCCCAGAGCAGGAGGTAGATCATCACGAGGCTGACCCAGTCCCCGCGCTTGTACTCCTCCCACTTCGGACGCACCCATCGGATGAGGTAGACCATCGCGAAAGCGCCCACGACGGCGAGGCCGATCGAGGCGAGGGCGAAGGGCAGCACGCCCAGGCCCGGGTTCGCGAGCCCCAACGCGGTGAGCTGCCAGGAGGCTACCGCGAGGACGAGGGCCAGCCCTAGGGCGACCGCGGTCGAGTAGGACTGCTCCAGCTCGTGGAGGATGAACTTCTCCGCGTCGAAGTGGGGGAAGGCGAACTCACGGAGGGACTGGTCCTCCTCCACCTTCTTCCGAGCCTTCTTCGCCATGCTCAGCCCTCGCCCCTCCGCGACACGGCACGTTCAAAAAGCTCGTCGGCGCGGTAGGAGGAGCGCACCATGGGGCCGCTCGCGACCCCGGCGAACCCCAGCCCCTGCGCGACCCGCTGGAGCTCCTGGAACTCCTCGGGAGGCACGAACCGGTGCACCGGGTAAAAATGCGCGCCCGCCGGGCGCAGGTACTGCCCGAGGGTCAGCAGGTCCACCTTCGAGCGCCGGAGGTCCGCCATCGCCTCCACGACCTCCTCCTGGGTCTCCCCCAGGCCGAGCATCAAGGAGGACTTGGTGACCTTGGCAGGATCATCCGCCTGCTTCGCCTCCCGGAGCATGCGGAGCGAGAGGTCGTAGTCCGCCCGGCGGTCGCGGACCACCTTGCTCAAGCGTCGGACCGTCTCCAGGTTGTGCGCGAACACGTCCGGATGGGAAGAGAGCAGGTGCCGCAGCGAGCTCTCCGATCCCGCTAGGTCGCCCGCCAGGACCTCGACCTTCGTCCCGGGGGATGCCTCGTGGATCCTGCGCACGGTCTCCGCGAGGATGGACGCCCCGTGGTCCGTGAGGTCGTCGCGGCAGACCTGGGTCAGCACCACATAGGAGAGTCCCCAGCCCTCTACGGCCCGGGCGACGCGCTCGGGCTCGGTCGTGTCGACCAGCCCTCCCGGCGAGCGCGTGCGCACGGCGCAGAAGGAGCAACGGCGGGTGCAGCTCTCCCCGAGCAGCATGAGCGTCGCGGTCCCGGCGGACCAGCACTCCGAGAGGTTGGGGCAGCGCGCCTCCCGACAGACCGTGTGGAGCCCCCCCGCCTGGAGGATCCGAGCGACCTCAGGGTAGTGCTCCTTCGGGAGCGACCGGGAGATCCATGGCGGGAGGCGCGGAGCGGCCCCCAGCTGCACCAACGAGCCCGTCATGCGCGTGCGTTGGGAGAGTCCCCGAGGGACATCAAGGCTGAGGGACCCGGCCACCCCGCCTCACGCGAAGCCCTTCGCGAAGGCGTCCGCAGCCTTCTCGTACTCGCCCAGACGCTCGAGCTCGACGCCCTTGTGCTGCCAGGCCTCCCGATAGTGGGGGTCCACCGCGAGGGCCTCCTCGAAGGCCTCCAGGGCCTCCTTCCCGCGACCGAGCGCGGCGAGGGTGACCCCGCGGAACATGGAGGTGGCCGGGTCCTTCGAGCCGTGCTCGACGAGCCAGTCGAAGCACTTGAGCGCCTCCTCCGGCTTCGAGAGCTCGAGCAGCACCTCGCCCTTGAGCGCCCAAGCGGCCCCGTTCGAGGGGTCCGCCCGCAGGGCGAGGTCGGCTTGGTGGAGGGCGACCTGGGTCTTGTGCAGAGCGAGCAGCGAGCGGCCGGTCAGCACCCTCGCCTGGGGATGTTCCGGCTCGAGCATGAGGACCACCGAGAGGGCGTCCAGCGCGTCCGCGAACTGGTGCATCTCGACGAGCATCCGGGAGGTCTTGAGCCATCCCTCGGTGTCCGTCGGAGCGACCCCGAAGACGGAGGAAAGGCTCTCCGCCCGCAGGCGCTTCGCGTCCTCGTTCTTGGGGTCGAGCTCGAGGGCTCTGCGGAAGCACTCGTGCGCCTCCGCGTAGCCCTGCCGACGCAGGAACCCGCGCCCGAGGGCCATCCAGCCTTCCGCGCTCCGCTCGTCGATCCGGTGGAGCTTTGCGAGGGCGGCGCCGCGGTGCCCCCAGCTCTCGTAGTCGAAGGGGTCCAGCCGGTGGGCCCGCTTGAACTGCAGGTAGGCCTCGTCGGCCCGCCCCTGGAGCAGGTAGATCTGTCCCAGGTTGAAGTTGAGGTCCTTCGCATCGGGGCGGAAGGCGAGCGTCGCCTCGAGCTCCTTCGCCGCCTCGTCGTACCTCTTCGACCTCGCCAGCACCACTGCGAGGTTCGCCGCCGCGTTGGCGTGGGTCCGGTCGAGGGCGAGCGCGGCCCGGAAGGCCTCCGCCGCGTCCGCGTCCTTGCCGAGCTTCTGACGGACGATCCCCAGATTGTAGAACGCCTCGACGTTCTTGGGGTCCTTGCGGGTCGTCTCCGCGAAGACCGTCTCGGCGTCCGCGTCCTTGGAGACCTTGGAGAGCAGGGTCCCGAGCGCCATGCGGGCGGGCATGTGGTCCGGATCGAGCTCGACCGAGCGGCGGAACGCCTCCTCGGCGGGTCCCGATTCCCCCATGCGGTTGCGCAGAAGACCGAGCTCGCGCCACCCCTCGGGGTTGTTGGGGTCCTCCTTGAGGTAGTCCTCGAGGAGCTTCGCCGCCTGGGCGTGGTGACCGAGACGGGCGAGGGCGATGGACTGCGGGAGCCCCACCCCCACCTGATTGGGGTCGAGCGCGCGCACTTTCCCTGCAGCTTCCGCCGTCTCGGCGTAGTGCCCCACGCGGAACGATGCGACGACGAGCGCCCTCCAGGTCTCCGGGTCCTTCGGGTACTGCTGGACCAGCCGGTGGGCGCCACGCAGGGCCGGGAATGGGCGATGCCGCGCCCAGGGGGAGGCGAGCGCGTGCTTCAGGAGCTCGAGGTCGGAATCGTTCTCCGCGAGCAGACGGTCGACCAGCGGGGTCGCTTCGGACTCCCGCTTCAACCGGTAGAGGGCTCGAGAGCGCGAGAGGGTCGCCTCCTTTCGCTCCGTCGGGTCCTTCTCGGCCGCCTTGAAGGGCTCGAGACAACCGACCCAATCCCCCTTGCCGAAGAGGGCGTAGCCGAGGTAGGCCTGTGCGACAGCATCGCCGGAGAACCGAGCGAGCCTAGCCTGGGAGCGGGTGAGCAGGTCATCGAACTGGCGAGCGTCCCGGAGCGCCCGGGCGTCCTGTCTCCACGCTTCGGGGTCGGTCTCCCCGACCGAGAGCGCCTCGTCCGAGAGCTCCA
This sequence comes from Thermoplasmata archaeon, assembly GCA_027306505.1. GTDB lineage: Archaea > Thermoplasmatota > Thermoplasmata > Lutacidiplasmatales > UBA184 > JAKAAX01. Next base: position 115,518 of record DAHUZP010000057.1, on the reverse strand, counting down.
CCGCGAGCGAGCGCAGTCCTCGGCGCATCGCCTCCATCGCGATCGCGTGGAGGTCGGAGGACTGTGGGTCCATCCCCAGGAACTGGGCCGCGAGCTCTCGTCGCGCCTTCCGCCACTCGGCCCGGGAAGGGTCGAGCTGGAGGGCCTTCGAGTAGGCCGCGAGGGCCTGCTCCTGGTCACCGAGCTGGTGGAGCGCGGCCCCTCGTCCCGCGTGGGAGGGGGCGAGCGTCGGGCGGAGGGAGATGACCTGATCGAGCTCGCTCAGGGCCTCGCTGGGGCGTCGGAGGAGCACCAGGGTGAGCCCGCGCTCCTCTCGGGCCTCGGGGTCCCCGGGCGAGGCCCGAAGGGCGAGGTCGCTCGCCTCGAGCGCCTCCTCGAGCTTCCCGCCCTCGCGAAGCTCCCGGGCACGCTGGAGCGGGCTCTGCACCTCGGGCACCCCGGCACGGTCCGGCGGTGGGGGGGGAGGGACCGTCGCGGAGGCGGGGGGAGCTTCCCCGGTGGGCTTCTCCGGGACCGATCCTTGCCTCCGAGACGAACCGGCGGCCCCGCCCTTTGAGCTGGAGTGCGTCGCGAAGCCCTTTCGGCCCGCTGGGGTCATCGAGGGCGCCGAGATGGACACTCCCATTTAACCTGTGGCCGCTGACGAACGACCCAGGCGTTCCTGGAGGACCAGCTCCAGCATGCTCGCAGGGATCTCGTCCTGCGTCAAGCGGGCGGGGGCTCCCCGATGGGCGTACTCCATTTCGAGGAGCCCTTCGTGCTCCAGCCCCTTCACCAGCCGCCAGAAGCTGACCCGGCTCCCGGGGACCACCCCGAACTCCTCGCAGGCCGAGGCGTGGGCCTTGCGGACCTTCTCCAGCGCGGCCCAGGTGCCCGGACCCTTGAGCGTTCGAGCGAGCGCGAGGAGGACCAGGAGGGAGGGGGGAGCGAGCCCCTCGAGCTTCTCCTCCGTCATGGTGGGGTAGATGGAGGCCTTCGCCCAGCGGACGTCCTCGGCGGAGATCTCGCGGGCGCCGCGCTCCTCCGCACGGTGAGCCGCCCCCCCCAGGAGCTCGAGAGCGAGACGGGCGTCCCCCTGAGCCTCCGCCACCCGGGCGACCTGCTCGGCGAGGGAGCGGTCGAGCACCCCGGGACGCAGGGCGAGGGAGGCCCGTGCCAGCACGATGTCGGCGAGCTGCGCCCGGTCGTACTTCCGCAGGTGGAGCCGGTGGGTGACCCCGAAGCTGCTACGGGTCGCCGCGTCGAGGAAGGGGAGGACGTCCTGGGGCGCGACGAGGAGGAGCGAGAGGGGGCCCAGTCCGACCTCGCGCCCCCGGGTGAGCATGTAGATGAGCTTGCTACTGCCCGCCTTGAGCAGGGTGCTCACCTCGTCAAGGACGACGAGGGTCGGGGAGGCGCTCTCGCGAAGCCCCTTCTCGAAGGTGTCCATCATCTCCGAGACGGAGAAGCCTCGGTCCGGCACGGGTCGGTTGACCTCGTTCAAGAGGGCCAGGATGACCGCGCGGTCGGAGTTGCGCCGCCAGCAGTTGACGTAGATCGTCCGGGGGACCTCTTCGCGGTCCTTCCCCCCTTGGCGGCGCTCGATCTCGTGGGCGAGCAACCGCGCGAGGGCGGTCTTCCCGCTGCCCACCCCGCCCGTGAGGAGCTGGCTCCAGCCCTGTCCAACGGCCATCGCTCGGCTGAAGCGCTCGCGCAGGAGCGCGAGCTCCTTCTCCCGGTGCGGGAGGGAGGGAGGAAGGTAGGAGGCGTCGAGCGTCTCCTCCCGCAGGATGATCTCTTCGGGCATGGGATGCGTGGAGGGAGGAGCAGGAGGTCCGGGGACTAAAGCCTCGCTCTCCCCTTCGCCCGTCGCGCGCCTCCACGCGACGGGGGCGGGTCAGAGGACCTCCCCCGGGGGGAGGACGGAGCCGTGGAGGAGGGGGATAGTCGGGAGAGCACGGCCTCCAGGGCCCGGGCGGCCACGCGTTCGGGGTCCTGCCGCGCATCCAGCCGCACGAAGCGTGAGCGCTCCTCCCTGGCGTAGCGCGCGTAGGCCCGAGCGGTCCGCTCCAGGATGGTCCGGCGTTCGAGGGGGGAGCGGAGGAGGCCGCGTCGCGCGACCCGGCCCAGCGCCACCGCGGGGGAGAGGGCGAGCCAGAGCACCAGGTCCGGGGGCTGGGCGACCGAGGCTTGGAACCGCTCGAGGGTCTGACGCTCCCGCCCGCTGAGGGCGCTACCCTGGTAGGCGAGCGTCGAGAAGTAGGAGCGGTCGGAGAGGACCACATCGCTTCGGGCCCGGAGCGCCTGCAGGTCCGGGGAGCTCGCGCCGCGGTCCAGGGTGAAGAGCAGCGCGGCGGCCGCCGGCGAGGCCCCCGAGATCCGGCGCGCCTCCAGGCCCAGACGGGAGTCGGAGGGCTCCTTCCACCGCCCCACCCTCCACCCTCGGGAGGCTAGTCCGTCCGCGAGGAGGGCGAGGAGGGTGGTCTTCCCCGCCCCATCGATCCCCTCCACGGCGACCAGGAGCGCCTTGCGTCCTCGCTTCGCCCTCCCGTTCGCGGCGGACCTCCGGTCGACGGACCGCGGCCGGCCCCTGCTCCCGTTCGCCTGTCCCATGCTCTGCCTGCCCCCGGACCGACCGATCGACCGCCCGCCCTGATGAAGTGACCTGCCGCCCTTATGCCGGAACCGTGAGGCGCAAAGGAGTGGCGCGGGAGAGCTCGAGGCCATAGACCTTCCGTGGCGCCTCCACGAAGGGGATCGTGAGCGCCCGGACCGTCTCCTCGAACCGGGCAGGCTCGCATGAGGTGAGGATCGCGCGCGCCCGGCGCGCGACGGTGTCGAGAGGCAAGGCGACCCCGGGGCGCGTCGGGTCGTCCAGGAAGTCGGTCTCGAAGAAGAACGGACCGCTCTCGCCGAGCGCGGAGCGGACCACGTCCCGTTTCGCAAGGAAGGAGGGCGTGAGGCCCGCCCGACCTTCGGGCGGCACGTAGGTCCGAGCGTAGTGCTTCACCGCCCTCTCCGCCGTGAGCCCGCTGTGACGGACACGCTGGGAGAGCTCCCCGTAGCCCAGAGCGTCGAGGTCCGCGGTGTGGAGCACCGCGGGGCACCCCGTCCGCTTCGCCCCTTCCAGGGCATGGTCGAGGACGCGCTCCAACGCCGCCTTCACCGGTTCGTCGACCGGGAAGTGCGCCCTTCCGACCTCCCCCAGGGCGACCGCCCGGCCCTCACGCACGTGATCGAGCGCGAGATCGATCGCCGAGTGCTGGAGTTCCTCCGCCCGTTCGAGCCCGATCGCCTCGTGCACATGCACCAGGTCGATGGGGTAGGGGGCGAGCACGACGAAGACACGGAGGCCGCTTCCCTTCTCGACCGCCAGGGCGAGCTCCTCCGTGGTCTCGAACTGGGTCCGGTACTCCTCGAGCGAGCGGGGGGCCCGGGGCAAGTAGTTCTGGGTCGCGAGGAAGAGGTGCGTCCCTCCCTGCGAGGCGAAGGCGCCGGCCGCCTCCAGTCCCGAGGGGCCCGGCCTCAGATGGGCGTGGTGGTCGACGATGGGGAGCTCGAGCAGCACTTCGCGCGAGGGCATGGGGCGAAGAATCTCCTCCGCCCGGCCGATGACCTGTTCGCTCGAGGGCGCCGAAGCACCCCGACCGGACCGTCCTGGAGGCTCCTCAGCGCAGGAGGCCCGCGCCCTGGAGCTCCTTGGTGATCTTCTGGACGGCCACCTCGACGTCGGTAGGCTTGCGGGCCCCCGTGCAGACGAGCTTTCCACTCCCGAAGAGGAGCACGACGACGCGGGGCTCGTCGATGCGGCAGACGAGCCCGGGGAACTGCTCCGGCTCGTACTCGACGCGCTCGAGGCCCAGCGTGACGGCGATCGCGTTGAGGTTGATCTCGGACTCGAGGTCGGAGGACGCGACGATGTTCTGGACCTCGATGCGGGGGCGGGTGTTGACCTTCTGCCCCGCCTTGCGGATCTGCTGGGCGACCTTGTGGATCGACTCCTCCACCTCGGCCATGCTCTTCGCGCCGGTGCAGACCACCTTACCGCTACGGAAGAGCAGGATCGCGGTCTTCGGTTCCTTCAGGCGGTAGATGAGACCGGGGAACTGCTCCGGCTCGTACTCCGCACCATCGAGCGCGAGCGCGATGGCCTGTAGGTCGAGTTCGTCTCCGAGGGAGGTCGACGCGACGACGTTCTCGATCCGGATCTTTGCCATCGATAGCGGCCCCAAGCGACTATTTAAGGGGCATTTTTAAATGTATCGGTGACGGTCTGCGAAACCCCTTGCCGATATTCGGCGGGGCCTTGGGAAGCCCCCGCTCTCCTTCGAATCCCCAGAGCTCCCCGAGCCCTCATGAACTCCCCACGGCTCGACACCGCGTGCTGAACTTGGGTTACGCCCTGCTGATCGTTTTCCTGGGGGTGGACTTCGCGATCTCGATCTGGAACGCCTACAGTTCCGGCTTCTCGCTGACGGTTCTCAAGAACTCCCCGGGACAGGCCGCCCCTAGGCTCGCGAAGTACGCGGCCTACGCGGCGCTCGGGCTCGCCTTTGCAGGGATGTCCTACGTGATGATGGTCGTCTTCGGGTTCCTCGCCCTCTACTTGGGCTACATCGGCGTGGGCTCGCTCAACGTCATCCTCGCCTTCGACTTCCTGGTCTTCGGGGCGATGATCATCGGCTTCGGCCTCGTGGTGACGGTCCAGTCCATCGTCATCGCCTACCGCCGGCGCTCCTTCGGGAGCATCGCGGTGTCGATCTGGAACGTCTTTGCGGAGGTCCTCGACATCGCCGTCTACGCGGAGGGCTTCAGGAGCGCGTACAAGACCCTCAGCGGGGGGAACTCGCGCAACAACGGGAACCTCGCCGTGATCCTCCTCATGGCGGTCGCGGTCGCCCTTTTCATCACGTGGGCCGCCTACCGTCACGGCGTGAAGCGCGCGAACCAGCTGACGCAGCGCGCGCCGAGCTATCAGCCGTTCCGGCGGCCGATCGGCGCTTAAGGACCCTCCGCGCCCGGGGCGCCAGCCCTTCTCAGCGGAGCTCCGTCCCGTAGCGGGCGAGGACGTCGAGCAGGATCCGGCGCGTAAGCCCCCAGACCACGTGCCCCTGGAAGTGGAACCCCTCGGCCCTCCAGGGGCCCCGGGGCGTGCTCACCTCGACCTCGCGGTCGGAAGCGTGGAGCTCGTGAAGGGGGGCCCAGAACACCTCGTCCGCCTCCGGACTGCTGTGGGCCTCGGCCGTGGAGCCGTCGCGGAGCACCCCAAGGAAGACGCCCACGTGGAGCGAGGGCCGGTTCGCGGGGGCCCGGACGCCGGCGAAGACGGGGGGCCCTTCGAGGACCGTAGCGTCGAGCCCCACCTCCTCCTCGGTCTCCCGTAGGGCGGTCGCCTGCAGGTCGGGGTCCTCCGGGTCGCGCCTTCCTCCGGGCAGGGAGACCTGCCCGGACCAGGGGTCCCCTTCTCGCTTCGCGCGCCGGATGAGCAGGATCTCCACGCCCCGGGGCCTGGTTCGGAAGAGCACCAGGACCGCCGCCTCTCCGCTCAGGGGGCCCTCGGCCTGGTGGCTCCCGACCCGGGGGAGCGACACCTCCGGGCGCTGACTGAGGTCACGGTAGAGCTTCCAGGATGTGCGGTGGGGACCCGGTCCCGCCGTAGGTTCGCTGGGGACCGATGCGGGGCTCATCGAGAAGCGGCCGGGCCGCGGGCGTCCGAGCGGGGGGCGGAAGGCGGAGGAGAAGGCGCGGTCCCTGGCCCCAGAGGCAGGCTGGCCGCGGGGGGAGCGTGAGATCCGGGGGCCCCCGAAGGGCGGGGGCGGGGCGCTTGGCTGCGAGCCTCCCAGTTCCGGGCATCGAGGTTGGGGGGGGCTTGGGAGCCTTCTGACCCCTCTTCGCGCCGGGTGCGTGCCGCCGCGACCTCGTCCGTGGTCGCCATCTCCCGTAGCAGACGGCTCGCGAGGTCGCAGAGCCCCATCTGGAGCGCGGCGCTCGTTCCCTCGCCCATCTGCGTGGAGAAGTCGAAGTAGGGCTGCAGCCCGAGCGCGTCCAGGGCGACCTTGTGCCCGGGTTCGTTAGACACGTGGGAGGGGACCAGGAAGGGGCGCAGGCGGGGGGCGATCACGGTCGCTAGCAGCGCCGCCGAGGCCGCCGTGAGCCCGTCGACGATCACCGGCACCCTGCGGGAGGCGGCGGCGAGGTAGGCTCCAGCCATGGCACCGATCTCGAAGCCCCCCACGGCCTCCAAGACCTCCCAGGGGTTCTCGCGGCGGGGGACGTGGCGCTCCAGCGCACTGGAGACGACCGTCAGTTTGCGGCGCATCTGCTGCTGGTTGCCTCCGCTCCCCGGCCCGACCAGCTGCTCCGCCGGAAGACCGGTGAGGGCTCCCAGCACGGCGGCCGCCGCCGTGGTGTTCCCGATGCCGAGGTCCCCTACCGCGAGCAGGTCCACCCCGGAGTTGATGAGGGTCAGCGCGACCTCGACCCCGACCCGGACCGATTCCCTTGCCTGCTCGGAGCTCATCGCCGGCTCGCGCGCGAAGTTCCGAGTGCCGCGGGCGACCTTGCGGGAGAAGAACCCGGGTCGCGGGGGCAACGGCGGGGCATCGACGCCCACATCGACCACGTTGAGCTCGGCCCGAAGGAAGCGCGCGAAGACCGTGATCGCGGAGCCACCGTCGAGGAGGTTCTGGAGCATCGCTGCCGTGAGGGAGGCGGGGTGGGCGCTCACGCCTTCCTCGGTCACCCCGTGGTCCGCGACGAAGACCACCACCGCCTTGTGGTGGAAGGCCGGCTGCTCCTTGCCTCGGATCGCGGCGAGGTCCTCCCCGAGGGACTGAAGGCGCCCTAGGCTCCCCTCGGCGGTCGCCAGGATGGACCAGCGTGCCCGTGCGGCCTGACGGGCCTCCTCGTCTGGGAGCCCGATGGCCTTTGCGGTCTCCTGCACCAGGTCCCGGGGCATCGCTCCGGGGAGAGAGGGAGCTAGGATATGGGCTCTTTCAGGGCCCGGGACCCGGGCGCAAGACCTAGGACCGAAGGGCTGTCCCATAGCAGAAGCGACTTGAACCCCCCCCGAATGGGTCGCCCCCGACCGCAGGGTGGCGTCCGGCCCCTCTCAAGGGAGCCGCTCGCCCATACCAGGTCCGAACGGGCGAGCGATGACCGACTGGGAACGCGTGGAGAGGCTGAGGGCGAAGGGCCTCGGCTGGGACGAGATCGCCGAGGATCCCAAGATCGGCTTCGCGCCCCCCGAGGGGGCCGGTCGGCCAGGGCTAGCCCTCAAGGGGTTGTACTTCCAGCGACGCTCCCGGACCAAGCGACTGGGAAAGGGCGCTTCGGAGGACGGAGCCGGTGGGAGGCGTGACGCCTCGGGAGAGCTCAAGGGCTGGACGCGCAATAGGATCGTCCGCGTGGTCGCTTTCGTCGGGATCCTGCTGGCCCTCACCGCCGCGGTCCCGCTGCTCGCGAGCCTGGGCTCCTCGCTCATCTTCGCGGTCGTCCCCTCCATCGCCCTCATCGCGATGGCCGTCGTCGGGCTCGGCCTCGTCGGGGTCTCCTTCATCATCGGGAGCGGCAAAGCGCTCGCGCTGTGGAAGGGAGCCCTCATCGCGGGGATCATCTTGGGGGTCGCGACCGCCGGGATCATCGCCTCGGTCTCGCTCAGCGAGGGTTGCCCCAACCTCTCCACCACCAAGCACGGCGAGCCTGGCCCCGCGGGTGATACCGGTTGGGTACGGGTGGGCAATCCCCTCTGGACCCAGAACAACCAGCCCGTGGTCTTCTTCCTAGGCTCGATCGCCTGCCCGTACTGTTCCGCGTCCAGTTGGGCCGTCAACGGGGCGGTGCGGAACTTCTCCAGTTCGTTCAGCGGGACCGTTTGGGGTACCTCGAACCCGAACGACGTCTACCCGAACACCCCTGAGGTCGAGCTGTCCGGCTCGGTCTCCCAGGGGCCCTACATCTCCTGGCAGGTCTTCGAGGGGACCGACCCCACGCAGATCACCGTCCCGAGCCCGGGGTGCCCGCAATCGGCCTACGAGGTGGCCTACAACACGAACGGGGGTATCCCCTTCGTGGTCATCGGCGGGATCTTTGTCCACACGGGCAGCCTCGTCAGCCCCAGTGCGCTCTCTCCGAGCGGTACGCCCGAGTCCCCTAACACGGTCGCCGGCGACCTGCAGTCCTGCGGGACCAACCCTTCGGGGGCCGCCGACTGCGCCGCGATCCTACCCGCCCAGTTCTGGCTCGAGGCCTACATGGCGAAGGCCGACCAGTTGGCCGGCATCCCGATCCCCTCCGCGGTCAGCACCAATCCCCAGGTCTCCTCGGACCTCCAGGGGATCACCTAGACGGCCCACCGACACCCCCCAGGCCACCTCGGGGGAGGGGGCCCCTCCACCGACCCCATGGTCCACTGGGCACACATATAGGGGTGCGCGACTGGAGCGCTCGACGATGTCCTTCAGGGGACCTTCGAACGGGCGTGCCACCGGCGGTCCGACCGGCGTCTGCGCGGGAGCGTCGGCTTGACGGACTGGGCGCGCGTCGAGCAGCTGCGGGGCCGCGGGCTCAGCTGGGAGGAGATCGCCGACGACGAGAAGGTAGGATTCTCCCCCCCGCCCGGCACCCAGAGGCCAGGCCTCGCCCTCAAGAGCCTCTACCTGCAGCGCCGCTCGAAGCGCCAGCGCGAGCGTCGGTCGGGCTCCGCCTCCTCCAGCTCGCGGGGCCGCGAGGAGAAGGGGCAGAAGGCCCTGGATCGGCGCGGCCGACGCTGGGGGCTCCTCGCCCTGCTCGGGACCGTGATCGTCCTCGCGGGGGCCATCCCCGCCGCGATCAGCCTCGGCGTCCCCTTGGTCTCCGCGATCGTCCCTCTGTTCACCCTGGTCCTCGTGGCTGCCGTCGGCGCGGTCCTGCTCGCCGTGAGCTTCGTCATCTCGAGCAAGGAGGCCCTCCGCAGCTGGAAGCGCAACGTGACGGCAGGGGTGGTCGTCGCGCTCGTCGTGACGGCCGGTCTCGTCCTTGTGGCGTACGGGGCGAACTGCCCCAACCTCAGCGCGAGCACCACGCCCGAGCACAGCGGTTCGACCCAGGGTAGCTGGGTCAAGGCGAACAACCCGATCTGGTCCTCCGGCAATCAGCCGGTGTTGTTCTACTGGGGCTCGACCGCCTGCCCGTACTGCTCCGCCTCCAGCTGGGCCCTTCGGGGCGCGCTGCAGGCGTTCGGCACGCTCAGCGGAACGAGCTACGGCCACTCCGACCCCAGCGACTCCTACGGGAACGGGATCGGCGTCTCCGAGGTCCTGCTGGACTCCTCGACCCTGCAGGGGACCTACATCACCTGGGACGTGAAGGAGACCGTGCAGTCCACGGTCAGTCCTGTCGAGCCCGGCTGCCCGGAGAAGGCCTACATCTCCGCCTACGACTCGTCCACGAGCATCCCCTTCGTCGTGGTCGGAGGCCTCTACATCCATGCCGCGAGCCTCGTGGACCCCGGCTGCCTGCTCTCCAGCGGCTGTGGAACCGCCTCGGGCACGCCCCTCACCGCCCAGCAGATCGAGTCCGACCTCAGCTCCGGCACAGGGCCCGTCTACAACGCGATCCACACGGCCCAGATCGACCTGGAGGCCTTCCTGCTGAAGGTCGTCCAAATGGCCCAGGGTCCAGGGGCCGGACCGTCCGCGGTCAAGAACGACCCCGCGGTCATCGCCGTGCTCGACGGGATCACCTAGCGGGGTCGGGACCTCGCACGGCATGGAGCGAGAGGTACCGCCGGACGAGTGAAATACTGAGCTCGGGTCCGTAGGGTCAGCGCGAGGGAAAAGGGGGCCGGATGGTCTCGGCGGAGGTCCTGCATAGGGGGACGTGGGCCTTCCTCATCGTCGGCCTCGGATTCAGCCTCTTCGCGATGTTCGAGTCCCTCGACACGGCGCTGCAATCGGTCTGCAGCCTCAATCCGTTCTTCTCCTGCGCCCGGGTGGACGCGAGCGCCTACTCCCACATCGGACCGGTCCCGGACTGGTCGATCGGCGTGGGAGGGTTCATCGTGATGATCGTGGTCGAAGCGATGCTCCAGCGTACCTATGACCACCGGCTGCTGCAGCTCCTGCTGGGGCTCTCGCTAACGGCGGTCGGCGTCACCGTCGTCCTTGCCTACACCGAGCTCTTCCTCATCACGCCCCCCGTGTTCTGCCCGGTCTGCCTCGGCTCCTACCTCTCGAACCTGGGGGTCCTCGGCTGTGTCCTGGGGCTGGTCCGGCTCCGCCGAGGGGCCTTGCGCGAGGAGGCCGCGGACAGCTCGGGACCTTCGCACCACGAGGAAGAGGAGGAGGAGGACACCCCGCCCTCCCCGAAGGAGGGAGGCGCCCGCCGGGGCGCTCGTGCCTCCGAGCCCGAGGACCTCGCCGCCTCGGGGGGGACGTCCTGAGACGACCCTCCGTCGAACGCCCGCCTGGGCCCATCTCGAAGGAGGGGTTCAGTCACGCCGGCGAGCGAGCCAGAGCGAGAGAGCGAAGGGCACGGTGGACCAGAAGGCCCCCGCGACCGCGAGCCCCCCCAAGGTGAGCCCGATGCTCGCGAGCCCTCCCGCGGGGGGCGAGATGACATCGCCGAAGAGGCCCCCCTGCACCCAGGCGAGCATGAGGAACGGGTAGCCCGCCGGGTCCACGTACTCGAGAGCGACGACCTGGGCCTGCCCCTGGGCCGAGGTGAGGCCCCCCAGGAGCACGCCCACGAAGAGGAGCAGGAAGAACCAGACGATGTCGATGAGGACGAACACGACCACGGCGGAGCCCATGATCGCCCCGGGAGAGCGGACCAGGTGCGCAATCAGGAAGAGGATGCCCGCGAAGGCGACCGCCTCCACGACGAGCCCGATGTAGAGCCCCACGAGCTGTCCCAGGGGAAGGGCCGCCCCCACCTCCACGAGGTCCATCACATCGAGGAGAGCGAGCGCGCCCCCGATGCCCAGGGCGGAGGCCACGAGGACCGCGAGGTAGCGGGAGAGGATGATCTGCGTGCGCGTGACCGGCCGGACGAGCACGGTGTCGAGCACCCCCGTCGCCCGGTCCCTGGCATAGGTGCTGTAGCCGGTCTGGATCCCCATGACGGGGACGAAGAACCCGTAGATGAGCCCCATGATCAGCAGGACCGTCCGCTGGGGGGAGATCACCGAGGCGAGCCCCTGGGAGCTCGTGAACGCGTTGAAGATCGTGAGCGCCGTCAGGGCGAGCAAACCGGTCAGCGCGATCAGGAGGATCACGCCCCGGTTGCGGAGCACCCGGTAGATGTCGTAGAGGAACGGGTTCATCCCGCCTCCTCGATGAGCCGGAAGAAGTAGCTCTCCAGGTCCTCGCGCTCGGTGTGGAGCTCCTTCACCTCGTAGCCGCGCTGGAGGAGCTCCCGGTTCACCTGGTGCGGCCCGACCTGGGGGGAGGTGACGACGTAGCTGCGTCCCTCCCAGACGGTCGGTCCCACGGTCCGCAGGTACTCCAACGCCCCATCCGCGGGGTGGGTGACCTGTACCCGCAGGCGGGTCCCGGGCGCCCGGTCCAGTTCCTGGTGGGGGAGGAGGCGAAGGAGCTTCCCCTTGTGCACGAAGGCGATCCGGTCGGCGAGCTGCTCCACCTCCGTCAAGATGTGGGAGGAGAGCAGGATCGCGCAGCCCTGCGATCGGAGGGACAGGATGAGGTGGCGGGCGAAGCGGATCCCCTCCGGGTCCAGGCCGTTCAGGAGCTCGTCCAGGAGGAGGTTCTTGGGCCGATGGAGCAGCGACGCCGCGAGAGCGAACCGTTTCTTCATCCCCTGGGAGTAGGTGCCGACCCGGTCGTACTCCCGGCCGGCGAGCCCCACCTGCTTCAGCAGGAACCGGATCCACTCCGAGGTCTTCCCGGGTTCGAGCGCATAGTAGCCGGCGAAGTACTCGAGGAGCTCCAGCGCCCGCCCTTGCGGCTCGAAGTTCGGGAACTCCGGGACCCACCCCAGGTGGGCGGAGGCGATACGCTTCTCCCCCACGATATCGTGGCCATCGACCCGCACCGTGCCGTCGCTGGGAAGGGCAACGCCCGCCGCTATGCGGATCGCGGAGGTCTTGCCCGCGCCGTTGAGGCCCACCAGGCCTACGATCTCCCCGTCCCGTACCTGGAGGTCGAAACCGAGGAGCGCGGGCTCGCGCGAGGTCGGGTACCTCTTCGAGAGACCCGAGAACTCCAGCACAGGCGGGGAAGGGCGGTCCCCGGTATAAGGGGACTGCCTCGGCCCGTGGAGAGGGGCGGGTTCTCCGCTCCGAGCTCCGACCTATTTCTTGTTCCCCAGGCGCCCCAGGTGACGCCCGAGCGCGACCCGCCGCTCCTCGGTCCTCAGCGTCGCCTCATCGACCATCTCCTCGCCAAGAGCGATCGCGCCCTTGCCCTCCGCTCCGGCCGAGCGGTAGAGCTCGACGCGGTGCTCGGCACGCTCGAGCTCCTCAGTGGAAGGGGTGAAGACCCGCTGGATCACTTCGACCTGGCCTGGGTGGATCGCCCACTTGCCGTCGAACCCCATCCGACGGGAGGCCTCGGCCTCGCTCCGGGTGAGCTCGAGGTCCTTGAAACGGGAGGAGATGCCGTCCAGCGCTAGGAGCCCCGCGGTCCGGGCCGCGGCAAGCGTCGCCTGCTTCGCGAACTGCACCTCCGCGTAGGACTCCGGACCGACGGTCGCCCCGATCTCCCCCGCGTAGTCGTAGATCCCGAAGAGGAGGGCCCGTAGGCGTGGGGAGGAGCGCGCGATCTCCTCGGCATGGAGGACCCCGGCCGCCGTCTCGATCAGGACCTCCAGGGCGAGGCGGCCGGGCTCCAACGAGAACTTCCACTCGAGATGGTGGAGGAGGCGATCGACGTAGCGCACCTCCTCCGCCGAGCGGACCTTGGGGAGCACCAGCAGGTCGAGGTGCTCGCCCGCCGCCCCTACGACCTCCAAGAGGTCGTCGAGGAAGTAGGAGGTGCCGATGCCGTTGGGCCGGAACGCGACCACCCGTGAGCCCCAATCGAGCGTCCTCGCGGCCTCCGCGATGACGGCCCGGGCGGCCGCCTTCTGCCCGGGAGCGCAACCGTCCTCCAGGTCCATGAGCACCAGGTCGGAGGGCGTGGCCGCGGCCTTGCGCAGCATCCGCAGGTCATGCCCGGGCGTCGAGAGCTCCACGCGCCGATACGGAGGGACGGGAGGACGCTTGGAAGGTCGGGCCACCATGCCTCTTCTCCCCTCCTTCCCGTGCTCTTCGTACGTCGGTGGGGCTAGATGACCGCCGTTCCCCTAGCTCGAGGGAAGGGCCCCGCCGTCGCCCGGGCTGGCCTCCGACCCGGGGGGACGGGGGCCGCCGCCAGCCTTCTGACCGTCCCTTCCGAAGAAGTCGAGCAACAGGGCGTTGAACTCCTTCGGCCGCTCCAGGATGAGCATGTGGCCCGTGTTCGAGTAGAGCTTCATCTCCGATCCCACGATGGTCTGCCGGAGGATCCGGGCGGAGGTGGGATCGACCACCCGGTCGTCCATCCCGTGCACCACGAGGGTGGGGAGCTTGATCTTCCCGATCCTGGAACGGACGTCCCAGGTGGCGTTCGCCGCCCCGGAGGGGGCGATCCCGGAGAGGTCGCGGCCTCGCTGGCTCTCCTTGAACTTCTCCATCTCGTCCAAGTGGGCGAGGAGCCAGTCAGGGTGGAAGATGTCCCGCATCTCCTGGTCCATGTAGGCGTCGAACCCCTGCTTCTGGAACGTCTCGATCCAGCGCTTCCCGACCGCCTGGGTGTACTTGTCCACGTGGGCGGTCGTCGCGGCGAGCACGATGCCCCGGACCCGTTCGGGGTGGTCCAGCGCGATCGCGAGGGTGACGAACCCTCCCGCGCTGAGCCCGACCAGCCAGGCCTTCTCGACCCGGAGCTGGTCCAGGAGGTCGAGCACGTCCTTCGCATGGTCGAATGGGCTGTAGAGCGGGGAGGGAGGAGGGGCCGACCGGCCGTGTCCCTTGAGGTCCGGCAGGATGACGCGATGCTTCTCGGATAGGGGCCCCTTCTGCAGGACCCACTCGTGACCATCCCCGCCGAGGCCGTGCAGCAGGACGACCGCAGGCCCCGCTCCCAGCTCCTCGTAATGGAGGGCGCTGCCGCGCACCTGTAGGTCCGGCACGCGCTCCCCAGGGCGGGGGCTATCTAAGTACTTCCCCGCGCCCTCGCCGAGAGCGGCGGACCTACCCGCCCTCTTCGGGCAGTACCGAGGAGAGCTCCCGTCTCAGCTGGGCGACGATCTCCCGGTCGAGCCCGTCCAGGGGAAGCTCCACCACGAGGGACCCTCGGGCCGAGACGACCCGCTCCTTGACGACCTCGACGAGTCGCACGACGGTGCGCGGCTCGTTCCGGTTGGCGAGGTAGTCCAGACCCTGGAGGAAGACCAGGGGTGCGGCCGCGTTGCTGAAGCGGTGCATGAGGAAGCTCTCGGTGACCTCGACGACGTGTCCCACCTGGCGCGGCGAGATGATGGACTCCCCCGGACGGAACGTGACCGCGAACCAGTGCAGCTCCGCGTTCCCGTAGCCAAACTCCGCCCTCAGACGACGGGGGGCTTCGCGCGCGAACCCGAGCGTCGAACCGGGGACCAGGTAGGGGGCTAGCCGCTCGAAGAACTCCCCCCCTTCCTGCGTCTCCCAGCGATAGGCGCGAGGACCGGGCAGGCGGAAGCGGGCGGTGCCTGGGACCTTGGGGCCTCGCAAGGGAAGGAGCCCCACTTCGAGCTCCCAGCGACCGCTTCCCAACTTGCGAAGTTCACCGTGGACGCGTCCCCCCAGGATCCCCTCGAAGAGCCCCTCGATGAAGCCTGCGGTGAAGACCGGCTGCGCCCGGGGCTCCCCCGCGGGGAGCCTCTCGGCGAGGCGGTCCAAGAGCAGTGCCCAACCGGAGAGCTCGACCCCCTCCTCCCCCCGGTCCCGTCCCGCCCAGCGACCTCGGCTCCCCTCTGGGGAACGTGCTCCCGTCCCACCTCGCCCCAGCGCGTCTCGGGCCCCAGAGGAGGGGTCGGACCAGGGAGCGGTGATGACCTTCCCCAGACCGACCTGGGCGGCGAGGTGTCCCACTGTCGCCGCGACGTCCGGGGCGTCCGGGTCCAGCACGGCCATGCTCCGGCCCATGCGACGGCCGAAGAGCCGAAGGATCTCCTCCACCCGGGAGGTCCCCAGGTAAAGCCCGAGGGTCCCCCTCAGGAAGGCGACCTCGTCGGCCGGCATCGCGAGGAAGCGATGAAGGTCTGGGACGGGTAAACCGTCGGTCACCGAGGGGCCGTGACGGTGTTCCCCGACGCGGGCCGCGGTCGGCACTTTCCCTGGCGGCGCCCAACCTACTCCTGCCGTAGCAGACACAGAACCTTCCCTCCGCCCCGAGCCGAAGAAGTGCCGGGCAGATGGGTGTTTATACGTATTGGCGCGGGAGGGCTTAAGCGTTCGGGGGGCCCCGGGGGGAGCCCCCAGAGCGACCCATCACCCCCCTCAAGGGCCACCCGGTGACCTAGGCCTGAAATACACCACCTTCGCTCGGGAGGGGTGAGATGGGGAAGGGCGTGGTGCTGATGTCCGGCGGGATCGACTCTCCCGTCGCGGCCGACATGGTGATGGGCCGGGGCCACGAGCTCGTCGCAGTCCACATGGACAACCGACCGTTCACGGACACGAGCCCGCTCGAGAAGGTGCACGACCACCTCCAGGTGCTCCGCACGCTCCACGGTCAGGCGCTCCCGCTCTACGTCCTGCCCCACGGGTCCACCCAGATCACCCTCATGCGGAACACCGACCGGCACGTCGGTTGCATCATGTGCCGCCGTTTCATGTGGCGCTCGGCCGAGCGGATCGCCGAGAGGGAGGGTGCGAGCTTTCTCGTGACGGGGGAAGCGCTGGGGCAGGTCGCCAGCCAGACGCTCCCCAACATGCGCTCGGCGACCACGGCGGTCCGCCTTCCCATCGTCCGGCCCCTCATCGGCTTCGACAAGCACGAGATCGAGGAGCGGGCGAAGGCGCTCGGCACCTACGGTATCTCGACTCGGCCTGGGCTCTGCTGCCAGGCCGTCCCGGACAAGCCCGCGACTCGGAGCCGTCTGGTCCAGATCCTGGGCGAGGAGCAGAAGATCGACGTCGAGCGCATCCTCGAGGACGTCGTGAAGCGCGCGGAGCTCCAGTGAGCTACCGCTCGCTCGCGCTCTGCTCGAACGGCGGGGCCTACGAGGCGATCCCTGAGCCCAAGCTGAGGCTCGACCTCGCGCAAGCGCGGACGAAGCTCGAGGCCGATCACCGCACGGTGATCGACGCCCGGGTCATGCTCATCCTCCCTGGCACGCCCGAGATGACCCTCACGAGGGACGGGAAGGTCGTCCTCAAGACCCATGACGCGGCCGAGGCGGACCGCGCGTTCCGGGAGCTTGCCCACGTGCTCGAGCTTCCCGGGGTGGAGCGGGCCCGTCCACCGGGCTGAGCTCCGGGCTCCCGAACGACCCCCCGGGCTCGCGACCTCGCTCGGGTCTGGGGCGTCCCCCCTGGCCCCCCCCTCCCTGGGACCCCTCTGGAGCGCCCCCCGAAAGACGCTTAAATCGGGAGCCGGTGGTCCCGGCACCGGTCCGGATTCCTTACGGGATGCGCTGGCCGGTGGAAGCAACCACCATGGAAGAAGTCTGGGTCGCCGGCGCCGCGATGAACAAGTTCGGCAAGATGTCCGATACCGGCCGAGAGGCCGCAGCCAGGGTCTCCCTGGAGGCGATCCGTCAGGCCGGGCTCGGGCCGAAGGACATCGGCTACACCTTCGTCTCGAACTGCTTCGGAGTCGCCGAGCGGCAGGCCCACGTGGGCCCCCTCATCAACACGGCCCTCGGTATCCCGGAGGTCCCCTCCGCGACCATCGAGTCCGCCTGTTCCTCCTCCTCGGCCGCGCTCCACGAGGCCTACGTCCACGTGGCGGGTGGGTTCTTGGACGCGGCGCTCGTGGTGGGCGTCGAGAAGCTCTCCCACATGGAGACGCTCGCGGCGACGAGCTACTTCGCGATGGGCGCCGACTACGCCTTCGAGGCTCGCAACGGCGCGACCTTCCCGGGCCTCTACGCGACGCTCGCTAGCGCCCACATGCACAAGTACGGGACCAAGCCCGAGCAGCTGGGGGCGATCGCGGTGAAGAACCATCAGAACGCCTCGGGGAACCCGCACGCACACTTCCAGAAGCCAATCTCCATGGACACCTACATGAATTCGGCCGCGATCGCCTGGCCGCTCCGGCTCTACGACTGCTGCCCGTTCTCTGACGGCGCTGCGGCGATCGTGGTGGTGAACCCGGCGAGGTTCAAGAAGGACCTCACGAGCACTCCTGCCGCGATTCGGGCCTCCGCCCGCGCGGGAAGCATCGCCGCGCTCCAAGACCGCGCGGACCTCACGGCCCTTCCCGCGACGCGCATCGCGGGCGAAAAGGCCTTCAAGGCGGCGGGCGTGACCCCGAAGGACATCGACTTCACCGAGGTGCACGACTGCTTCACCATCGCCGAGGTGCTCGCGATGGAGGACCTCGGATTCTACCCGAAGGGCAAGGCCGCGGCCGCCGCCGCGGAGGGTGCGACCGCGGTCGATGGCGCGACGCCGATCAACGTCTCCGGTGGGCTCAAGGCGAAGGGGCACCCCGTGAGCGCGACCGGTGCCGCCCAGGTCGTCGAGGTCATGGAGCAGTTCAACGGCCATGCCGGGAAGCGCCAGGTCAAGGACGCCCAGTGGGCCGTCTGCCAGAACGTCGGCGCGACCGGGGGCAGCTGCTCCGTCCACATCTTCGAGAGGAAGTAGACCGCGAGGATCAAAAAGGAGGAAGAGAAATGGCAGCTCAGGTCCAGACCCCCGCCGCCCAGGCCCATGCGCCCGCTACCGGTCCCGTGAGCGCTCCACACTCCGTGGGGGAGTTCTACAAGGGGTACGAGGAGGATGGGAAGCTGCGCGGCTACGCCTGCGCATGCGGGTACAAGACCCTCACCTACATCCTGCAGTGCCCTCGCTGCGGGAGCAAGAAGGACGTCAGCGAGACCACGTTCAAGGGGACGGGCGAAGTGATCGCCTACTCTCTCCAGAACGTGCCGGCGGACGAGTTCGTCAACGACGCCCCGTACGCCTACGCGCTCGTGCGGCTGGAGGAGGGGACGGTCGTCTCCGGATGGCTCCCGAACGCGAAGCGCCCCGAGGACCTCAAGATCGGGGACAAGGTCCACTGGACCAAGTCCTACAAGATCGGGATGGTCTTCGAGAAGGACTAGCCAGGGGGGGGAGACCCCCCCTCGGTCCTCCGATGGGGGGGGGTTCCCGCCGTGCTGGGATAGCCGGACGGTCCGGTGTGAGGGTCCCCGGGGCCGCTCGGTGAAGCCGGGCCCCCCGGGCTCTCCTGGGCGACGCCCTTCCCAGCGGTCTCCGAGGGGCGGCCGTCGCTCGTGGAGCGGCGTCTGCGCCGGACCAGAAGGAAGGCGAGGACCGCTGCCGCGCCAACCGCGACGAGCGCAAGGAGCAGGCTCCACTTCGAGGTGCTGAGGACCCCGAGGGTACCCCCGCCCCCCGATCCTCCTCCTCCTCCTCCTCCGCCTCCACCACCTCCAGAGCCGCCGCCGGGCGACCCCGAAGCGTTGACGTAGACCCGGAGCGACACGGAGGCGAGTGCTCCCGAAGCGTCCGAAACGTTCGCGAACACGGAGTAAGGCGAAGCGCTCGCCAGAGCGTAGGTGTGGGTCACGTTGGCACCGGCCGCATGACCGCCGTCACCGAACGACCAGGAGATCGTGTAGGGTGGGGAGCCTCCGGAGGCGACCGAAGAGAAGCTGAAGGGGGTCGAGGGGGTCCCGTTCCTGGGAGACACCGACGCCGTGAGCGTGAGGGGCAGCCCGGTCGACGCGACCTGGAGCGAGTCGTTCACCGAGGCGGTGGCGCCGACCGCGTCGCTCACGTTCGCCCATACCAGGAAGATCCCGGCGAACCGGTAGGCGTGGGTCGGGGACGCGTTGGAGGCGACACCTCCATCCCCGAAGGTCCACGCATAGGTGAACGGCGCTTCGCCGCCGTTCAGGATCGAGGTGAACTGCACCGTGGCGTTCACGCGGGGCGTGGCGGGGGAGACCACGAAAGCGACCTGAGGGAGCGCGTGGACGGTGACGTTGAGCGACGAGGTGCCCTGGAGACCCTTCGCATCGGTCACCGTGAGCGTCACCTGGTAGGTCCCCGGAGAGGCGTAGGGATGGGAAGGGGCAGCGCTCGTCAAGACCGGGCTCCCATCTCCCAGGTCCCAGGCGTAGGAGTAGGGAGCGGTGCCTCCGAGGACGGTCGACCTTAGGGCCACAGCGAACCCCACATCCGTGGAGCTCGACGTCGCGCTCACGCTCACGGCGAGGCCGCTCACCACCCGAACGGAGAAGTTCGCATAGGCCCGCTCCCCGAGGGAATCGTTCGCGAGGAGCTGGACGGAGTAGGTCCCTGCGACAGAATAGGCGTGGGAAGCGTTCTCGCTCCCCGAGCGGCCACCATCGCCCCAGTTCCAACCGTACGTCACCGGGGGCGCTCCCCCCGTCACGTTCGAGAAGCCCTGCACCATGGTCCCCACCGGAACTGGGGACGGGCCCAGCGTCGCGCTGAGGAGGAGACCTGGATGCAAGAGCTCGAGGTCACCGAGCTCGGAGGAGGCTCCCCACCCGCCGAAAAGGACCCCGACCCCGCCGCCATTGGGCAGCGAAGCGACCGAGGAGAGGTCCCGCAGCGCAGGAGCCCCGTGGAGCGGCGCCGTGAGATTGGTCCAGGCGCCGTGCTCCCAGGCCCAGACATACGGGCTGAGGAGAGGTACGCCGAGCCCCGTCACACGGGAACCTTCGCAGAGGACGAGGCTCTGCGTCGGGGCTTCCCACAAAAGCTCACCCTCGATCGTGGGTGGAGGGGAGGAGGAGAGGGGCGCGGAGAGGTTGGTCCAGCTACCTGCGTGGAAGAGCCAAGTGTCCGAGAAGTACGTCACGTTCTCGTTGTACCCCCCGAAGAGTAGCGCGCCGTGGTCCGCGGGGTCGTTGGACACCTCGCTCCACAACCTCGGGGAAGGCGCAGCGCCAGCGGTGGAGGTGATGTTCGTCCAGGTTCCCGTCTTCCATGTCCAGGTCCCTCCGAACGGCCCCTGGACCCCTGCCCCACCCGTCAGTAGGACGAGCCCATCGGAGGAGTCGGTCACGAGCGAAGGGGCGAGGAGGGCCGGAGGAACGCTCGTCAGCGAGGAGGTGCGATTGGTCCAGACGCCGGCATGGAAGGTCCAGGTGTCGTTGTAGAGCGATCCGGTGAAGCCTTCGCCCCCGAAGAGGACGAGGAGCTGTCCGGAGGGGTCCCATGCGAGGCCGGCTCCCGACCGGGCCGGCGGGTGAGCGGGACTGAAGGACGTTACGTTCGTCCAGGACCCACCGGAATAGGTCCAGGTGTCCCCGAGAGGGTAGCCTGAGGGACCGGCTCCGCCAAAGACAACCAGCTCTCCATCCGCCGTGTCGTAGGCCATCGCGGCAGACCTCCGAGCAGAAGGCCCCTGCCCAGAGGCCAAGGCCGAGAGGTTCGTCCAGTCGTAAGGAGGAGCGGCGGCGGAGCCCGCCAACCTCCCCGTCTCCTCCAAGGATGGGGGGAGGGTTGGCGAAGCGATCGAGGGGGTGGAGATGGAGGGCGAGGTCGATGCCGGGGTCGGGAGGATAAGGGCTCCCCAGGAGGGGGGAGGCCGCGGGACGGAGCGCGCTCCCATGCCATCGTAGTGGGCGAGGAGAGGGGTCCCCACCCCCGTCAGAAGGCCCACGACGGCCAGCAGGACGATCACCGCCGGTAGGCTCGAGCGGGCCACGCGGTCCCCCAGCGTCATCCCGGGCTGGAGCGAAGGGTCCCACCTATAATCCCACCTCTCCCCGACGCTTCCCCTCCCACGGGGTCCCCCTCGACACGCGATGGATGCGCATTCCCACGAGACCCAACGTTCATAGGGGTGGGCCTTTCCGGGGGCCCGTAGCATGGACCCGCATCCCTGGACCGCCTCCTACCCCAAGGGGATACCCGCCGAGGTCGACATTCCCAAGCTCTCCGTCACGGAGATGCTCCAGGAAGCGGTCCGGAAATGGCCCGCCCGTGACGCGTTGATCTTCGCTCTCGCCCCCGGCCACCACAAGCGCTGGACCTTCACCGAGCTCTGGGACGAGATCGAGCGCTTCTCTGGCGGCCTCTCCGAGGCCGGGCTGAAGAAGGGCGATCGCCTCGCACTCTTCCTCCCCAACTGCCCGCAGTACATCATCGCCTACTACGCCGCGCTCCGGCTGGGGCTCACCATCGTGCAGGTGAGCCCACTCTACCTGGGGGACGACCTCGTGTTCCCGCTCAAGGACTCCCAGGCCAAGGCCATCGTGACCCTGGACTTCCTCTCCCACAAGCTGGAGGAGGTCTGGGACCGCATCGACCACCCCATCGTCATAGTGGGTCGGCTCAAGGAGGAGGCCACCTTCATCCCGAGCCTGGTGGTCAACGGTCGGCTCAAGAAGAAGGGCTTCGACCCGAGCCTCCCTTCCAAGTTCCCCTTCCTGCGGTTCCGCAACCTGCGCCGCTCCGAGGTCAAGGTCGCCGCCGCTTCGATCGTGCCGGCGACGGACGTCGCGGTCTTCCAGTACACCGGGGGTACGACCGGGCGGCCCAAGGCCGCGATGCTCACCCACCGCAACCTGGTCGCGAACGCGATCCAGGCCCGCGCCTGGTTCATGGGAGCGACCGACGGGGAGGAGGTCGTGCTCGCCCTCATCCCGTTCTTCCATGTGTACGGGATGACCGTCGCGATGAACTTCCCGCTCTTCTACGGGGCGACCCTCGTGGTCAACCCCGACCGACCGGAGCCGGGGTCGCTGCTCAAGTTCCTCACCACCTACCGCCCGACCCAGCTTCCCGGGGTGCCCGCGCTCTACGCCGCGGTCTGCAACCACCCGGACGCAGGGAAGACCGACCTGCGGGGCATGAAGATCTGCCTGAGCGGTTCCGCCCCCCTCCCCGTCGAGGTCTGGAAGAAGTTCGAGCAGCTTACGGGCGCCAACTTGATCGAGGGGTACGGGCTGTCGGAGGCCTCCCCGGCGACGCACGCCAACCCGGTCACGGGAAAGAAGAAGATCGGGTCGATCGGGCTTCCCTTGCCTTCGACCGATGTGAAGCTCATCGACCCGAACGACCCGACGAAGGAGATGCCTCCGGGAGAGGAAGGCGAGCTCGCCTTGCGCGGACCCCAGGTCATGCTGGGCTACTGGAACCGCCCGGAGGAGACGGCGGACGTCCTCCGCAACGGCTGGCTCGTGACGGGGGACATCGCGAGGATGGACCCGGACGGCTACTCCTACATCGTCGATCGCAAGAAGGACCTCATCCTGGTGGGCGGGTTCAACGTCTATCCCCGCGAGGTGGAGGAGGTCCTCTACAAGCACCCCAACATCGCGGAGGCGGCGGTCATCGGGATCCCCCACGACACCTTGGGCGAGGTCGTGAAGGCCTTCGTGGTCGCGAAGCCCGGCACCCACCTCACCGAGAAGGAGGTCATCGAGTTCGTCAAGGGCCACATCGCCCACTTCAAGGCGCCGCGGTCGGTCGAGTTCCGCGAGTCGCTGCCCAAGACGCTGGTGGGAAAGGTGCTAAGGCGAGAGCTCCGGGAAGGACCCTCGCCCAAGCCCTCCGCGGCGCAGGCCCCCACCGCCCAAGCCAAGGCGGCATAGAGCGCGGGCCCTATGGCCGCCCATGGTCGGAGCGGGGAGCGACTCGAGAGGCGGAGCGCTGCCGAAGCGCTCGCGCCCCTCGAAGGACGTGGGGTTGCTCAGGGAACGAAGCCGCCGCGGGCGATCAGGTCGCCCGCGATGATCATCCGCTGGACCTCGTTGGTCCCCTCGAAGATCTCACTGATCCGCGCGTCCCGGTAGGCCCGCTCGATGGGGGTCCCCCGGATGTAGCCAATCCCGCCGTGGATCTGGAGCGCTTCGCTGACCGCGCGGGAGGCCCACTCGCTGCCCAGGCACTTGATCACCGCGCTGTCGCGGGACTTCTTCAGCCGGTCGGTCCGGGACCACTTCTTCGGGTCGTAGCCCATCGAGTCCTGGAAGGCGGCCGCCTGGTAGACCATGGTGCGCAGGGCATGCAGGTGCATCGCCATGTCGGCGAGCTTGAACTGGATCGCCTGGTACTGGACGATCGGCGCGTCGAACTGCATGCGGTTGTTCGCGTAGTTGAGCGCGACGTTGAGCGCGCCCCAGATCCCTCCGCAGGAACCCGCGCCGAGGGAGACCCGGCCCACATCGAGCGCGGTCATGGCGACGTAGAAGCCCTTGCCGACCCCTCCGATGATGTTCGCCTTGGGGACCGCGCAGTTATCGAAGATGAGCTCGGCCGTGCTCGTGCCGTGCAGCCCCATCTTCTTCTCGCACCGGCCCACCGTGAACCCCTTCGTGCCCTTCTCGACCAGGAAGGCGGTGATGCCTCCGTTCGAGCCCAGGTTGAGGTCGTTCGCGGCCATCACCACGATCTGGTCGGCCTCCTTGCCGTTGGTGACGTAGATCTTGTTGCCGTTGAGGACCCAGTAGTCCCCCTCCTCCTTCGCCTCGGTCTTGAGCGAGCCCGAGTCTGAGCCGCTGTGGGGCTCGGTTAGGGAGAAGGCCATGAGCTTCTCGCCCTTCGCGGCCGGGACCAGGAACTTCTGCTTCTGCTCCTCCGTGCCGTAGTAGAGGAGCGGCGACATGCCGAGGGAGGTGTGGGCGCCTAGGATCGCAGGGTGCGACGCATCGTACTTCGAGATCTCCTCGAGCATGATGGCGTAGCCGATCTTCCCCATGCCGAGGCCCCCGTACTCCTCCGGAATCGGGACGCCGAAGAACCCGAGCTCCTTCATGCGCTGGACGGTCCTGACCGGGAACTCCTCCTTCTCGTCCATCTCCTCGAGGACCGGGGCCATCTCCTCGCTCGCGAACTTCGCGACCGTGTCCCGTAGCGCGTTCTGCTCCTCGGTGAACTTCATCTGGATGGTCGGGACGCCGTGCTCCATCGGGGACTCCGTTGCGATCGCCATGGGGGAACTGCTCCGGTAGGGCCTACTTCCCCTTGTACTTCGGTGGGCGCTTCTCGCTGAACGCGGTGATCCCCTCGGCGAGGTCCTCCGAGGTCAGCACCTGCTTCTGGAAGATCTCGGCCTCGGCCTTGAGGCCCTCCTGGAGGGGCTTCGAAAGCCCCTGGCGGATCGAGGACTTGGCGGCCGCGACCGCGGGAGGGGAGCACTTCGCCCCGATGGTGTGGGCGAGGTCACGCGCGGCCCGGAGCTCCTGCCCGGCCGGGACGACCTTGTTGACGAGGCCGATCCTGAGGGCTTCCGGTCCCGGGATCATGCTGCCCGTCATGATGAGCTCGTTCGCCTTCGCGAGCCCCACCAGGCGCGGGAGCCTCTGCGTCCCGCCGTAGGCGGGGATGAGCCCCAGGGTGACCTCTGGGGCGCCGAGCTTCGTCGAGTCCCCCGCGATACGGATGTCCGCGGAGATCGCGAGCTCGAGCCCGCCGCCCAGCGCCATCCCGTTGAGGGCGGCGATGACCGGTTGGGGCATCGACTCCAGGGAGCTGAAGACCTCATGGCCCTTCGCGACCACCTTGGGTGCCTCCTCGACGAAGTTGCCGGACATGGCCATCGCGGCCATCTCCTTCACGTCGGCCCCGACACAGAAGTACTGGCCCTCGCCCGTGAGGACGACAGCGCGGTTCGTCCGGTCGGCCGCGATCTCCTTGATCGCCTCGCCCAGCTCCTTCACGAGGCTGGTGGACAGCGCGTTCATCGGGGGGTTCTTGAGCGAGAGGATGACGACGCCATCCTCCTCCTTCTTCACGTTGACGTGTTCGTAGGTCATGTTCGACCACCTGGGTGGGCGTCCGCCGTATCGGGACCGGCCTTAAAAGCCGATACCCCAACGTGGACGCCAAAGGTGAGAGATAAGAATACACTTATATTAGCTCATCATTATACAGGCCGATGATGGCCTTTGAGGCGCTCTCGGACCCGACGCGCCGAAGGATCCTGGAACTGCTCGCCGAACGGGAGCGCTCGGCCGGGGAGCTCGTCGAGTGCTTCGACGTGAGCCAGCCTGCGGTCTCCCAGCACCTTCGACGGCTACGGGAGAGCGGCCTCGTCGAGGTGAGGCGCGAAGCGCAGCTTCGGGTCTATCGCATCAACCCCGCGGGATTCCGCGAGACCGAGGAGTGGCTCGCCCGCACACGAGGGTCCTGGGACCGCAGGCTCCGGGCGCTCGAGCGCGAGGTGCGAAAGCGCCTCCCCAAGGGAGGGACCGTCTCATGAACGTCGAATTCCCCCGCGTGGAGGAGACGACCGCGCGCTCCGAACGTCGCCTGCCTGTGGCCCCCGAAGTGGCTTGCGGGTACCTCGCCTGACCCACCCTCCGCGCCTCCTGGCTTGGCTCGGGCCGCCTGGGGCTCTGGGGGGGGCGAGATCGACCTCGTCGCCCATGACGTTGAAGGCGAGGAGGTCCAGGTCCAGGGGAAGGTCCTCGAGGTCCCAGCGCCTCACTACCTTTGGCTGAGCTAGCAGGACCCGGCGGACCTCGCGATGGTCCAGCAGATTGTGGCCACCATCCAGTGAGCACCCGCGGAAGGTGACGAACGGGAGGACCGGAGGTCCCCGCCGTCCCCACCGGCGCTCCGACAGCTTAAACGCCAGGGGGACTGCCAGAGGTGGGTCGACGGAAGTACGATGCAGCTCCCCACCTTCGCCGATGCGAACGCCAGTCTGAAAGAGGCCCGGTACGTGGTCCTGGGCGTCCCGTTCGACCGCACCACCTCCTTCCGCCCCGGGGCACGCTTCGGCCCGGACGCGATCCGGCAGCACTCCTGGAACTTCGAGACCTACAACTTCGAGACCGGGATCGACCTGGCCGACGTCCCGATCCACGACCTCGGGAACACCGAGGAGTACGGGAGCGCGGAGGACATGGCGAAGGGGGTCCGAGAGGTCGTCGCCCCGCTCTGGGAAGAGGAGAAGTTCCTCATCACCTTCGGGGGCGACCACGCCTGCGCCGCCCCGGTCGTGGAGGGTGCCCCCCGGAACGAATCGCTCGGCGTCCTCTACCTGGACGCTCACCTGGACTTCCGCGAGAGCTATCTCGGTGACCGACGCAGCCACGCCTGCTCGGCACGGCGCATGGTGGACCGCCTGGGAGCGAGCAAGGTGGTGGTCCTGGGCGTGCGCTCCATCGGGCGAGATGAGAAGGAGGACAACGACAAGATCGGCATGCGCTTCTTCTCGAGCTTCGACCTCCACCGCGACGGCATCCAGATGGTCCTCTCGAAGGCGGTGGAGCTCCTGGGGACGGAGAAGATCTACATCTCCCTCGACATCGACGGCATCGACCCCGCCTACGCTCCGGCGACGGGTACCCCCGAGCCGTTCGGGATGAGCCCGTTCGACGTGAAGCACATCATCGACGCGACAGCCGACCGGCTGGTCGGACTGGACATCATGGAGGTCTCCCCGCCCTGGGACCAGGGGAACACGAGCGCCCTCGCCGCCCGCCTGGCCCGGGAAGCGATCCTTCGCGTGGAGGCCCACCACCAGAAGCTGGGACCCGCACGACGATGAGCTCCGAGCCGGCCCCCCCTAGCCCCTGGAGGGTCGAAGGGGCCGAGGCCGTGGTGACCGAGGGAGACTTCCTCGGCCTTCCCTGCCTGGTCAAGCGCCGCCCGGTCAAGGGCTACCGCCACCCCGCGCTCGACCAGCGTCTGCGCAAGGAGCGATTGCGGACCGAGGTGCGCCTCCTAGCGGAAGCGCGTCGGGCGGGCGTACGTACGCCGGTCGTCCTGGACCTCGACCTCGCTTCCTCGACCCTCGTGCTCGAGCGCCTGGAGGGCCCCACGCTCGCGGAAGTGCTCGAGCGAACGGCGCCGGGAGACGAGGAGCGAGGGGCGAAGGTCGAGCGCTGGGGACACGCGCTCGGCCGCCTGCACGCCTGCGGGATCTCCCACGGGGACCTCACCGCCTCCAACGTGCTCTGGTGCGAGGGGGACGTGGCCCTGCTCGACCTCTCTTTGGGGAGCCGCGCTCCGGGCCTCGAGGAGATGGGCGTGGACCTGCACCTCGTCTCCGAGGACCTCAACACCCTCTGCCCGGACCGTGAAGCGCTTGTGCAACGCTTCGTGCGCGGCTACCGGGAGGCCTATCCTTCCGGGGGCGAAGCGGCGCTCCTTCGCGCGAAGGAGATCGAGGGGCGCGTGCGCTACGCGTGACCGGTCGGTGCCGGCCGACCCGGGTCGGTGAGACGCCGGACCTCGTCGAGGCCCCGTCGAAGGGCCGGTCCCATCCGGGCCAGCAGGTCCTCGGGGAGAAGCGCATAGGAGACCTCCTCGAACGCGGCGAGCGAGGTCCTCCCGAGCCAGAAGGACCCGAGCCGTCCCGCCTGGTACGGGGTGAGGCCCCGGGCGAGGAGCGACGTCAGGAGGCCTGCGAGGACGTCCCCCGCCCCTCCAGCCACCATCGCCGGGTGGTGGGTGCGGTTGAGCTTGGTGGACTCGCCGTCGGAAAGGATGTCCTCGGGGCCCTTCACCAGGAGCGTCGCCCGCAATCGGGCCGCGAGCCTGCGCACCTCCTCGGGCGTAGGGGGCTTCGTCAACGGGTTCGCGGAGCGGCCGTCGAGGTGCGCGAACTCCCGAAGGTTGGGCGTGAGCAGCCAGCGCGACGGGGACTGGCCAGGAAGGGAGACCTCGCCGCGCCGGGACACGAGGCGCAGTCCGTCCGCATCCACGACGCAAGGGGTCGAAGGGAGCATGTGCTCCAAGACCTCCTCGAGGAACTGGAGGGTCGTGGGAGCTTCTCCGATCCCATTGCCCAGGAGGACCGCGGTGGGCCGTATCCGCTCGATCTGGGAGAGCACCGCGTCCCGGTCACCGACGGTGAAGAGCCGCCCCGTGCCCACCCCCCGCACGATGAGCTGGGCAGAGTAGCCCTGGACCGTATCGAGGATGGACCCGGGGACGAGAACGAAGACCATGTCGGCGCCGCCGCGCAGGGCGCCCATGCCCGCAAGGTAGGGCGCCCCGTAGTAGGGCCCTCCACCGATCACGACGACCCGGCCGGAGTCGCTCTTCTGGGTCGTCGGTGGGGGGACCGGGTAGAGCAGGAACTCCCCCACCCCGGTCTCGCGATGGGCCTCCTCCGGCATCCCGATGGACCGGACCTCCACCGCTCCGCAGGAGGGATGGTCCATCCCTTCCTTGCGCACCTCGAGTGCGACGGTCCAGTCCGCCCGGAGAGCGGAAGGACTGCCCAGGCCCGTCGGCAGGTCGACGGAGAGGACCTTCACGGCGGAGTCGGTGATCTCGCGGACGGCGCTCCGGTAGGGCTCCCTCGGTTCGCCCGTCCCCCCGGTGCCGAGCATGGCATCGATGATGAGAGGCAGGCCTCGCAGCTCCTCCGCGGCGGGGACCCCGACGCGAACGTAGCGCAACCCCCGCACCATCTCCCACCGACGGAGCGCGGCCGCGGAGCGGATCTGGGAAGGGTCAGCGAGGAGCCAGAGACGGGGCTGGTACCCGAGGGCCGAGAGGACCGATGCGGAGGCGAGCCCGTCGCCCCCGTTGTTCCCCAGCCCACAGACGATCCCCACAGGAGCGGGAGGCGGGGGAAGGTGCCGTCGGGCCTCCTCGGCCACGGCGTGCCCCGCGTTGTCCATGAGCTGGTCGATGCTGACCCCATGGGCCACCGCGTTGGCCTCGAGGACCTGCACCTCTTGGCCCGAGAGCGGGCGAGCCTCGGCCATACCCCAGAGGCCCTATCGCCGACGGCGAGGTCGCTCCGGCTCGGGGGGCAGCTCACCGCCGTAGAAGTCCACGGAGGCGGGGAGGATCTTGCGCCGGGAGAGGTAGTTCGCCTGCGTACGGCTGTAGCGGAAGAGGATGTCCGCCTTCCCCTCCTGGAATCCCCAAGGACGGAGGATGAGCAGGTCCCCCTCGCGGATCCACATCTTCTTCTTCATTTTCCCCGTGATCCGACCCATCCGCGAGATGTTGTCCTCGCACATCACCCGGATGCGGGCGGCCCCGAGAAGCTGGTTCGAGATCCCATAGATCTCCCCGCGGTCGCGTCGCGGGAGCGGCAAGCGGCCGATCTCCTCGCCGGCATCGATGCTCTTCGCACCGACGTCCAGCATCGGGGAGGGCGTCTGCTCGTCCTCCCCCTTCTCCTGCTCCGCCGGGGAGGCGGGGGCCTTCTCCTCCTTCGAAGGGGAGGAAGGCTCTGGCGGACGGGTGGTCCGCTCTGAGGGAGTACTCGCGTTCACGAGGAGGTCGAACGGGCTGGACTATTTCAAAGGGGACTCAGCGGGGGAAGACCTTCTCCGGGTTCTCTCGGAGGATACGGTCCCTCGCTTCCGCGCTCAGCCCGGAGCGCTCGAAGCGGGCGAGGTTGTCCTTCACGTCCTTGACCCCGGGCCCGGGCCAGTCCGAGCCGAAGAGGACCTTGTCCGATAGGCGCTCCAGGTCCGGGAAGTAGGTGAGCAGCTTCTCCGGGGGCACGCCCGAGATCTCCAGGTAGACGCGGGGGAACCGGCGGGTGAGGAAGCTCGCCTGGTCCATCCAGAGCGGCCGCCCTCCGTGGGCGAGCACGATCGTGAGGTCCGGGTAGTCGATCGCCACATCCTCGACCAGCATGGGCTCGGCAAATCGGTCCCTCGCCCCGGGGAAGATCGAGGTCCCGGTGTGGAAGATGATCGGGAGCTTGTGCTCTTCGCAGGCACGGTAGATCGCGGCCAGTCGTACGTTGCCCCCCCGGTCGGAAGCGTGCTCGTTAGGGGAGAAGAGCTGGTGAGGAGGGTGGAGCTTGATCCCACGGATCCCCTTCTGCTTGAGCTCCCAGACCGCCGAGAGCGGGTCCGGATGGCGGCGTGGATGCACCGAACCCACTGCGACGAGGCGCTGGGGGTCCTCCCGCACGTAGTCGGCGACGAAGTCGTTCGAGCGCTCGGTGTACCCGATCACCTCCGGGCTCACGTAGTTGATGAGGACCGAGCGCTCGACGCCGCAGCGGTCCATGTACTCCAGGAAGAGCCGCGCATCGTGCAGGTACCGCTCGATCTCGGTGAAGTCCCGGTGGTGGGCGGAGATGGCGGCCCTCGCCGCGGGCAGCATCTCCCAGACCGGATTGATGTGGACGTGGCAGTCGGTGATGCCCATGGTGGGGTTGGGAGGAAGCGTGGGATTTGAAGGGGAAGGACCAGGGCTCCATCCCTCGCTTGTGTCTACCGAGCAGGTATAAAGGGGGACTTCCCCATCGGGGCACTGATGGCCCAGCGCGCTTCCAACACCGGGACCAGTTCGCCGACGGGGCCGAGCTCGCCCGCATACCCGGCAGGGGTCGCTGGCGCGAACGCGGCCGCGAACCCGCCCTCGCCCATGACGCCGGACGACCTCGGCCCGTCCCCCGTGCCTCCGGCCCCCGTCATCCCGGACCTCCCAAAACCCACGCTGACCTCGGACACCAAGCTCCCCCGACTTCTCAAGGCGACCTACATCACCCGGGGCGAGAAGCTCCTCTGGGAGTCCCGGCCGACGCGCTGGTTCTTCCTGCCGATCCCCACCATCGTGCTGGCCCTGGTCATCTACCTGGACGCGGTCCTGCTGCAGGCGGCCGGGCTCTTCTCCTCCTCGCTCATCGAGCCGCTCCCCTCGGCCCTCCAAGCGGTGGCAGGCTCCTCCGCGAGCCGCCTATACGAGGTGGTCGCGGTCGTCCTGCTCCTGCTCGCGATCCTCTTCTGGGGCGCGCGCTGGCTGCGCTACGCCAGCCTGGTCTACGTCGTCACGAGCACCCGGGTGATCCGCCAGAAGGGGATCCTCGCGAAGGACTTCGACGAGGTCCAGCTCCTGCAGATCCGCGGCGTCGACATGAAGCAGCACGCTCTGCAGCGGGTCCTCGGCTACGGCACCATCCGGATCAGCGCCGAGTTCGGTGGCACGAGCCAGGCCATGGGGAACGAGGACTGGCCGGGCGTGCCTCGCTGCCTGCAGTTCGAACGGACGATCGAAGAGGGTCAGGAACGCCTGCGCGGCATCATCCCGCCGACCGTCGGGACCGCCCCCGCGACCCGCCGATAGGGCGCGAGCCCTTTATCGGTCCAGGACCCTGAGTCGTTGGGGGGTCCTCATGGGCGACGACTTCGACGCGATCGTGGTCGGTGCCGGGTTCGCCGGCTGCGCGGCCGCGATCCGGCTCGCGAAGGGCGGGGCCAACACGCTCCTCCTGGAGCGTGGGGTGGAGCCGGGCGTCAAGAACCTCTCCGGTGGCATCCTCTGGGGACACGACCTGGACCCGATCCTCCCCAAGTGGCAGGAGGAGATGCCGCTGGAGCGGCACATCATCTCGAAGCGCTTCGGATTCCTCACCCCGGACCGGGCGCTGAGCTTCGAGTACCGCGACGAGAGCTGGGACCGGCCGCCCTACAACGCCCACTCGGTCCTGCGCGCCAGGACCGATGCCTGGCTCGCGAAGAAGGCCGAGGAGGCGGGGGCGACGCTCGTCTCGGCGGTGCCCGTGGACAAGCTCCACCGGGAGGGGGAGAAGGTCCGTGGCGTGGTCCAGAGCGGGGAGGTCATGACGGCCCCCATCACCATCGTGACCGACGGATACAACTCGCGCACGACCCTGGGCACCTCCCTCCGGAAGGGAGCGCCGCCCCGGGCCAACACCGGACAGTTGCGGCTGTCCGAGGACCACACCGAGGTCGGGGTGAAAGAGGTCTTCAAGATCGATCCCCAGGTGCTGGAGGACCGGTTCGGGGTGGAGGGGCTCCAGGGGCGCGCCCAGGAGTGGGTGCTCGGGTTCCTCCCTCCGGGCATCATGGCCGGAGGGTTCCTCTACACCAACCGAGACACCCTCTCCCTCGGGATCATCGCCCAGCTGGGCTCGCTCAAGGGCCGCGGGGTCGCGACCCACGAGATCATCGAGAAGTTCAAGCTCCACCCGGCGATCGAACCGCTCCTGAGGGGCGCGGAGATGGTGGAGTACGGGGCGAAGCTCATCCCGGACGGGTACGCGGCGCGGCCGGACCGCTTCTGGGACGACGGGGTCCTTGTCGCGGGCGATGCGGGCGGCTTCGTCTTCTCCAATGGCATCGTGATCCAGGGGATGAGCTACGCTGCGCGCAGCGGCATCCTCGCGGCCGACACCGCCCTCGAGGCGATCCAGGCGAAGGACTTCTCTTCCGTGAAGCTCGCGTCCTACGGTGAGCGGTTGAACTCCTCCCACGTGCTCCCGGACTTCCAACGGTTCGCCGGGATGGACCCGGTCAAGTGGAACCCCCGCATCTACCGGGAGTACGCTCAGCTCGCGACCGGGCTCTTCCACGACTGGATGACCCCACGGCCCGGGGGTCCTCGGGGTCTCCTCTCCACCGCCCTGGGCTCTGCCCGCGGCGCCATGAAGCTGGGGATCGCCGATTCGATCCGCGAGCTTTCGCTGGCGGCCCGGGAGATGTAGGTCCCCGTACCCCGGCGCTCACGCCGGGCCCGACGGTCGGACATCGGAGGCCGCGCCCTTGGGGGGCAGGGAACCGGAGACCCGGCGCTGGTCCAGCATGTGCTGGGCTCGTCGGAGCCGGTCGCGCAGCGTGCGCCAGTCGCGCACCTTGAGGGCCGCCTGGGCGTCGTCCAGGAAGCGGACGAAGTCGGAGCGGCTGCCCCAGGTCGGTTCCCAGTGGGTGAACGCTTCGTGCAGTTGCTTCATCATCCGCCAGAGCTCTTCCAGGTCCGGGACCTCTTCGATGTGGTGGAAGATGGCCCGGCGGGCCCGACCGTAGGCTTGTCGGGCGGAGGGCACCGCGCCGGCGGCGAGCGCCTCCCTCGTCTCCGCGACGAGCCCTCTGAACCCCCACGGCGGCGCGCTGCCCGCCCGGGCTTCCAGGCGGTCGAGGCGCTGTTTGAGACGAAGGCCGACCGTCGCGTAGGCGACCATGTAGCGCCCCTGGGAGGCGAGGGCGAGGTCGCGCTCGAACCCCGAGGGCATGTTCCGCACCAGTGCGAGCCCGGTCTCGACCCGCGCGGGGTCGCCGAGCTCCGCGCCTACGTGGGCGAAGCCGTCCGCGAGCCGACGTCGGAAGTCGAGCTGGTCCTCCGGCGGCGTGATCTGGGTGAGCTGCCATCGTGCCCATTGGAGCAAGGCGTCGGCCCCGGCGAGATGCCCATCGCGGGCACTGACCCTGGCGACGTGGATCGCGCCCGCGACCCTCCCGCGGGGGTCCAGGGAGGGAAGGTCCCCTTGGGCCTCGCGGAGGAGGCGCTCTCCGGCGAGGAGGTCCCCCACTTCTCGGAGGGCCTTTCCGAGCGAAGCTTTCGCCCGGAGCTGCTGGTGGACATCCGCGATCTTCGGCAGGAGGGCCATACCGGAGGCAAGCAGCGACCGGTCGCCCGTGACCTCGGTGTACTCCGACAGCGTCTCGATCACGTAGGCCGGCACGTCCCCGTCCAGGGGTAGGGAGGCCGAGCGAAGGGGTTCCAGTCCGGACTCCACAATCGCCCGGGCCTGGTCCGCGCGGAAGACCGCGAGGCTGACCCTCACCGCGGCCCGGTCCGCGGCCGCCCGCTCGTTCGGTCCG
The DNA here is from genome assembly GCA_027306505.1 of Thermoplasmata archaeon. Classification (GTDB taxonomy): domain Archaea; phylum Thermoplasmatota; class Thermoplasmata; order Lutacidiplasmatales; family UBA184; genus JAKAAX01. The sequence goes on along the minus strand of DAHUZP010000057.1, from coordinate 81,888 downwards.
TGGAAGAGCTCTCGGATGCGTGCCGGGAAGACGGCGAAGCGTGGATCGCCCGTCGCTTCGTGCGCCGCCCGTATCGCCGCCGCCACCTCAAGGATGACCCGCACGCGCTCGTTCGGGGCCGCTTGGGTGAGCTTCGTGAGCCCGCTCTCCATCTCCTGGAGCGCCGTGTCCGTCGCGCCCAACGCCGCATGGACCTGAGCGGCGCAGACCCGATGGAGCGCCCCCCACGCGGAGATCCCGAACGGGTCCTGTCCGAGAGGCACGCGGTCCGCCAGCGGGAGCGCCTTGTCGTGGTCACCCAGGACCGCCCAGCCCATCCCGATCTGGGCGATGAGCGCTTCCCGGATGTCCTCACGGGAGATCCGGTGGGTCAGCAGGAGCGCGGACTCCAGGGCATCCGGGGGCCGGGCGATGCTGTACTCCCCCTCCATGAACGCGGGGGGAGGAGCTGACGTTGCGACCAAAGATGGTACCCGCTCCGCGTCGCCTGACTAGGCGAACGAGCCTTCATAGAACCTTTGGGGGACGTCCCTCGGGCGAGGTCCTCCTCTGGGGCACGGGACCGTGGCCGGCTTTGGACGTCCCACAGGTGCCTGGAAGGCTGGGCCCGGACGGAAAGGCCCGGGAGAGGCTCAGGGGACGGGGAGGCCCTTCGACTTCGCGAGCGTCGTCGTGAGCGCCGGCAGGATCGTGAGAGCGTCACCCACCACGCCATAGGTCGCGACCTTGAAGATCGGAGCCGCCGAGTCCTTGTTGATCGCGACGATGCAGCGGGAGCTCGACATGCCCACCAGGTGCTGGATGGCCCCTGAGATACCGCAGGCGACGTAGAGGTTGGGCGAGACGGTCTTGCCCGTCTGGCCCACCTGTTCGGAGGCCGGACGCCAGCCCGCGTCGACCACGGCGCGCGAGGCGCCGATGCCCGCCCCCAGGACCTTCGCGAGCTTCTCGATGAGGACGAAGTTCTCCGGTCCCTTGAGCCCGCGACCCCCCGACACGATGATAGGGGCCTCCGTGAGCTCGGGCGTGTCCCCTCGGCTCACCACCGTCTTCTCGACGACGACCGCTTCGGCGGTCGGAGGCAGCGCGGGCAGCGCGAAGGGCTCGACCACCGTCGCGGGGTTCGACTTGGGCTCGGAGGAGAACGCGTTGGGACGGAGCGAGAGGCAGGGAAGCGTCGGAAGGTCCACGGCGAGCGTGGCCCGGCCGCCGAAGATGGGCCTCATCGCGACGAGCCCACCGCCCTCGCGCGGAGCGATCTCCGTCACGTCGGGCGCGATGGTCCCTCCCACCTCCACGGCGAGTCGGGGCAGGAGCTCGCGACCCAGGGCGGTCGCCGGGGCGAGGACCGCTTTGGGCTCGCTCAATCGCTCGAGCATGCGGGCAGCGACGGCCGAGTAGGCCTGGGCCGAGAAGGCCCTCAACTTCGCATCGTCCGCGACCAGGACCAGGTCCGGACCGAAGGCGCGAACGCCCTCCACGGCCGCGGAGAGATCATGACCCAGGAGGCCCACGACCACCTTGCCACCACCCTCCTTGGCGACGAGGCGGCGCGCCTCGGAGATCGCTTCGAGCGACGAGACCTTGAGCGAGCCGCCGCGCTGGTCGGTCAGGACGAGCAGGTCGAGCGTCATAGGACCTTCGCCTCCTCACGGAGGAGCCTCACCAGCTTCTCCGCCGCTTCTTCGGGGGTCTGGAACTCGATCATCTTCGCCCCGGTCTTGGGCGGGGGCAGGAGGAAGGAGCGCACCGAGCCCGCGGCGGCGGTGGGGGAGAGGGCCCTCGCCTTCGCTTCCGCGTCCGCGAGCGGGACCTTGGTGAGGGGCTTCTTGCGGGCCTTCAGGATGTTGGGGAGGGTCGGGGTCCTCGGGTCGGCCGCCCCCTTGAGAAGGGAGACCACCGCGGGGAACGGCCCGTGGAAGTGCTCCTCGCCGCCCTCGACGTACCGGTGCATCTTGAGGGTCTTCGAAGCGGCGTCCGGGTCGAGCTGGGTCACGAAGGCGTAGCTCGGAAGTCCCAGCAGGGCCCCGAGCGCGCTGCCCACCACGCCGGCCTCGTCGTCGGCGGCCTGCTTGCCCACCATCACGATGTCGTGGGGTAGGGTCTTGATGACCCCGGCGAGGAGGCGGGCGACGGTGAGCGGATCCAGCAGGGCGTCCGCCGGGACCTCGATGTGGGTCGCCTCGTCGGCGCCCATGGAGAGGACATAGCGCAACGCCTCTTCCGCGCGGGCGGGACCCACCGTGATGACGCGCACCGATCTTGCCCCGCACTTCTCCTTCAGGCGGAGCGCCTCCTCGGCGGCCGCCTCGTCGTAGGTGTTGTTGACGGTGAACTTGACCCCGTCCGTGTCGATCCACTTCCCCGAGGAGGAAGCGCGCAGTCGGGTCTCGGCGTCAGGTACGTGCTTCACGCAGACGATGACATCCATGCTCGGTCCCCCGGCCTCAGCCGAAGCGCTTGAGGAACTCGCGAGCGATCACCTGGCGCTGGATCTCGTTGGCCCCTTCGTAGATCTGGCAGAGCTTCGCGTCCCGGAGGTACTTCTCGACGGGGTAGTCCCGCATGTAGCCGTACCCTCCGAATATCTGGATCGCCTCGTCGCAGATCCGCATCGCGCTGTCGGAGGAGAAGCACTTCGCGATGGAGCTCTCGAGCGAGGCCCGGTGCCCCTGGTCCACGAGCCAGGCGGACCGCCAGGTGAGCAGACGGGAGGCCTCGAGCTCGATCGTCATGTTGGCGATCTTCGCCGCGACCGCCTGGTGCTGGGCGATGGGCTTGCCGAAGGAGGTGCGCTGAAGGGAGTACTTGGCCGCCTGCTCCAGGGCGGCCCGGGCGATGCCCACCGCGAGCGCGCCGATCGGTGTGCGGGTCGAGTCCAAGGTCTGCATCGCGATGCGGAAGCCCTCCCCTTCCTTCCCGAGGAGGTTCTCCTTGCTCACCTCCACGTCCTCCAGGAGGACCGTGGCGGTGGAGGAGGCGCGCTGCCCCATCTTGTCCTCCTCCTTGCCGATGGAGAGGCCGGGGGAGTCGCGTGGGACGATGAACGCGGTGATCCCCTTGTCGCGCTTCGCGGGGTCGAGCGTCGCGAAGATCGTGTAGAGGGAGGCCTGGGGGGCGTTCGTGATGAAGCACTTCTGGCCGTTCAGCACGTAGTGGTCGCCCTTCTTCTCCGCCCGGGTCTTGAGGGCGGCGGCGTCGGTCCCCCCGGAGGGCTCGGTGAGCCCGAAGGAGGCGAGGCCGTACTTCCCGCAGAAGGGTCGGAGCACTCGCTCCTTCTGTTCCGGAGTCCCGGCGAGGTTGATCGGCTGGAGGGCTAGGCAGTTCGCGAGAATGGAGGTGGTCATGCCTCCGCAGGCGGCGGCGAGCTCCTCGGTGATGATGCACTGCTCGAGCAGCGGGAGACCGGCACCGCCGTATTCCGTCGCCACGTTGAGGTTCATGAGGCCGAGCTCCCAGGCCTTGCGGTAGACCTCCTCGGGGAAGTGTCCCTTCTTGTCGGCCTCCGCGGCGCGGGGGGCCATCTCTTCCCGGGCGAACTTGGCGGCGAGGGTCTGGAGCTCCTTCTGGTCCTGGGTCAGATCGAAACTGATGGGCATGGCTCGTGACGGTCGACCGAGCATCGAGGTCTATTTGAACGCTCCCGACATCGGCCGCTCCTCGGGGCGACGCGGACCATCCGCTCCCGCCTTGGGGAATGGGTCCCGGCATGGTCCGACGCATCCTACGCGCCGTCCAACGGGGGGAGATCTCCCTCGAGGAAGCGACCCAGCTCCTGGAGGAAGGGCACCTTCCCGGGGGTCGGCACGCACGCTTCGACCTGCCCCGCGTCGAGCGGACGGGCCTCCCGGAGGTCCTGTTGGGCGAGGGCAAGCAGCTCCCCCACTTCCAGGAGCTCGTCGATGGCCTCGACCGCACCCGTACCGGGGCCATCCTCTCCCGCCTCACGGACGAGGAGCTCACCTGGCTCTCAGAGCGGCGAGGGCAGGGCGTCCCCCTGGAGGTCCACCCGCTGGTGAGGCTCGCCATCCTGAGGCCGAAGGAGATGGACCGTCCTCTCGCGGGTCGACACGCGGCCCTGCTGAGCGCCGGGACAGCGGACGCTCGTGTCGCGGAGGAGGTACGGCTCACCCTGGAGGCCTTGGGAGCCGAGGTCGCCTGTGCCTTCGACGTGGGCGTGGCGGGGCTCCATCGGCTCCTGCGCGTGCTCCCCCGCCTCGAGCGCACCCGTCCCGGGGTCTACGTCGTCTGTGCGGGTCGAGAGGGCGCGCTGGCCACGGTGGTCGCAGGGCTCGTCGATCGGCCGGTCATCGGCGTGCCCACCTCTCAGGGATACGGGCGCGGGGGAGGCGGGGAGGCCGCCCTCACTGCGATGCTCCAGTCGTGCGTTCCCCTCGCCGTGGTCAACATCGACGCGGGGATACCGGCCGCGCTGGTGGCGGCCCAGGTCCTGCGCTCGACCACGGCTTCAGGCGCCGGTGCCCGGCGTCGGGGGCGTCGCCGCGCCAGAGCGAAGAACGGGCAACGCTCATAACGGAGCGACGGGCTGGACCCTTCGTGCCACGGCACGGGGGACTCCTCTCGGAAGAGGAGGAAGGCCAGGAGAAGGAGCTCTGGCAGGGCATCCGCTCCGGCGAGCAGAAGCTGCGGGGAATGAAGGAGCGACGAGCGGAGATGCTCGCGCTGGCCCGGCGCTTCGCCGAGGAGGCCTTCGATCTCCAGAACCATCGGGGTCCGATCTACCAGGAGGTGGAGACCCTCCACCAGGAGTTCCGCGACCTCGGCAAGAAGCTGGGCGAGCTCCGCTCCGAGCGCGACCGGCTACGCGGCCGCGTCGACGCTCTCAGGATCGAACTGCGCGAGTCCGGCGAGGGGCACGACCGGCGCGCCCGTCCTCGCCCCGACCGGCTCGTCCAGGAGATCGCGGCGCTGGAGAAGAAGCAACAGACCACCGCGATGCCGATCAAGGAGGAGAACGCCCTCATCGACCGGATGCGCGAGCTGCGGGCGCAGCTCGGCGAGGCCGAGAAGAACCAGTCGGTCTGGAAGGCCAAGGATGAGAGCCTTCAGGGGCTCCGGGTCGAGCTCGACGCCGCGCGGAAGCGCGACGAAGAGATCTCGATCGAGGTGGAGAAGATCCAGAAGCACCGCGACGAGGTCATGCGCAACGTGAAGTCGCGCTTGACCGAGGTGGGTCATCTCGTCGCCGAGATCCGGGCGAAGGGGAAGGCCCGGGCGGAGCTCATCGGAAAGGTCGACAAGCTCTCGGACGAGATCCGCGACCTCGAGAAGAGCGTCATGGGGCTCCTCCACCAGTCCCGAGAGCGCAAGAACGAGGCGCGCAAGCTCCTGGACGAGCACAACCGCTCCGTCCGTCAGATGACCCGGAACGAGGAGGTCATCTCCAAGAACGCCGAGGACAACCTCAAGGCGCTCTTCAAGAACGGCAAGATCGCGCTCTGAGGCCCTCAGGTAGGGCTCAGAACCAGTCGCCCGCGTGCATCACGAAGCTCGGGTCCTCAAAGGTCGCCTGCCAAGGGGCGAAGGCTCCTACCCCCCGCAGACCCGGGGCGATCGGGCAGGCCATGATCGTCGCGTGGGCGTAGGGGTAGAACCGGTACCCCCGGGCGAGCAGCTCCCCCTTCAGGTCGGAGGCAAAGGTGGTCCGCTGCAGGAGCAGCCAGCGACCTCGCGCCTCTCGCTCGAGATGGAGCAGCATCGGGAGCGCGTGGTCCGGACCTGTGAGCGCGACCTCATCCGCGGTGACGGCCCTCGGGCTGACGCTGATCCGGGCGTAGCCCACCTCGCGTCCCTGGTGGAGCAGGAGGTGGTGGTCGCGCGGACGGGCCCACTCGTGGCGGAACCTCCAGGAGAAGGAATCGGGGCTCCTCGGCACGAACCCGGATCGGCCACGCTCGCTCTCTCGCAGGAGCCGTTCGAGCCCGGAAGCATCCTTCGCCCGGGCCCTGCGGATCCGGTAGCCTCGAGCGAGCCTGTCGGGAGCCCGGGCCGGGACCTGTCGGAGGACGGAGACCGGGCTGTAGACGTCCCGGTACCCCAGCTGCTCGTAGAGGCGGTGTGCCCCCCACGAGCGGCGCGTGCTGAGGAGGACCCATCGGGTCCCTTCCGACCGCTCTCGACGGTGCACCTCCTGGATGAGCTGTGAGGCGAGGCCGCGCCGTAGGGCTTCCGGGCGGACCACGACGTAGTCGAGCCCGGCGACGGTCTCGGGGCGGGGGGCTCCCACGAAGCGGAAGGGCGTCCGGATCACCTGGACGAATCCCAGGACCTCGTCCTTCTCCACGGCGTAGACCGCGTGATAGTCGACGAAAGGGCTTGGTCCTCGGTGGATCCGGCGCAGGTACTTTTCGTCCCAGATGGGACCCCCGTCCAGGACGTGCACCGCGGGGAGGCTCGTGCGCTCCGACTCGCTGAGCTCCGGCCAGGTCACGACGCGCACGGAGGGCATGGCCCGCCTCCTCGGCCTGGGGTCACTGCCTCACCGATGCAGGGACCGCCTCAGGCGGCCGGTGGGAGGATGTTCACCACCGTGATCTCGAAGATCAGCGTGTTGCCCGTGACCTCGGAGTTGAAGTTGAGCGTGTAGGTCCCCGCGGCCGAGTTGACGCTCGTGAGGAAGAACTGCTGGTTAGAGTTCTGCCAGTCCGTCCCCTGGACCTGACCAACATCCTGCGGGGAGAGCTGGTTCGTGTAGGTGATGGTCCCCTGAGCGCCCTGGGTGTTGGAGACCCCTGTCACCACGTCCGTCCAGCCGAGGGGGGAGATGTGCTCGCCCACGGTCGGGGTGTACTCCAGGACCACCGCCGTCGAGTTGACGGAGAGGACCGTGTCGTTCCAGCCCCAGTGGGGGTCCACGAAGATCGAGGGTCGGGCGGTGACCCCGGGGTAGGCCGAACTGAACCCGGTGGGTGTGTAGGTGTAGAGCATCGGCAACGTCTGGACCAACGGGTAGACGAAGATCTTCGAGGGATCCGAGAAGCCGTAGCCCTGCGCCGGAGGGATCACGGTCGTGGTGGTCTGGTTCCCCTGCAGGCCGACCATCGCCTTCCAGAACCCGGTGATGAGGCTCGTGTAGGAGCCGTAGGACTGGGTGCCCACGTGGGCATGCAGAGGTGTGTATCCGCTCGCGCCCCGGAAGGCGAAGCTGAGCGCCTTGGGCCAGGTGGAGTTATCGCGGGCGACCGAGAGGAGCGAGGTGTCGAAGACCTTACCCTGGTCGATGCCGCTGCCGAAGATGCCCACGTAGTTGACCGTCACGTTGTCGCCCTCCTGCACCACCAGGATGTTGGGGGCCGGATGGGGCTTGTAGACGGTCTGGGTCAGGGCGTAGTAGCCCCCGCCCCCCGCCGCCGCGAGCACGATGACCAAGACGACGTAGCCCAGCCAGGGGAAGGACACTTTCGGTTCGGCCATGCTGTTTGGTGAGCCTTGGGGTCAGAATGTCGCGGGTCTCTTCACGGTTCGGCGAGACAGGTGCTCCTCATTCCCCGGCGCGCGCACACGGAAGGAGGTATAAATGCTCTCAAGGCCCCCTCGAAGGCCGGGACCCGCTCCTCATCCCCCGCCCCCTACCGATGCGGGCTGCCCCCATCCGGGCATGAGAGGAGCCTCGACCTTCTCAGTGCGGGAGCGAGGGCCGGTCGGGCGCCGGCAGCGTCGCGGGGAAGAGTGCGTCCGCCTCCCGCTCCGCCTTCTCGGCGGCCGCGAGGTCGCCATGCGCCCGCTCCCAGCGGGCAATCGCCTGGAGCGCGGCGGCCTGCTCCTCGTTCCCCCGGTATCGACGGGCGGCTTCAAGCGACCGGCCGAGCGCTTCGCGAGCCCCGGGCCGGTCCGTGAGCTCCAAGAGCCGTCCCTCGATCCGGCTGAGGTAGGGCCGAACGTGGGGCTGGAGGTGCGAGTCCTCTTTGAAGGTCGAGTGGAGACGGTCGAGCGCAGCACTGGGGTTCCGCATCTCCCCGTCGACCCACAGGCGGAGCAGGCGGGCCTCCCATAGCTCGTCGGAGATCTCGGTGGTCCGCAGCTCCTGCTCCACCGTGGTGAGCGCGTCGGAGGCCGCCCCCCAGTCCGCACGAAGCGCGTAGAGCCAGGCCCACTTGAGCGCGCAGCCCTGCACCACGCGGGGATAGCCGAAGCGGGTCCCGACGAGCTCCGCCTCGCGGAGCTCTCGCCGGGCCTCCTCATCGCGGCCCAGATGGATCAGGACCTCCGCGCGGTTGTTCCGGGCGATGCCGTAGCCCTCCATGGCGCCGACCTCCAGCAGGCGGTGGGCGGCCTCCTGGTAGGCCCGGGAGGAGGCGGCGAGCCGCCCCTCCATCAACGAGAGACTTCCGTCCAGCACGAGGGCGGTCGCCCGCAGGACGGGCACCTCGGTCCCTGCCGTGAGGGCGAGCAGGTCGATGAGGTGCTCGCGCGCGCTCGCAAAGTCACCGAGCATGAGATGGTCCCATCCGAGCTCATAGTGGAGGCGTCCGCGGGCCCAGACGGAGGCCCGGTCCCCCCAGAGGCGCAGCGCGTTCTCCGCCTCCTCCGTCGCCTCGCTCCAGGAGAGGCGGGCCCCCAGGAGCTCGCTGTGGACGAAGCAGAGCGCGCCCCGGCGCGCGGTGTCGTTGGGCAGGGGCGAGCGCTCGAGCATCGCTCGGAGCTCCTCGTACTTCCGCTCCGCCCGCGGCAGGTCGAAGGAGACCTGGACATGGACCTCCCGCCAGCCGGTCTCCCATCGCATCTCTTCGGTGGGTTGGGCCCTCGCGAGGGACCTCAGGACCTGGACCGTCTCGGGCCTCAGGCGACGCACGAGCAGGCGGTCCACGAGGTCGAGGGCCTCCTGCGCTAGGGCGGCGGGGGCCTGGGGGATGCCCGCGAGGAGATCGAAGTACCACTGGAAGTGCCGTTCGGCCGAGAGCGTCGCCTGGGCGCGCAGGGCGCGGTCGATGGCCTCTCGGACCCAAGGGAGCCCCTCGTCCACCGCCCCCGCGTCGTGGAAGAGCCGGGCGATGGTCTCCACCTCCTCGGGCCGCGCGGTGCTCCACCAGAGCGCGAGCCGACGCGAGAGCTCCCGAACGTCGTCCGGCTCCGCGTCCCGCAGCAGAACCTCCCAGACCAGGTCGTTCGAGAAGCGCCACCGCGGGACGTCGTCGCTCTCCGGGTCCTGGCGGAGCAGTCCCGTCGAAGTGAAGTCGCGGAAGTGGGACTCGACGTCCCGTAGCGTCCGTGAGGTCACCGCGGCGAGCGGCTCCGCGTCGAACGGGCTGCCCACCAGGGCCGCGCCCTGAAGCAGCGTGAGCTCGGAGGGCAGTACGTGTTCCAGCCGGTCGAGCAGGAGCCGGCGCAGGGTCGGAGGGAGCGGGAGCCGTCCCCAACCACCCCCGATTGGGGAGGATTTCGAACCCGGGCCGTCAGGGGCGAACCGTACCCCGTTACCCTCCACCTGGACCTGGCCCTGGGAGAGAAGGAGCGATGCGAGCTCCTGAAGGAAGAGCGGGTTCCCCTCGGTCCGGCCCCAGAGCGCGGAGAGGACCTCCTCCCCTTCGGCCCCCTCCAGAGAGGCCCCCAACGAGGATTCGACCACCGTCCGGCTGGTCGGAAGGTCGAGACCATGGAGCGAGAGCTGCTCCAGGCTCCCTTCGCCCCGAAGGACCTCGACGGAGCGGGCCCAACGCGTGTCGACCCCGGGTCCCGCCTCCGTGACGGGGTCCGCGACGGCGAGGACGAGCATCGCGCGCATGCCTCCCATGGCCCGGGAGAGGAGCTGGAAGGCGAGGAAGGCCTCGGGGTCCGCGTATTGGGCGTCGTCCAGCAGGATCGCGACGGGCCGTTGAGCGGAGGTCCGCAGGAGAGCCCGCAGAAGGTCGAGTAGGAACCGGGCCGGCAGCAAGCCCCCAGGAGAGCCCGCCTCCGCGGGAGAGGGCTCCGAACGAGGTGGGGCCAGGATGGAGAGGATCTCGGGGAGGGGGCCCATGAGCTCCCCCCGGCGTTCCAAGAACGAGCGCTCCCAGACCCGGAAGCCCCGGTCGCGCATCCGACCGGCGAGCCAGTGCAGCAGGAACGTCTTCCCGATGCCCGGAGGGCCGGTCACGAGCCAGGTTCCGCCATGGCCCTGGACCGCCTGGTCGACCGAGAGGAGCAGCCGACGGGAGACCTCCTCGCGTCCAGGGATCTCGTTCCCCGGGCCGCTGCCGCTCGGCGCAGGGCCCTTCGACCGAGGCTGCGTCCCCCACCCCCCTCAGGAGGTACGGGGCGGACGGGGAAGATACTACCTGCTAGGGTCGGGAACGACCGGGGTGCCCTCCCCGACGCTTCCCAGAGCGCGCTCGATCGGCCCCCGGAAGCGCTCTGGATCGGAGCCGGGGTAGCGGTCCAGGCAGCGGAGGGCGGAGTCGACCAACCGACGAGGGTAGCCGCAGGGGTAGGCCCCCGGGTCCCGGGACCCGCGTGCGCGGACCTCCTTGGTGAGGGCCAGCCGACGGAGCGACTGTCGGGCGGTCTCCACCACCCAGGCCCGCTCCTCGGCCGGGGTCGCGGGAGCGATGATCTCGGAGCGTACGGACACCATCGGCACCCCTTCGCGCCCGACGAAGAGGTGGGCCTTCCCGACCACGGTCGCGAGGAGGGGGGCCTTTGCCTGGCTCAAGAACGCGAGCGCGCGCGGCTGGTAGGAACCCGCGGTCACGGCGACTCCGCCGGTGGGATCGGTGAAGCGCGCCCTCCACAGGGGAGAGGCCCCGGACCCGAGCGGCTCGATCTGGGAGAGGGTCCCCACCAAGAGCAACCGGCTCACGCATCCGCCCAGAGGGGTGAGCACGTGGGTCGTCGCCTTCTCCCCCTCACCCTTCTCCTGGACCGACGAGGAGGTGAGCTCGTGGGTGAAGAGCCTCCAGGCGACCTCTCGGGGGCGGGGCGCGGGGTCGTTCGATGGAGCGGAGCCCGCGGGCCGGACCGACGCGGGGTGGCCCGGCTCGGGCGCCGTGATGCTCGGGGACGACCCCTCCTTCGCTCCCCTGCTCGTGCTCATGGCCCCTCCCGGAGCGAGGCGTCCGGTGTCCGTAGCAGACGGTTCGCTTCCTCGACGACCGTCGCCTCCGGGGTCAGGGGAAGGACCCGGTCGACGAAGAAGGTGAGACCCCAGAGGCCGGGCACGGCGCGTCCGAGCAGGCGCAGCCGGTGCGTGAGGACGCGCTCGGAGAGGAGCTCCTGCACGGCGGTGGGGTCCAGCCGCTCGCGCGCGAGCTCGATCGCCTTCGGGAGGTCGAGGCCGAGGAGGTTCTCGACGCACTCCCGGGAGAGCTGGGCCGTGACCGAGCCGGTGCCGTCGTCCAGGACGAGACGGGCCCGAAGGTCCGGTTCGCCGCGGGAGGGCCCGTGCTCGCGGCAGAACCCCTTCACGAGGCTCCGAGAGCAGTGCGGGCAACGGTGGATGAGGCCGCTCGGGGAGCGGAGCTCGACCACCACGCCTTCGATGGCCCGGCGGCCGGGGCCCTCCGGACGCTCCTCGAGCCAGCCGATCTCGACCGGCCGCTCCGTAGCCAGGCCGCCCATCGAGAGCAGCTCCACCTCCGGCCGGCGCTCGACGCGCGACCGCTCGTCCATGACGACCTGGAGCTCGCCCTGGAAGGGCCGAGCGGAGGCGCCGAAGATCTCCACCACGGAGTCCACGGGGAGGTCCAGGTCGACCCAGGCGGTGAACGCCATGCGACCGCTCGAGTCGCCCAGAAGGCCGCTGCGGATGACCCGCTTCCTCTCACCCACGGTGAGGGTGCGGGACTCGGAGAGGAGCACCTTCGCCAACACGCGGAACCCCTCCTCGCCCGGACGGAGCTCGCTCAAGTGGCGCTCTAGGAGCTCGGAGTCCTCCAGCCGAGGGAGCTCGAGCTCGCTCGCGAATTCCACCTGGGTCTTCCAACCGAAGGAGAGTTCGGGCCGGTCCCTCCAGGTCCGTACCTGGGGGTTCGTCACCCGAAGCACGCTGCCGCGCTCCAGGTCGACCGATGGAGGGTCCCACCAGCTGAACCTCATGGTCGCGGTGCCATCCGACAGGAGCCCTGAGAGCACGGCGAGCTTGCCGACCCCATCCTTGCGGGCGATCTCTCGGCGCTCCGCGGTGAGCACGCGAGCGGTGACCCGCATCGCTCCCTGGGAGGAACCGACGTCGCGGAGACGTCGGTCCTGGAGGCTCACACCGGTCGTCTCGGCCGGTCCCTCCTCGGGGGCGGCGCCTCGACCGTCGCTCCCCTCCGAGGGCCCTGGCACCACGCCACCCCCCATCGTCGCACCCTTCATGAGCCCCCCGTCACCGCTCGCGAGCGTGGGACCCGTGAGCGAGGGGCCCCGCCGACGCGAAGGGGGGGGAAGGCCCCGGGTCGGTGTCCCTGGGACCATGGCCTCTGTCGTGCAGACGACCCCTTGGCTCGTGCTCCCTTCCATCGCTACCCGACCACCTGAGGAGGCGAGGAGGCGGAAGAGTGCGGAAAAAGCCGGAGGGGTGGACCCCCCGTCGTGTGAGATGACCCGCCCTACGCCCCTGCGCTCCACGGAGGGCCTAGGGCTATAGTGCTCGGGCCATTAGGCCCCCCGAGCGGATGCCTCGAGAGAGCTTTCAACAGCGGTTGAGGTCGGTCCTTCGCAAGCAGGGGACGCACCTGTGCGTCGGCCTGGACCCGGATCCCTCGAAGATGCCCCACCCGCTCCAGGGCCGGCGAGGGGCGGACGCGATCGAGACCTTCGTCGAGGGCATCATCGAGGCGACCCGTCCGGTCTGCTCCGCCTACAAGTTCCAGCTGGCGAGCTACGTCGCCTTCGGTGCGGAGGGGATGGCCGTCCTCCCGACGCTCCTTCGGAGGATCGGCGACGCCCGGATCAAGATCCTGGACCTCAAGGCGGGCGACATCCCGAACACCATGACCCTCTACGCCCAGGGGGTCTTCGACCGTCTCGGCTTCGACGCGATGACCGTCTCTCCCTTCCTGGGATGGGAGAGCGTCGACGCCGCGCTCACCAACCCGAGCAAGGGCGCCTTCGTGCTGGCCCATACCTCGAACCCTGGCTCCAAGGACCTGCAGGACCGCGTCGTGGACGGCCACCCCCTCTGGGAGGAGATCCTTGAGCGGATCCACGAGCGCTCCCAGCCTGGCAACGTGGGTGCCGTCGTCGGCGCTACCTTCCCCGGCGCCGTCGCGAGGGCGCGGGAGGTTTTAGGCCCCGAGGTCCCCCTGCTCGTCCCCGGGGTCGGTAGCCAGGGAGGTGACCTCGCCGCCGTGCTCGAGCACGGCCGGGGCACGGATGGCGGAGCCCTCCTCATCAACAGTTCACGGGGGATCCTGTTCGCCTCCTCAGGCGAAGACTGGAAGGAGGCCGCGCGCGCCGAGGCGACCCGAACCTCCCGACTGATGCGGCTGCCCTCCCCCTGAGCGCCCGCGGCGGATGAGCCGAGAAGGGTCCACGGCTCAGCTTCGAACGAGCGGTGGAGGCGCACGCCCTAGCCCTTGTGGTTCAGAGGGAGCAGCTCGTGCACCAGGGCTGGGAGTTCGGAGAGATGTTCCACCTGATGGTCGGCCCGAAGGGGGCCCTGGTCGCCCGTGGGAAGGAGCGATCGGTACCCTGGGGCGTAATCGCGGAGGCCGGTGAAGAGCACCGCGCCCCGCAGTCCCGCGCGACGGGCCCCTTCGAGGTCCGACCAACCGTCCCCGACATGGAGCGCCCGGTCCGGACCGACCGCAAGGCGTTCCAGCGCCCGCTGGAAGATCCGGGGCTCCGGTTTTGTCCAGGGTAGCTCGTCACTGAAGATCGTCGCGTCGAGGAAGGGGGAGAGCCGAAGGGCCTCGAGGACGGACCGCAGGGCGGCCCCCCGCTCGCCCACCGTGTTGGAGACGACCCCCAGACGGTAGCCTTCCTCGTGAAGCTGCCCGAGGACCGCCTCCGCCCCCGTAGCCGTCCTAAAGGGGAGGGAGCGGACCTCCTGGTCGAGCGCGAGCAGGTAGTCCCGCGAGCTCGGGCGCAGGCCGAGGGCACGGCCCGCACGCTCCAACTGTTCGGCGACATGGACCGTGCGCCCCTCCTCGGCGGCGGCGCCCGCGGCGCGGCGCTGCTCCTCCACCGCACGGCGGACGTCTCCCTTGCCCGGGGGGTCCGTGCGTGCGCCGGGCTCGCGCGCGGCCAAGGAGAGCGCCTCCACGGCCAGTTCGATCTGACGAGCGAGATAGCGGTCCTGGGCAGGGGCATCGAGCCGGACCAGGGTGTACCAAAGGTCGAAGGTGACCGCCGCCCGGCCGTCGGGCCTCAACGGGCCCCACCTCGGAGGGCCCCCGAGGACCGCGAACCGCTCACGAACCGGCCCCACCCTGCGCGACCATCGTGCGGTAGAGGTCCTCGAGCTGGTCCACGACCACCGACACCTGGTACTTCGCGAGCGCGCTCTCCCGGGCGCGACGGCCCATGGTCTTCCGACGCTCCGGGTCGGTCAGCAGCGAACTGCACTTCCGCGCGAGGTCCTCGGAGAGGAGGGGCTCGGAGAGCAGACCGTCGACCCCGTCCTCGATGACCTCACGGACCCCTGGGAGGTCCGCGACGACCGCCGGGCGGCCGGAGGCCATCGCCTCCACGATCGCGAGCCCGAAGCCCTCGAGGCGGTTCTGGGAGGGGAGGGCGACCACGGCCGCGACGGCGTGGTAGCGCGGCAGGTCCTCGTCGCTCACCGCCCCCACGAACCGCACCCGCGAGTCGATGTTCCGGCCCCGGGCGAGCTCCTCGAGCGAGCGTCGATGGGGACCATCGCCCGCGACCACGAGCAGGGCGTCCGCCGGGAGGTCGGGGACGGCGAGCAGGAGGTCCTCCACCCCCTTGTGCGGAACGAGGCGGCCGACGAAGAGCACCACCGATTTTCCCTCGGCGCCGAGCGCCCGGCGGAGCTCCTGGTCATCCTCGCGGGGGTGGAAGCGCTGGGTGTCCACGAGGGATGGGATGACCGCGATCTCACGGCCCTGCAGGGCCCTCGAGGTCCGGGCGTAGCTCGCCGCGTGGACGATGATCCGGCGGGCGATGTTCAGCGTCGTCGGCAGGAAGATCCGATCGTAGACCGCGGTGAGGGGGATGCCCAGCGGGCCGTCCATGAAGAGGTCGCAGTGGTAGGTGAGGCAGACCGGCAGACCGCTCGTCCGAAGGGCCCGGGCGGCGAGGTAGGAGGTGACCGGGGGAGGGTAGTGCAGATGGACCATCTGGGGTCGGGGCTCGAGCCCGCGCAGCACCCGACCGGTGCTGAGGGCGAGCGGGGTCCGGAAGACGGTGCCGGAGCTCCGCACCCTGCGGATAAGGACCCCCTCAGGGGTCCGCTCCGTCTCGGGAAGCCCCTTGAGGTGCGCCGAAGTGAGGACCGTGACCTCGTGGCCCCGGCGGACGAGCTCCCGTGAGACCATCTCGACGTGGGTCTCGACACCGCCCACGTGAGGGGTGAAGAAAGGGCAGACCTGGAGGATCCTCAAGGCCGCCTAGCTCCCTCTCGCCCCGGTGCGTCGCCCCGTATCGCGCCCTGGGCCTCGCTCGAACGGGCCGTCCTGGGCTCGACGCGTTTCGGGCCACGTAGGGCCGGGGTGCGTCAAGAGGAGGGGCGTATTACGCTCTCGCGGGCCTGCAGGAGGTCCGCCGGGGAGAGGGTCGCGATGTCGACCCCCTTCATGGGCTCGCCCAGCCCCTCGCTGACGCGCGCGAGGACCTCAGGGTCATCGTAGTGGAGCGAAGCTTCCACGATCGCACGAGCGGTCTTCTCAGGGTCCTGGGCCTTGAAGATCCCGCTCCCGACGAAGACCCCGTCGACCCCGAGCAGACGGCAGAGCGCGGCATCGGCCGGTGTCGCGATTCCCCCAGCGGCGAAGTTCACGACCGGCAGGCGCTTCAGCCCCCGCACCTCGTGCACGAGCTCCACGGGCACCCGTTCCCGCTCGGCGAGCTGGAGCAGCTGGTCCGTGCTCATCCCCTGCAGGGCGGCGATGTCGTCGTTGACCTGCCGGATGTGGCGGACCGCCTCGACTACGTTGCCGGTCCCGGCCTCGCCCTTGGTCCGGATCATGGCCGCGCCCTCGTGGATGCGCCGGAGCGCCTCCCCCAGGTTGCGGCAGCCGCAGACGAAGGGCACGTTGAAGGAGCGCTTGTCCACATGGCGGAACGGGTCCGCCGGCGTCAGGACCTCCGACTCGTCGATCATGTCCACGCGCAGGAACTCGAGCACCCGGGCCTCGGCCGTGTGGCCGATGCGGCACTTCGCCATCACGGGGATCGACACGCGCTCCAGGATCGAGCGGATCTTCGCAGGGTCAGCCATGCGCGCCACCCCGCCCGCCGCCCGGATGTCCGCCGGGACGCGCTCCAGGGCCATCACCGCGACGGCGCCGGCCTCCTCGGCGATGGAGGCCTGGTCCGCGGTCGTGACGTCCATGATGACCCCGCCCTGCTGCATGCGGGCGAAACCGCGCTTCAGCCGGTCCGTTCCCGTGACGAAGGCAGGCAGCTCGACCATGGTGGGGCGTTGAGCCCTTCCCCGGTATTAAGCGATGGTGTCAGCCGGCGGTGACTCGGCCCTCGGCAGGCTCGTCCCGCTCGCGAGCGAGGGGGGGGGTGGGGCATCTCAAGGACCCAAGGAGGTCGAGATCGTGGAAGGGGTTGCGGACCCCCCGCCGGGCGGCGGAGGGTCCGGCAGGGGGAGGCCGTCCGACGGCCCCCCTGGGTCCCGGCTCGTTCACCAGACCCGGTCCCGGCGCGCGCGGCGGATCGTCCGGAACGCGAACCCGAAGACCACGAGCCCGCCTCCGGCCAAGGCCACGTCCACGATCGGGAAGGCGGTGGGCCCGAAATGGAGGGGGGAGAGACCTCCCAGGTGGTCGAGCAGGCTCTGCGCCTTCGCGGGGGACATGGGTGATGCGGTGACCGTCTGGCCGCTCACCGGGGTCGCGTCGGAGGAGTCGGTCATCCTCTTCTGCGGGGAGTAGAGCGGCCGGTTCGGCGTCGAGGTCGAGGAGGAGAGGTCCTGCGCGGCGGGGTGGGCCGCGATCTGCGAGCTCGCCCCTCCGGTGTTCGACGCGACGCTCGACGGCACCACTAGGAGGCCGTTGTACAGGTAGGCCCCCTGCTGACCGTCGCCGCCATCGCAGGAGATCACGTAGTCGGTCTCCGACGAGCCGTTCGGGAAGTAGATGGTCCGCTCGCCCACCACGGTGAAGGTGAGCGCGAGCTGTACGTTCGCGCTCACCGAGTTCTGCCCGTTCTGCGAGATCGAGAAGGGCGTGCCGTTAGGGGCGACCCCGCTCGCCGTGAGGGTCCAGAGCTCCTGACCGGACAACCGCGCGCTGGAGTCCGCGTTCCAGCTCTTCCCCAGCGAGAGCGGAGCCTCGACGATCTGCAGGGCCGGGGAGAAGGTCCCCAGGACGTCCGCGTCGATCTGGGCGTGGGCGGTCAGGGACGCCGAGTTGTACACCACCTGGGCGTTCCCGGAGGGGTCCGTCGTGATGTTCGGGAAGTTGACCTCGTTGACGTAGAGGTCCACGGTCCGGAAGAACTGCAGGTGCTCGTCCTGCAGGGCGAGGGAGCCGTTGGGGTCGGTGGTGAGGTTGAGGAACGCCTGGTAGCGGTCGACGAGCTTGATGTGCGCGACGAGCGAGACGTTCATCGGGACCAGCGTCACGTTCGTGTCGGGCCCGTAGGTGCCGGCCGCCGGGAACGTCCCCTGCGCGGCGACCGAGACGTCGAGCTGCACCATCTGTCCCGCCTGGAAGGTGACATAGAGCTGGTCGTGGGTGGGGCTCGTCACGTTCACGATCGTGTAGGCGGCCCACTGGGCGGAGAGCGAGGCTTGGAGGTCGATGAAGGCCCCTTGCGCGGTCAGTCCGCCGCCGGTGAGGAACTGCGTCGCGTTGTAGGCTCCCTCGTACTCGAACCCCGCGGTGAGGTTCGCCGCGGCGCCCCAGGCCCAGGTGCCGCAGGGGCCCTCTCCGCCGCCGTCCGCGGGCGCGGAGCTCCCTCCGCCGCTGCCCCCGCACGTGCCGTTGTCCGACGGCGCAAGGGCGGGAGCGCTCGCCGAGAGGTGCACGGGAGCCGAGCTCGAGGGCATCGCGGGAGCGAAGGCGAGGGTCGGGACGACGAGGACCAGGAAGAGCAGCCCCGGCACGAGAGCATAGCCCAGGCGGGCGCTCCTCCGGCGCGGCAGCCACGTGCGCGCTCGCCAGGGGAGCTCTACGTTCGTCGGATTCGGACGCGGTCGTGCGGTGGAGGCTGGGAGATGCATGATCTCACCTTGTCTTCGCCAGGGTCGAGGGGGTCAATGGGACCCCACGCAGATGGTAGCCGGTCGAATCCTTCTGAGGGATTCATATAGCAAGAGACCGACCTTCTCACCGTGGCCACTGGCCCCGCCCCTCCCGGCGTGGAGGACCCGATCTCGGCCATCTTCGACCTGTCCGACCGGGTCGCGGGGATGGCCCCCACGGCCCGCCGGATGTACTGGGCGAACCTGCTCATCTCCATCTTCTGGATCCTGCTGATGCTGGTCCTGCTCGCGGTGGGGCTCGCGACGAGCGGGCTCCTCGCCTTCGTCTCGGTGCTCGGGCTCGCCCTGGGCGTGGTCGCGGTCCTCCTGCTGCGGGAGACCGACCGGTTCTTCCGGGGGTTCGTCGCCCGCCACCGGACCATCCGGCTCGTCCGGGACGCGGAGCCTATCGTGAAGATCCCCGAGGGCCGCACACCGATCGAGCGGCTCGCCCACTACTTCGCGACCTCGAGCACGAAGGTGGGGGAGGCGCTGCGGGAGAACCCGGACCGCCTGCGCTACCAGGTGAGCTGGGACGTGCGCGGACGCCCGGTGAAGTTCGACCTCGCGATCGCTCGGCCCGCAGGCTTCCGCTGGGGGCTCACGGGCGGCGGCGAGCCCGGCTTCCTGCTGCTCGCCCGCCTGGGCCCCGAGAACGTGGGACTCCAGGACCTCCAGCAGCTGGAGGTGGACCTGCAGGGCATCTCCTCTCGCTTCCCCTCGCAGCTGGTGCGGCTGGTCCTCCTGCGTCCGAAGGGAACCGCGCTCGCCCAGGAGGTCTACGAGTACGCGGTGGGCCACCCCGCGATCCTCCACAAGGGGCTGCGCACCTACCGGGTGAACACCGAGATCATCACCGAGAACCCCGACGGGACCTACGAGTTCGTCCCGCTCGTCGTGGGCGTCCCTTAACGGGGGCGCGGGGGCGACCTCAAGCGGTCGCGGGCCGTGGGTCCGCTCGTCGCTGCGACGGGCGCTGCTCCTTCGGGAGGAAGGTGAACAGCCGCACGTCAGGGCGGAACGGCCTCGACGGGCCTGGCCACACATGGACCCCCACCGAGGCCGTCGAGCCGGGGACCTCGACGAACTCGAGCTCGCGGAACCCTTCCTCGGCGAACCACCTACGGACCGTGGGGGTGAGGTCCGGAGGGAATCGCCCCCGGGTCCAGACCACCGTCGCCCCCTGCGCGCAGAGCTCCGGAAGGTGGCGGACCGTGTTGTGCACGTCCTCGTCGGAGATGTTGCCGAAGATCCCGCAGGCGAGCACGACCTCGGCCGGGACGGCGCCCTCGAGGACCATCGTGCGCGAGGCATCGCCGAGCACGAACTCGACACGCTCGAGCCGTGCGTCAGCGATCCGGGCTCGACCCGCTTGGACGAGAGCGGGCTCCGAGTCCACGAGGCGCGCGCTGACGGCAGACCTGCGGGGGTGAGATGGCAGGACCTCGAGCAGGTCGCGGCCGTCACCCGCGCACAGGCTGACCACCCGCAGCGGTCCCGGGGCCGCGCGGTCCAGGGCCTCGGAGACGCACCTTCGGACGACCTCGAGGCGACCGGCGTGCGGCCCGTCCTTCCCGTAGCCCTTGTGCCAATCGGTCCACTCGCCCACGGGCGACCGCTCCCCCCGTCACTCGGTCCTCAGGTACTCCGGGCGGGGAGTATAGCGTACGTGGTCCCGGAGCTCCTTGCGATAGAGCTCCCGATAGAACGCGTCGTAGCGCTTGAGGTGCTCCACCCCCGAAGGTGTGATCCGGACATCGTAGCCCCGGTCGTCCTTGCGGACCTCCACGTAGCCCTCCGCCACGAGGTACTCGATCACCTTCTCGGTCATGTGGGAGTTCGAGCGGATCGCGTGGAGGATCTCTTCCTTGCTCACCCGCGTGGTGAGACGCCCCAGGGCCTCGCTCGCCCGGGCGATGACGTCCGGCTGCTGGAGCTCGAGGTTGAGCTCCGCGAAGAGGCGTGCGAGGGCGATGTAGGCGTAGATCCGGTACCCCTTGTACCGCCGCTCGGGCACGAGGTGCCATAGGGGGCCCTCGCCTATATTTCGGTAGGTCGGCTCACGCCCCTCGCGATTAGAGCGATGTTCACGACCCAAGACCGCCCAAGGGCCCCCTGGGAAGCTCCGATACCCCTCAGGGCTCCCGCCGTCCATACCGTCCCCAGGGCCTTCTGGGCGATTGGGGTCCTCAGCGTTCTCGTGGCCCTCCTGGTGGGGAGCGTCCTCCCCTCCTCATCGACCCTTCAAGCTCCGCTCCAAGCCCAAGGGACCTCCCTCTCTCCCTGGACGGAGGGCTCGCTTCCAGCGACCGCCCCGTTCGTGGTCTCCACCTATCCTGGGAATTGCAGCGCGAACCTCTCGCCCTGGACGAACCTCTCTGTACGCTTCAGCCAGCCCATGGATCCCTCGAGCACGACCTCCGCTTTCTCCATCTCCCCCCCGGTCGCAGGGACCTCCTCCGTCATCAGCCACACCTACCTCAACTGGACCCTCTCCGCCCCGCTCGACTACGGGACCACCTACCTCGTCCACGTGGCGACCTCCGCCCGGAGCGCGTCGGGGCTACCGTTGAGCTCCGCCTGGACCTCCCAGTTCAGCACCGAGCTCGCCTCGACAACCTCGACCCCTCAGGTCTCCGCGACGTGCCCGACCGAGGGCGCGAGGGGGATCCCCCTCAACGCGAGCGTGGTGCTGAGCTTCGACCTACCGATGAACCCCTCGAGCCTAGAGGGCAACTTCTCCATCGTGCCTGCGGTCGTGGGGGGACAGCCCGGGGCGGGGGGCTATACGCTGAGCTGGGCCCATGCCCACCTCTTCCAGGCGAACACCACCTACCGTGTCGAGGTCTCGACGGCGGCCGAGAGCCTGCTGGGGGTCCATCTCTCACGGCCGGTGGAGCTCAACTTCACGACGGGGCCCGCTCCGGGGAGCGGGACGTCCCCGACGGGCGGCTCGGGCCGATCGAGCGGACCGACGCTCCTCGAGCTCGCCGAGGCGGCGAGCGTGGGCGCCGCCGTCGTCGCCGTCTGTGTCGTCGCGACCTACGCCGTCCTGCGAGGACGGCGCGAGAAGGGGGCGGAGCCCTCGCCCTCGGGCTCCTCTGAGAAGCCCAAGAACCCCTCCAAGGAAGAGGGGACGACGGAGGAGGCTGCGCCGGAAGGCCAGGGAGAGGCGGGCCCGGCCGAAGAGGAAGGGGAGCCTGTCGACCACTCCTCCGTGGAGGAGGACGCGCCGACGGGCGCGGGTCCAGGACCCCGACCCGGTCCCCATGACCCCGCGTAAGCCCGCCGCAGGCCCACGGGGGTGAACTCCCCTCCACGGACGGTTCTTCGCGGCCCCTCCCCCCTTTCACGCCATGAGCGCGCCTGCCCCGACCTCCTACCTCGGCGCCCCCGCCTACCCGGTCGGCCCTGGGAGGCCGATCTCCTACGCGTACGGCCCTCGCCTCGCGGGCCTCTTCGACCGCTTCCTCGCGGCCTTGCTCGACCTCGTCCTGCTGGGCGTCCTGAGCTTCCTCCTGCTCGTCCCCTTCGGCCTCATCGCCTACTCGGCCTCCCTCCAGTGGACGGCGCCAGGTTGGTGGATGGCCGCCCTCTTCGGCCCCCTGTTCCTGGTCATGGTCGTCCTCTGGGTCCTCTATTTCACCTACTTCGAAGGGACCTCGGGCCAGACGCTGGGGAAGCGCGTGATGTCGCTCCAAGTGGTCGACGTCCGCACCGGCCGGCCTCCGGAGATCGGGCGGGCCTTCGTCCGGACGCTCCTGCGGATCATCGACTGGATGCCGACGTTCTACTTCGTGGGGTTCGTGATCGCGCTTGCGACGGACCGCAAGCAGCGCCTGGGCGACCTCGTCGCCGAGACGATCGTGGTCAAGCTCTGAGCGCCTCGCGGGAGCCGGGTCGGGTCGGATGAAGCTCTGGGGCGCCCTCTACGGGACGATCTGGCTCCTCTTCCTCGCGATCTGGCTCAGCCTGACCCCCATCGGCGGGGAGGTCCCGGTCTACCTCCACATCGTGCTGGGCGTCGCGATCGTCGCGGTCACCTACCTCAACGCTGAGCGCCTGCGTGACACGCGCGTCCCCGGTCGCGTCAAGCGCATCTCGAGGTCCACCTTCCAGCTCTCGCTCGTGATCGCGGCGCTCGGCGTCCTGCTCTACCTCCACGTGGGCGAGACCTGGGCGCTCTTCGCCGGGACCACCATCTTGGGCCTGCTGACCTTCCTCCACTTCGTCGTCGCGATGGCGATGATCACCCAGTCCGCCGCGACGGCCATCGCCTACGACATGTGGGAGGACCGCGAGTTCGAGCGGGAGACCGCGCCCGGGGAGGTACCACCCCCACCCTCCCCGGCGCGCCCTGCCCGCGCTCCGACCATCGGGAAGGTCTTGCCCCGGCCCTGAGGAGGGGCTCCGCCTCCTGGGGAGGGCGTCGCACCGCCTCCCACGCCCCCTCCGGGTGGCGAAACCGACAAAAGGGTGGGGGGTCCTCGAGCGCGCATCCCATGCCCGGCGAAGGACCCGACAACTTCCGCGACGTGCAGTACTACTCGATGCTCAAGGTCATGTACAAGGTCCAGCACGTGGCGGCGAAGTCCACCTACGTCTCCTACTGCGCCTGCAAGGAGTGCACCCACTCCTGGCGGGGCGACTGCATGAAGGACCAGTGCAAGTGCTGCACGTCCCCGGTCAAGGGGTAGGGCCTCTTCTGCCCTGAAGGGCCCTCGGGGCTCCTCGTCCCCGAAGCACGGTGGGGCGTCTCACTCGGGTGCACGCCACGCTTCGATGCAGCGGGTCAGCACGTCCTGGACCTGGCCCAAGAGCTTGGGGTCCGCGCTCTCCTCCGCGTCGTGGATCCGGGCCTCTCGGTCCATGGAACCGATCACGATCGCCGGGAGAGGACGGCCCCCGGGGGTGGTGAGCTCCCTCAGCGCGCTCGCGTCGGTCCCCCCGTACTCCCCGTACACCCCGACCGCACCACCGGCCACCTGTTCGAAGGCCTTGCGGACCGCAAGGACCGCCGGATGCGAAGGGTCGAGCGCGTACCCCGAGCGCCGCCGCGCGTTGGGGGCCTGGTAGCTCGCGGAGGGGAGCTCGGTCCGCAGGAGGCGGAAGCGGTTGTCGAAGAGGGCAAGGACGTCGTCCCCCGGCATCTCCGGCGGTGAGCGCAGGTCGAGAGTGTAGCCGCCCCGGCAGGTCGCCTCCGCGTCGAGCACGCGCTCCTGGGCGGAGGCCCGGAGCAGCGCGACCACGACCGGGACCGGGTTCGAAGCCTTGTGGGGATAGCCCGCGTGGCCTGCGCGGCCCACGAGGCCGATCGTCGCCCGGGTGGGAGCGCTCCCCTTGAGCGAGGCTCGGGGAGCATCCCCCTTGCTCTGCACGAGCCGGTAGGGCTCGATGACGTGCTGCTCGAAGAAGGCGAAGAGGGCGTCCAGGCCGGAGGCAGGTCCCTGGAACGTGAGCGTCACCGACTCCGCGATCTGGTTCGCGGCGTCGCTCTCCGCGTGCGCCCGCACGAGCCGCGGTAGGGAGCGGGACTCCCCGCTGCCGCCCCCCGACTCCGCCTCCAGGTCGAGCTTGGTGAGCGTCGCCCGCCCGGTGATGTGGGGATCGGGGGCGCCGTGGTCCGGATGGTCCGGGGAGGGCAGGCGGGAGACCCAGGTGCGCGCGGTCGCGTCGAAGGCGAGCACGCCCTCGCCCAAGGCGAGGTGGTCCCTCAGCGGCGCCGTCCCTTCCACGTTGAAGTCGATGAAAGCGACCCCGCTGCACCCGGCCGCGACGTAGGGCGCTCCGTCCGGGATGAGCGCGAGGTCACCGCGCAGGACCCGGTCCGGGCTCTTCTCGGGGAGCGCATGGTCATGCTCCGCGATCGCCTCGATCCCGCCCGCTCCCCCGGTCTCCTCGTCGGGGCAGAGCAGCAACCGCACATTGCAGGCGAGGTCCTTCTTCTTGGCGAGGCGCTCGAGCGCCATGAGCGAGCCGACGACCCCGCTGCCGAGGTCGTCGTTCGACCCGCGCCCGAAGAGCCGTCCGGAGGAGGGACGGAAGGTGAGCTCGTGCGGAGGGCTCTGCCAACGGGAGAGCTGCTCCTCAGGGACCGGCACCACGTCATAGTGGGCCAAGAGCAGCACGGTGCTGGACGCCCCGCTATCGAGGTCCGCGATGACGCTCGGCCGCGGCGCGGAGAAGTGCCTCTTCCCTTCGGGAAGCTCCTCGCGGGCGTCCCAGATCCGGGTCTCGAGCCCGATCGCCCGGGTCCGCTCGGCCAAGAAGCGGGCAGCTTCGACGTAGTGCCGTTTCTCCTCCCGATGGTGCGCGGGGTCCTCCAGGTTCGTCGTGTCCAGCGCGACGAGGCGCCGGAGCAGCTCGAAGGCCGGCTCCCCGCCCATCTGCTCCAGCACCTCTCGAGGGGGCCGGGACGAGCTCGTCATGCTCCCTTCCTTCTTCTCCGTTCCCGCGCCCATGATCTTCCCTGGACCCTTCTACCCACCGCAGAGGCGACTTGAATCTTCGCTGGGGCCCCCGCGCGGGCTCCCGCCTCAGAGGAAGAAGTGGGGGAAGTGGTTCGGGTCCCCGACAGACCTCGGAGAGAGCGCCCCCAGGGCGGGCACGAGCGGGCCCCCCGGTGGGACCGGAGCGAGAGGAAGGTAGACCAGGTCCACCACCCGGGGGGAGGAGAGCTTGAGCTGTTTGT
Source organism: Thermoplasmata archaeon (assembly GCA_027306505.1). Classification (GTDB taxonomy): domain Archaea; phylum Thermoplasmatota; class Thermoplasmata; order Lutacidiplasmatales; family UBA184; genus JAKAAX01. The sequence continues at coordinate 56,896 of DAHUZP010000057.1, read as the reverse complement.
CGAGCGACGGGTCCTTCCGCCGGGAAGCGTCGATGTAGGCCTGGGCGAGGACCAGCGCGTCGTCGCTCGTGGAGAGCGGGGGCACGATCCGTAGCCCGTAGAGCGATCGCGGAGCACAGCCCTGCAGCAGTCCACGGACGGGCCCGCCGGCGCTGATGGTCGTCTCCTTCCCGCCCACCCGTTGAAGGAGGCCTGCACGCTCCCGGGCGGAGAAGACATCGGTCACGACCGTGGAGGGGTCCGCGCCGCTCATGGCCGAGGGCTCGAGCGGGAAGCTGCTCGCGACGAGCACCGCCTCGGCGACCTCCACCGCGTGCTTCCGCCACGCGGCCCCGGTCTGGAAGGAGTAGGGGGCCTCCACCACCCAGAACGGGAAGGCGACCGACCCAGGGAGCGGCGCGACCTTGACCGCCCCCGCGTTCGCCTGGGCCCTCCGTGCTTCCAGCGCGAGCTGCAGGAGCCGCGCCTCGCGGTCCGTCGACCGGAACGTCCGCTGCCAGAGGCCCTCCCCCACATGGCGGTGCTGGGCGAGCAGTCCCAGGTAGGCCTGGAAGGAGAGCAGCGAAGCTGCGGAGACCCCCGCGGGGTCGAGAGAGATCGCCTCGTTGAGGTGGCTCGCCGCCCGGGCGAGGGAGAGCTCCTCGTTCACCGCCTGGAGCATGACCGCAAGGTCGAAGTCGGAGTTCATCACCTGCTGGGCCCGCGAGAGCGAGGGCAGCGCGTCCATCAGGGCGCCTCTCGCGTCCGACACCTTGGCCTGGGTGAGGAGGTCCAGACCCTCGGAGAGCTTCGAGAGCCCCTGGAAGCGCGCTTCGAGCCCCGCGAAGCGCGGGATTCCGTGCATCGCGACCGCTGCATCGGCGAAGTTCTTCGCCATGAGGTGGTAGCGCTCCGGCCGGTTCCCGCGCAGCAGCGCCGCGTTGTTGAGCGCGTAGGCATAGGCGACGGCCAGCCCCGTCGTCTCGGCAACGGTGTTCCTGCTCGCCTCGTCCACCGCGAGGGAGGCGACGGACCGGACCTTCTCCTGGAAGAGGAAAGCCTGCTTGGGGTCCCCCCCTTCCGGTACGTCGGAAGCGAGCGTAAAAGGCAGCGTCGCGAGCGGATGGGAGAGCAGGTTGTAGGTGCGGAAGCGGTACTCCCCGTACTCCGTGGAGAGCCGGGGCCCGATGCTCGTGGTCCACAGATTGTGCCGCGCGACCGGGTCGATGGTCGCGGTGGCCGTGCTGTCGAGCCCGATGGGCAGCGACTGCCGCACGAAGGCGTTCACCTGGAGCATGATCTGGTCGAGGAACGCCCGGGCGTCGACCACCTTGGAGACCGTGCCGCAGTGCTCGCAGGTGACCAGGTCCCCCGTGGGGTCTTTGAGCGGCGCGCCGCAGGAGGCGCAGCGCAGCGCTTTCGCCCCGACCAGGTCGCCCGCCTGCATCATCGACCTCGGGGCCCGGGCGCGCCCCGCCCTCCATGACGGTCCTCACGAAGCGTGGTCATGACGGCCCTCGGGCTCCCCCCCCAACGCCTGCACCTCAAGGAGGCAGCGTCGAAGGGATCCACTGCTGACCCATGGGTCCCGCCTTCGAGCGCATCGACTCGAGCATCTTGTTGACCCGTAGCTCGATCTCCTTCGCCCGAAGCTGCGCCTTCTCGTCGGCCAGGCGCTCCACCGCGGAGCCGCAAGGACGACAGGCGTACACGACGCCTCCCTGGGGGTCGCACTCCGCGAGGGCCCCGGCCTCCTGCGACGCTGGGAACCCCGTCACATCGCTCGGAAGCTGGCGGAAGTTGATCCCCTCGCCCGCGACCTCCCTCCCGCAGAACCAGCACTTCACCGCCCGCCCGTAGCGCTGCACGCGCTCGGTCGCGGCCTGGGCCCGGGCAGCCTCCCCCACCTGGAGCCACCAGTTCCTCGCGTTCTGGTTGTGCTCGGCCGCGCGCTTGGGGTCCTGGACGACGCTCGCTTCCCCCAGCTCCTCCTCGGCGAGCGCGGCCAGCGCCGGGGCCTTGGAGGAGGCGGCGACCGTCCCGCGCTGGAAAAGTTCGGGGAGGTGGAGCACCTGGTTGCCCATCTGACGGTAAGCCACCGAAAGGGCCTGGAGACGAGCGCCGGCCGCCTGGTGCGCTTCGGGGGTCGAGGGAGCGGACGCGAGGATCGAGCGCTCCTCCCGCAGGAGGTCCGCCTCGTGCCGGAGCTGGGAGGCGGCGATGGTGCGTGGTCCGAGCTTGATGGGGAGCTCCCCCAGAGGGAGCAGGGCCTCCACCACCGCCTGGTAGTCCCCGGCGGAGGGGTTCGGGGAGGAGAGGCCCATGACGACGCTGAGCGCCCGCGCATACTGGGCCCCGGGGCCTATCCCCTTCTTCGAGAACCCGTCGGAGGCGGACTGGAAGGAGCGCTGAGCGCCGGGGAAGTCGCCACGAAGCAGCCGGTCGTTGCCCTCCTGCAGGAGGTCGTCCGGGGTCTTGAAGAGAGGCATCCCGCTCCGAGCTCTCGAGGTAGTAGCGAGAGAACCCCCGTACTAAAGGAGAAGGTGGAGCGCCGGGGACTCTTCCGGTCGGCCCCGCGCGACCCCCCCCCTCAGCCGTGTAGCAGGGCCAAGATGAGCGCTCCGGCGAGCGCGGCGAGCGTGAGGGAGGAGAGGAAGAAGAGCCAGAAGATCGCGAAGGAGTCCGCTAGGGCGGTCATGAGGCGGGTCGTGACCCCTGGGCCAAGCACCCGTACGCCGGTGATCTTCGACTCCGCGGTGCGGAGCTCCACCGGGGCGAGCGACGCGAGGGCCTCCCGGGCGACCGCTTCCAGATCGGAGGAGAGGTCCGGGAGCGAGCGGCGGAGCCCCAGGGGGTTCGTCCCGCCCTGCACCTCGTGGACCACGTGGTTGTCGGTGGTCATCACCTCCCCCGACCCATGGACCGTGCGCTCGAGCACCTTCACGAGCGGGTCCCTTAGGCCCTCCTGAAGGTTGTTCGCGTCGAAGAGCGCGTAGGCGGTGCGGGCCCCGGCGCACTCTAGAAGGACCACGCTCAGCCCCTCGCCGCCCATGCCGTGGTCGGAGGGGGTGAACCCTCGCCGCTGGGCGAACCCCAGCCGCAGCGTCGACGGCCGCGCCTTCGACCGGGCCGCGAGCATCGCCTCCTTCGCCTCCTGGACCAGGCGGAAGCCCTCCGGAGAACCGAACGGTATGTCCCCGCGGTTCTCCACGAAGGAGTTGTGAGCGTCGACGACGAAGGCGTGCCGGAAGCCCAGCCGTCGCGCTTCGTCCCGGATCATCTCCGCGAGGGCGTAGTCGATGTCGTCGGTGGGGCCCGGGGCTTGGGTCAGGAGGAGCAGGACGCTGTCACCGAGGACCTGCGCCCGGGCGAACGAACCCGGGTGGGGGGAGACCAGGGGAGAGCAGAGGAGGGAGCCGGGAGCGCCGTCCGCTGGCCCCTCGGCCGAGCGCAGGAGCTCCCGGAGCTGCGCGATCACCTTGTCGAGCTCCGCTCGCGTCGGGATGTCCTGGGCGTGGGTCGATGGAGCGTGGGTGACCAGCACCCCCGCCACCTCCGGGCCGCGCAGCGCCTTCGCGATCTTCGCGGGGAGGTCGCTCGATCCCAGCTCCGCGAAGGGCCCGGGATGGACCGACGGGGTGACCCAGGCGAGCTCGGTCCGCTCCCCTCGCCGGAAGGCGAGGATACCCAGGTCGAGGTCCCCCCGGGTGGAGACCCCGTCGAAGAAGTCCTCCATCTGGGCGGAGGCCCCGGGGTCCCGGTCGCTCATGTGCTCCATGAGGGGCCGAAGGAGCGAGGTGCCGCCCTTGCCAAACTCCCGGAGCATCGGCCGGTCCGTCGCGCTCACCAGCGCGGCCGCGCCACCAAAGGAGAGGAGGAAGAACGCGACACCTTCGGCCACGGCGACCGGGAGGGGGGAGGTGGCGAGGAAGGCCCAGGCCCAGAGATATCCCAGAAGAGGCAGGACCATCGCCGCCGGAAGGGAGCGGACATGGACGCGATGGGAGACCCCGACCAGCGTGAGCTGCCGGATCCAGAGCATGAGGCCGAAGCCGAGGAGCAGAGGGCCCTCGACGGGGAAGGGTCCCAAGAAGACGGAGAGCAGCCGCCACCAGAGGAGGATGCCTCCCACGAGGAGGAGACCGAAGACCCCGAGGAGCAGCGAGCGACGGGGGCGCAGCTTGCCTCCGAAGGCCCGGGCGAGCGGGGTGGTCGCGAGGCTCCCTACGAGGACCGGGACCAACAGGAAGGACCAGGCCGAGAGGAAGGTGCCAAGGCCCCCCGCGGGAAGTCCGGGAAGCAGCGGAGCCTTGGGGGGGACCCCGAAGGCGAGGAGGGCGACCACGGCCGAGCCCCCTAGGATCCCGAGCACCGACACCCACGCCGGAGGGGTCGCGAACCGCAGACGACTCGTTCGTTCGTGGGGACGGTAGACCGAGCCCTCGGCATGTGAGGCCCCGGCCCGAGGAGGCGGCTCCGCGGGCCCCGGTCGCTCAGGAGGCACGCCCACGGGCGCGCTTCACCTCTCGGAGGATGGCGCCGAGCGCGCCCTCTCCCCCCTCTTCCAGGATCGTCCCGGTCACCAGCACCTGCGCGCCGGCTTCGAGGAGCGCGCGGGCATGCTCCGCGTTCCGGATCCCTCCGCCCACGATGAGCGGGACGGAGAGCACCCCTCGGACGGCGCGAACGAGGGCCGCAGGGACCGGTTCGGGGGCCCCGGAACCGGCCTCGAGGTAGACGAGCTTCATGCCCAGGTACTCCGCGGCGAGCGCCCACGCGGCGGCCCCTTGGGGGTCCTCGCGCGAAAGACAGTCCGCGCTGCCCACCTCGCCGACCTTCATCCCGGGGGCGACGACCAGGTAGCCCATCGGCACCGGTTCCAGCCCCAGCGCCCGGACCTTGAGCGAGGTCGCGGCCTGGGCCCGCACCACCATGCGGAGGTCGCGCGAGTTGAGGAGGCTCATGAAGAGGAGCGCGTCCGCGTCCTTCGTCAACGAGTCCGGCCCCTGCGGGAAGATCACCACCGGGAGGGAGGTGGACGCGTGGACGGCGCGGGCGGCCTCCCCCATCCGCTCGGAGGTGATCCCGGTCGACCCTCCGAGCAGGATCACGTCCGTCCCGAGCGACGCCGCCTGGCGCGCGGCCTGCCCGGCCTGATCGCCGGGGGTCTTGTCGGGGTCGATGAGCGTGAAGTGGACAGGGCCCTCGCGGACGCGCTCCATCAACCAGGGCAGCACCGGCCCGTGGAAGGGGGTCGTCCCCGATGGGCCCTTCCACGCGGCGGTTGATGTAGGGCTCCGAGGGGTCATCGTAGGGCGGCCCCCAGGAAACCCACCAGGGCGAGCACCATGGCCAACTTGGACAGGGACTGCTCCCGGTGCAATTGCTTCGGCAAGGTGGACACCGACACGAGGAAGACGAGGTCGGCGGCCGCGACGAACGCTAGGTAGATAATGGCGGCGGGGAGGGGCAGGGCCGGTCGCCAAAGGACCAGAGGATAGGGTGAGAGCGCGATGGCGCAGGCGACCGCCAGCCGGGCCACGAGCGCGGCGACCCCCATGCCGTGGGTCCGCGCGAGAGTGCGGCGGTCGACGTCCCCCTCCGCGTCCTCCATGTCCTTGATGACCTCCCTGGAGAGGGTCGCGAGCGCGGCCATCGCCCCGAGCGGCAGCACCAGGGCGACGTTGCCGACGATGGTCGCCCCGAAGAGGAAGACCGCCCCGGTCAGCGCCGCGACGGTCAGGTTCCCCACGAGCCCCCGGGCCTTCCATCGCAGCTCGTAGGAGAGGAGCAGCCCTACCGCTAGGGCCCAGACGACCCAGGGAAGCCCGCCGTTGAGGGAGAGGAGCGGCCGGGGCAGCTGCCCGAAGAGCCCCAGGAGGAGGATCGGCACCGCGGAGAGGAGGAGCAACGAGGCTGCGTAGGACTGGACGGCGCCGGGCGAGACCTCCCCCCGGGGAAGGGGGCGGTCCGGGTGGTTCGTCCGGTCCCCTTCCTGGTCCAAGTAGTCGTTGAGGACGTTCCCGCCGGAGGCGACCGCGAAGGTCGTGATCCCCGCGAGGACCAGGTCCGGAAGCTCCGTCGAGAGCCTCCCCAGATCGATCCCGGAGGCGGTGAGCCCCCCCACCACGGTCCCGACGAAGCTGATCGCCCCATTGCCGGGGCGGAGCAACCTTAGCCACGGGTTCACCGTTGGACACCCCACCCACCACGCCGGGGCCGGGGATATCCGCTTGTCGGTCCGGCGGAACCCCGGGGCGAGAGGCCTACCCGGAGGTCCGGGAGGGGCCTCAAGTGACCCCCTTCAGGGTGATAGGCCGGGCTCAATGGGGGGAGGGCACCGCGGGCTGGCCCCGTATAACTCCGCAAGTGCTCCGGAAGGTTCAAGTGCAGAACGACAATCGTATCCCCAGCGCGGTCCCCTTCGAGGACCGAGCGACCAAAGGTGAAAAGAACAATGGGAGCGCCGCCACAAGCCGCAGGAGTGCCACCCTCCGGATATCCCCAGGGCTACCCACCCCAACAGCCTGGGTACGGGCAAGCCCCTCAAGGCTACGGACAGGCCACGCCGGCCTACGGACAGGCCCCACCCGCCTATGGACAGGCGCCCCCTGCCTACGGGCAGGCTCCCGGCTGGGGAGGGAGCCCCAGTTACGCTGGCCCCGTGCGCCCGCAACGCCCTCACGGGTACAAACACCAGAAGCGCCTCATGGCCTCCATCCTGCTCATCGTCGGGGCCGCCCTCGCGATCGCATCCATCGCCACCCCGTGGTGGACCAGCAGCATCTCATTGAGCGGTGGCGGGCAGAGCGTAACCAACACCGAGTACGCCTATCCTGGCAGCCAGTACCAGGAACAGTGCAGTGGTTCGGCCGGCCTCTGTCAGGTCGGTTCCTCGACCTGCTCCTACTACGGTGGTGCGGGGGGCCTGTGTTCGGGTTCCACCACGAACGTCGGCAATCTGTTCGGTAGCGTCAACGGGCTCATGATCGGGGCGATCGTCCTTGCCTTCATCGGAGCGATCATGGGGCTGCTTGGCGCGCTCGCGTTCACCTTCTCCAGGATCCAGCTGATCCTGACGCTCATCATCCTGCTCGCCGCATTGGTCCTCGGGGTCGTCGCGCCCATCTACGCCTTGGGCGGCCTTCCGGGCGCCATCTCCGCGGACAGCACGAACGGTTGCGGCTCGGGGACCTCCCCGTGCAACTCGTTCTTCGGCAACTCCTGCGCCTTCCTGGGCACCCCCCCAACGGGCGTGAGTGACGTCTGCAACTGGGGAGCAGGGATCGGCTGGTACCTCTCCTTCGTCTCGGTCGCGATGATCGCGATCGGTCTGCTGCTCTTCTTCATGACGCGGCGCGACCCCTACACCGTCCAGGAGATCGTGCAAGCTCAACAAGCGGGAGCCTTGGCCCCGACCGGTGCCGTCCACAGTGCGGCGATGGGCCAGCCGGCCCCGATGGGTGCCTGGTCCGGAGCGGCCACCCCGGCAATCGGCGCGGCACCCATGGCAGCGGCGCCCGTCGCAGCCTCGCCGGCACCCCCGGTGGCGGGAGGACAGGGACCGGGTCCAGCCTGCTCGAAGTGCGGACAGCCCACGACCTGGGTACAGGAGTACAGCCGGTACTACTGCTACCGCGACAACCAGTACGTCTGAGCGGACGACGCAGGGCCTCCGGACCGCTGGAGAGCGCGGATCCCCGGGGGCCCTGCCTACCCTTTCCCAGACCTATCCCGGCCCCCGACCTCTTCGTTCCACCGGCATGTTCACGCGGTGGGAGGCGCCCACCTTCGATACCTCCCCTGGAAGGACGGAAGCCCGCCGAGCGCTTCGACCGAGCGGCCGCGCGGAAGGAGCTTAAGAGCCCCGGCCCCTCTTGGTCGCGTGGCCTCGCTCCCGGCCCCCGCAGTGCATCGGAGGGTCCTTCCGAACGGCCTCGAGGTCCTGCTCGCTCCTCGACCCGCCTCCCCGGTCGTGTCGGTCTGGTTGTGGTACCGTGTCGGGTCGAAGAACGAGGCGCCCGGGACCACGGGCGCCGCGCACTGGCTCGAGCACATGCTGTTCAAGGGCTCGCGCCGGTACCGCGTAGGAGAGATCGACCGCAAGATCGTCGAGGTGGGAGGCATCCTCAACGCCTTCACCGACACCGACTTCACGGCCTACTTCGCGACGGTCCCCCGGGACCACGCCGCGGCGCCGCTCGACATCGAAGCGGACCGCATGACGGGGGCGACCATCCCGTCGGAGGAGATCGACCGGGAGCGTTCGGTGGTCCTCTCCGAGCGCGAGGGGAACGAGAACCATCCGGTCTTCCGCGTCGAGGAGGAGATCTACAGCCTCGCCTTCCGGGAGCATCCGTACCGCTGGGACGCCCTGGGCTCCGTCCAGGACATCCGGGGCATGGCGCGGGAAGCGCTCTACGGGTTCTATCGTCGCTACTACGGCCCCCCCAACGGGACTCTGGTCGTGGTCGGGGGCTTCGAGCTCCCTGCGATGGTCCGGGAGGTGGAGCGGCGCTTCGGCCCCATCCGGGCCAAGGTGTCCGACCCGCAGCTCCGGGCGGTCGAGCCCAAGCAGCGCGGGGAGCGGCGGTCATCGATACAGGGTCCGGGCTCCACCCCGATCGTGCGCATCGCCTGGAAAGCCCCGGCGGTGAGCGATCCCAAGGCGAGCGCCCTCCTGCTCCTCGACCTCTATCTCGGAGGAGAGAACGCGCTCTACCCCACCGGCGGGTTCCGTGGCGCCAGGGACCACCCCACCGCCCGCCTCTACCAGGCGCTCGTGGACCGGGGCCTCGCGGTGCGCGCGGGCAGCGACTGGCCCCCCCGGGTCCACCCCGGCCTCTTCTCGCTCTTCGCTCAGGCCTCTCCCGGGGTCCCCGGCGACCGGCTGGAGTCCGCCCTGCTGAGCGAAAGCGAGCGGCTCACCCGCGGCCTCCTCGGCCCTGCAGAGCTTCGCCGGCTCAAGGAGCGGCTCGTCCGCGGCGCATCCCTCGCGTGGGAGGGGAGCACGCGCAGCGCCTTCCGGCTCGGCTTCTTCCGCAGCCTGGGCGACCTTCGATGGGACCGGAGCATCTTCGAGCGGGCCCTTCGGCTGCGTCCGGAGGACCTACGCGAGACCGCACGAGAGCTCTTCCAGGGCCCCGCGCGCACCGTGGTCCGCTACGAGGTGGACCCGCCGAGCCCGGCCTCCCGACCGCGGCGAAAGGGTGGGAGGAAGCGCCCGTGAACGGCCTCGGGAGCCCCGCTTCCCCGACCTCGGGGACCTCGTCCCTCCCACGGCCGGCGCGGGCCTCGACGCCCTCCCAGCCTTCGGCGCTCGAGATCACCCGTCACCTCCTTGACAACGGGCTCGTGGTGGTCCACCAGCGGTCCCCCCCCGGCTCCGTCACGTTCTCGGCGAGCTGGATCGGGGAAGGAGGCAGCGCGCGGGACCCCGAAGGAGAGGAAGGGACGGCGACGGTGCTCTCCCGCCTCTTGAGCGCCGGGACCCGCAGGCGCGACAAGCGCGCCTTCGCCCGGGAGATCGACCGGCTTGCGGCGACCTTCTCGGCCCGGGCCTCGTGGGAGAGGCTCGAGATGGAAGGGAGCGGCCCGCAGCAGGCCCAGGGCGAGGTCCTGGGGCTCCTCTTCGAAGCGTTGACCGAGCCTCGGCTCGACCCGGTGGAGCTCGAGAGGATCCGTCGAGAGATGCAGGAGGCGCTCCTGCGCGAAGCGAGCCAGCCTGACGAGCGGGCGGACCGGGTCTTTCTCGAGCGGCTACTGCCTCGAGGTCACCCGTACCGGCGGAACCCTCTCGGGACGACCAGGTCGCTCCAGCGCGTGAACCGCGAGCGGGTGCGGAGGTTCCACCTGAGACACCTCACCCCGCGGGGCTCGATGCTCGTGGTGACGACCCCGCAGCCTCCTCCCGAGCTCCTACGCTCGCTCAGGAGCACCTTCGGCACCCTCTCGGGCGCCCCGCCGCTCCCTCCTCCACCCGTCGCGATGCCGCGGTCCCGGCCCGAGGGCGGGCTGCATTACGTATCGCTCCCCGGCACGACACAGGTCGAAGTGATCGTGGGAGGCATCGCTCCCTTCCGGGGTCACCCGGACTACCCGGCCCTCACCCTCGCGAACGAGATCCTGGGAGGACGCTCCGTCCTCTCCCGGCTCTTCCAGGTCGTGCGCGAGCGCGAAGGGCTCGCCTACGGGGCGAGCAGCGAGCTCGAGTCGCTCTCATGGGCCGGCCTGTGGACCGCGGACGCCGGGACCGGCCCTGGACATGTGGCGACCGTCCACCGGCTCCTGGTCCAGGAAGTGCATCGCCTCGCAGAGAAGGGACCGAGCCCGACCGAGCTCCGGCGGATCCGTGAGAGCCTCCTGGGAAGCCTTCCGCTCCTGCTCGAGACCTCGACGCAGGCGCACGGGCTAGCGGTGGAAGTGGGATACTTCGACCTCCCGCTCGACCATTTCGAGCGGTGGCCCGGCACGCTCCGTGCCCTAACGCCCTCCGATATCCGGCGAGTGGTCCGGGAACACCTGTGGGACGGCGGGTCGCCTCTCGCCGTAGCGGTGGGCCCGCCCCTCCATGGTCGACCAATCGTCAGAAGGGGTTCAGAGCGCCGGCACCATACCGACACTTCGGCGGAAAACTAGCCCGAGGGCGTGCTGAATGGTGACATCCGTCACGTTCCAGTCAACGTTCCAATTAAATACCCAATGCGCATAAGTGCATCTATGACCGGACCTGAGATGGACGGACACGCGACGGGAATGCTCCGAAAGAACATCACGATCACCCGGGAGCAGAACGAGTTCCTCGAGCGGCACCCCGAGATCAACCAGAGCGCGCTCTTCCGACAGGTCATCGACACGCTCATGACCGCCTCGAAGGGCGGGCCCAAGTACGCGAACGTTCGGGACCTCAAGCTCGGCCGTGCGGTCTATCGGAGCGGGGCCTTCCTCTTCCAGCCGCGCTCGAACGACAGGAACAAGCGGACCCCGTAGGGTCCGCGACCTCCGGCCGAACCCTTTCCTCCGTCCCTTCCCGTCAGCTCTATCCACGTCTTTGCGTCAGTTCCGCTCGAAGGTCGAGGCTACCCCTCGTCCCTTCACCCAAGGTCCGCAGCCGCATCGTGCGTAGGTACGCGGGGGAGCTGCCGCGCCCGTGACCTAGGCGCGCGAGGGGAGGTCCTTCTCCAGCTTGGTCGGAAGGAGCGAGCGCAGTCGGGGCAGGACCAGGGCAGGGTCCTCCTTCGCGAGAAGGATACCCTCGACGTGGGCGGTCCTCGCGACGAGCTGTTCTTCGAGCTCCTCGGTCAGGGCCGTCGCGTGGTGCGACGGAACCAGGTGACCGACCGAGACCTGGCGCCGACGGACCATGTCCCGGAAGCGGGGCATGTAGTGACCGCCCCCGATGCCCAGGACCACCGTGTCCCGGACGGTGCGCTCCACCTCCACGGTTCGGAGCACCTCGGTCAAGCCGCGCAGGAGCTCCGGTCGCCCCCACTCACTCGGGGTGCTGCCAATCTCGACGAAGAAGGAGGGAAGGGGCAGCAGGGGACCGTGGTGCGTCGCCTCGAAGGTGGTCTCGATCCCTTCGGCCCGCCCCACCTCGTACCACCGAAGGAAGGTCTCGGTCATGAGTCGGGCCGGGACCGGGTTGAGCTCCTGGGGTCTCCCGCCCACCTCGGCGTCCCTGGACAGGTTCCCCAACGGATGGACCGTGAGCGCCGGGCGGTTGGTGTTGGCCCGATGGACGGACGGGAAGAGGAGCGCTTCCACCTGTACGGAGACGGCGGCGGGCAGCTCACGACCGAGCGCCTCGTCGTGGACGTGGAGCCCCGGGCGACGGAGGAGGAAGCGCCCCTCGCCCAGATCGCGAAGTCGAGCGTCCCCCACGTGCCACTCCGTCGCCTCCCCCGGTCCCAGGAGCTCGGCGACCGCTCGGGCGACCGGGTCCTCCTGGCTCGCGACGATGATCTTCACGCGAGCACGCTCCCCTCGGCGGGGACCGGCCCGGCCCTCGCGCGCGAGCAGTACCACTGGGTCCTCGGTGGCATGGCGCGACCGGACTACGAGCGCGCGTGTTCCCGGGGGGCCGCCTCACGCCGCGCGCGCAGCAGCCGGACCAAGGGGAAGAAGCCCATCAGGACGCTGATCTCGAGGAGGAAGACCCAGGACAGGACGGGGACGCTCACGTACCATGGCGTGATCGCCGTGTCGACGGTAACGTAGACGCCGCCACCGAGCTGCGACAGGGTCGTGGAGCTCGACCCGGTTCGGGCGTAGGACAGGTTCGAGAGTGGGACCTGGAAGGGCTGGGGGAAGAGCGGCGCCAGGTCCGGGGACGTCGGTATCGTGAACGGGATCGCGCTCGGGGTGGGGAAGCCCTGGGCAGCGGTAAGCGCGAGAGGGGCCCGGGGCGCCTGGGTGAAGTCGAAGAGGTCGAGCGGCAGGTTCGAGTCCGCGACGAAGGAGTTCAGCGCGGGGAGGCCCCAGTTGTAGTCGACGAAGCCGAGCCAGGAGGCGTGGTTCATGATCGTGTGCGAGACGTAGTCCTCCTTCGCATAGGGAGAGAGGACGATGAGGGGGATGCGCACGCCGAGCTGCTCGCCGTCCAAGGAGGGGGGTGCCACGTGGTCGTAGTAGCCTCCGGCCTCATCGTAGGTGAGGACGACCGCGGTCGAGCTCCAGTCGGGGCTCGTCATGATCACGTGCAGCATGTAGAGGATCCACATCTCTCCCTGCAGGACGTTCCCAGGGGGTCCCTGGCTGTACTGGTCGGAGAGCCCGCCATCGGTGGGCATCAACCAGGAAAGGGCAGGCAGCGTCCCAGCCCCGGCCTCGCTCTCGAAGTCGCTGTAGGTCTGGACTTGGGGAGTTCCCACCGATAGCCCTGAGACGAAGTCGAGCGTCCCGAGGCCGGCGGAGGGGTCCTGGAGGTAGTAGCCCCAGCTGAGGTCGTTCGTCTGGAGCTCCCCGAAGATGGTCTGGTCGAAGGGGATGTAGGGCGGGGGCCCGTAGTCGTTCGAGACCGGAGAGAATCCCGCGATGGAGTAGAGACGGTTGGGGGTCGTCTCGCTCAACACGGGAGAGTAGTAGGCGTCGCCCATCGCGTACTCCTGGGCCATCACCCACTCAGGGGCCATCTGGTCCGCCCCGAAGGTGGCGAGCGACTGTGCGCCGGATCCACCCGGAGAGAGCCAGCCGTCCATCTTGCCCTGGTCCCAATCGATGTGGTAGGGGGAGTACCCCTCGTACGGGTTGACCGTGTTCCACGTTCCGTTCGAGACGAGGTCGATCCCGTTCGCGGAGCAACCGGTGCTCGATCCCGGCACCGGGCCCGCTCCGCCACTGCAGGACCAGCGGGAGGAGTTGGCGAGGTTGTTGGGGACGGTGATGCCGGGGTAGGCCGCGTTGGTCCCCGGCATGAACGGGTACAGCCCGAAGAAGTTGTCGAAGGCGTGGTTCTCCATGATGATCATGACAACGTGCTGGATAGGCGTTCGCGCCGAGGGGGGCGGCGATGAGGAGGAAGGAACCGCTCCGGGGCCTGACGGAGCTCCAGCGCCGCCTAATGGAAGGTCCACGAGGACCGCGAGAACGACGAGGGTAGCCAGAAGGCGGGCGAGAGACCTCGTCGACCGGTGAGGACCCGGCCCAAAGGGCGCCCGCACGCGGACGGACCCCTTCGCTCTTGCCCGCTGTGACGGGCCGGGACGGCGCATCGCGGTCCCGAGGCTGGCCGCGTCGCCCCCGGTGGACGGGGAGGAGGGGGGGGATCGGGAGGCTTCGGAGGGCCCTGACGCGTGGGCGTTCGCGCCACCCGCGGTCCTCCTCGCCGCGCTCCGGCGGAGCGCGAGGAGGAAGCCCAGGAGAAGGAGGACGGCCGCGATGCCTTCCGTCTCGAGCACGATGAACGCGAATCCCTCGAACCCTAGCGCGACGTAGATCAGGGAGTCGATGATGCCCAGGACGATCGGACCGAGTCCCAACCCTAGGGCCCAGACCACCGCCCGCTTGGAACGCACCTTCAAGGTGATCCCGGGGAGCAGGGCGACCGCGACCGGGACGCCCACCGCGGTCGCGAAGAAGGAGCGGAGGAAGAGGTCGGTTCCTGCGAAGAGGGGGTAGGCTTCGTTCGAGGCCGTGAGACCGATCGCCGAAGCCGCGGCGATCACCAGCCCCCAAACGAGCGGATGTCGGATGCGGGCGAGCAGCGCCCAGCCGAGGAGAGGGAAGAGGAAACCTCCGAGGATAATGCCGAGGAGCAGGTAGAGCTCCACCCGGTAGTCCCCGAGAAGGGAGAGCAGGCCGGAGACGTAGACGACGACCACGAGGCCGAGCCCGTTGAAGAACATCCCCAGGCCGTAGGTGGCCCATCGTTGCCTCTTGCGTGGAGGCACCGTTGGTGAGGGGGTTTCCGAGGACGCGCTCACAGGTAGCTCCAGTGATGGGACAGGGGCACGAAGCAGCGGATCGACACGTGGCCTTGATGCTTGTGGGAGGGCGCAGACCGGCTCTCCGGGAACGGCCACGCTCGGTGGAGCGCGGAGGGCCCGCAGCTTCCCATCCCCCGCACCGGAGGGACGGACCGGCCCGCTGGGCCGGACCGGAGCTTACCGCCGGGAGTGCCCGAACGGAGCGTCCGTGCCCCCCGGACGGAAGGATTCGGACCGATCGGAGCGGCTGCCCGACCAGAGCCGGGTCTCCTGCGAAGCCACGATCGGGGGCCCCAGGACCGCGGCCTGGACGCTCAGGACCTGCGACCCGCGAATGACCAACTGCTCGAAGCTCCGCGTTCGGTCCTCGAACGTCTCTTCCACCTTCTCGAGGTGGAGGTTGAGGAAATCATCGAAGCCCCGAAGGATGCCCTTGAGGGAGCGGTCCTTCAGCCGGACGACGACCTCTCGGCCCTCGGCTCGCTCCAAGTAGCTGTGCGCCGTCTCGGTCAAGCTTCGCTCCGTGAGTTCGCCCGCCCGCTCCCAGGAACGAAAGAACGGGTAGGACGCTACGCGCTGGGGGCACTCCGTGGGGACTGGATAAGCTTGGTGGAGACGAGACCTACCCCTCACCCCCCCTACAGGCTAGGTTTGGGGCCAGGAGCCTCCGGTAAGAGGGGTTGAGCGTCGGAAGGGCCCCCTGGGGCCCGAGGTCCCCGACCGGTCTCCGACCATGGGCAGGGAACCTCAGCCCCGAGGGCGACCCCGGCCTCAGGGTCCCGCATCTCGCGGAGGCGGGGGATATGGTTCGCCCTCCGTTTCAGGCGCGCCCCGCACCGTCCGAATGGCAGAGGGAAGAAACCGGGATCGGAGCCCCTGGGCGACCGTCAGGGCGAAAGTGCTCCGCCTCGACCCTCGCTGCGCTCGGTCCAACCGGGAACCGCAGATAGTCCCTGGTGTTCCACTCCGTACCTCTCCTCAGTCTTCACTTCGTTGAATACTTCAAAGTCTCACACATCAACCTTCTAGATTTCCTATCGTAAGCGCTGTAGCCACTGAACGCCCGGACCATCGTTCATTGAACCGGAAATCGGATCCCGGTGCCTATTCCATCAAGGTCGGTGGACGGACACTCTGCCCTGTTCGAGCCCACGTAGCCGTGCTAGCACGTCACCGAAAGAAGATGCGCGACATGGTTTGACTCGTGCAAACCTGCCGCCCCAAGCCTTTCTGGCTCATCGGTTCGTCTCACACCTCTTTGGTTCGCATGGCTGCTCGGCGCGCCGAAAGTCCACCACGGGTCCTAAGAGGAAAGGAGCTCGTCGGCGAGGGTTCGCGTGATCGGGAGACCGGTGAGGTTCTCGAGCCACCCAAAAGCGCCACCATCGTTGGCCTCTAGGAAGACCGTCTTTCCCTCCGGGGTACGGATGAAGTCCATCCCTGTATACCAGAGGCCAAGCTCAGCCGCTACTTTTCGGCACCGGGCAATCATGCTCTCGGGGAGCTTTACAGCTCGGCACTTCCAGTGTCCCCAGTCGTATTCGATAGGTTTCCCTCCAGCCCCCCTCAACAAGGGATAGCGCCTCCAATCTGTCAACGTGGCTCTGTTTTCCTGGGACATGAGTTCCGCGGCCAGCACTTTCCGACCAATCAGGTAGACCCTGAGTTCGGTCGCCTTCTCCACGTACTCTTGGAGCTGTGTCGGGCAGAGACGGACCGCGCTTGCGACCTCGGGGGTGATGTCCTTGGCCATGAGGCGATTGGTGAGCAAGCCCCTCCCGGATCGGCAGATGGAGGCCACACCTAGGCCCTTGTCGGCGACTCGCTTGGTGGCGACGCCCTTCGGGTAGGCTCGGGAGAAACCAATAGCCTCGTCGGGGAAGGTGGTCTCAATGGTCGCCGGAACTTCAAATCCGGCCCGAGCAGCCACGGCTAACTGGTTGAGCCGAGAGGTCGTGCGGAATCCCGCTTCCGGGGGATTCGCCCAGTGTCGGTCCGCGGTTAGTGAGTACACGTTGAACAGCGCGGTCGCCCACTCGTCTTGAACAAATAGTCGTTCGGTCCGGCCGAGGCCTTTCGTCTTCGTTCTGAGGTTCAATCGAACATTGAAAAAGATTTGGGCCCAGACTCCCTCGATATCGGAGATGACCAATTTCCCGTCCGGGCCTTCGATGCGGGACCCGCAAGCTCCGAGGCTGCTCCCCAAAGAAATGCCATAACCCTGTATGTTTCCAACGTCCAAGTAGAAACAACTCACGCCACGCGACGAGAACTCCTCCCGAAGCATCGGGACGTGCCCGTCCCTCCCCGTGCTGACGAGAAGGACGGTCACAGCCACCCCCCAACGCCGCCGCGCGAGCTACCCCACCCCGCTACCCCACCCCGCCGGAGAGCCCACAGGGAGCGACCGCGCAACAACGGGCCCGCGACCCCCAAACGCCCGCGACAGACCAAGCAACGAACCAGGGCCAAGCGCCACGACCAACGCCAGCGCCGCAGGCCCCGCCGACACACCACCGCGAACCGAAGCCGGGGGCAGGACACCCCGCCCGCCCCCCCGGGACGCCAACGGAGCCCCCAGCGCCACACGCCCACTCGGACCTCTGCGAACCCTACCGGCGCGTGGCACCACTGGGAGCAAACTGGGTCCTTGAGAAATCAGCCCCCTTCGTCGTTATCGAACGAGGTGTTAATCATCCTCTTTACGCCTCGGCGAGACGGTCTGTCGACGCTTTCAATCCACAACATGGCGAAGGGCTTCTGCCCCAATTGGTCTGCTTCCTTGGCTTCGGTCTTCTGGCGTGAGGATGTGGTCACCATGAATTGACCATATCCAATCCAATATTTAGACGTAGCTTCCACGGCTTTACTGCTAAACTGTACGTTCAATCGGTGGGTTGCCGAGTTGACCCCGAAGCCTCCTTCCCGGCCAGATCTTCGCCGAGCGTGATTGGGTCGAGGCCCCCTCGCCACCCGGGTGGTCGAGAAGATGCTCGTCCCCAATGAGGGACTTGCAGCTCCAATTCACATCCGGGGAACGGGCCTCCCTCGTTCCGCTGGACCACGTCGCTTCCCTTGATGTATCCATCGGGCATCGAATAAGCCCGACCTCAGGTTGACCACTCCTCTCGAAACCTCGCCCGGTTGATGTGGGGATCCAGGGTGAAGCGTGTCAGGGCGATGCTCATCGCCCTCAGTGATCGGCGGCTGCTCGTTCCATCGGGATGGACTCCCAGGTGGACGAGGAGGCAGTCCAGGATGTTCTGGGCGGTCCGTCGGAACACCTTTCCCCACCGCAGCTGGGTGTAGCGCTCCCGATGCTCCGGTAGCGCCCTCGCCCGGACCAGGTTGTGCAGTCGTCGGCTCGCCACCAACGTTAGCAACGCGGTCCAGATCAGGGCCTCCATGACGTGCTCGTTCGTCGTCTTGAACTTGTCCAGTGCGTAGCTGGTCTTCAGCTCCTTGAAGGTCAGCTCGATCTCCCACCTCAAAGAATACAGGCACGCCACCTCCTCCGCGCTGAGATGCTCGGGAGCGATGTTGGTCAGGTAGACATGGTACTTCCCGTCCTTCTCGCTCCAGATTGCGACCAGGCGGCACACCAAGGTGTCCGAGGACCGTCTGCCGCTGTAGACCCGTCTCTTGTAGCTCAGTTCCACCTCGGCGTCCAAGACGCCTCGGTCCAGCCGGGGAAGCACCTCGGAGAGCCGCTTCCCGTCCAGGCCGATGGCCCGACCTCGGTGGACCTTGAGCGAGCGAACGAAGAGCGGGTCCGCGTTCTCCTTCTCACGGCTCACGAAGAACCCCTCGTACTCCGTGATCTTGGCGAAGAGCCGGTGGCTGTAGTATCCCAGGTCGGCGAGGAGGATACGTCCCTTGATCCAGGGTCCGAGGCGGAGGGTCTTGATGTCCGCGGTCCGCTCGCCCACCAGCGCCACGCTCTTGGGGCCGTTGGCACAGACCGAGACCAGGATGTCGACCTTGACCCCGGCCGCCACCTTGCGGGAGCGAGTGGCCGGGAACTTGGTGGCGAGGGAGGCGTGGAGCCGGACCACGCTGGAGTCCTTGATGACCACGTCCTCGGCGATGCGTTTCAGGCGGGGGTCGAGCTCCCGACCCGGTTCCTGGGGAAGGTTGGCCAGGGCGACCTGGAGGCAGCGGCGCAGGAACTCGCTGAGCTTCGGGGTGAAGCGCAGGTAGTAGGTGGAGCACGCGAGGTGTTCGAGCTCGGCGGCCCTCACGTAAGCTTCGCGCAGCTCTTCGAGAAAGCGGTGGAGGTCTATCCCGAACCCGAGGACCAAGGTCCAGAGGAAGACCACGGGATCGATGGTCCGCTCGCGGACCACGAACCCGGTCTCCCGAGCGATCTGGTGAATGGTCTCATGGGGGAGGAGACGATCCAGGGACTCCTGAGCGGAGGCCCTGTCGAGAGGTCGCGGAGGTGGGCTCTTCCGTCGATAGCCGAGGTGGTCTACGCGAAGGGACAGGTCGTCGCTCGGTGTCGCCAACATCGAGGGGGTGTGAACACCCCTCGATAAGCCGGACGGGTTCCACTCGAATCGCTTACGGGGAGGGGACTACAGGGGTAGGGTGGGGGTGTGGGGGGCTATTCGATGCCCGATGTTGATGTATCCGACTCCCTGTGGAAGGGGCATGGACACAAGGCCCGAGACGGTCTCCCAGTCCGCCCCCCCCGCCTTGTTTCTCCGGAATCGCAACTTCCGATTGCTCTGGGTGGGATCGATAACCGCAACGTTGGGTGGTTCGATTGGGGGAGTCATCATCAGTTGGATCGTCTACAGCACGACCCACAATGCGCTAGCCATCACCGCGGTTGGAATCGCGACCTTTGGCCCGACGTTGGTGTTCGGGGTCTTGGCCGGGGCGCTCGTCGATAGATGGGACCGTCGTCGGCTCATAGTTAGCTGTAACGCGGGCCGCGCTGCGAGCTACGGTGTGTTGGCTCTCTTGGTCCTTCTGGTTGGGGTGAGTGTCCCCATCGTTGTCGTCTGTACCTTCGTCACCGCGACATTGAGCACGATTTCCCGCCCCGCGAGGAGGGCGCTCTTGCCCCGGCTCCTCCCGCCTCACAGTCTGACCGACGGGAATGGGCTGCTCATGTCGGGGACGACAATCGCGGCGTTAGTCGGGAGTCCGCTGGGTGGGGTGACGTTGGTCGCGGGGGCCGCTCTTCTTGGGAGTCAAGCGCAGGCAGCATTCGGTCTTGGGATTGATGCCACGACCGAGGCCTTGGCGGGAGCGTTGGTCGCCCTCATGGTAATCTCTGTCGTAACCGAACCCGTGCGCAAGCAGGATGCACCGAAGCAATCTTTGGTCTCCGACGTCCGCGAAGGGATGCGGTTCCTTCGCACTCAAGAGGCGCTTCTCACCCTCACTATCGTCAGCATGGTCACGAACTTCTTCTTCATGATGTTCAACGGGTACGAGGTCGTCTACGTCGCCGTCCAGCTTCATTTGGGAGTCACCGCCTTCGGAGTTCTCCTCGCCATGGGGAGCATGGGGATTGCCGTCGGCTCTCTCCTTCCTGGGCGACTCCGGACGGACCGTGCCCCCGGGGTCTGGGCGGCGGTAGCCTGGGGCGCGGCGGGGTTGCCCCTCATCGGCCTCGCCCTCACGGCCTCCTTCCTTCCCTCCGTCTTGTTCTTCTTTGCCTGGGGCTGCGTGTTCTCATTAGGCAATACGTCATGGCTCTCCGCGACGCAGAGATCTGTCCCAAGTAAGTTCCTCGGGAGGTACTTCGCCCTCGACGAGGCGATAAGCTTCGCGATGATTCCTGCGGGACAGGTCGTGGGCGGGTTGACCATCCTCGCGGTCGGGGTGGGACAGACGTTCCTGGTTGCTGGCGTCGGAGTTGCCGTGAGCTCGTTCGCGTTGCTGGCAAGTGCCGCGGTGAGGGGATGGGCCCGTACGGGACAATCCCCGGAACAAAGTCGAGCATCGGATGTTCTCGTTCATCAGCATGACCTGGCGCGGGGTTCCCCTGAGCAGCTACGAGACGGTGGCGAGCCTGATCGGGAGCATTCGAACCCAGAAGGGGCTGAGGGTGAAGGCGGTGCTGGACCGGAAGGAGTATGAGGCGGGCCTGAAGTTCTCCAAGGGGGAGATGGGGACGATCAACCTGAGGCCCCACCCCACGTTCCCTCACTGGAACTACACGATAGCTCCGCGCCAAGAGTAGATGTCATTTTGGTTCATCCGGCAATCGGGTGGACAAGTCTCTGCCGAAGTTCGTAGGAGCCGGGTCGGCAGCCAAGATCCCCCTCCTCAAGACGATCGGACCAGAACGAGGCCATGGGAGGCTGAGGAGAACCCCTTCCCTTCATCCTCCTCCTCGAGGGCCACCCACGCGAAAGCCGGAAGATCTCTCATTAGGAGTTGAGGCGCACCCCGTAAGATTTGTACACCTCCCCTGGAAATCCTCCTCCGAGCCCTGGGATGTGAGGCGGGAGGTTCGTCGGGTCACGACGTCACCCCCGTAGGCGTCGCGGGGGATAGCATCTTCTCGACGAGTTCTGCGACGGACGGGAACTCGACCGTGGTCCTCGCTCGTTGCGCGAGCCGCTCACGCTTCTTCTCGAAGGCGTCCGGGTTTCTCTCCTCGTAGGGCTTGCCCGACTTCCAGACCCCGTAGACCACGAAGGCCATCCGGTGCGCAACCGCCATCATCGCCTTGGGCACGCCCACCCGGGCCTTCAGCGCCTGGAACATCTGGAACAGGCGTCCCTGGCGTACCCTGAGCACGTTCGCCTGGACCGCGATCTCCAGCGCCCACTTCGCCCGCATGTTCCCGTGGCGGACCTTGGCGTGCTCCGCCACCTTCCCTCCGCTGTCCTTGTTCTTCGGGACCACACCACAGTAGGCCGCGAACTTCTTGCGGTTGCGGAACCGGTGGATGTCCCCCACCTCGGCGATGAGGTTGAGCGCCAGCACGAAGTCGAACCCCGGGATGCTCTGGAGCAGCTCCACGTCCTTGCGGGGAGCAGCCTGCCGAGCGAGGTCGCTGGTGAGCGAAGCGATCTGCTGGGCGAGCAGCGCGCCTTCCTCCAGGAGGACCTGGAGCTGGCGCTTGTCCGCCTCCGAGACGAGGTCCACAGTCTTCAGCCAACGAAGCGCCTGTACCCCGAAGATATCGGAGTACCTCGCAGCGTCGTGCTGGAGATGGTGTTTGACCAGGAGGGCGTGGACCTGTTGCTTGACTCGGGTGAGCTTCTCGACCTGCTCGGCCCGGATCCGCACCCAGCCCCGCAGTTCCTCCATCTCCTCCGAGGGGACGTAGGCCTCGGGGAAGTGACGGCTTTGCAGGAGACGAGCGAGCTCCTCGGCGTCGTTGCGGTCGGTCTTGGTCTCGGAGCTCAGGATGGCCTCGAGCTTCCGGGGGTGCCCCATGTGGACGGCGAGCCCGAGCCTCCTCAGGTGCTGGAAGACCGCCTTGCCGGCGGTGGAGGCTTCCAGTCCGAGGTCCACCGGGGCGGGTCCGCAGAGCGCCCGCAGTTCCCGAGCGAACTGGTCGAGCATCTGGGGGCAGGTCTTGATGTGCCAACGTCGTGCCACCTTCCCCTCGGGGTCCACCAGGGCCACGTCGCACGTCTTCTGGTGGACGTCGAGGCCGGCACAGTGGCCTCGGCGTGGCGAGGTCGTCGTCGGCATCTCGTTCGCGCTCATTCTTCTCTCATCTACCTCCATTCCCATGGGCTCTCGTGGTCTCGAGCCCCCTGACGAAAGGGAGAGTGGGGTTGCCACTCGTCCAGACTCCCCTACAGGTGTCCGCGTCTGTCGCGACGCGTTCCCAGAACCCCTCGTCAGACGACGACGCCCAGGCTGCGTGACAAGCTCGTCCGTAGGACGGCCCATGGTGTACACCGGGCGCCGTGGGCTCGAGGCCACACCCTGGGAGGGGGTGCGCGACTTAAGGGAAGGATTTCCTCGGGGTCTGCGTGGTTGGTGGTCAGGGAAGGGGACCGAGAGAACGACGACGGGGGGGAAGGGCGAGCGCCCGAAGGGCGCGAGCCCATGGGGGGGCGCTGCGGCCCTCTGGCTCCCGTCGATCGAACCCCCGATCCCGGAGCGGCGATGACCACGCACAAGAACTGGAGCGCCGATGAGAAGCTGCAGATCGTGCTCGAAGGGATGTCGCCCCGCGCCAACATCTCCGAGGTCTGCCGCCGCCACGGCATCAGCTCCACCGCTTACTACGAGTGGAAGACCAAGGCCCTCGCCGGGATGAAGCAGGGGCTGAAGACCACACCCGGTGGCGCTGAGACCGCTCTCCGTCACGAGAACGCCCGTCTGAAGAAGCTCGTGGCCGAGTACGCCCTGATCAACGACCGTCTTCAGGAAACCCTGGAGGGACACCCCTTGGGAAAAAACGACGGAGGGAGCTCGTGAGGCGCCTCTCGAACGAGGGAGAGGTCCGCACCGCCACGCTGGCCCGCGCCTTCCACGTGGCCCGGGCCACCCTCTACTACGAACCTCGACCCGGTCCCCATCGGCGTCTCCACGCCGATGAGCCTCGCGCCCGGGAGCGGGTTCGCCGAGTCGCCTTTGCCCGCCCGAGCTTCGGGTATCGTCGGGTCTGGTCGGTCCTCCGTTGGCAGGAAGAGATGTTCATCAACCGCAAGCGCGTTCGGCGGATCCTCAAGGAGGAGGGCTTGCAGAAGGAGGTCCACTTCCCTCGACCACGTCTCCCGGAGACCGGGAACCTCAGTGCTCTCGAGCCCGACCAGCGGTGGTACGCCGATCTCACCTACCTCGACACCACCGACCTCGGTCCCGTCCCGTTGATGGTGGTCATGGATGCCTGCACGCGAGAGGTGGTGGGCCACGAGCTGCTGCGCTCCTGCGGAGCGGCGGAGGCGCTCTCGGTGGTGGAGCGCGCCGTCCTGGCGCGCTTCCCGAAGACCGGGCGCGCGCCAGGTCTCACGTTGAAGACCGACGGAGGCACCCAGTTCGTGGCGCACCGGTTCCAGGACGGCGGCCGAACGATCGGGATCTCGTTGATGGCCACGAGGAAGAGAAGGCCCGAGGACAACGGGATGATGGAGTCCTGGAACGGGCACTTCAAACAGGACTACCTGTGGATCCGGGACCCCACGACGTTCCTGGAGACGCGCCAGATCGTGGACGGAGGTGTGGTCGACTACAACACGCAGCGACCGCACTCGTCCCTGGACTATCTCACGCCAAGCGAGTACGCCGAACGGAAGAAGGAGGAACAGAGAACATGAGCGAGAGGAGCTACGACGAGAGGCCGAGCGCCCCTCCCCAGACCCCTCCCTCAGATGTACAAAACAGAAGGGAGCACGTCACCCAAGTGGGGGGAGGGTAGGTCCGACTTGGGGTTAGAGATGGGTACTCCGAAGTTGCTGAACGTCGAAGGTCTCAAACTCAATGGATTGACATGACGTAGCACGGCCGGGGACTTTGAGGTATTCAACGAAGTGAAGACTGACGAGAGGTACGGAGTAGAACACCAGGGACTATCTGGGGTCCCCGGTTGGACCGAGCGCAGCGAGGGCCGAGGCGGAGGGCGAAAGTGCTCCTGGCGGGATTTGAACCCGCGTCAAAGGCTCGAGAGGCCTCTATCCTTGACCACTAGACTACAGGAGCGCAGGCACCGCGTAAGGACCTCCCTTTTTGGCCCTTTCTCCTCCCGCGCTCCGGCACCCCCACCCCCGGAAGCCCACTAGAAGTGGGTCCTACGAACGTCCCGGTGCGGGCCGTCCCCGCCCGTGGCTGCCCGACCCACGAGGAAGGGCCGCAGGAATGCGCATCCCGGCGCCTGGCGGCCGAAGTCGTTGACAGGTCTTGTCACGGAGGCAAGATATACCTGCCATCGGTCCAAGTGCGTATGATGTCGCCGGTGAAGGCCCGGACGGGCCACATCGTCATCGAGGGGAAGAAGGACTTCCGGGAGCTCACCCGGGTCTATCCGGAGATTCACAAGCGGGTGGTGGAGGCGAACCGACCCTTCCTACGCGAACCCGACCAGCTCCTCCCCGACATCCTGCTCGAGGAGAACCTCCGGGACCTCCGAGGGGGACGCAAGCCCTCCGGGTTCAACCGCCAGGAGGCGGCCGGCATGCGCCTCATCTTCCCGATACGAGAGGACCGAAAGGTCGAGTTCTATGTCAGCCGGCCTTACCGATGCCAGGAGGTGGTCCAGCTGACCGAGTCGATCTCCTCCGTGCTCAAGAAGTCGGGGGTCAAGCACAAGGTCGAGTACGACCGCCTACCGAGCAGCGTCCGTGGTGGGTCCTCGGGCGGCTACGCCCCCGAAGCGATCTCGAGCTCCAGCTCCTCGTCGTAGGTCCGCCCCGGGTCCGTCCCGGTCGCGCGCTCAGCTTCCCCGATCGGGATTGGCCGTGGCCGTCGCCTTCTCCGCCCCGGCCCCCGCGGTCCCTGCGGGGGAGCCCTCGTTGAGGAGCTTGCGGAGCTCGTCCAGCGCCTTCTGGGAGAGCTCGAGCGCCTTCCCGTAATCGGACTGGCGGGCCCTGAGCGCCTCGCCCAGGAGCTCCCGGATCGGGCCCACGTCGACCTTGCGGTCGGTGAGCGTCGCGAGCTTCTGGTCGATCATGTACTGGGTGTTCGTGAGCTGCCAGTGGAGCTCCTTGCGTCGCGCGAGCTCCCCCTCCGCCTCCACCAACTTGCGGGCGGCGGCGACGGTGTCCCCCGAGCCCTGGAGGGTCTCCACGTCCCGGAGCATCCGCTCCACCGGACCCACCTCCATGCTGAGGCCGTCGCGGGCGAAGGCGGCCTCCCCGGCGAGCTCCGTCACCCGGTCGGTGAGCCGGGTCCCCAGGAGCTCCGCGAGGGACTGCTCGCACTTCGCGAGCTCCGCCTGGAGCGGCTCGATGGGGCCGCTCTTCAGGTTCATCTTGATCTCGCTGAAGGTCTCCATGACCGGGGTCATGTCCACCCCCAGACGCTCCCCCAGGAGCACGCGGGACTCCATCTCCGACACCGAGCGCTCCAGGTGCTTGCGCCGCAGCGACTGGGCCTCGCGCAGTCCCTGGTCGAGCCGCTCCCGGAATCGGGCGTAGTCCCCCTTCTCCCGGGCCTCGGAGAGCGCACGGGAGGTCGACTCGCGGGTGGAAGCATCGCCCTCGTCGACCGGCGGGACCGACTTCCAGACGGCCCGCAGCTTCTCTTCCTCCCGAGCGGTGAGCTTCCCGAGCCCTTCCTCGATCGCCCTACGGGTCTCCGCGAGGCGGTCGACCCCCCGCTTGAAGTCCCTGGCCTTGAGCGACTCCTCCGCCCGGGCGAGCATCGGAGGGTACTCGTCGGCCGCCTGGGGGTCGATCGCCAAAACGGCGGCGAGGAGCTTGCGGACCTCCGAGGTCCTCGAGCTCACCAGGTTCTCGAGCAGACCTCGGGCGGTCTCCCCGGTGGTCCGGGCGAGCGACTGGGCCTCCGCGTACTTGCCCTCTGAGAGGAGGGCGCGGGACTGCTGGAGCTCCTGACGCGGCGTGGTGAGGTCCGCCTCGATGCCCTCGAGCGAAGCGAGCAGCTTCGCGGTCGCCTCCACCGCCTCGCGGGCCTTGCGCAGTTGATCGGTCGCCTGGAGGAGGAGATCGCCCCCATCCATGGTCCGCTCGAGCACCGCCGCGTAGTCCCCCCTTGCCATGAGGTCCTCCGCCCGCGCGACCTCGCGCTCGACGTCGGGAGCGTTCACGCCCTGCTCCTTCGCGTCGTCCAGCTTCGCCTTGAGCGTGATGAGGGCGTTCGTCGCGAGGGAGTGCTGGAGCTCGACCCGCTCGAGCTCGGTCTCGCTCCGGGTCGCGAGGCGGAGGGCCTCCAGGGGCTTTCCGCCGATGAGCAGGTTGCGGGCCTGGACCAGGAGGTTCTCCGCGACCGCGGTGATCGCCCCCTCCATCTTCGCCCGGTTGATCATCGCCTGGAAGCTCGCGAGGGTCTTGGTCACCTGCGATCGGACACGGTCCTCGGCCTCCCGGTGGAGGCGCTGGGCGAGCTCCAGGGAGACCGTGAGCTCCCCCGCGGCGAAGCGCGACTCGATCTCGGTGAGGCGCGGGCGCAGGTCGCTCACGTCCGCTCGGACGAGCTCCCCCTGGCTCACGGCCTCGCGAGCGGAGGCGACGGACTTCTGGGCCTGTTCCATGAAGGCCCGGCCCTGGAAGAACTCCCGGCGCGAACGGTCGATGAGCTCCGCGACGCCCAGCGGGACGGGCTCCTGCAGCTTGCGGCGGGCCTCCGTGAGCGGCCCCTCCACCTGGGAGGTGTCGAGGCCCGCCGAGCGGGCGGAGCGCATGTCGGACTCAAGCGTCCTCAGCTGGGTGTCGAGGCCGCTGCGCACGCCTTCCACGACCCGGCTGCGCAGCGTACGGAGCTCGGGGAGCGCGCCCGCCGCGTCGCCCCGAGTGACCTTCTCCTGCGCCTCGCGCAGCTCCTTCATCCACTCGGGGTCGCTCGCCATCACCTGACGGCTGCTGGTGAGGAGGGTGTCGAGCTCGCTCAGCGTCTTCAGCGCCTCGCGCTTCTGGGCGAGGGCCTGGAGGGAGCTCTTGAGCTCCCCGGTGAGCGTCAGTGCCCGGTCGAAGTCCATCGTCTGGTAGGCTTCGGAGGCCTGCTTCGCGCGGGGCAGGATGGGCTGGAGCTCCTCCGGCCCCACCCCGCCCTTGCGGAGCCCCTGGACGATCTCCGCGACGGAGCCGATCTCCTCCCGGACCTTCTGGGCGGTCGCCTTGAGCGTCTCCGCGTCCTTCAGGACCTGGTTCGCCCTCTGGTAGGCCCCGGGATAGCGGCCCGAGCGCACCCGGTCGCTCGCGTCGACGAGACCCGCCTTGAGCGTGGGGGGCTCGAGCCCCATCTTCGCGAGCTCCACCAGGGCGAACTTCGCCTTCGAGACGCCCTGCTCCGCCCTGAGGAGCTGCTGCTGGAGGATCCGTGCCTTGAGCTCCCGGCTGGAGCGCGAGGCCTTGACGAAGTCACCCAGGTCGAAGATCTGGTGGATCTGCTGGATCTCGCGCTTGAGCGACGCGGTTTCGAGGCCCATCGCCTCAAGCCCCTGGAGCTCCTCCTCGAGCTCATCCACCAGGCTGGAGGCCCTCGCGGCGAAGGTGATCGCGAGCTCCTTCTCCGTCTGGGCGAGCTTGTCGATCGCCTGCTCGATGTCCTCCTTGACCTTGAGCGCGATGTCGGTCTCGGCCATCCATCGCCGCACGGAGGTGACGGCGTCGGTGTCCGGGATCTCCTCGAGCGCCTTCCCCAGCTCTTCGAGCCGGTGGGAGAGGTGGGGGGCGACCGCCGACCGAAGGGAGGCCTTGAAGGTGGCCAGGGCCTCCGCCGTCTCGGCGAAGCGTCCCTCCTGGAAGTGCTTGCGGACCTCCTTGAGCTTCTCGGGGAGCTCCGGGGAGGACCAGCCGCGCTCCTCCACCAGGCCGAGCACGCGCTTGTAGGAGTCGAGCTGGTTGCGGAAGAACGGAAGGCTCTCGCGCCCGACGACGCGCAGCCCCTCCTGGAGCTCCGTGCGCATCTTGTCGAGCTCGTTGTGGCGGAGCGCGTCCTCCGCCTTCTTCGCGAAGTCCTCGTAGACGGAGGAGGTGAGCCCGCCGCTCGCGAGCCGGGCGAGGAGGCTCTTGAACTCGGTCACCTCCTCGTGCCCCGCCTCCATGTCGGCGACGAGGTCGCTCACGATCTCGAGCGCCTTCTGGGCCCTCTGGACCGCTTCGCGGAACCGCTTCTTCCGGTAGGCCTCCCGGGCCTGGTTGACCTCCTCGATCGCGGGGAGCGAGTTCCGCCCGAGCTGGCGAGCTTCCACCAGACGTGGCCGGACCTCGTCGATGTAGGCCGCGACGACGCTCATCGCGGGGCCCTCGACGGCCCCTGTCGCGCGGGAGACGAGCGAACGGAGGTCCTCCAGAGGGGCCTGGGGGAGCTGGCTCAGGACCTCCTCGAGCGTCGCTTCACCCTCGGAGAACTCCGCGCCCTCCTCCTTGAGGGTCTCGGAGAGGGACCGCAACTCCTGGACGCGCTCGGTGCAGCGCTCCCGAAGCGCCTTCTCGGTCGTGCGCTTCGCATCCTCGATCGCCTTGTCGGCGACGTCCCAGGAGAGGGGACGCGCCTGCGGAGCGGCGTCGATCGCCTTCTGGAGGTCGGGGAACTCCACCTCCAGGTCCTGGGAAAGCTTGAGGATCGTTCTGGCCGCCTCGGCCCTCTCGCGGAGCATCCGCTCCCCGCCGGGGAGGCACTCGGGGATGCTCTTCTCGAAGCAAGCGTTGGAGGCCTTGAAGTCCCCTTTCGCGAGGGTGGCGAAGCACGGGCCGAGCTTCTCTTCGATGTCGGAGAGGTGCTTCCCTTCCCCGGCCCACTGGACCAAGGTGCGCACGCGCTCGTGCGCGGCCTCCGTCAGCCCTTCCTCGGCCTTCTTGAGCGCCGCCTCGGCCTCTCCGAGGGCCTTCGAGGCGTCGAGGAACTTCGCCTCCTCCATCGACTGGCCGGCCCTCTGGAAGAGGTCGGTCACTTCCTGCGGGGTCGCCCCGACCCCTTCCGAGAACCGGGTCGCACGCTCCTTGAGCGTGCTCCTCCGGCCGTCCAGGTCGGTCCGCATCGCCCTATCGGCCTCCTCCCGGAGGCGGTTCGCGAGCTCCTCCGCCTTCTCCCAGGCGATCGCCTTGACGGCGTCCTTGAGCTGGCCGTCGAGCTCCTCCATGGCGGGGGTGGGCTTCGTGCCCACCTGGCCCATCATCCCGACCGCGTCGTCCGCGCCCTTGCGGGCCTTGTCGTACCCCGCCTTGGACTTGCGAAGGGCCTCGGCCGCCCGGGCGAGGTCCCTTGCACGTCCCGGCCCGAACCCTCCTCCTAGCGCCGTAGACCCACCTTCCCGCGATGACGGTTCAGTCCCCGGCAGAACGGTGAAATCATACCGGGCGGTCTTATAAACGGATAAGTCGCAAGCGCTACCGTGCACTCCGGCCCGGAGCTAGCCCTTTCGCCCGTGCACCGACCGGCGCCCCGCCGCCCCGTTCGGTCAACGGGTCACTGGGGCCACTGGAGCTTGCGCTTGCCCATGGCCGAGATGTAGCCCACCTCTTGCCCGGGCAGCAGGCCCTGCTGGCTTGCTTCCAAGGTGATCGAGAAGGTCTCGTAGTTCTCGAGGTCCATCATCTGCACCTCGGAGCCCGAGATCGAGAGCACCTGCCCTGTCCGCTTGTTGATGATCGGGACCTGGACCTTGTGCTTGACCGGGTAGACCACGGAGGTCTTGTTCCCGTTGAAGATGCCCACGGCATCGATCCGTGCCTTGGCTTCCCCATGCTTCCCTGGTTTCGAGGTCTGGATCGAGAGGATCTTGCACGGCTCGTTGTCGATGAGCATGTAGCGTCCTTCCTTGAGCTCGCGCACCTCAGCCTGTGTCCACGCCATCGATCACGACCCCGTCGGGCGTCCGCAGACCTTCCCCCTCAAAAAGATGCGCGCCCGCTCGTGGGCTCCTCCGAGCGCATGTAGGGCGCGAGCGGCCCCACCCCTTTGTGCGCATTCGTGCGTGGGTCCGGGACTCATTTTACCAGACTTAAAATACTGGTTTGATTATGTGATAAATCGTGAAACGTCGGATGGGGGAGGACCGGTTCCTCGGGGTCCGTCTGGACGCCGAGGACTTGGAGCGCCTGGACCGGATGGTCCAGGAGCGAGGGTTCTCCAACCGCTCGGAAGCGATCCGACGCATCCTCCGCGAGTCGGTGGACGCGGGGATCCCCGCCCGGGCCCCCGGAGAGCGGGTCCCGCGCGGTCGGTCGGTGGAGGTCCCTCCCGTGCTCTTCCGAGAGCTCGAGCGCTCGGTCGAGAACGGCTACTCCTCCGCGGTCGAGTCGGCCCTGGAGAAGGCCATCGAACGAGGGTTGGAGGAGCTCGCCCGGCAGCGTTCGCAGCGCGTCGAGCTCGAGCGTGCGACCGCCCAGAAGCTCGCGCAAGAGGACGCTGACCAACGAAGGGCCTCGCGGGAAGGCGAGCGCCACGGGGGCAAGTGATCCCCCAGGTACCACGGAACCCACGGTGCAATCAGAAGGAGGGAACCCAACCACATGATCGAGAACGCTACACTGGAAGCCCTAGCCGACAGCCGAGGCCACCCGATGGTCTGCCGATGGTGCGGGATGCAGGCGGAGCTCAACCGCAAGCTTCGCATCACGTTCTGCCCCGTCCACGGGCTCGAGAGCCCTCTGGACCCTGCGGACCTGCCGGTGATCCGGCGCGACCGGCTCTCCCCCATGCGTGACAGCCGCGTATACAACACCGGGGCTCCCTTCGGCGGAGGCTCCTGGGCGATCCCCGCCGGCTGACCGGAGGCCCAAGGGGGGAGGTCGCGGGCGTTGAACCGCCCATGACCCCCCACCTCCCTTCCCTTCCCTGTCCTGCGCATCGCCCTTCACTTCTCGCCCAAGCTGCCCCTGGGGCCCAGTCGGCCCGCTCCATGCCCTCGAAGGGGCCCCTCTGAGCGACCTCCTCCGGCCACCGGATCGGGCCAGTAGGGCCGAACCACCCGCCCGTCCATCCGGTGGAAGGGGGTTCACTTGTCGGTCGTGCTAGGACGGTCCTTGCGGGGAAGTGGGGGAGTCCTCTCCGTTGGGCTCGCCGGGGGGAAGCTCGGCGTGGAGGCTGGCGGACCGCCGGCGGGCCTTCCCCCCGCCGGGGTCGGGGCTCCCGCAGGGGTAGGCGCCAACAAGCTCGGCGTTGGAGCTGCTGCCGTCAGGGGAGGCCTCGTGGGAACCGAGGACGGCGGAGACGGGGCGGGCGGAGCCTGCGAAGGCGAGGGCGAGGGCCAAAACTCCGAGAACTGGGAACGGGACACCGAGGGTCTCGAGGGCCGAGCCTCTGACAGTGGCGATGGCACCGGGGCGGGACTGGTCGCGGTCTCAGCGGGTGCGGGCGGGATCGAGGGGATCGTGGCGGGTTTCGGAAGAGGGCGAGGCGCGTAGATCACGGTCGAGGGCGTGGGGGTCGCAGGTGCGACAGGTGGGGTCGCGGCCACCGGTTCCCTGGGGCTCGGAAGGGGAACTGGAACTGGAACTGGAACTGGAACGGGAGCGGGAGCGGGAGCTGGAACCACGATTGTGGCGGCCGGCGGGGGCGCAGGGGTCGGGGCAGGAGCGGGGGCGGAGACTGAAGCTGCGGCTGAAGTGGGAGCTTGGGCAGGAGCCGGAGAGGGCGCCGCAACGGGAACTGTAACAGGTGCAGCCACCGGAACTGCGACGGGAGCTGCAACTGGAGCTGCGTGGGGAAGAGGAGAGTGCACTGGCCCTGGTGTCGCGGTGGGCGGAGGAGCGACCCATGGCGGGGGCGAAAGAGCGGAATCTTCGGCCGCATGCGCGGTAGGAGGCGCTTCCCCTCGCACTCTCGACACGACCGACGGGGAGTGGAAAGGCTCGAGGCGCTCTGCGACCGCAGGCGCGGAGAGGGCGGCCCCTCCGAGCTCCGCGCCCGCGGGACCCGAAGTGCCCTGCGCGGAGGGCAGCGCCGCTTCGGCGGGCGCGCCCTCGCCTTCGGTGAGCGGTGCCTCGTCAGGCGGGGAGACCACCCTGCTCCGCCTCCGACGCGCGACCAAGAGGACCGCGACGGCCAACGCGACCAGGACCAGACCAGGGAGACCCACGTCCAGTACGAGGCGGTCCACCAGCGGGGTGCTGTGGGAGTTGCTCGGGGCCTGCACGGTGAAGCCGACGTAGGCTACGGCCGTGTCGCCCGCGGCGTCGGTCACGGTCACGCTCACCGCGTAGCTTCCCGGGCCCGAGGGAGAACACATGACGGTCGGCTGGTCCCCGCCGCTGCAGGGAGCGGGCAGGAAGGCCCAGGCGTAGCTCACCGGTCCCTCGGGCGCGTAGACGGAGGCGGTGAGGGTGACCCCTTGTCCCAGGCTCACGCTGGTGGCCGAGGCCTGGAGGCTCACCAGGAGCGGCGGAAGCACATCGAGCGAACCGCTCGCGATCACGTGGAAGCCGGTACCGTCGGTCACCCTGACCGCGAAGGAGAAGTTCCCTGCCCCTCTAGGAGCGAACGGGAGCGACGGGCTCGTCGAGGCGAGCGTGGTGCCGTTCAGCGTCCAGCTGAACCGGTAGTTCCCATCCCCTCCAGTAGGGGTGGCGGAGAGAGTGACGCCCCCAGCGCGCTGGGCCCGGACCGGGTTCGAGGAGAAGTGCAGCGTCGCCTGGAGCGGTGGGTCCACCGTTACGGTCAGCGTCCTCGCGACACGGCCGCCCCCAGAGTCGTTCACCCAGAGGTCCGCGACGTAGGTCCCCGGGGAAGAGTACACGTGCGTCGCGTTCGCGGTGGTCGCCGAGCCCCCATCACCGAAGAGCCACGTCCATGCGAGTGGCGCCGCCCCCCCGGTCGAGTTCGCGAAGAAGAGGACCGGCGACCCCACCTCGGCGGATGCAGGTCGCGTGTAGGGGGAAGCCTCCGGGACCGGATAGATGGCGAGCGACGCGTTGGCCTGGGCCGAGACCCCTGCGGAGTCGTTGGCAAAGCAGCGGACGACGTAGCTCCCAGGCTGATGGAACACGTGTGTCTCGTTCTGGAAGACCCCCGCCCCCCCGTCACCGAACCTCCAGACGAAGGAGACCGGAGCGGACCCGCCGGTGACGCTCGCGTTGAGGTCCACCGTCCGCCCCACGTCCCACGGACCGGTGGGGCCGACCAGGAGCTGGAGCTGGGGGACCGCGCTCACCGTGACGTTGACCTGACGGAGCACTGTGTCGCCGACGGAGTCGTTCGTCCAGCACGAGACGACGTAGCTTCCGGGCGCGGCGTAGGTGTGGTTGAGGACGGTGCCGCTCGCCCGAGCGCCGTCCCCCAGGCTCCAGCTCTCGGTGTAGGGGCCGACGCCGCCGGTGGAGGAGGCCTTGAACTGGAAGGAGGTGGTCGCGGCATCACCCCCCAGCGGCACCGCCTGGAGGGTGGAAGCGAGCGGCAAGGTCGAGGCGAGCCCGACGGAAACGGCCACCTCCACCTCGAGCGAGGCTGCAGGGACCTCCAGTCCCTCCACCAGGATCGAGAGGTACGGAGCGGCCGCCGGGACCGACACCAGGAGACAAGAGGAGGCGGACGAGGTGCTGGCGCTCGAGTTCCCTGAGCCCGTCCTCAGCGTCCAGCTTCCCAAGGGCGCGACCATCGCGGGGAAGGACCCCAGCGACTGGCCGCTCGAGTTCCAGGGGACGTAGGGCGTCTTGGTGAAGTAAAGGGCCACCAGGGCCTGGCCGTAGGAAGGGGTCGAGGCCGCGGTGAGGAACGTGAGCGACGAGGAGAACCCGACCGAGGTCACCACCCTCCCGTAGAGGTCGACCGGGTCGCTCGAGGCCCAGCTCCCGCTTCGAGAGGGCCCCAGGGTGTCGTTCTGGCCCCCCACCCCGAGCGAGGGGGTCGACAGGTCCGAGGGGGCGAGGCACGAGGTGGCGAGCGCGACCGGCTCCGCTCGCACCGAGGCGGTCGCCGAGAGGAGGAGCGGAGCGTTCGCGCTTGTCGTGATCTGCACGAACACCGTGAGGTAGGGGTCCGTCTCCGGGACGACCGTATCGAGGCATCCCACGTCCACCGCCCCATTGAAGCTCCCGGAGCCGGATCCGGTGGAGAGCACGACGGCGGCGAGCACCGTGCCCGTCGGCGCCCCTCCGATCCCCACCCCGGAAGCATTGTTGCCGGAGTAAGGGCTCGCTGCGGCGAGGACCCAGACGGTCGCGCTCGATCCCTCCGGGAGCGAACCGACCCCAGGGTCGGAGGCGGCGGAGACCGCGAAGCTGAGACCTGAGACCTGCTCTCCCGCGTGGGGGTTCGGGTCGCTCGCCGCGAACCCCACGGTCCCTCCTCCAGCGCTCGCGTTGTCCTGGATCGAGAGGTCAGAGGAAGCGTTGCGCTCGACCGCGCAGGGGGACGGGAACTGGGAGGGGCCGGTCAGGTAGACGACGGTCTGGAGGGAGGAGCCGAGCCCGATCGGCCCCTGGGCGTCGAGGAGCACGCTGAGGTAGGGTGCCCCCAGGGTGACGTGGATGTCGAGGCATCCCAGGTCGAGGAGGGCCGTGGCCCGGTCGCCCTGGGAGCCGGTCCTCAGCGTGAAGGCGCCCAGGAACACGCCGCCCACGGGTAATTGTGTGAGCGCCTGTCCCGGAGCATTGGGACCCCAGCCTGCGTACGCGGTCGGGGTCAGGAAGAGCCAGAGGAGGGTTGCGCCGGGGAGCACACCGGACGTGGCGGTGCCCTGGTAGGACTGGGACAGGCTGATCTCCACCGAGTTGAGGTGGTCCCCGGTGAGCGTGCTCGGGTCGCTGGCCGCCCAGATCCCGCTACCTCCGGACCCTGCGAGGAGCGTATCGGTCTCTCCACCATGCTGGGGAGACCCTCCGGCGAAGCATCCCCCGGGGGAAGCGGTGGAGCTGACCGTGAAGACGGTCGTTTCCAGCCCCACTTGGAGGCTGTTCGTGGTGCTGGTGGTCACGACGAGCACGACCGAGAGGTAAGGCAGGCTCGTTGGGACGGAGAGGTCCAGGCACTGGTCGGAGACGGCGACGTTCGACGCGGACCCTGTGCTGGTGGAAGGCACCATGAAGGTCCCGACGACGAGCGAGCCCGCGGGAAAGCCTCCAAGCGCACTTCCCGACCCGCCCCAATTGCTGTAGGGTGACGCGGTGAACACCAGGTAGCCCTGCGCCGTCGCGTAGGCCGCTGAGATCACGGTGGCGGTGACGTCGGTCACGGACAGGCTCGCCTCGAACCCCGTGACCAGCTCCCCCTGGAGCGAGTTGGGGTCGGTCGAGGCCCAGACCTCCTGCGAGGCCACCGAGGGGGTCTGGTTGGTTTCCCCTCCGTACTCCGATCCCGAGGCGGCAATGCAGGGATGGGCGGCCCCCGGCGCAACGAGGTCCGCCGCGATCGCCACCGTCACCACGAGCCCCGGGAGCGAGCTCTCAGCGTTCACCGCGACGGTGAGGAAAGGACGCGAAGTGGGAACCGAGATCGACAGGCAGGAAGCGGAGCCTGACTGCTCCGCGACGCTGGTGCTTCCTCCAATCGAGAGGGCCCACCGATGTACGTCGAGCCCCTGTGCCGGCTGGGCGAGCGAGCCCCCGCTCCCGCCCCAACTCGCATAGGGAGAGGAGGAAAACAGGAGCCTCACCTCGGCCCGCGCGCTAGCGGCGGCCAACGTCCCGCTGTCGAAGGCGAGCGAGACCGTGAGCTCGTAGCCCGTCAGCCACTCGGCGCTCTCGTTCGCGGGGTAGCTCGAGGCCCAGTATTGGGGACTTCCCGTGACCGAGACCATATCGCTCGAGGTTCCGTTGAGAACGAACTGCGCAGAGGGACAGCCGGAAAGGGACCCGGCTCCCGGCGCGGGTGCGGCCGCCGATGGGGAGGCCCCAGGGCCGGGGGGCACGGGGTTGGAGGAAGACGCACCGGCGGCGCCAGGTTGGGCTGCGAGCGGGAGAGCGGGCGAAGCCGGGCCGGACGACTGGACAGCAGACCCCTGAGAGCCCGTGCCCGCGACGGGAAGCAGGAGCAGCACCAGAGCGAGACCTGCCAGGAGGGGCCTCGTCCAAGGAAGGCGAAGGGTCGATGGCCCACCGGGAGGGTGCTTCTTGCGGTGAGGGACCACGCGGTAGTCGTGCCCCACCATGGCACGGCATCGACATCCTGACGTTAAGGTTTCACCGGACCGGAAAGCAGGCCCGCGCTCCGCACCCCTCCGCCAGGGCCATAAGGCCACCGCTCTCCCCAATGGGACAGGCACGGACCGTGAGGCTCTACACGCGCAAGGGGGACACGGGTGTCACGGGGCTCACGGGAGGCAAGCAAGTCCCCAAGGAGGACGACCGCGTCGCGGCCTACGGCGAGCTGGACGAGCTCTCGAGCTTCCTGGGCCTCGCCCAGGCGGAGCTCCCCGAGGCGCTCCAGCCGACTCGGGAGATCCTCGAGCGGGTCCAGCACGAGCTCTTCATCCTGAGCGCGGAGCTCGCCTCGCCGCCCCAGGGAACGCAGCCCGCCCATCGCATCGAGGACCGCCACGTGGAGCGGCTGGAGAAGGAGATTGATACCTTCTCGGGAGCGCTCGACGACCTGCAGTCCTTCGTGCTGCCTCGCGGAACCACGGCCGGTGCACGTCTGCATGTGGCCCGGGCCGTCGCACGCCGGGCCGAGAGGGCAGTGGTGCGGCTGCACCGCGCCTCCCCCCAGCGCCCCCCGGTGCTGGCCTACGTGAACCGCCTCTCTGGACTGCTCTTCGTGCTCGCGCTCCGTGCGAACCAGCAAGCCGACTTCCGAGAGATCGCCCCGGACTACTCCCGCTAGGTCGTTCCAGGGGACGAGCGGCACGGGGCGGTAACGGGGAACAGGAAGGGAGCATCATGGAGGTCGGGCTCATCGGCAAGCCTAACGTCGGGAAGTCCACGCTCTTCAACGCCCTCACCTTGCTGAGCGCTCCGGTCGGCCCCTACCCCTTCACCACCATCACGCCGAACCGTGGGGTCTCCTTCGTCCGCTTCCCCTGCCCGCACGGCGAGAAGGGCGGTCCCTGCCAGCCCGGGAACGCCCCGTGCCAGGATGGGGTCCGAGAGGTCCCCATCCATCTGGTCGACGTGGCGGGCCTGGTCCCGGGAGCTCACGAAGGGAAGGGACGCGGGAACAAGTTCCTGGACGACCTCCGCCAGGCGGACGGCTACCTGCAGGTCGTCGACCTCTCCGGGAGCACGACCCCAGAGGGGGTCATGGCGGAGCCCGGCTCGAACGCTCCGGAGCAGGAGGTGCGCTTCGTGGAGGAGGAGATGACGCTCTGGGTCGCCGAGGTCCTCGGCCGCCAGTGGGAGCGGCAGTCCCGCGGCTGGGAGCTCTCGGGCCTCAAGTTGGACGAGCTCATCGCCCAGCGCCTCGCGGGGATGGGTATCCAGACCTCGGACGTCCAGCATGCCTTGAGAGGTCTCACCCTCGATCTCACCCACCCTTCCCGGTGGACCCCTCAGGACCTGGAAGCGCTCTCCCGGATCCTCCTTCGCTCCTCGCGGCCGCGCCTCGTCGCCGCGAACAAGGCGGACCGCTCGACCCGGGAGCAGCTGGACGCGTTCAAGGGCCACCTCGAGGGGGTCCCGGTGCAGCCGACGAGCGCCGACCTCGAGCTCCTGCTCCGCCGGGCCGCGAAGGCGGGGCTCGTGTCCTATCGCCCCGGCGAATCGAAGTTCGTTCGGACGGACCCCCAGAACCTCTCCGCCGCCCAGCGGGGCGCCCTCGATGGTGTCGAGACCTTCCTGCGGACCTGGGGCACGACCGGGGTCATCGAGTCCCTGGAAACCCTCGTCTTCGGGGCCATGAAGCGCATCGTCGTCTTCCCCGTCGAGGACGAGACCCGGTGGACCGACAAGCAGGGACGAAGGCTCCCCGACGCTCAGCTCGTGCCTCAGGGCACCTCGGTCCGGCAGCTCGCGTACCGGGTCCACACGGACCTGGGCGACCATTTCCTCCGGGCGATCGATGGCCGGACCCACAAGGGGCTGGGCGCGGACCACCCCCTCACCGGCGGCGAAGTGATCCGGATCGTGACCAAGCGCTGAGGCCGGTCGCTCTTCCGAGCTTCCCCTAGCCCGCCTGGGACGCGGAAGGCGCGCCCCGCGCCTGGGGTCGCTCTCCCGGGGGGACCAGCGTCGCGCCGCTCGCCGCGACACGAAGCAGGAAGGGCACGCCCCCCACCCTCGAGATCGCCCGGCCGGCGAGCACCTCTTCGCCTTCCTTCGGCAGCACCAGGACCGAGCCTCCTCCCCCTGCGCCCGTGATCTTCGCCCCCACGGCGTGCTCCCCCACGCTCTTGAGCAGGGACTCCAGCCGGGGATGGGAGATCCCGAGCTCGAGCAGCAGTCGCTGGTTCTCGTTCATGAGGGCGCCCACCTCGCGACGATCGCGCGCGAGCAGCGCCCGGGCCCCGCGGGAGGAGACCGATTCGATCTGGTCGAGCAGTTGAGGACCGTCGGGGGCCCTCAGGCGCTCACCCACGCGTCGCACTACCGTCGCCGTGTCCTTCGCCACCCCGGTGAATCCCACCACCCAGGTCCAGCCCGGGTCGGGCAGCCGAGCGACGCTCCAGAGCGCGGTCCCGTCGGTCCCAGGCAGCTCCCAGAGGCGGTCACCGACGGTCTTCGCCCCCACCGCGAGCACGCCCCCCGCGACGGCAGCGCTCGTGTCGACCGGACTGCCGACCCCTTGGGCCCCCCGTTCCGTCCGGAAGCTCTCCTCGGCGAGCCGCAGCCGCGAAGCTCCCCCCTCGAGCGCGAGCAGCCCCGCCGTGAGCGAGACCGTGAACGCGGCGGACGACCCCAGCCCGGAGGCTTGCGGAAGACCGGAGCGGACGTAGAGGTCGAGCGGTCCCACCGAGGGGTGGCGCGAGAGGGCCTCCTGGAGGTACGGGTTCGCCCGAGGGAGCTCCGTCGAGCCGTTGTACACGGTGCGGGTCCCCCCCGCCTTGCCCCGGAAGCCCACCTCGGTGCGGGCGTCGAGCGCGAGGACGATCGCGGTGCGCCCATGCACCACCGCGTGCTCTCCGAAGAGGATCGCCTTCCCCGGAGCGTTCACGACGAACGGGAGGCCACAGGCCGGGACCTCCTCGCTCACC
This sequence comes from Thermoplasmata archaeon, assembly GCA_027306505.1. GTDB lineage: Archaea > Thermoplasmatota > Thermoplasmata > Lutacidiplasmatales > UBA184 > JAKAAX01. The sequence continues at coordinate 17,884 of DAHUZP010000057.1, read as the reverse complement.
GACCCCTCCTCGCGGGCCCGGCGCTTGGAGGGTCGGCGATGGGAGGGTCTCCCTCGCCCTCGGACCCCTCGTCGCCCTCGGGTCCCTCGTCGGGTTCGTCCTTCGGATCGGTGGAGGGAGGACCGCCCTCTCCGCCGAGGTCCACCACCGCCTTTCCCCGAGGGTGGGGCTTCACCTGCAGCCGGGCGCCGGCGCGGAGCTCGAGCCGGGGGGTGCCCAGCAGCCGGTCGAGGGTGATCGCGAGGGCCGCCACCTCGCTGTGCGGCTGATGGGTCACGGCGACATTGAACGTCGCGAGCTCGTAGACCTCCTTCGGCACCTTGGGGCCCCCCACCACCACGAGGTAGGGAGATGGGGAGGCGAGGACCTTCGGGAGCACGTCGTCCAGGTCCTCCCCGTACATGGTGAGGTGGACCGAGGTCCCCTTCCAGGCACGCAGCATCCCCCTCCACGAGGTCTGCCCGACGACCTGGAAGCCTCCTCCGAACCGGGCGGTCGTCTCCCCCACTCGCCGGGCGAGCGCCGGGTCCGGAGGCTCCAGGTGGAGGAGCTGGGCCCCGAACGCGCGGGCGGTCAGGGCGAGGTGGGTGCTAAGTCTCGGGTCACGTCCGGGTCGGTGACCCAGACGAAGGACCTCGACGTGACGCGCCGGAGGGCCCTGGTCCATCGGGGCCCGTCAGTCGGCGCTTCCGTTGAGCCGCTCGATGCGGTGGCCGCGGAACTCGAGGCGCTCGGAGCGCTTGATGAGCCCCTTGAGCCGGGTCGGGCTCATCTTGAGCTCCTCCGCAACGTCGGAGAAGAAGCGGCCCTGCTCTCCCACGCAGTCGATGATCTGGCGCTCGAGCCGGGTGTAGTCCTTGTCCGCCATGGAGGCGACGGAGAGGATCTCGGAGATCTCTGAGAGCGGGGCGGTGGTGTTGATGTTGACGGTGGAGTAGTAGCTGTGGAAGCTCTTGTCCGGGGTCTTGCGTCCCTCTCGGGAGACCCAGCGGCTGTCGACCAACTTCAGCTTCTCGAAGAATCCCAGGATCTTCACGCCGTCCTTGCCGAAGTCGGTCTCGATGTCCTGGAGGGTGAGCCAGGACTCGGCCAGGCGCTGGAAGAGCTGAAGCTTGAGCGGGGAGTCGACCGCGCGAAGGACGGGGACCAAATCGCTGATCTCGTTCACCACCTTGATCCGTTGCTGCATCGGTTTCCCCCGAAGACAGCGCCGCTCTTAATGGTGCTCGGGATCGGGAGACGGGCGCGTCCACCGCGAGGGAGCGGGGCGCTCCGACTCTGCGGCGTCGGAAGCTTCGGACGGTGCCTGCCCGGAGGTGGTCTGGGACTCCCCTGAGGTCGCACCGGCACGTTCGCGCTCCGTCGCCGCGAAGAGCGCCCGTCGATAGCGGGCGTAGCGGTCCTCCGGCGACCAGCGGGCCGGATGGGGCTTCCCGGTGGGGGAGCCGCACGAGGGGCAGCCTTCCTGGAACGTGTAGCGCCCGCAGGCCCGGCAGCGACGGAGGTCGGTGGGTCCTTTCGAGGCCTGGGAAGCCGACGAGACTCTCACGAGTGCGTGAAGCTCCCGCGACCGCCACTGTTCTTGATGCTGGACATCGCCGCTTCGCTCGCCTTCCTCAGGACCTCTTCGGCCTGCTTGTACTGCGAGCCCGTCACGACGAGGCGGTACTTCGGGGCGCCCACGTACTGCACCTCGACCTGGTCGGGGAGGACCGCTTCCGCCGCCGAGAGCGCCTTCTGGACGTGGGTCACCCCTTCGGCCCCGCCGTGGGCCACCTCGAGGGTGCCCGAGACGGAGACCTTGGGCGGAGCGATGCTCTCCTGAGCGGTCTTGGTGAAGGCCTGGACCCAGGCGCCCTTGAAGCCGTCCTGGGCGAGCTTCTTCGGCTCCACCGAGGCGACCTCGAAGGCCTTGAAGAGGGAGCCGTAGCGCTCGACCAGCCCCTCGCCGAACTGCTGGTAGGCCTGGGGGAGGTCAAGCTTGAGCGAGGTTGCGACGACCGCGAGGAGGCGGTCCGCGCGCTGCTCGTTCTTCCAGCTCTGCAGCTTCTCGCGCCGTTGGTGCTCGTTGATCCGCTTGAGCGAGAGGTCGATCTGCTTGGAGTCCCTGTCGACGTGGATGACCCGTGCGACGATCTTCTGGCCTTCGCGGATGTAGTCGCGGATGTACTTGACCCACCCCGTCGCGACCTCTGAAAGGTGGATGAACGCCTCGCGCGCCTCGTACTCGTCAAGGGTCACGAAGGCCCCGAAGTTGCGGACGGACTGGACCGTCGCGACGACGTGCTCCCCTTCCTCGGGGTAGTCTCCCCTTAGCGGCATGTCCCTACCTCGCCCTCCCACCGGGGAGAGAGCTCACGCCACCGTCCGGACGACCTCGCCCAGGAAGTTGCCCCGGCCACCGGTCGGGCTCGCGAGGGGCGCCCCGCAGATGCTGCAGTTGACCGGCGAAGCCGGTCGAGAGAAGATCACGTGCTCCTTCGAGCAGTCCTTGCACTTCACCACGACGAAGGGCGCCCGCACTCGCGGGGCGTCGACCGCCGGAAGGCCTTCCTCAGGTGCCGCCATCAACCTTTCTTCTCCGAGAATTCGAGCTGGCTCGCGCGGAACGACTTGGGCTGGACCACGTACTTGCACTTCTTGCAACGGTACTTGAGGTAGACGCGGCGCACGGCCTTCGCGCGGCCCTCGGGCTTCGGACGCGGAAATCCACCGTATCCCCGCTGGGCCCGCCGAAACCGGCGCTGACCCCAAGCGAGCTCGCTAGCGGCACGTTTCTTGGCCTTCTCCACGTCGTGCTCCGTGTGCGTCTTGCACTTCGGACAGTACGTGGAGATCTCCTTCGGGAAATGCATGGGCGGGCGGCCGAGCGGGGTTCTCTATTTAGCCTTGCGGGAAGGTTTTCTCGGCCGCTCAGGCGTTTTCGGCTTGGACCTCGGGAGCGTTCTCGGGTCCCGACGGCCCTTGGATGGAGGGGGAGCGGCCTTGGGCTTCACCTTCGGGACTGCGCGAACCGGGACGACCTTTCGGGGAGGCGGGCTCGGGCGGGCGGTCGGTGCCCCCTTCCCCTTGCCCGATTTCTCGGGGGGCTTCGAGGGCATATGGCGCTCCGGGGGTCGCTTCGGCGTCGGGGGCGTCGCCTTCGCGGGGGGAGGCGGGGCCGGCCTCCTCTCCGGCACGCGGCCCTTGCGGGTGTCCATGGCCGGCTTGCTCCGCGCCTCCTTGATCGGAGGGGCGGGCAGGCGGGAGTCGGCGACCGGGATGTGCCCCTTGATGAGCAGTTCCACGTCGGCCGCGCTCACCTCGGCCTTGCTCTTCCCTGGAGCTGGCTTCGCAGTTGACGGAACGACCCGAGGGGCCTCGGGGACCGGCGCACCTCGCGGCACCACGGCCTTCCCGGGCCGCTCGGGTGGACTGGCCGCCCGCACGGGCGCCTCCGGCCCGGGGGCCGACGCTTCCTCTTCGTGTTCCTGGGTGGTGGGGGGGACCTCCTCCGTCTCGGGCGCCACCGCGCTCTCCTCGACCGGAGCTTCCCCGTCGGAACCTTCGGCCTCCGGTTCCGCTTGGGCCTCCTCAGGATTGGAGATGGGAGACGCGCTCTCGTTCAGGGGCTCCGATCCGGGGGCTTCTTCCGTCGGAGCTCCTGCCTCGGAAGGTCCCTCTTCCGGCGTTCCCTCTTGGGGAGCCTCCTCTTCCGGAGCTTCCTCTCCCGGGGCCCCCTCCGCGGGAGCCGTCTCCTCGGACGGTTCGTCGGGCTCGGCAGCGAGGGCGGTATCGGCGGGGGTCTCCTCGACCTCGCCCTGTGGAGGCTCCTCCTCGGTCACGGCTTCGAAGGTCTCCCCTTCGGCGGGGGGAGCTTCCTCCTGCTCGCCCTCAGGTGTCGCTTCCTGCCCGGCTTCCGTCGGAGCCTCCTCGATAGCGGCTTCCGCCTCGGGAGGAGCTGCCTCCTCGGGGTTGGGCTCGATGGCGGCTTCCTCGGTGACCTTCTCCTCGGGCGGGGCTGGCCGGGGCGCGGGCGCGGCGTCCTCAGGGAGGACCCGGTCCTTCAGCGACTTGTCGGCGGGGGCTGGAAGCTTCCCCTCCGACTCCTTGAGGAAGGTCAACACCTGGAAGATCGCGTCGCGCGCGCACCCCCGGTGGTAGGTGAGGGCCTCCGGGTTGAGGAACCCGTGGTGCACGCCGGGGTAGGTGATGTGGGTGAAGGAGCGGCCGCGGTAGGACATCTCCTGCTCGACCTCCGGGAGGAGGTCGGTCAGTCGTGTGTCCTCTCCGGCGTGCACGGCGAGCACCGGCCCTGAGAGCTTCGCGAGCTGATCGTAGGGGAGGAGCGGCCGACCGTAGAACACGACCGTCGCCCGCACCCGGGGCTCGACGGTCGCCAGGGTCCACGCGTATCCCCCGCCCATGCTGAGGCCGAGGCAGGCGATGCGGTCGTGGTCGACGCCGGGCGTCGCATGCAGCGCGGCGACGCACACCTTGAGGTCCGCGAGGGCGTTCGGGTCGGGAGCGTAGACCCCGATGCGGGCCGCGTTGTGCAGCCGTTCCTGGTCCTGCCGGGTACGGCTCGCGATCGCCTGCTCGAACCCCGGGACGAAGCTGCCATCGAAGGTCACCTCGCGGAGCAGGCGCTCCACCTCGCGGGCATCCTCGACAGGGACCTGCATGCGCTGATGGCTGTAGAGGTCGGGGACCACGCAGACGAAGCCGAGGTCCGCGAAGGCCCGAGCGAGCGCCCGTTCGTGCTCGGTGAGCCCGCGGATCGTGTGGATGATGACGAGGGCGGGGGCTGGGACCTTCGAGGGCGCGGGCTGAGCCCAGTAGGCTTCGAACTGCGACCAGGCCGGCCCCAGTTTGCGGACCTCGGTCAGGTGCTCGCCCATGTCTCGTTCGCCGGCCGAATCCCCCCAGGCCACCGGCGGGGCGACCAAAGAGGGCCTTCGTCACGCGAGAGCAGGGCATTCTCATAATAGCAGTTTGGGTGCACGCGAACTCCGAGCGCACAGAAGGTCTCGAGGTGGGTCGGGCCCTGCGATCACCGCTCCGTGTGAGGGTGCCCATCCTGGGGAGAACGTAAATCCGTTCACGCCCATGCTCGGTCCATCCGGAGGCCACCGCGGGACGATGCCGTTCTATCGATGCTGGAACTGTGGCATCGTGGTAGGCCAGGAGAGCGACGAGGAGCTCCCAAGCGACCTATGCCCCGCCTGCCAGAAGGCTCGTCAGACCTCCTACGCCGAACCTCGTACCTGCCACTGGTGCGAGGGGACGCTTCGTTTCGTGGACGGCATGGGCTACGTACACGAGAGCTCTGGCACCGTGGGCGTCTGTCGCCACGGGCGCAACCCCCTCGCTTGCTGCGGACAGGAGGACCACCAGGGCCTCCCCGTCCGCGAGGACGGCTCGAGCTGAGGGCGGGGAGTCGGTCTTGGCCTCGGTGGTCCGGCTCCCTACCCTTTTATATGGTATTTCCTCTCGCCGCGCCGCACGGTACGTCCATGGCGGAGAAGACCCCTCTCGAAGCTATCCGGGAAGCCCTCAAGGTGGCCCCGGAACGCAAGTTCGTCGAGTCGGTTGAGGTGGCGGTCAACCTCAAGGAACTCGACCTCACCCTCCCGAAGAACCGCGTGGAGGAGGACGTCAACCTCCCCAAAGGTCGCGGCAAGCCCATCAAGGTGGGCATCTTCGCTAGCGGAGAGATGGCCCAGAAGGTCCGAGCGGTCGCCGACCTCGTGGTGACGCCCGACCAGATGGACGAGCTGTTCAAGACCAAGCGCGTCGCGCGCAAGCAGGTCAACGCGATAGACTTCTTCCTCGCCGAGGCTCCGATGATGCCTGCGATCGGTAAGAAGCTCGGTCAGGTCATGGGTCCGCGAGGGAAGGTGCCCCGCCCTATCGCCCCGGGCAGCGACCCCACCGCGATCATCCAGAACCTCAAGCGCGGACTGCGCGTACGCAACAAGGGCAAGCGCACCTTCCACGCTCCGGTCGGGACCCGGGATATGACGCCCGAGGACCTCGCCGAGAACCTCCAGCTCGTCCTCAACCGCATCACCGGCAAGCTCGAGCGTGGGCGGCACAACATCGCGAGCGTCTACGTGAAGACGAGCATGGGGCCGTCGGTGCGGCTCTGGTAGGCTTCGCACAGGAAGGTGGGTGGATCACCATGGCAGCAGCCTCCAAGTCCGTGTCCTCCGGGTTCGGTTCCCCCTCTCCCCACGAGTCGACCGCGATCCAACGCAAGCGCGGGGGCGTGAAGCGCCTCGCGAAGGAGATCGCGGACCACCCCGTCGTCGCGGTCGTCGGCATACGAGGCGTGCCCGCCGCCGCGATGCAGACGATGCGCCGGGACCTCTCCGCGAAGGGGAACCCCATCCGCGTCGCCCCCAACTCGCTCATCGCCCACGCTCTGGAGGAGGCTGCCCGGAGCCGGCCCTCGCTCAAGGAACTGCTCCCGCTCGTCTCCGACCAGACCGCGCTCCTCCTCTCCAAGTCCAATCCCTTCGTGCTCTATCAGACGATGGAGAAGACGCGGCAGCCGGCCCCCGCGCGGGGAGGGGAGAGCGCGCCCAAGGACATCAACGTCCTCGCCGGGGAGACCTCCTTCAAGCCAGGCCCCATCGTCGGTGAGCTTCAGCACGCGGGCTTCCCCGCCGCTATCGAGAAGGGGAAGGTCGTGCTCAAGAAGGACGCGACCGTCGTCAAGAAGGGCCAACCGATCTCGCGCGAGGTCGCGACGATGTTGACCCGCCTCGAGATCTTCCCTCTCGAGGTCGGCCTGCTCCTGCGCGGAGCGGTCGAGCAGGACTTCTTCTATCCCCGTGAATCTCTGGCCGTCGACCTCGACGCGATCCGCGCCGACTTCGGCCGTGCGCACCGGCAGGCCCTCCGGCTCGGCATCGAGCTGGCCTGGGCCACGCCCGAGACGGTGCCGCACCTATTGGCCCGTGCCCAACGCGAGGCGAAGGCCCTCGCGTTGGACTCGGCCTTCCCCACGCCCGAGACCCTGGAGGCGCTCTTTATTAGGGCGGAGCGACAGGCTCGAGCACTCGATAAGCTCCAAACGAAGTGAACTCGGAGGGAGAGAGACATGCAGTACGTCTATGGCGCAATGCTGCTCCATGCGGCAGGCAAACCTATCGACGAGAAGGGCATCACCGGCGTCCTCACGGCGGCCGGGGTGCAGAGCGACACGACCCGGGTGAAGGCCTTGGTGGCCTCCCTCGAGGGCGTGAACATCCAGGAAGTCCTGGCGAAGGCCGAGACCATGGCCGTCGCCGCGGCGCCTGCGGCCGCTCCAGCGGCGCACGCGGGTGGCGAGAAGAAGGAAGAGAAGAAGAAGGAAGAAGAGAAGCCGGCCGTCTCCGAGGAGGAGGCGTCCGCCGGGCTCTCCGCCCTCTTCGGCTGAACTCCTTCCCAACCCTTAGGGGTGGGCCCGTGCTGGGCCCGCCCCTTCCATCTCCCTCTTTCGACGGCGAGCTCGCTCGAGCTCAGACCGAGGCGTTCCACTTGGCGAGCCACGCCAACATGAGGAGGGCCACCACCGCGAGGAGCACCCCCGCGATCATGAGCCACTGGGAGGTCTCCCAGGGCGTGCAGGTGGCCGGGGAGCTCGGTCCGCCGCCGGTGCACGTGGGAGCGTGGAAGGTCGCGAGACCGGCGCCCGCGATCAGCAACCCTGCGAGGAGCAGGAGGCGGCCTGTCCACCTGAGACGCTCCGGTCCCAAGACACCCGGTCCCGAGGAGCCAGAGGAGCCAGAGGAGGGTTCGGGGTCCTTCGGCTCCATCCGAAGCGCGGGGCCTCGAGCCTTAGAGAAGGTTTCCCCCGCGGTCCGGGGCGCCGGCCCAGGTACACCTTAAACCACCGGAGGCTCCGCCTGACGTGGAGACGCGCGAGAAGTGCGGCGTCGTCGGGGTCTCCGTCCCCGGTAAGGGCGCCGCCCCCTATCTGTATCGAGGGCTGCGCGCGTTGCAGCACCGCGGCCAGGAGTCGGCCGGCGTTGTGACCTCCTCCCACGGACAGCTCTACACGCGCAAGTCCCGCGGGCTCGTCCACGAGGTCTTCGACAGGGAGGCCCTGGAGACGCTGCGCGGCTCCATTGGCATCGGCCACGTCCGGTACGGCACGACCGGCATCATGGAGGAGGACACCGTCCAGCCCCTCAACGTGGGGATGGGGGACGATGAGCTCGCCCTCGGACACAACGGTGACCTCGTCAACTTCCGCCGGCTCCGCACCCGCCTCACGGCGATGGGCGTCGAGTTCCTCGGCAGCTCCGACACGGAGGCGATGGGCCAGCTCATCGCCCACGAGTTCTCCCGCAGCCGAGACATGGCGACCGCGATCCGCCGGGCGATGGTCGAGATGTCCGGCGGCTACGCGGTGACGCTGCTGCACGGCAATCGTCTCTACGGCTTCCGCGATCCCCTCGGCATCCGTCCCCTCTGCCTGGGGACCCTCGAGGGAGGCTACGCGCTCGCGAGCGAGTCCGTCGCGCTCGAGCTCATGGGCGGCAAGCTGGTGCGCGACGTCGCTCCCGGGGAGCTCATCGCGGTGGAGCGCGGGAACGTGCTGCACACCTCGAAGGGGACCCCCTCCGCACGACGTCTCGCCCACTGCATGTTCGAGTGGGTGTACTTCTCACGCCCGGACTCGATCATGGATGGGAAGCTCGTCTACGAGGTCCGTCATCGGATCGGGACCCGGCTCGCGAGGGAAGGCCCCGTGTCGGCGGACGTGGTGGTCCCGGTCCCCGACTCGAGCCGTCCGCAGGCCCTCGGGTTCGCAGAGGCCGCGAAGATCCCCTACGCCGAGGGACTGATCAAGAGCCGGTTCGTCGAACGGACCTTCATCCTCCCCGACCAGAAGCGCCGTGAGGAGGAGGTACGGGTGAAGCTCCATCCTCTTCCCGGCATCCTCCGGGACAAGCGCGTGGTGCTGATGGACGACAGCATCGTGCGTGGCACCACGCTGCGGGAGATCGTCTCCATGGTGCACGAGGCCGGGGCGAAGGAGGTGCACCTGCGGGTGGGATGCCCACCGATCATCGCCCCCTGCTACTTCGGGATCGACATGAAGGAGCGCAAGGAGCTCGTCGCCTTCCAGAGGACCGAGGAGGACGTCGCGAAGCTGCTCGGCGCGGACAGCCTCCGCTACATCTCGCTTCCCGGGCTCATCGAGTCGATCGACCTTTCCGAGCGCAGCCTGTGCGTCGGCTGCCTCACCGGACGCTATCCCCTGGACATCCCGCAGGAGCACCAGCGCTTCCAGCGCCAGCTCTCCGACTTCACGAGCGGGTGACCCCCCCGGACCGAGGAGCCTTGGCCGCCTCCCCCCTGCTCTTCCTGGTCGGCCGTGACCTCTACGTCCTCCACCCCGGGGAGAACGCGCCACGCCGCCTCCGTCTTTCCCCCGAAGGAAGGCACGCCGGCCGTGAGCTGCTCCTGCCCCTGCTCGCCCTGCTTCGCGGCGAAGCCCCGCGCAGTGGTCTCGGCAACGTGGTCGGCCCGCTCTCCTCGCTGCGGGACGGAGGACCCGTTCAGGTCGCGGACCCTGGGGCGCGGGCCATCGCGGAGGCCCTGGGCCTGCGTGTGCTCGAGGCCCGCTCCCGGGTGGTCGCCGAGGCTCGTGAGCGGCTGCCCCCGGAGGCCTGGGAGCCCGATCGCGAGCTCCTGCTCTCCGCCGCCGAGGTGGGGTTGGAGGAGCGGCTCTCCTCCCCCGAGGAAGTGATCATCACCCTCAGCCGGGAGGGGGACCGGCTCGAGCGGCTGCTCCGCAAGGAGAGCGAGGCGCTCGGTGCCCTCTCGGCCGCCGCCGGGAAACAGACCCCGGTCGCCGAGTACGCGGCGCACGCGGGGGAGCACGTCCGCTCCCTCGAGGTCCGCTACCGGGAGCTCACGCAAGCCCTAGAGGAGGCGACCGTCCGAAAACTGCCGAACGCCTCGGCGGTGATCGGGCCGCGCACGGCGGCGCGCCTCCTGTCCCTCGCAGGCTCACCCGCCGCTCTGCTTCACCTCAACGCTTCCCGCGTCCAGGTCCTGGGCGCACGACGCCGCAAGCCCGGGAGCCCCGGACCTCGCCACGGCGTGCTCTACTCCGCGGAGGGCATGGACCGGGTGCCTCCGTCGCGCAGGGGCGCCCTCGCCCGGTCGCTGGCCTCGTGGACCGTGGTCGCTCTGCGGGCGGACCTCCTCACCGAGGGGTCGGTCGGGGCAGAGCTCGCCGAGCGGCGCGAGCGCAGGGTGGAGGCGTTGTCGCACGGTCGGGCGGTGTCCCGGCCCGCCCGCCCAGAGCCGGAGCACCGAAGGACCGCCGCCGAACCGAGAACGGGACCTGCCCCCCGGGGCCCGAAGCACGAACGCCGACCTCCGCGCGACGAAGGGGGCCTTCCGCGGCCCCATGGACGACGGCCGCCTTCCCGCTGGGAAAGGCGGGGGAGGCCGCGTCGATGAGACCACCGCGAGCACGCGACGACCTCAGGGACGCCTGGACGTTCCCCTTCCCCGGACTCTCCATCGCCCGATCGCCCCCGGAGGAGCGACCCACCTTCTGGACTCGGGCGCTCGGGGACCCCCCCGACGTCTATGGAGAACGCCTCCGAGCCCGGGACGACTCCTTCTGGCGGGCGATCGACCCCTTCCGCAGCAAGCTCGGGGCCGCCCTGTGCAAAGGCCTCAGGGTCCTCCCGATCCCGCCTCGGGCCCGGGTGCTCTACCTCGGTGGCGCGACCGGCACCACCGCCTCCCATGTGGCCGACCTGGTGGGGAGGAAGGGGGCGGTCTACGTGGTGGAGAAGAGCCCGAGGTCGTTCCAGCGGCTTCTCGGGGTCGCCCGACGGTGGCCGAACCTCTACCCGCTCCTTGCCGACGCGCGGGAGCCCCGGAGCTACCTGCCCTGGGTCCCTCCGGCCGACACCCTCTACATGGACATCGCCCAGCCGGAGCAGATCGACCTCGCGCTCACGCACGCGAAGCTCTACCTTCGGCCGGGAGGCGGGCTCCTCCTCGCGCTCAAGATGCCGAGCCTGCGCCGCGGCCGGCCGGGAGAGGACCTGCTGGGCCCGGCCGTGAAGGAGCTCTCGAGGGCCTTCGAGCTCACGCGCCCGATCCCCCTCGAACCCTTCCATCGAGGGCACCACTTCCTGACCGGGGTCTATCGCGGCCGGGAGTGAGGTTCACCGCGAGCCACCGCGGGGCCTTCCCTACGCCTTGGTCCCGCGCTGGACGACGACGGTCACGATGTCCTGGTCCGCGAGGGGGTGGTCGCGTCCCACCGTCTGACCGGGGAACTTCGCGCTCTTGCCCCAGACCAGGGCCGAACGGAACGAGGCCCCCAGCTCCGGGGGCAGGCGTTGCAGGAGGTCGGCGATCGTGTTCCCCCGCCGCAGGATGACCGGCTCCGCGAGGTCCGGGGGCTGCCCGGGAGGCTTCACATAGATCCGGATGAAGGCGAGCGCGTCCGCGATCTCTTCCTTGAGCTCCTGGAAGCCCTGCTCCCGCGATGCCGAGACGAAGAGGACCTTCGTGGGGGAGAGCTGATGGAGGATGGGAGGGCGCTCGTTGGGGGCGATCAGGTCCGCCTTGTTCACCGCGAGGATGGCGGGGATGTAGACCCGGTTGCCGGCGAGCACGTCGATGAGCTGCTCGGGCGTAGCGTCCTCCCGGAGCACCACATCGGCGTTGTGAAGGTGGAACTCCCGGACGATGCCTTCGACCTGTTCCGCGTCCATCTTGGTCAGACGGACCGTGCTGTGGACCTCCACCCCACCCCGTTCCTTCGAGGTCACCACGATCCGAGGGGGCCTCTGGTTGGTGCGGATGCCTGCCCGCTCCAGCTCGGCCAGAAGGGAGCGGAACTCGAGGTGGGTCTTGTCGAGCAGGAAGAGGATGAGGTCGGAGTTCCGGGCGACGGAGATGACCTCTCGCCCCCGGCCCCGGCCGGTGCTCGCCCCCGGGATGAGCCCGGGCATGTCCAGGATCTGGATCGCGGCCCCCCTCCACGAGAGCATCCCGGGAATGATCGTGGTGGTGGTGAACTCGTAGGCCGCGGCTTCGCTCTCGGCGCCGGTGAGGTGGGTGAGCAAGGTCGACTTTCCCACGGAAGGATAGCCAACGAGGGCGACGGTCGCATGGCCGCTCTTGCGAACGGCGTAGCCGGGACCGCTGCCCCCGCCGCTACGGGCACGCTTCTCTCGTTCGAGCCGCAGGACGGCGATCTTCGCCTTGAGGCGTCCGACGTGACCCTGGGTCGCCTTGTTGTAGTGGGTCTTGCGGATCTCCTCCTCGATCCGTGCGATCTCGTCCTCGATGGCGCCCATGGACGGGCCGCCGGGGGGTTCGACGAGGATTTAGGCCTGCCGGGGGCTATGGGCCGTCAGGAAAGAGGGGCGCGGGCCGCTCCGAGGCGAGCGTCCCCCGGGGTGCTACGAGGACCCCTGGTCAGAGGCCGATGGAGCGGGAGGAGCGGGAGGGGCTGAAAGGGCGGAAGGGGAGGGCTCCCCCGATGCGGGGGTGGCCTCCGACGACTCGCCAGTTCCTGTGGGTGCCGCGCTGGGCGCGGCCCGCGAAGGTTCGCTCGAGGAGCGGTGGGCGCGACGGCCGCGCCACCACCAGCCGAGCGCCACAGCGACCACGATGACCCCGACCACGAGAGAGAGCAGATAGACCTCCCACGAGGGAAGGCCGAAGAGCTGGGCACGGGTCCCTGGGGAAACGGACGGGGGGACGTAGGTCCCAGGGCTCACCGACAGGCGGGTGGTCGCGTTCGCCGTGTGACCGGTGGTATCGTTCACGTAGACCCTTACGAGGTAGTTGCCGGCCGCGGAGGGTATGCAGGAGAGCGAGGACACGTCCGAGGAGGTGCACCCCGGGGGGAGGCCCGCGAACGCGTAGGACAGGGCGCCCGTCCCTCCCTCCGCGCTCACCCGGAGCAGGGTGGTCTCCCCCGCTGCGATGGGGTTTGGGGAGGTGGAGAACGAGGTGATCACAGGAAACGGTGAACTGATGACGCTCACGTTCACCGCCGGGCTCACGACATTGCTCCCGTTCCACGTGGCGTTGGCGAAAAGGTCGAAGCTCCCGATCGTGCCTCCCGCGGTGAACGTGATGACATCGGAGGTCCCTCCGAGGACGTCCACCAGCGAGCTGTTGAACCCCGTCACGTACACGAACCCGTTCTGAGGGTCGTAGGCATCCGCGAAGTCGGAGGAGTACCCTCGGGCCGTGCGACCTATCGGGACGGTGTCGATGACGGACTCGGAAGTCCCCGAGAGGACGTTCATGAGGGTCGTGTTGCTGTCGGTCTCATAGACGCAGCCGTTCCCGCTGTCGTAGGCGACCGACCAGGGGTAGCCGCGCACGAAGATCGTGGTGGAGACGCTGTTCGTGGTCGTGTCGATCACGGTGATGTTGCCGTAGCCTGCCGGGGCCTTGACCCAGTAGCCCGCATCGGCGACGTAGACCATCTTGTTCGCTGCGTCGTAGTCGATACCGGAAGGGAGGGACCCGACCAGGACCTGGGTGAGGATGGAATTGGTCGTCCCGTTGATCACGGCCACGTAGTTCTGGGAGAACTCGGTCGCGTAGAGGTCGCGGTTCGCGGGGTCGTAGACGAGGCCCCAAGGTTCTCCTCCCAATCGGAGGGTCTTCTCGATCCTGTCGGTGGCCGGGTCGATGACGCTCACCGTGCCGTATCCGTAGTTGGAGGCGTAGATCGTGTCGCTCGCGGGGTCGTAGGCCACCCCGGCATAGTTCATGAACCACTTCGCGCCGATCATGCAGCCGGCGAGCGAGAAAGGGAAGGTGGTGACGAGGGAGTTGTTGGCCCCGTTGATGACGCTCATCGTCCCCGAGCCGCAATTCGTCACGTAGAGGTAGCCGTTCGCGGGGTCGTACCCGATACCGGTCGGGCTCGCCCCCACCTGGATGAGCCCCAAGGTCGTGTCGGTCGCCCCGGAGATGACGGAGACGTTCGAGAGAGCGTAGGGGGAGTACTGGTTGTCGTCGGTCACGTAGAGGTCGCCGTTCGCGCTGTCGAAGGCGATGCCGGCGGGGACCCTCTCCCCGGGGGAGATCACGTCGAACACCGTGTTGGGGAGCGCGCTGGTGTAGCTCAGCTGTCCCAGATCGCGGTTCATCGACCAAGCGTAGTCGACGCCGGCGGGACAGTTCCCTCCCGTGCAGCTCGGGAGCGCGGTGAAGGAGATCCTCCCTCCGACAGTGACCGACCCGGAGGGGGGGCTCACGGATACCCCGCCGAGCCCCGCGCCGCTCGGCGGGAGGGTGGGCGAGGGGGTCTGCGCGCAGTCCTTCCGCTCGCATTCCGCCGCGGAAGGGGCGCTCGGGGGTGTGGAGCTCACCGCGACCGGGGCCAAGGACCCCATCGGCACGGCAGCGAGGACCACTAGGATCCCCACCGCGAGGATGAGCCCGGGGCCGGGGCCGGGGAAAAGTCGGGGGACCGGGGGGAGGGTCCATGTGCTGTACCCCGCCAGAAGAGGCGCGAGGGGCATGTCCTGGGACCAGTGTGAACAGGTTGATATTCCCATGCCTCGCCTCGTTCCCCTCTCAGGATCGCATGTCATCGACGTTCGGCGAGAGAAGGGCACCGCGCAGACGCAGATCTCGTAGCGTGGAAGCCCTGCTCAGGACCGCTCACCTTGGGCTGGGATGGACCCGGGAGTTTCCGGCCCTTCGATGGGCCGTCCGGGGTGCCTGTGCCTGGCCCGCACCGCTCGCCATCGGAGCGAACAGCTGGACGAGGCGCTCGGAGCCCACACCCGAGATGAACATACGTTCCTTCCGGTTGTTGAGCAACTTCGCGGCCCAGTCCACGGACCCGGCGTCCCCCAGTTGGACCTCACCCTTCTTGGAGTGGCGGGCATAGATGTGGAACCGAAGGTCACGGTAGTAGGCCCGCCCCTCCGGTGTAGGGTCCTCCCAGTCCAATGGGACCCCGGGAAGGTCCTCCCCCCAAGGCTCGACCAGGTCCCGCTCCAGGAGAGCGCGATGAGGAGGCTCACCCAGGTCCGCGAGGCCGACCCGCAGGGGGACCTCCCGGCCCAAGTACTGCCGGAGGGCGCGAAGCAGGAACTTCAGGTGACGGCGTGCGGCCTCGGTCTCGAAGCGGAGCTCGCCCGTGTCTCGACCTGCGGAGCAGAGAGCGAAGAGGCGGTAGTGTTGCCGCACTCCCGGAGCCTCCTCGATCTTCTGCGCCCTCAGCATGCGGTGGCTCGAGGCGAGGTCCACCCTCCCAGCCCGGGTCGCCGGGTCCGACAGTTGGCGCGCTCGGCGCGTTGCGGCTTCCAGCGCGAGCGCGTTGGTGGCGTCCGATATCACTTCCGTGTTGCGGCTCGTGGTAACGCTCCAGTCCTGGGAAAGGGGGGTGAGGCTAGCGACGGCACCGAAGGGCGCGACAGGCGAGAGCTCGATCCCCTCGAAGTCCGCAGGGAGCGTCATCCACAGGAGCGCGTCCCAGGCGAACAGGTCCTGGGGCGAGGAGTGGCCGGGTCGGACGAATCGGTTCGTCTGGTAGTCCCGGAGGACGGCTTGCGCATCGCGCGATCGGCTCCTTCGAGAGTACACCTCCATCAGCAGCGACTGAAGGTCCGAGGGAGGGATCCGGTCCGACAGGATTTCGGCAAGGCCCGGAACTCCGGCCTCCCGTGCGATCCGCTGGAGAAGAGGACCGCGGGGAGTCGGTCCGACGTTGGAGAGGGGGCGCCGGCTCTGCATCGGTGGTGCGCACGCCGGTCGACCAAGAAAGAGGTTTGTCCCGTCCGAAGGGCCCGAGCTTGCCTCCTGAGGGCATGCGGCGCAGGAACAGGACCCCTCAGAGTTCCTGGGAAAGCCTGGACCCATCGACGGCTTCACCCTGCCTCTGGGGGAGGAAAGGGCCGTCGATCTGGAAGGAGGCGAAGCCCTCCTCGATCACATGGTCGAGCGTTGCTTGACGGAAGACGGGCCGGCTATAGGGGTCCACCACGAAGGGTATCCCTTCGAGCTCGAAGACTACATCACCTCGTGCGGCGGGCCGAAAGGTGAGGTTGGGGTGGGGATCCGGACCTGCGACCAACGTAAGGTGCACGACACAGCCTCGAGGACGGATCCGAAGGACCTCCACCAGGGCCTCTCGCGCGCGGGGGGTCACTTGGAAGGTGATGGGGGGTGGGGCTGGGGCGAACCCTCGTTGTCCGACCGAGGACGGGGGATCTGATGGGATCCTCCCAGGCCGCGCCATCCCTAGACGTGAGACCTCCTGCCTGATAGAACCGACTACCCTCGGACGCCTCGACGGGCCTCACGGGTGCATGCGGGCGGCCCCCCTGCGCAAAGGGCTTGAGAGAGGGAGCAACGCGGTCGGTGGGGACGAGCCACGGCGCTGGAGGCCGCGACCCCGATCTTGGGCGCAAGCTATGTGAGCGATATCCGGTGGGGAACATCGAGTTGACCTTCGGCAATCTCCCGTCTGAGGATCTGTTTCTGGCGGACCGTCAGGGTCGAAGTTCCGGCACGGATAGGCCCGCGGCGGATCGCATCGACCTGAACCCCTGTAACTTCCCGCTCTAGCGTCTTCAACAGGGACCTGACTCGTACCTCGGGACCGACCACGGCCCAGGCAGCCACGCCATTCTGGACGCGGAAAGGGAAGTGCCGAAGCAGTTTGAGCTCCTTCAACAAGGGGATGAAGGTCCGCCCTCGGCAAACCACAGGGTAGGACTCCGAACCCTCCTACGCGCCCACGAGCTCGACGTCCTTGACGCCCGAGACCCGACGACGCTCCTCGGTCCACCCCGCTTCGCCGCTATCGAACTGAACGGAGATATCGAAGAGCGTCAATCCCTTCCCTAGTTCCGGTCGGTCCCTGACCTCAAGCCGAGCCCCGGGATGGGACATCGTGAAGGCCCAGAGCCACTGGGATGGAGGTAACTTTACCCTGAATCGGCAGGAGAGGATCGAAGAGCTAGCGTTCGACGCCCCACCCCGGCTTGAGGTCCCTAGTTCTGACCGCGCTCCCGTTCTCTCCAACCAGTGGGGGCGACCAGGCCGGAGCTCCCGGAACCTGGCAGAGCTAGGGAAGAGAGTGGCGGGCCTCGGTCTCGGACCACCCGACCTCGTCCTCCAAGAGGATCAGCGGGTGGATGTGGCCGAGGGATGCGATCGAGAACTGGATCCCTGTCTCGCGACAGAGGGCACGGATCCCGACCACCGCCATGTTCGAGGAGGAATCGATGCCGGCCGAGACGTTCAGTCGGAGGGCGACGGTCCGTTTCTCTTGAAGTGCCCGGAGAAGGACCTCCTGGACCTCGAGGGGGAACATCGCGAGGCCCAGGCTCGCCAGACCTTGCCGTGGGTCCTTCAGGAGGGTCCGCAGGACCTCCCAGTGCTCCCGACCGACCTGGGCAAAACCGGAACCCTCGACAAAGAAGTCGGGCGTGAGGGAGACCTGCCCGCTAGCCTCGTATTTGGGCGGCGTGGGGAAGGATTCGCCGGGCAGTGCCCCATAGCAGGCGCATGTAACGGACCGCTCATGGTCCACATCGACCCTGACCATCAGGGGCCGCTCGCCACCCACCACTTCGGTAGTCTGCGGGCAGTTGTCACATGACCGCCAGGGACAGCTATGAAAAGTTCCGACCCGCTGCTCCAAGTGCACTCCTTCGTTTTCCGAGTGAGCCTTCACGAACCGGCTTGAGGTGAGGCTCCGGTGGTGTGACGAATCCTGTTGATGGTGCCCCTGCCGGGACCATCCATCAATAGAACCCCCACCTCAAGTACTTTCGGACCGCCAGCCCGTAGACCCTCGGGCGGATCTTCCGAGCCAGCGTCGTCAGGACGAGGTCCTGTGGCCCGCTGCCCCAGTGGGCCCGCTTCCTCTTGCACCTGTCGG
>DAHUZP010000056.1 GCA_027306505.1 Thermoplasmata archaeon | reverse complement strand
GGCAGACCCGGGGAGGGTCGCGAGGTCTGCCGCCCGCACCAACGAGAGCCGGCCATCCCCGGGCAGGATCGCGTGAACAGCGTGGAGCTGGGTCGTTCGGTCCTACGCGCACTCTCCGCTCTGGACTCGCTCTCGGCGAGTCCTGCCCTCGAGCGCCCTCTCCTTCGGGTTGTCCGGGAGTAGGGCGCTCTCGGCGCGGACGCGCAGGAGGTTCTCCGGAGCCCCTGCGACTGGCGGGCGGAAGTGGAAGGCCGCGCCAACGCGGTCCTCCCCGGGTCCGAGGCGTGGGGGTAGGCGCCGCATGCCTTCTCCCCGGTTCACGGCTTGAAATTCGTATGGAGCAGGCCCGCTCGTGTAACCTGGTAGTGGCGCGCGTTGTACTCGATCACGAGCAGGACCGTGCCCACCACGACGAAGGTCGCTCCCACGACGAGATACGGAGCCGCCAATCCGATTGGGCCGCACATGCCTGGCTCTGCTCCCGACCCGTAGTCGCATGAACGCACGAACGCGACCCACCAGCCGAGCGCGAAGACTGGCAAGCCCACGAGAACAAGCACGAATCCCCCCCAACTGATTTTCGCCACACTTTGCCACCCACTCGCGGGGGCTCGAACGTTCGGTCCGCGGGGCCCGAAAGGCCGCCATCCTCCCCGGGTCCGAGGCGGGAGCCGGGGGAGGGCCCCCATCCTCTTCAGACCAAGAACCCCAGGAGCAGGATTGCCACCACGAATAGCGCCATGAGGACCAGCGCGAGGCCAACCAACGCCAGCCCCGCCGGCAACCCCGCGGTGTCGCTCCTTTGGGCGCGACGCCGGTCCCACCACTTCGCCACAACGAGGAGGAGTGCCGTCGCCCCAACCGCCCCGATCAAGAACAAGCTCGACCCCTCGCACGCCCGCTGAGGGGTACCCCCGCACCCTTGCGACGGACAGTACCAAGGGAGGAAGCACGCCGAGTAGGTCCCCCATACCCCTATCAGCACGAGCAGCCCCCCGCCAATCACCGCGACGGCCCACAGCGGCCCCTTCCGTGTCGGCCTTCCCTGCATCTCGAGCCATAGTACGACACCTCCGGCCAATCTACTCTCCGCCCCACCCGAAAGTGATCGCTCCGAGCCGACCGCGTCGCGGGCAGCCCATTCACCTGTCGGACTCACCGCCTCCCCTGGGTCAGCTGGCGAGTCCTACCCTCGGGTGCCCTTCTGTTCGGCTTGTCCGGGGGCAGGGCGCTCTCGGCGCGGACGTGCAGGAGGTCCTCGCCAGCCCGATGGACTGGCTGTCCGAGGTGCGGGCCCGGGAGGTGTAGAACGTCGTAGAATATTCAGCCAGTTCCCGTCGTCCAAAACTCACCCACCCCGGGGGGATGTCTTGTCTCTCACCTCCTCCTTTTCGTGATGGTTCTCGGCCTACTTGTCCGTCGTGGTCACGCTTCCACTGGAATCACGGGGGAGGGGGTCGGGAGACCTGCCTTCCTCCGGGACATCAGTCGGTACGACTCACCCTTGATGTTCACCGTGGTCGAGTGGTGCAGGATCCTGTCGAGGGTGGCCGCCGCAATCACCGTGTCCCCGAGGACCTCGCCCCACTCGCTGTAGGGCTTGTTCGACGTGAAGATCGTCGAACCCTTCTCGTAGCGGTGGCTGACGAGCCGGAAGAACAGGTGGGCTCCCACCCGATCCATCGGCAGGTACCCGATCTCGTCCAGGATGAGCAGGGGATACCTCCCCAGGGACCGGAGCTTCACGTCGAGCCGGTCCTGCTGGGCGGCCTTCTTGAGGTCCTCCACCAGCTGCGCCGCGCTCAGGTAGTAGGCCATGAACCCGGCCCGGATCGCCTCCATCCCGAGGGCGATGGCCAGGTGGGTCTTCCCCACCCCCGGCGGTCCCAGGAAGATCACGTTCTCGGTGTTGTGGACGAACCGCAGCGTCCGCAGCTCTTGGACGACCTTCGTGTCGATGGAGGGCTGGGCGCTGAGGTCGAAGTCCTCCAGGGTCTTCCGCACCGGGAATCCCGAGAGCTTCAGCCTCGTCTCGATCGAGGCCGAGTTGCGGGACTTCACCTCCTGGTCCAGGAGGTAGTCGAGAGCCTCCACGGTGCTCTTCCCCTCGGCGGCGCTGGACTCCAGGTAGCTGTCCACGATGGACTCGGCCACCCCGAGCTTCAGGGTGGTCATGTTCGCGTGGAGCCGCTGGTAGGCGAGGTGGCCCCCGGGACTCTTCGTCGACTTCGGCGATGGCGGCGCTTTCGTGTCGTTCTTGCTTTCGCTCACGTTCTCTCCTCCAGGAGGGTGTCGTACACCGCCAGGTCCCGACGCTGGACCTCGGGAGCTGGTGGCATCGACTGGAAGGATTCCAGGCGCGACTGGTGCACCTGGGCCTGGCGGCGGATCGCGGCCAGGAGACCTGCTCGGTGCTCGGCGACCTGGATGACACCGTGGGCGCCGGGGGCGAGGGTGTGGTGGCAGATCTCCTGCCCCGCCACCTCGACGACGAACCCTCCGCCCTTCAGGCGGAGGATGGCCTCGCGCCCCGCGTACTTCCAAGGGACGGAGTACTTGTTCGACAGGAAGCTCACGAAGCAGTCCCGGCTGATCCGGCGGACCTCGGTCTGGACGATGGGGCAGTGGGGCCGCCCCACCATCGACGAGAGGCGTTCCACCTCGAGGCGCTCGATCGGAGGGACGTGGGTCGTGCCGTGGACCCGCTGGTTCACCTCGTTGCACCAGCGGTGGGCGAGTTGGTTGAGCTCCTGGAGGGAGGAGAAGTGGCGCCCCTCGAAGAAGTTCTTCCGGACGAACCTGACGGTGTTCTCCACCTTCCCCTTGGTCTCGGGGCGGTAAGGGTGGCACAGCCTCGGAGTGAACGGGTAGTAGGCGGCGAAGTTCAGGAAGAGCGGGTTGAACTGGCTCTGGGCGACGAGGTAGGCTCGTCGGAGGACCACGGACTTGAGGTTGTCGTAGAGGATCTCCTTCGGGAACCCTCCAAGGTAGTCGAAGGCGTTCTGGTGACACCGGAGGAACGTGGGGGTGGAGAGGTCCGTAACGAACTCGATGTACTTGGCCCGGGAGTGGCCGAGGGTGAAGAGGAAGGCCGCCAGGCCTCGGCGCTGGCCGTCGATCTCGACGTGGCCGAACATGGCCCAGTCGACCTGGGCCTGGAGACCCGGTGGGGTCTCGTACCGATAGACGGCGGTGATCCGACGGGCCTCGCGGAGGGGACGGACATACCGAAGGACGATGGAGTAGCTCCCGACAAACCCCTGGTCCTGAATCTCACGGAAGAGGCGGTAGCCGGTGAGGGCGGGCACCTCGGCGAGGCGGCCTTTCAGGTAGTTCTCGAAGGGGACAAGGATGCCGGGAACAAGGGGGCGGGGGCCGTAGTGCGGACGGGAGGGGTCCCGGAGGCGCGTTCGGATGGTGTTACGGTCGAAGCCGGTCTCCTTGGCGATGGCTCGGATCGATAGCCCCTGCGCGTGCAGGTGGCGGATGTGCGCCCACTCTTCCATGTTCAG
>DAHUZP010000044.1 GCA_027306505.1 Thermoplasmata archaeon | reverse complement strand
CGGGCCCGGACCACCCTGCTCCAGACCCTCCCTCTGGAGACGCCCCACTTCGGTCTCCTCGCCACCCGCATCATGAGCGGAACCCTCACCCTCACCCTCGCCCACATCGTCCAGGCGGTCCACGACATGGGGGAAGAGATGCCCCTGGGCGATCTCGGTCGGGTGCGAGCCCCCGGGCGAGGTCACCCCTCAATGACGGTCTTTGGATACGAGAGGGTCCGGAGCGCCCGCGGGATGATCATGGGCCAGGGCCGGAATGGTGCCTCTACCCCCCGGGGGCTCAAGGGATGTTCGCGGGATCGCCACCCATCCCGATGCGATCGCCTCCCGCGAGAGCGTCGAGGCGGGTCACCTCCCCAGCGTCCAGACGGAAGTCGAAGATCCGGGCATTCTCCACGATCCGTTCCTGACGGACCGACTTCGGCAGGACGATGAGCCCGTGCTCGATCCCCCATCGGAGGAGGACCTGCGCGGGGGAGCGTCCGTGGGCCGTCGCGATCTCGGCGAGGGCGGGGTGGTTCAGCTGTCGGCCCCGCGTGAGCGGGGACCAGGCCTCCACCCGGATGTCGCGCCGTCGGCAATGATCCAGAAGGAGGGGGTCGTGGACGAACGGATGGTACTCCACCTGGTCGACCGCAGGTCGGACCGATGCGACGGCCTCCAGCTCTTCCAGATGCCGGATCGCATAGTTCGAGACCCCGATCGTCCGGCAGACCCCTTCACGCTGGAGCTTCTCCAGGCCCTTCCAAGAGTCCAAGCGGTCCTTGGGACGCTCGGCCCGGGGCCAGTGGATGAGATAGAGGTCGATGTACTGCAGGCCGAGCCGTTTCAGGCTCTCACGGGCGGCCCGCTGGGAGCGTTCGATGCCGTGCTCGGTGAACCAGAGCTTGGAGGTGACGAACACCTCCTCGCGCGGTAGGCCGCTCGCTCGGACCGCTTCTCCGACATCTTCCTCGTTCCCGTAGAACGCGGCGGTATCGATATGCCGGTACCCTGCCTCCAGCGCCCACTGCACCGCCTTGCGGGTGGGAGCTCCGGCCGGGGTTTGGAAGACCCCAAGCCCGAGCTGTGGGATCTCCGTCCCTTGGTTCGTTGGTAGCCGAGGATAGCCAGGTCCGTCGCCCGACGCCATGCTTGGAGCAGTCACGTGGACGGATGAGGTATGGGAAACCGGGGCCAGCGAAGGGAAAGACGCGTTGCCCCCCCGAAGGGCCGGTCCCTCCAGGGGCTCACGCCGCTCGTCCTCCCGGAAGGACCCCCCCCTCGCGAGCGTCCTGCTGGAGCTGAGGGGCCCATCTATTACACGTGCGGAATACAACCCATTATATACACCATCACCTGACAACCAGCATGGACCGGGCACGCCACCTCCCCTCTGGCCAAAGCAAAACGCGGAACGAACTGCTCAACGATACCGCACCGGTTTGGGGAAAGCGGGCGCGCCCAGCGACGTCGCACCTTGCGACCGTGCTATTCGTGCTATTGATGGCCATCCCTCTAGGCACTGGAGCTTCGGCCCTAGGACTGAGCACCGGGGCGTCCATCGCCCCGCTGCCGAGCCACGTAGGGGTGCCCTCCTCGGCCGTCGGGCCCGCGGTCGGGGCCCATGTCCAGACCCTGGGCGACACGTCCCTGCCCGGCTCGACCCCCTTGCCCTTGTCGTCCCCGTCCCTCTCAGCCTCGAGCGCTTGCTCCTCGAACTGCGTGTCGGTCACGGTCCTGCCCTCCGAAGTTGCCGACGCCTCTCCCGGAACGTCGGTGGCATCCCACGGTGCGTCCCCCATCTCGGTGCCAACGCCCGGCTCCTCCGTCGCATACGTGCCGTTCGAGGCCCTGTCCTCCCACGCTACTCCCGTCCTCCCAAGCTCGAACCCTTCCGTCCGCCCGGTCGGGTCCCTGCCCTTCGCTGCCAGCGCCTTGAGCCCTCCCGTGAGCGAGGTCGTTGCCTACGTCCCGGTCACCATCACCGCAGGTAACGACGGTCCTCTTGCCGTGGGAACCCAGGTCCTCCTCAACGTGAGCTGGGCCTCCTACGCCCCCTACGTCGCCCCCACGGCCTCCAACGTGGTCTTCTTCGATAGCTCTGGCAACCCGCTCGCCGCCTGGATGGAGTCGGGGGCTGGTAGCACGTCCCAGGGATCGAACGTCTACCTCAGGCTCGGTTCCAACATCGCCGCTTCCACCTCCGACACGGTCTACCTCGGGTTCGTCCCCACGGGCACGGTCACGCTCAACGCGGGGGGACCATGGGGCGAGGCTCCGCAGCTCTCCGCTACCTACGGGCAGTACGACGACGGGCCGATGGTCTTCTCCGCCTACTTCAACGGTGACACTCCCGCGTCCGCCTTCTCGGTGGGTTCGGGTATGACGGTCTCGAGCGGGGTCCCGCGCGTGTACTATGGTCAGACCATCAACACGATCCAAGAGATCAGCGCAGGCGTCAACGGACCCATGGTCTTCGACGGGACGCCACTCCCGGTGACGGGTTACACGGTCGAATCCAACTTCGAGAACTCGGAGCTGACGACGGACACCGGCGTCGGGGGGATCTGCGACGCCTCCACCGCTACCGCCGTGCAGAATGGCTTCAGCACAGGCACCGGCCTCTTCGGCGGCTACCTCGACGATATAACCATGCAATCCGGGACGCTCGGGTACTACAACGTGACCGGCACCGGGAACACGAACTGGAACTGGGCTGAGGCCACGCAGATGGCCGCGAGCGCGAACGCGTTCCATGCCGTGGTCGGACCGAACGTCGACTCCTACTTGGGTTCGGTCGGGGCCACCTCGCCCCCGGTGGTCTTCATGCGCAACCCTACGACCCTGTTCATGTGCACGCTCAACCAAGGCGCGGCCGGGTACCCCACCGACATCAGCTTCAACTGGATGTTTGCGCGCCTTACCCCACCGTCGAACGACACGGTGAAGGTCGTGCTAGGCTCCGCGACCTATCTGGTGGCCCCTGCGCCGAGCGCCAGCCCGAACCCGGTCGACGACGGCGGCACGGTCACGCTCTCGGAGGCCCCGGCCGGCGGCACCGCCCCCTACACCTTCGCCTGGCACGCTCCCACCTCCTGGAGCTGCACCCCGAGCTCCCAAGCGACCACCAGCCAGGACGTCTGCGCCGTGCCGGCCACGTTCGCCCCAGGCGCCTATCCGGTATGGGTCAACGTGACGGACGCGCTGGGCTTCGTCTCCAACAGCCCTTGGACGAACGTGTCGGTCGACCCCCCGCTGGCGGCGCCAGCACCCACCGGTCTACCCAACCCGGTCGATGACCTCTCGACGCTCCAACTGACCGCCGCGCCTACCGGGGGCACCGGCAGCTACGCGATCGTTTGGAACGTTTCCCCCTCCTGGGGCTGCTCCGGTCCTGGTTCGACCGTGTATTGCGCGGTCCCTGGAGGCTTCCCCGCCGGGAACTATCCGGTCGCCTACAACGTGACCGACACCTCCCAGACGACCCTGGCCAGTGCCGTCCTCATGGTCACCGTGGATCCCGCGCTTTCCGACGCGGTCTCCGCGCTTCCTGCTCCCACCGATTCCGGAATCCCGGTGGTGTTCACCTCGACCCCCTCCGGCGGGGCGCCCCCGTATGCGTTCGCCTGGCGCTTCGACGACGGTTCCCCCACCAGCTATGCCCAGGACCCCCAGCACGCGTTCAACGTGACCGGGTCGACGAACTTCCAGGTGGCCTTCTGGCTCAACGACACGACCGGAGCGAGCTATGCTGGCTCCCTCGTCGTTACCGTGAACCCGACGCTTACGAACTCCATCAGCTTCTCCCCGGCGAAGGCGGACTCCGGAACCCCGGTCACCTTCCAGTCCACCTGGACCGGCGGAACGGGCCCGTTCACCTTCAGCTGGAACTTCGGGGACGGGTCGGTCGGGAGCGGCTACAGTGACCCCACGCACCCCTTCAACGTGACCACAGCGACCACCTTCCTCATCACCTCCTGGGCCAACGACTCCCAGGGAGAGAGCGCAAAGGCCTCCGTGCTCCTTCTGATCGACCCTGCCCTTCGGGCCCCCGCTCCGGTCGCGACCCCCAACGTCGCCGACCCGGGGAGCACGGTGGTCCTCCATGAGACGCCGGTCGGGGGCCAAGGTGCCGGGTCCTACTCGTGGCCGGGGTGGACCATCAGTGGTCCGGGACCCCTCCCTTGCAGCGTCACATCGAGCCTCACCGCCTTGACCTTCACGTGCAGCTTCGCCCCGTCCGCCACCCCGGGCGTGTACACGGTAGCGACGCTGGTGACCGACGGGGTCCAGTCGGTCATGAGCCCGAACGCGAACATCACCGTCCTTTCCCCGCTCGTCCCGAGCGTCATCTCTCCGAGCTCGAGCGCGGTCACCCAGGGCGGGACCGTCTCCTTCCAGGGTTCCGTTTCCGGCGGACTTGCGCCTTACAGCTTCGCGTGGCACACCCCCACCGCGTGGGCGTGTACGGCCACGACCTCCGGTGGGAACTCGACCGACTCCTGTGCCGTGCCCGCGAGCTTCCCCGTGGGAAGCTGGGGGATCTGGTACAACGTCACGGACTCGACGCCCCACACCGTGGGCTCACCGGTCCTGTACTTCAACGTGGTCGGAGCGGGCTCTCTCGTGGTGAGCACCCCGGTGCCCTCCCAGAACCCGACCGACGCCGGCCGGACGCTCACGTTCCAGGCGACCGCTTCCGGAGGGGTCGGCCCGTACGTCTTCCACTGGAGCAACAACGCCCAGTTCACCTGTTCGAACTCCTCCTCCGGGGCGTCCAGCACAGAGGTTTGCGCGGTCGCCCCAGCCACGAGCTCCGGCTCCTACCCGGTCCAAGTGACCGTGGAGGACTCGACCTACGCTCAGGCGAGCGCCTCGACCTTCGAGTACGTGTACTCCCGATTGCTCTCGGCCTCGCCGTACTCGCCCCATTCCCAGGTGGACGCGGGGACCTGGAACAACTTCACGAGCCAGGTGTCCGGCGGTGACACCGCAGGGGCCTACACCTTCTCCTGGCACACCCCCGCGGGATGGAGCTGCACGGTCGCAGCGCTGGGGGCCCAGTCGAGCGATCAGTGCCTCATTCCCTCGACCTTCCCCACGGGAGCATGGGCCGTTTGGGTGAACGTGACGGACGTGCTCGGCACCGCGGCCCAGGGGGCCGCCTACGACCTCACGGTCGGTCCCGCGCTGCAGGTCCTCTATTCTGCCGGGGGCCAAGCCTCGGACGGTGGGACCCCCGTCAACTTCCTGGCCTGGTGGGCCGGGGGGATCGGCCCCTACCAGTTCACCTGGCACTTCGGAGACGGATCGAGCTCAACCACGGAGAACACGACCTACTCCTACCCCGCGCCCTCGCAGGTCACCACCTACGATGTGCGGGTATGGGTCAACGACAGCGGCGACGGGATCGCGACCGCGGTCTTCCCGGTCGTCATCTCCCCAGACCCCAACGTGCGGGTGTACGCTAGCCTGACCGTGCTGGACGTCGGCCAAAGCGTGACCTTCAACGCCTGGGTCGGGAACGGCACCGCCCCCTTCGTGCTGACCTGGATCGGGCTCCCGGCGGGGTGCACCCCGACGAACGCCTCGAGCCTCACGTGCGCTCCTACGAGCCCGGGCACCTATTCTGTGGGCGTCTGGCTCGTCGACCACGTAGGCGCTGCCGCAACGACGCCCTCCAACTGGGGCTTCGATGCTTCGGCCGGTAGCACGCCCGGAGCGCTCGCCGGAGGGGCCATGAGCTGGGACCCGGCGGATGGGAACGCGGTGCTCTTCGGAGGGGAGGGGTGCAGTGGGCTCGGCAACTACTACTGCGCGAACGCGAACACCTCCGTCTTCCAGGGGGGCGTGTGGACCACGATCCTCCGTCAGACCGGCATCGACTTCTCCACCCTCAACTCGACCTGCGTGTGGACCTCGAACGGGACGGCGACCGACTGTCCCCTCCAGCGGTATGACGCCGCGATGACCTACGATGCGGCGGACGGCTACCTGCTGATGTATGGTGGCGTCGTCTCGCTACCCCCCAGCATCTGCACTGGTTGTGAGGGCGTCGCTTCCGACACCTGGGCCTTCGGAGGCGGGGTCTGGCGCGAGCTCTTCCCCGCGCTCCGCCCCGGCGCTCTGGAGGGGGCATCGATGGTCTACGACGACGCCCTGCACGAGGTGGTCCTCTTCGGAGGGAACGGCCTGCCGCTCGCTTCCCGCGGCTTCAATGGTCTCTCGAACACGTGGGCCTTCTCCGGTGGACAGTGGACCGAGCTCGAGTACCAGACCGGGCCCGGCACCTGCTTCGACGTCGCGACGTCGACGACCGTTCCCTGCCCCACCCCCCGCTTCATGGCGGGGATGAGCTACGATCCGGGAAGTTCCTCGGTCGTGCTCTATGGCGGGGACAACTGCGGCCACGGTTGCCCGCTCGGAGACACATGGGAGTTCACCTCAGCCGGCATGTGGGTGCACCTACCCACCTCTCAGATTCCGCCCCTCGCGGCCCCCGCGATGGTCTACGACGCGCTCGACGGATACACCCTCCTCTACGGCGGGGACCTCTCGGGCGTGGAGGCGAACACCTGTCCTTGCGCCATCTCTCCCTACACCTTCGCGTTCCTGAACGGCGCGTGGGCCCTCCTGCCCACACCCCAAGCTCCCAGAACCGTCTTCGGATGGGGCCGCGTCGGCACCCAGGCCACCTACTGGCCCGGGCACGGGGTCCTCCTCTACGGCGGCGTCGGGACCTGGTGGAACCCCAGCTACTCGACCGGCATCCTTCCCACCTCCGACACCTGGGTCTATGCCGGCACGAGCGCCCGGGTCACCGTCTACCCCGTCCCCACCACGGGCCTCGGGGCGAGCCGACACGCCCTCGACGTCGGACAGACGACCACCTTGATCGCGACCCCCTCGGGTGGAGCTCCTCCCCCCACCTTCGCCTGGACGGGGTCGGCAGCCGTGGGCTGTACTCCGGTCAACGCGACCCGGGAGACCTGCGCACCCACCACCCCCGGAAGCTTCACCGTCACCTTCAGCTACACTGACGGGACCGGGACGGTCGCGAGCAGCTCGGTCGGTCTCACCGTCTCTCCGGCCCTGGGGACCCCTACGCTCTCCGCCGTCCCGAGCACGCTGGACCTGGGACAGACGACGGCGCTCACGGCGAGCGTCACGGGTGGGAACGGCGTGTACACCTACACCTGGAGCGGGTTGCCCCCGGGATGTACCGGCTCCAGCTCTGCAAGCCTCTCGTGCACGCCCACGGCGACCGGGACCTTCGCGATCGCCGTGAGCGTCTCGGACTCGAACGGAGAGCTGCAGACGAGCTCGAGCCTGTCGATCCAGGTCGTGACCGCCCTCCTCACCCCCACCGTCACCGCCTCCCGGGCGGCGTTGGACATCGGCCAGACGGTGACCTTCACAGCCACCGTCGCCGGTGGGACGGGGAGCTACACCTACGCCTGGACGGGCCTACCGACAGGTTGTTTCTCCGTGAACGCGGCGTCGTTCACCTGCACGCCCACCGCGAGCGGCTCCCTGAACGTGGTCCTCACCGTCACGGACTCCAACGGGGCGATCGCGGCGAGCGCCGGGACCGCGATCGTGATCTCGAACGACCCCGCCGTGACGTCGCTCGTGGGAGCGCCCTCGGTCCTCGACCTGGGTCAAACAACCACGCTCACCGCGACCGCGAGCCCAGGGGCCGGGACGCCGACCTACACCTGGACGGGCCTGCCCCTCGGTTGCACCGGCAGCTCCGCGCTCACCCTGACCTGCACGCCAGGGACGACCGGGACCTTCTCGGTCACCCTCTGGGTGATGGACGCGAACGGGTTCAACGCGAGCTCCCTGCCGCTCACGCTGACCGTCCACCCGGCGCTGGTGGTGAGCGCATCCGCGAACCCGACCGCGCTCCTCGTGGGCTCGACCGTCGCCTTCTCCTCCTCGGTACAGGGAGGGACCGCGCCGGTGAGCTACCACTGGGCCTTCGGGGACGGGACGAGCTCGACGAGCTTCGCCCCCGCTCACGCCTACTTGGCCGCGGGCACCTACACGGTCTGGCTCAACGTGACCGACGCGGCGGGGGCGATCGTCTCCGCTGAGGTCGCCGTCATCGTGAACGCTCCTCCCGTCGTGCCCCCGCTCACGCCTCCCCAACTCTCGGTGAGCTCCTCCCAAGTGGAGGAGGGGAGCCCGCTGTTCTTCTCGGTCTCGGTGTCGGGCGGCGTGCAGCCCTACAGCTATTCGTGGTCCGGTCTCCCCGGCGGTTGTGTCGCGGCTGACCTCCCGGCGCTGAGCTGCACCCCCACCGCGACCGGGACCTTCGGGGTCTCGGTGCTGGTGACCGACGCGGCCGGAGGACGGGCGAGTTCGAACAACGTCTCGGTAAGCATCACGGCGAACCTCGCGGTCTCCCTCTCGACGAACCGCACGGCGGTGCCGCAGGGGACGTCCATCGAGATCGAAGCGAGGGCGACGGGCGGGTTCGGGCCGTACTCCTACACCTGGTACCTCAACGGCACCCCTACGGTCGGCAACGGGGCCTGGCTCAATCTGACCCTCGCCCACGCTGGGACCTACCTCTTCACGGTGGGGGTCACGGACGCGCAGGGTCGCACCGCCACCTCCCAAGTGGTCCAGGTGACGGCGAGCTACGAGCGCTGGCAGATGGCCGCCCCGCCTCCCCCGGCGGGGCCGAGCGCGCTGGAACTGGCCCAGCTAGGCCTCTCGGTCGCGATCTTCGTGATCGCGGTCCTGGCGCTGCTGCTCCTCTACGTGCGTTCTCGCAGGAAGGGAGGGGCACGCCCATCCGCCGCCCCGGTGGCGGAAGAGGAGGCGCCCGCGTCCCCGGCGCCCCCGCCCCCACCGAGCGCGACCGTTACCCCTGCCTCTGACGAGGGGGGCGCGGAGCAGGTGAGCGAGTCGAAGGCCGAGTACTCCGAGGACGGCCCGGACGACCCGGAGAGCTAGTGACGGGACCGTAAGCCGAGATTCCCCTCTGAGCGGTCCGGTCAAGCTGCCGCGCTGCGACCCCGACCACCATTAGCCCGAAACCGAAGGCCATCGCCACGGGCGGTCTCCCAACGCGGTTCGCCACCAGATCTGGCGTGTTGCTCTCCTGGAGGACCCGCAAGACCGTGTCCAGGCTCACCTCCGCCCTTCGCGCCACTTCACGAAGGGGAAACCCCGCTCGGCGCAGTACCTCGATCTCGTGGCGCTTCATCTGGTCGTACATCGCACTCCCGCAGGTCGCGGGAGAGAGGGATGCCGGGGCGCACTTCCCCATCATGGGGAACCCCCCTCAGGAGGATCGGGCGTGTACCGATAATTTCGGGAAGAAGTGTCCGGATAGTTTACGGAACCGTCACCGCAGCCATCCGGCAGGGGATGGTAGAGACCATCATCCAGGAGCAGCTGCGAGAGATTCCCCACGAGGAGGCGGTGAGCTACCAGGCCATCTAGATCTGGAAGCCCTCCAACGACCCGAAGTTCCGTCAGAAGCTCCGTCGCATTCGTGGGTTCTGCAATCGCCCCTTCAGCCCCCCGACCGTGGTCTCCACCGACGAGATGGGTTCGACCCAGCTCAAGCCCCAGGGGGGGCGAACGTGGGCTCGCGTGGGGCACCTGGACCAGAGCCGAGCCACGT
>DAHUZP010000034.1 GCA_027306505.1 Thermoplasmata archaeon | reverse complement strand
TCGCGAACTACACCCTCAAGGTGCGTTTCCACGCGGTCACGGTAGGCGTCAGTTGGCAGGACCTCGATATCGTCGAAGGCGCGACCGGCATGCCCCCGGGGTCTCCACCGAAGGACCACCCAGCCCTGCGCGGCGCTCCTAAGACCGAGATTGCGAAACCTCAGGGACCCTCGTGAGCCCCCGGCCCGCCTCGGGCCTTCCCCCTCGTCGGCCCCCCGTGGAGGTCCTCGGCCTCCATCGGTGCACCACCTGCCAGCGGGTGGTGGAAGAGCTTCGTGCCCAGGGGGTCCCCCTGCGCACCTTCCGCGACCTGAGGGAGCAACCGCTCACGGAGCGGGAGCTCGCCGGCATCTTGGAGCGTGTGGGTGGTGCGGAGGAGCTCTTCTCCCGCCGGGCCCTCAAGTACCGACAGCTGGGTCTCCATCAGAAGGTCCTCTCCCCCCGGGAGATGACCGACTGGATGCTGAAGGAGCCCACGTTCATCGCTCGGCCGGTGGTGCTCGCGACGAACTCGCGCGCTGCCCTCTGTGGCGCTGGGGCCGCTGCGCTGAGAAGGTTCGTCGAAGGGCTGGCGGCGCCCTAGGTCCCCTCGGCCGGGACCGCAACGGAGCCCGCCCGGGCTCTTTGAGGGTCTGGAGTATCCGCGGGAAGCGGCGACAAATGGGGAGACCCCCCGGACCTCCGGGGGTGGTCGGTCCTCTCTGGCCCTTCAAGGCAACTGGACGGGCAGGAATCCCTGCAGGTATCCGATGGCCGCGTGGGCGATCGCCCCTACCGGCACACCGGCACCGCTCAGCAGCACCGCGCTCATGGACATCAGGGTCAGCAGTCCGATGAAGTTCAGCATCGCGCTCATGTTTCTCTTCCTTTTTCCTTTCGTTCCTTCGTTTGACTTGTTCGACGCCTGCTTTGGTTTCGGTTCCTCGGGTTTCGCTCTTTGGACGCTGGGGTCCTTGCCGAACATCAGGCGGTGGGGGGGTGTTTAAGTCGGACCGACCAATCGAGCGAGGGGTCGTGCTACGGTGTCGACCGCCCGGCCTCCGCGCGCGGTCCTTGTCCGCTGTGCGTGACGGAGGGGTAGGGGTGACGGGGGAGGGGGGGCGACCTTTCGAGAGGGGCGCGAGGGGCTTGCCGGAGGCTCGGAACCTTCGAGTGTCGGACGAGCGTCGGCACCCTGCAGGGGAGCAGGAGGTCGACCCTTCCCTCGACCTGGCCGCTCCCGAGGACCGACGCGCGTCCTGCGGTTCGCCCCGAGGAGGCGCCCGCCTCCTCAAGCCCCGGTCCGCCCCTGCCACCGCGAGCGTTTCTTATACGTCGGATGGGTGCGCGCCCGCGCGCCCCGATAGTCTAGTGGTCTAGGATCACGGTCTGTCGAGCCGTGGGCTCGGGTTCAAAGGAAGGCGGACCTTCGGGCCGCCCTCGGAAACTCCCGATCGGGGCGTCCCTCTCACTCCTCGTCCAGGGACTCGATGGTCGGCGTCGAGACCTGCTCTGGCCGTTCCCAGGCGAGCGCCGACCGGGCGAGGTCGTTGAGGTCCTGGCCCCACTTGGGGTGGCGAAAGAGCAGGCGAGGGACCACGAGGACGCTCCGTGCTCCCCCCCAGGTCACGAACCCGAGCGGTGAGCCGATCACCTTGACCGGTGGGTAGTCCGCTCGCACCGGGAAAGTATACCCCACGAGCATCCTGTGGGAGGGGAGGCGCTTGCGCTTCCCCTGCACGCCGAGCTTCTTCAGGCCCTTCCCCACCTCCAGGACCATCTCTCTCCAGGGGACGTTGGTCTGGAGGATCATGGTGCGGGGGAAGAGGACCCGGGCAGGGCCCACGAAGAGGCCGGAGAGCACGAGCAGGACGAGGACCCCGAGGAGCAACGTGGCGTAGAGCACGGTGCCAAGCATGCTCTCTCCCACCCGGAGCAGTCCTCCGGTGCCGGTCACGGCGACTGGAGAGAGCAGGTAGAGGGCTCCGAAGGAGATCGCCACCACGATGAGCGTGCGTCCCAACTGACCGAGGAGGTAGGCGTCCCCGCTCTCCCAGGGAAGTTCGCCCTCCCGCCGGGGAGAATAGTACTCGATGACCGAACCCAGGACCGAACGAGACCCGCCGGAGGTACCTGGGTCCGGCTCTTTCTCTTCCGAGCCCCCCTCCCCGGGCCAGGGCTCGTGCTCACTCCCACCGGAGGACATGGGGTCGGTCCCGCCACCTCCAGAACGTCCCCCTCTATCGAGGGGATCGGGCCCTCGTTGCCCGGCCCCTGACCGTCCCCCGGTGTGGAGCAGGGAGCACCACCCGACCTTCCCGGGCGCTAGACCTGGACGGGGAGGTGGAGGGAGAGGTAGAGGGGGAGGAGGAGGAGGGGGCTCCACGCGTGTCCGCCCCACGGGCTGGACGGGGAGGGCCGGAGGGGTGGTAGGCGCTCCTCTCGGTCCCCTGGGACCGGGAACGCCGTTCGGAAAGCACCCGAGCGAGCTCCTGAGGAGCCACCAGCCCTGCGGGAGTGATGAACGCGGTCACGTACTTGGACGGGGTCACATCGAAGGCGGGGTTACGAGCGGACGAGCCCCTGGGGACCATCGTCACGCTCCCCCAATGCGTCACTTCCTCTGCGCCCCGCTCCTCCACCGGGATCTCCTCCCCTCGTTCGAGCTTCGGGTCGAAGGTGCTCCAGGGTGCGGCGACGTAGAACGGCACGCCATTCTCCCAGGCGAGGACCGCCTTCTCGTACGTCCCCACTTTGTTCGCGAAGTCCCCGGAGCGGGTGATGCGGTCGGCCCCCACGATCACCAGGTCGACCTCCCGACGGTGGAGGAAGTGGCCGGCGGCGTTGTCGGCGATGACCGCGTGTCGGATCCCCTCCTGCCCAAGCTCCCAGGCCGTGAGGCGGGCACCTTGGAGCAGCGGACGGGTCTCATCGACCCA
Organism: Thermoplasmata archaeon; assembly: GCA_027306505.1. GTDB lineage: Archaea > Thermoplasmatota > Thermoplasmata > Lutacidiplasmatales > UBA184 > JAKAAX01. Next base: position 22,967 of record DAHUZP010000034.1, on the reverse strand, counting down.
GACGAAGGGGTCCCGGCCGTCGTGGAACGCGATCCGGATCGGCGCCAACGCCGTGCCCCATTCGACCGTCGCGAGCGCCCCCGCGTTGCAGTGGGTCAGCACACGGCTCCGTGTGGTGACGAGAGGGGCACCGGCTTCCCCGATCGCCCGGCATTCCTCCACGACCGAGCGTTTGTAGGCGTCGGCGGCTTCCAGCGGGTCGGACCCATCGGCCCAGGCGCGGCGCACCTGCTCGATGCCGACGAAGAGGTCGTGCGCCGTAGGGCGGGTGGAGGCGAGGAGCTCCGCCGCCCGCTCAGGCGAAGCGTCCTTCCCTTTCGAGAAGGAGGCCAGCACCATCCCGTAGGCCGCCCCTACGCCGATGGAAGGCGCCCCGCGTATGGCGAGCGTGCGGATCGCTTCCGCGACCTCCTTGACCTCGGAGAGGCGGAGCACCTTGACCCGCCCCGGCAGTAGACGCTGGTCGATCGCCCGGAGGGTGCGGCCTTCCCACCAGAGGGCCCGAACGCGGTCACCCTTCTCCCCGTGGCCGGGCGTGGCCCCTCGCCGGGAGATACGGGCGGAGGGAGGATGCTGCGTCCCGCTCATGTGGCTCTTTCCCTCGGGGCTCCCGGCGCTCCCCTCGCCCCTTCTCGCCCGGACCGTGCTAGCTGTCGAAGGTGTGCAGCAGGTCCAGCCAATGTGCGCTCACGAGCTTCGGGGCACCGATCGCCTCGTCGAAGGGGACCCCCACGACCTCGGACCCTCGAAGGACCGCGACGTGCCCGAACTGTCCCGCCTCTACGAGGTCCACCGCCTTCACGGCAAGGCGGGTCGCCAGGATCCGGTCGAAGAGCGTGGGCGGACCTCCGCGCTGGATGTGGCCGATCACCGCGCTGCGGGTCTCGACCCCCGCCTTCTTCTCCAGCAGAGCAGCAAGGTAGGGCCCGACGCCCTTCCCCTGGAGGATCTCGTGGCCGAAGTCGTCCTTCGCCGCCTCCCCTGCCTTGAGCTGAGAAGCGACCTGGGCCCCCTCGGAGGCGACCACCAGGGCGTACCCCTTGGTCCGGACGCCCCGTCGGACCGCCTCCACCAGAGCAGACTCTTGGAACGGTTCCTCGGGGAGGAGCGTATAGTCGGCGCCGCCAGCGAGCCCCGTCGCGAGCGCGACCCACCCCGCATGCCGGCCCATCACTTCCAGGACGATCACCCGGTGGTGGCTGTCGGCGGTGTCCCTCAGCCGCTCGAGCGCCTCCACCGCGACCGAGCTCGCAGAATCGAACCCGAAGGTCCAGTCCGTCGCGTTCACGTCGTTGTCCATGGTCTTGGGCACGCCCACGACCTTCCCGCCGCGGCGGAAGAGCTCCCGGCCCGCGGTGAGGGTGTCGTCCCCCCCGATCGCGACGAGGGCGTCCACGTGGAGGCTCTCCAGCGTCGAGAGGACCTTCTTCGTCCCTTCCTCCGACTTGAAGGGGTTCGTCCGGGAGCTCCCGAGGAACGTGCCTCCCTTGCCGATGAGCCCCTGCACCTTCGCCCGGTCGACCGGGATCGTCCGTCCGTCGAGCAGGCCCTTCCAGCCGTCGAGGAACCCCTCCACCGTGTGCCCCCGGGAGAGCGCCCGGTACACCACTCCGCGGATCGCGGCGTTCAACCCTGGACAGTCCCCGCCCCCGGTGAGGACCCCGATCTTCACCGGCCCACCTCGAGGTACCCCCGGGGCGCGGTGGTCAGGAACTCGTAGCCCTTCTTCGTGACCAGGATGTCGTCCTCGATGTGGACCCCGCCCACCCCGGGCACGTAGATGCCGGGCTCGACCGTGACGCACATGCCTTCCTCGAGGACGTCCTCGGTGCGCCCGTTGAGGGAGAACCCATCGTGGACGGCGAGCCCGACCGAGTGACCGAGGCCGTGAATGAAGCGTCCCTTCCAGGGAGAGGAGTCGATCACCTTCTGGGCGGCGAGGTGACTGTCCTTCGCCGGCGCGCCGGCCCGGATGGCGGCGAGCGCGGCCTGCTGGGCCTCCTCCACTTTGTCGTGGATCGCCTTGCGGTCCGCGGGGGGCTTCCCGAAGGCGTAGGATCGCGTGATGTCCGAGCAGTACCGTTGGAAGAGCGCCCCGAAGTCGCACACCATGGTGGTGTCCTTCTCGAGCTTGGTCGACGTGGGGGAGAAGTGGGGCTCCGCCCCATGGGCACCGAAGCCGACGATCGTGTTGAACGACCGCCCGGCCGCGCCCTTGAGGTTCATCCGGTACTCCATCTCGGCGGCGAGCTCGAGCTCGGACATCCCCGGTCGCAGGAGCTGGGGGATCTCCTCAGCGACCTTGCTCGCGATCTCTCCCGCCTTGCGCAGACGCTCGATCTCCTTCGCGTCCTTGATGACCCGCGTCCGACGGACGGCCTCGGTCACGTTCTCCCACTCCGCGTCAGGGAACTGCTTGCGCATGACCAGGAAGTTCTCGTAGGTGAGCTCGTGGAAGTTGAGCCCGATCCGGGCGGACTTGCCCAGCAGCGACTGGACCTGCTTCATGAGGTCGTCCCGGGTGGTGAATACGTTCACCTTCACCCCGGAGGCCTCGCGTGCGCTCTCCGCTTCGAGTTCGCTCGTGAACATCTCGACCTTCCCGTCGGGGAAGGCGATGGTGGAGCAGCCCTCGAACAGGCCGCTTGCGACGTCCGTCACGTAGAAGAAGGTCTGGTCCAGGTGGGGCTCCACCGAGTTCATGAAGACCATCGCGTCGAGGGGCTTTCCAACCTTCGCGAAGATCTTCTTCACGCGCTCGGGCATGGGCCCACCGAGGAGGGGGGTTCTCCTTAAGCTTTGGCCGGCGGGCCGCCCTTCGAGAGGGTGGGAGCCTCCCTCCTCGGGGCGCTCGGGTCCCCTCCCTAGCCCTCGTTGGTCGTCCTGCGCTTGAGCTTCATCTTCTTGGGGCCCGTGGATGCTTCGGGCTCCCGCTCGGAACCCGACGAGGGTGGGCTCCCGTCCGGCCGAAGGCTTGGGGTCACTTCCCCCTCTGGGGTGGGCGAAGTATCAGGGGCTCCTTCCGTGGAGGACGGTGCCTCGGTCTCCTCCAGCGGAGCGCTCGCTGCCTCGTTGGGCCCCGAGCCGTCCGAGGGTTGCTCAACGGGCCCCCCTGCGGAGGGCGATCCCGCATCTTCGGACGCCTCAGAGGGCGGTGGTCCTTCCTCCCCGCCTGCAGGGCCCCCGTCGACCCCCATCTCGGGAGCGGGTTCCCCTGCCGATTCCGGCCCTGCGTCCCCGACCGTCCCGTCCGTGGAGGGTCCCACCGCCCCCAGGCCATCCCAAGTGACGGGCGTCTCGCCTCCGGTCTCCGGCGCCTCGGCGGCGGCGGTCGCGTCGGGCTCCGCCCCCTCTTGAGGATCGCTCTCGGGCGCCTCCTCGTCCAAGGTCCCCGGCCCCGCGCTCGGGGCGGCATCGGTCGGGGCCTCGCCCTCCCCCGGCTCTCCTTCGAGATGGACCGGCTCGGAGAGGGGTTCCTCGGCCATCGTGTCGCCGGTACCCGCGCTGCCCGCGGTCCTCATGGCGACGCTTGCCGCCGCCTCAGCTCCGGTGGCGCTCTCAGCACCTCCGGCGCCGGTCCAGGGGGCAACGGCCTCCACACTCGCAGCGGAACCGCCCGGCGGCGTCCCCTCCCTGGAGCGGCGTCGTCGGATGTAGAGCGCGACCAGGAGCAAGGCAACGATGAGGGCGAGGAGCAGGTAGAGCCCGATCCCCAGGGCGTGGAGCACGCCCGAGACGACAGAGGAGCTTCCCGGGCCCGTCCCTCCTCCGCTCTGGCCGCCGGGGGCGCTCACCGCCACGACGACCGCGTAGCTGTAGGCTCGCTGGTTCGCCTGGTCCATGACCCACGCACGGAAGGTGTAGGTGCCGGGATGGTCCAACCGGTAGGAGAAGGTCGTGAGCGCGCTCCCCTGGGTCGTGAGGTTGTCCGTGGAGTTGAGGATCCAGAAGACCAGGTAGGGGGGCGCTCCGCCAGAGGGCGTCGCGTTGAGGACCACGCTCGAGTGGACCGGCAGCTTCGTGCTGTTCGCGCTCAGCGTGATCGAGAGTGGCGGGGGAAGGGCGCCCGTGTAGGTCACCGCAAGCGAGGTCTGCGCCCATGCGGAGTGGAGGAGGTCGCTCGCGCTGACGTGGACCTGGTAGCTCCCACCGTGGTCCAGGGTGAACAGGGCGACCGCCGAAGAACCTCCGGCGTGGGGCAACGGCAGGCTTCCGTTCAGGGTCCAGAGGTACGTGACGCCCCCATCGGAGTTCTGCGGGCTCGCCGTCGCGGTCACGTTCGTGCCCGCCCTGACGCTCGAACTCGACAGGACGAGGCTCACCGTAAGCGGAGGCGAGGAGGAAGAGGAGCGCGAGACCACCTGGAGGACCGTGCGGGCCGTGGCATGGTCGCCCGAGGCGTCCGTCACCGTGACCGAGAAGGAGTAGTTCGCGGCCCCTGCGGGTGTGTAGGAGACGGAGGGCCCGCCCGCGCCGTACGCGCTCCCGTTGAGGCTCCACGCATAGGTGAGAGAGCCGTTCCCCCCCGTGGGGGTCGCGCTCACCGTGACCGCCGTGCCAGGGTAGGTCTGGTTCGCGGAGAGGGCGGCCGAGACCGAGAGGGTGGGATAGGCCCACACCATGAGGGAAGAGGTCGCGCTGTGACCTGCGGAGTCGTTCGCCCAGACGCGTGCCGTGTAGACTCCGGCGGTCCGATACGGGTGGGAAAGGCTCGGTCCTGAGCCGACCGAACCGTCCCCGAAGACCCAGCTGAACGTCGCGGCCGACGACCCTCCGGTCGCCGAAGCGCTGAAGGTGACCGTGAGCGGGACCGCCCCCGCGGCCGGGGTCCTGGCTGCGCTGAGGACGAGCGGTTGGTTGGTCACCGTGAGCGTCGTCGAATGGTTCGCCCAAGCACCCACCGCGTCCTGGGTGGAGACGTTCACGACGAAGGTCCCGGCTCGGGGGTAGGCGTAGCTCGCGGTGCTCCCACCGACCACCTTCGCGCTGCCGTCGCCGTAGCTCCACGTGGTGGAGCCCATGGGCGAGGTCCCCCCGGTGATGGTGTCGAGGAACTGCACGGTCTGGCCCACCGCGGGACTGGAGGGCGTCGCCGAGAGGGCTGCCGTGGGGTCCGGGTTGACGGTCGTGCTCAAGCTGAACGAACCGGTCGCGCCGTTCGAATCCGTCACAGTCACGGTTACCGAGTAGGTGCCCGGGTTCGCGTAGGCGTGGGAGGGGTTAGGGGAGGTCGAGACAGGCGAACCGTCACCGAAGCTCCAGGAGTAGGCGTAGGGCGACTGGCCTCCGGACACCGTGGATCCGAAGGCGACCGCGAGCCCGGCGTCCGTCGTAGCGGGCGTCTCCGTCGCTTGGACCAGAGGTGAGGTGCCGGGGACCCAGGTATCGTTGGCGTAGCTAAGCGCGGCGCCGGTACCGTTCTGGTAGCCCCCCCAGAGCACCCCACCGGTGCCGGTGAAGCTGGTCGCGAAGGAGGCGCCGAGACGAGGGGTGGGAGCGGTCTCGGGATGGAGACGGCTCCAGACCCCGTTGACGAAGGACCAGCTCTGACCGTCGGCGGACATGGAGGCGGTGCCCCCGCCGAAGAGCACGAGCCCTCCCACCGAGGACACATAGCTGAGGGTCCCCGCGGCGGTCGGGGGGGGAGCCGTGCCTGCGCTGCCGGTGACGTTCGTCCAAGTGCCGGCGGAATAGGTCCAGGTGTCGTCCACCGCGATCGGGTTCCCGCTCGCCCCGGTCACGAGCCCCCCGAAGAGCACGATCTCCCGGGTCGCGGGGTCGTAGGCCATCTGCGAGAGGTAGCGCGGGGAGGGAGCGGTAGGGGGGGTGAGCTGGGTCCAGGTCCCCCCCTTGAAGGTCCACGTGTCATTGATCAGGGCGTTGCACACGGGCGGGGTAACCCCGAAGTTCCACGAGGTGCACCCTCCGAACATCATGGAGTAGCCGTCCGCGGGATCGTCCGCGAGCCCCGCCGAGGTCCGGCTGACGGTGAGGCCATCCGCGCCTTGGTTGGTCCAGCCGCCGGCCATCGTGTAGCTCCAGGTGTTGACGTACTGTGGACAGCCCGCGAACGATCCCGCGCACCCCCCTTGCAGGAGGACGTAGTTGTCCTCCGAGTCCCAGGTCATCTGCGCAAGGGTCCTGCCCGTGGGGCCTGTGGCCGTGGTGAGGTTCCACCCCCAGCCGGGTGCGTAGGTCCAGGTGTCGCCGTAGATCGTGGCCCCGTTGTCCCCTCCGAAGAGGATCGCGGTGTTGGCCGCTTGGTCCCAGGTGAACTCCGTGAAATCCCGAGGGCCGGGTCCGGCGTGGCTACCCAGTCTCGAGCTCTCGTTGACCCAGTCGAACGGTGGGCTCGCCGCGGGGGTTCCCGCGACGATGGGGGCGGAGGCTGGAGAGTCACCCGATATGCGACCCGTCATCGGGCTGGAGGGGGGAGCAAGGGGCGTAGGGGAAGCTCCCGCCTTCACGATGGGTCCATGAGGGACCGTGAGCGCCACGGAGGGGGCGGCTCCCCCAGACGTCGGTGCGAACTGAAGGAGCGCGAGGGAGAAGGTCAGCAGTGCCACCAAGATCGCGCGGGTCGGCCTCGCTATCGGCATTCCTTTAGGCATCGCACCAGGGCATGATATTCCTTCGCAGGGGGGGGGTCGGCAGCCCTCTCGGGCTGTGCCTCGACCCTACGGACCCGTGTGGGCCGCAGAGCCGGCCGCCGCGCCACCGGCCCCCTGGGCGCCGGCCTTCTCCAGGTCGCGCCAGGAGAGCAGGAGGGCGCGGGCTGCGCGCACCTCGTCGACACGTCCTACAGAGAGGTTCACGGGGGCCTCGCGCAGATGCTCCGGGCTGTCGTGGAGCGCCCGCAGGAACGCCTCGACGAAGGCGTCCAGGTCCCGCTTGGACTCGGTCTCGGGAGCTTCGACCATCAACGACTCCTCCACCAAGGAAGGGAAGTAGACGGTCGGGGCGTGGACGCCCTCGTCGAGCAGGCGCTTCGCGAGGTCGAGGGTCCTCACCCCGCGCTCCCGTAGGGGAGCCCCGGAGAGGACGAACTCGTGCTTCACCAATGGCTTGAACGCGCGGGGGAGGTGCTCGCCCAGCCGCTGGCCTAGGTAGTTCGAGTTGAGCACCGCCCGCTCCGAGACGCGCTTCACGCCCTCCTCGCCATGCGCCCGGATGAAGGCGTAGGCCCGGAGGAGGAGGCCCACGTTCCCGTAGGCCGTCTTCACCTTCCCGATGGACTTGGGGTGGTCGTAGGAGAGGTGGAACTTCCGTCCCTTCCGTTCGAGGCGCGGCACCGGCAGGTAATCACGGAGCCGGTCCCCCGCGCAGAGCGCCCCGTCGCCAGGGCCGCCGCCCCCGTGGGGGGTCGCGAAGGTCTTGTGCAGGTTGAGGTGGGCGACGTCGAAGCCCATCTTGCCAGGGTTCGTCTTCCCCAGGATCGCGTTGAGGTTCGCCCCATCGTAGTAGAGGACCCCGCCGGCCCGGTGGACCCGATCGGAGATCTCCAGGATGTCCTCCTCGAAGAGCCCCGCCGTGTTCGGGTTCGTGAGCATGAAGGCGGCGGTCCGCTCGCTCAGCGCCGCGTCGAGCGCCCGCAGGTCGACGCATCCGTCCTTCGATGGGATCTCCCTCGTCGTGAAACCGGCCATGGCGGCCGAGGCGGGGTTCGTCCCGTGGGCGGTGTCGGGCAGGAGGACCTCCGTCCGCTGGGTCTCCCCGCGGTCCTTGAGGTAGGCGGCCGTCATCCTCAGGGCGACGTACTCCCCGTGCGCGCCCGCGGCGATCTGCAGAGAGATGTGGGGCAGTCCGGTGATGCGGCCGAGGGAGCGCTCGAGCTCCCAGAGGATCGCGAGGATCCCCTGCACCGACTCCTCCGGCTGGTAGGGGTGCAGGTCCGCGACGCCGGGCCTCCGGGCCAAGACCTCGCTGACCCGGGGATTGTACTTCATGGTGCAGGACCCCAGGGGGTAGAAGGAGGTCTCGATCCCGAAGTTCATCTGGGAGAGCCGGGTGAAGTGCCGCGCCACCTCGAGCTCGGAGAGCTCGGGCCAGCGGACCGCTTTGCGCCGACGCAGCTCCGGGGGTATGCTATCGGGGAGGTGGGCCTCGGGGGCACCCTCCCTCGGTGGGCGCACCTCCCAGAGAAGGGGCTCGTCCCAGCGCGCCTGACGGAACGTCATGGGGCGCCTCCTGAGGTGGGGGAGCCGAGGACCTTGCGGGCCGCGCGCGCGTACCGATCGATCGCGGCGGTGTCGGTGCGCTCTCCGACCGACGTGAGGAAGCCGGGGAACCGAGGGGCCCGGGCCCCGGGCCTGGGGTCGGCGAGGGAGGAGCCCGCGAGCACGCCCTCGCCAAACATGGACCGGAGGAACTCGTCGGTCCCGCGTCCCTCCACGCCCACCGCGAACTCCCAAAGGAACGGGGCCTCCACGAGGGGAGCCTTCAGTCCCGGGACCTCCCGGAGGGCCTTCGCCAGCTCCTGACCCCGGGATGCGAGCTCGGAGGCGAGCTGCGCGAGGCCCTTCGGTCCCATCGCGGTGGCGTAGGCAAGGAACGCGAGAGAGACAAGCGTCTGGTTGGTGCAGATGTTCGAGGTGGCCCGAGAGCGGCGGATGTGCTGCTCCCGCGCCTGAAGGGTGAGCGTGAAGGCACGCCGTCCGGCCCCGTCGGCGGTCGCTCCCACGATCCGACCTGGGAGCATCCTCGCGTCGCGATGCCGACATGCGATGAGGCCGAGCAGGGGACCCCCGAAGGAGGAGGAGACGCCGAACCCCTGCCCCTCCCCGACCACGATGTCCGCGCCCCAGTTCCCTGGAGGCTCCAGGATAGTGAGGGCGAGCGGATCGGCCGAGACGATGAGAGGTCGGTCGCCGATGGCCGCCTTGACCTTGGGGAGGTCCTGCTGGAGGATCCCCAGGGAGTCCGGGTACTCGACGAGCACGCCAAAGCAGTCCCGCCGGGACTCGCGCTCGATGAAGCCCAGGTCCAGCCGACCGGTCTTGGGGTCGCAGGGGACCTCCACGAACTCCATGTCGGTCCGAGGAGCGTAGTTTTCAAGGACGCTCCGCCGCTCCCAGAAGAGGGTCGAAGGCAGGAGGAACCGGTGGCCGGGGGAGAGCCGACGGGCCATGAGCATCGCCTCGCCGATCGCGGTCGCACCATCGTAGAGGGAGGCGTTCGCCACCTCCATGTCGGTGAGCTCCACCCAGAGCGACTGGAACTCGAAGAGCGTCTGGAGGACCCCCTGGCTCGCCTCGGCCTGGTACGGGGTGTAGGACGTGTAGAACTCCGAGCGCTGCAGGATGCCGTCCACGACGGCCGGGGTGTATCGGTCGTAGAGCCCGGCTCCAAGGAAGGCGTCGAACTCCTCCAAGGTCCGGTTCTTGGCGAGGAGACGGTCCACTTCCCGGACCACCTGCATCTCGCTCATCGGGGGGTCGAGCCCGATCTTCCGTATCCGCGCCTTCTCTGGGATATCGCGGAAGAGCTCCTCGACCGATCCGAGACCAAGCGACTTCAGGAGGAGCGACTCCTCCTCACCGTTTCCGGGGATCCATCGGACCACGTTACAGCCCCGGTTCTGGTCGGAATCGAAAGGGGGTATGTCGTTTTGGGTCGGCCCGACGGAGGCAGGGTCCCTCCTCCCCCCTCGCTGAGCAAGTGGCCTGGATCGGAGAGCACCCCCCCGTGGAGGAACGATGACGGCCCGCGATAGAGCCTAGTTCGGTCGAGACGAACACCGGCGGGCGCATCTACGCCACGATGAGCAAAGCGCATCGCGCAAGGTCGGGTCCACACCGACCCGGGCGGGAAATGCCCGGGCAGGCAGCTGAGCCCGGGGTAGAGGGTCCTACGGGCCGAGGATGGTCACGGAACCGCTGCGGCCGAGCGAGAGCTGGAGCTTCCCACGGTATTCCTTGACCCATCCGTCGCTGATCTTCAGGCGCTGGCCGACCTTGTACTTGGTCACATCCGCGCCCCAGAGGGTGAACGTGATGCTTCCGGTGTCGTCCTCGAGCGTTGCATCCGCCACATCCGAGGGCCCCCGGGAGGTGACCACGTGCCGCGGCTGGGAGATCGCGGTGATCTTGGCCTCGATGTTGGCATTCGCGTTCGGACGCAGGCTGGAGATGCCGGCCATGCCCCCCGCCATGCAGTGACTCATATGAAGGTGAAGGAGACGGGCCGATGACGAGAACGATGCGAGAGCGCCGAAATCGGCAAAGGGCTCCGACCGCCTCCTCCTCGCGATGGAGGACCTGCGGATCGGTTGCTCTTCCTGGACGTCCGACGCCTGGTGGGACCGGGTCTATCCCCGTACCCTCTCCGACGGGGAGCGACTCCCCTGGTATGCCCGCCGCTTCGACTGTGTCGAGGTGGACTCGACGTACTATCGGGCCCCCGCCCGCGCCATGGTCTCGAGCTGGAAGGCCCGGACACCCCGGAACTTTCGCTTCACCCTGAAGCTCACCCGAGACCTCCTCGACCCCAAGTCCCCCGTGGACCGGGAGCACCTTGCTTCGTTCCTTGCCTCCGCCCAGGTCCTGGGGGAGAAGCTGGGCCCCATCCTGCTCCAGTTCCCTCCCTGGGTGAAGCCGGGAAGGACCGAGAAGTTCCTCCTGGACCTCCTGGGAGGTCTCGATCCATCGCTACGCTACGCCCTGGAGGTCCGGGACGCGGGTTGGTTCCAGGGAGAGCCGCTCCGCTGGCTGCTCCGGGAGCTCGCCGACCGCCGCATCGCCCTCGCGTGGTCCTACCTTACCTACGTGGAGGTGCCGGCCGAGGTCACCTCCGACCTTCTCTACCTACGGTTCATCGGGGACCACACCACCATCCCGGCGCAGACGCACGGGGAGGTCCGGGTCGACCGGACCCCTCAGGTCCGCCTTTGGGCCGACCGCCTCCGAGCGGCGGCCGATCGGGTGGAGCGCGCCTTCGTCTTCTTCAACAACCACTTCGCGGGGTTCGCCCCCGACTCGGTGAACCTCTTCCGGCAGGAAATGGGGCTGGAGCCGATCCTCTACGCGAAGGAGCCCGTCCAGACGAGATTGGACTGAACACGCACCCCACCTCTTTTACGTTGGGCCGGTACCCCGGGGGAGCTTCGGGGGTCCCCCCGGGGCACCAAGGAACGATGAAGACCCAGAGGGTGCGGAGACCGGAGCCCCTACGACGGGGCCGCCGCACGACCCCCGCATCCCCCTCCCGGCAGGGACGCCGGTCCGCTACCGGCGCTGCTCCAGCACCGGCCCGGCAGGACCTGGGCGAGCAGATGGTGCAGGAGCTCCTCGAGCTCGCCTTCCACCGAGCCTCCAAGGTAGCGGTCTCGGGAGACACGACGCTCCAGCGCCAACGGCGCATGGCCCTCCGGAAGATCGGGCGAGCTTCGGGCAACCTGCTCCGCCAGCTGCGCCTGAAGGGACGGCCTTTCGAGGACGAGGCGGCCCTGGGACCGTTCCGCCTCGCGCTCCTCGCGGAGCGTTGGGGCCCCGGCGGACGAGAGAGGAGCCTGCTCCGTCTGCGGCGCGCGCAGGAACGGCTCATCCGGTTCCGTTCGGAGGAGGAGCGGCGCATCCCCCGGATGGAGGAGCGGGAGGAGATCGCCCGGGCGGTCCGACGCTACTACGGCCGGGCGGCGAGCCTGCTTCGGGAGATCTCGGCGGACCTCGTGCGACTACGAGAGATGGAGCGGCTGCTCAAGGACCGCCCCTCGCTCGAGGGACCCGCCTCGACCGTCGTTATCGCGGGCTACCCCAACGTGGGCAAGTCCTCCCTCATCGCTCGGCTGACCCGTGCCCAACCGAAGATCGCCCCCTACCCCTTCACCACCGTCGCTGTCGCGGTGGGCCACGCTCCCTTGGGCCCGCTCCGCAAGGCCCAGCTCGTGGACACCCCGGGCATGCTGGACCGCGACGCGGAGGAGAGGAACCCTGTGGAACGCGAGGCCTTCCTCGCCGTGCGGGAGGGGGGCTCCATCGTCGTCTTCCTTCTGGACCCTTCGGGCTCGTGCGGGTGGCCGATCGAGCATCAGGAGGCCCTTCTGGACAAGCTCAAGCGGGCCTTCCCAGCACGCACCTTCCTGGAGGTCGAGAACAAGGCGGACCTATGGGTCCGGCCGGCGGTCCCCGACCCATCCCCGAGCTCCTCCGGGACGCCACCCACGGCACCCTCCTTGTCCCACCCTCCGAGGCTTCGGATCTCGTGCCTGACGGGGGAGGGCGTGGAGGAGCTGCAGGAGCGGGTCTCCGAGCTCCTGAAGGAGAGCTCCGGCGGGCTGCCGCCGCTGCCCCCGATCCGGGACGAGGAGCTTCCTCCCGATACCGACGAGGACTCCGGGAGCTAGCGGCCTCAAGGGCAGGACCGAGCCCCTGCTCCGATGGTCCAGGCGCCCTGTATCACACCGTGAAGGGTTCCCCGTTCAGCGGCAGGATCACTTCGAACTCCTTTCGGAGCTCTTCGGCCAGGGCCTCGCGATGGTCACCGTGCATGAGGACCACGGTCTTCGGCTTCACGGCCTTCGCCAGACGGACCAGGTCGGAGTGACCGGCGTGGGAGGAGAAGTCGAAGGTCTTCACCTTGAGCTTCGGACGCAGGGTCTTCTCGTCGAGGGTGATCGACCCGTTGTCCAACAGCTGCCGACCGTTCGAACCGTCGACCTGGAACCCGACCAGGAAGAGGGCGTTGCGAGGGTCGCGGTGGAGACGCTTGAGGTATCCGAGGACCGGGCCCCCATCGAGCATCCCTCCCGTGGTCACGATGACCTCGGCCTCGGCCATCGCGACCTCCCGGTCGTAGGGCTCCTCCACGATGTAGGCGGACTCCACCGCCCGACGGAGCGCTTTGGGGTCCCGCAGGTAGCTCGGGTTGTCGAGGTACATGTCGTTGACCGCGCGTCCCATCCCGTCGACCCAGATGTTGTAGTTGCACTCGGCGAGGGTCATCAGGATCTCCTGGGTCCGACCGACAGCGAAGGCGGGGACGATCACCTGTCCTCCCCCGCTCACGACCGTTTCCACCTCCTTCCTGAAGCGCTCGTCCTCCTCGGTCCGGTCCGGGTGCTCGCGCCCGGCGTAGGTGCTCTCCATCACGAGGATGTCCGCTTCCAGCGGCTGGGCGCCCCCGACGAGGTGGGTCGGCAGGCCGTGCACATCACCGGTGAAGAGCAGGTCGCGGCTCCCCTTCCATCGGTACATGGCCGCTCCCGGCACGTGCCCCGCCGAGGTGAGGTCGACCTCGACGTTGCCCACCCGGAAGGTCTCCTCCTTTCGCATCCCTACGGTCCGGGTCATCCAGTTCCGCAGTTCGCGTACGGTGAACGGTTCGGGGTAACGCTCCGCTTTCGCGATCTTCATGGAATCGGTCAGCAGGAGCTCCGCGACGATCCGCGTCAGGTCCGTCGTGACCATTTGGGTGTGAGGGCCGCGGGTGGTCACCGGGGCCATCCCCGAGTGGTCCAGGTGGCAGTGCGAAAGGAAGCAATACTCCACCCCGGAGGGGATCGGCAGAGGGTACTCCGGGGGGTCCGAAGGCGTCATGCCGTAGTCGAAGAGGACCTTGTGCGAGCCGTCCTTGAGGACCATCCCCAGGGACCCCACCTGCTGGGCACCGCCCAGGAATCGGATCTCCATTGGCCCAACGAAGCCCCTTTCGACTTAAGGTTGGGGACCGGGCCCTCGAGAGAGCGATGCTCGAGCCGGAGCCTCGCGAGGCCATCGATGGAAGACCTGAGCGTCCCTCCCCTCCACGCGCAGGTCCCGCCACCCCGGTTCGGACCGGCAAGGTTAACGTGGCCCGCCGGCTCGCGGTGGCGTGCCCGCCACCGTCGACAATGCGTCCGACCTGGAGACGCTCGTTCGGCTCTCCTACGCGGTGCACAACGCGGTCCGTCTGGTCCTCACCTCCCCCCACAAGGAGCGCGAGGTGGCGATGGGTGCCAGCGGTTCCCCCACCGCAGAGATCGACCGCGTCGCGGAAGCGCAGGTCCTCTCCTTCCTCGAACAGGAACGCATCCCCTGGAACGTGCTCTCCGAGGAGCTCGGGTTCATCGACCGGGGGGGCCACGACCTGCTCGTCCTGGACCCGGTCGACGGAAGCCACAACGCGCTGAGGGGACTCCCCTTCGCTACGGTCTCCCTCGCCTTGGGCCGGGAGAAGCTCTCGGACGTGCGCGTCGGTGTCGTCCACGACATTGACACGGGGCTCACCTTCTGGGCAACCCAGGGTGGAGGGGCCTGGCGCGACGGGAAGCGCTTGAGGACCCGCCCGTGGACCGCGCGCGACGAGCTCTTCTTCGTGAACCTGGGGACGAACGCCTCCCCCCGGGCGCACGCGCTCGCCCAGCGCTGCCGCCGGATCCGCTCGCTCGGCTGCGCCTCCTTCGAGGTCTCCATGGTCGCGGAAGGTGGGGCGGACGGGTACTTCTCCGAGAACATGCCTCCCACCCTCAACCTTCGGGTGACCGACATCGCGGCAGCCTGCCTCATCCTGCGTGAGGCGGGAGGGGGCATCGCGGATACCCACGGAAGGCCGCTCGACATGCTGCTCAACCTGGAGAACCGGACCTCCCTGCTCGCCTGGGGCGACAAGCGCCTGCTGCAGGAAGGTCATCGGGAGGGGTACTGGTGATCTCGGTCGGCATCACCGCGAACCCGTTCAACGAGCGGGCGCTCAACTTCGCCCGCATCATCTACGATCGCCTCAAGGACCGGGTGGAGCTCACCGTCGCGAGCGACACGGCCGGGCCGCTCGGGCTACCTGGCGAGCCCATCGAGGACCTTCGGGTCGATGTCCTCCTCGCTCTCGGCGGGGACGGCAGCCTCCTCTACGTGCTCCACCGGACCGACTGCCCGGTCCTTGGGATCAACACCGGGACCGTGGGGTTCCTGACCGAGGTGGATCCCGAGTACGACACCTTGGACGGGGCCCTCGAACGGGTGGTGCGCGGGGCGTACATCTGCGAGGACCGGATGAAGCTCGCGACGAGGGTGGGGGACCGCAACCTTCCCGACGCCGTGAACGAAGTGGTGGTCCACACGGGCCAGGTGGCCCGCATGCGGACCTTCGAGGTCGCTATCGATGGAAAGCCGTTGGGTCGCCTTCGGGCGGACGGGATCATCCTCGCGACGCCCACGGGGTCCACCTCCTACGCACTGAGCACTGGGGGCCCCATCATGGACCCCGCCGTGGACGCGATCGTCATCACGGCGATCGCCCCCTATTCCGCGGGTCTGCGGCCCATGGTCGTCGCCCCGCTGCGAGAGATCTCGGTTCGCCCGGTGGAAGAGGACCGGGAGACGGTGGTGGTGGTGGACGGCCACCGGGAGGAGCGCCTCCCACGCGGGACCCACGTGGTCTGCTACCGGTCCGCTCGCCGGGCTCGCCTCATCCGCTTCAGCTCCCACTTCTTCCAGCGGCTTCAGGCGAAGTCGCTCATCCCCTGGTCGCTCGAGTCGAGGAACCGTGCCGATCTTCCGCCCTCGCCGTAGCTCCTCCCGCCGCGCTTCGAGCGGCACCATGGCGAAGGTCCCGCTCAACTCGATCCGACGTAGCGTGCTGCAGAGCGCGCTCGCCTGCGGCCTTTCCGCGCTTCCGAACGAGTTCGGAGGCATGCTGCGCTCCGACGAGCCCGGCGTCATCACGGAGCTGGTCCTCATCCCGGGGACCACCGCAGGGCACAAGCACGCGAACCTCCAGCTCTGGATGCTCCCGGCCGACTTCACCATCATCGGGACCGTCCACTCGCACCCCTCCGGGGCGTTGCATCCCTCGGACGCCGACCTGCAGCTCTTCCACCACTGGGGCCTCCGCCACCTGATTTTGGGCAACCCCTACGCTCGGGGCTGCTGGCGGGCCTACAACGGTCGCGGGGAGGAAGCACACCTGGACGTGCTCGAGGACTCTTCCGAAGAGGAGGACCCTGCACCTCTGCGCACGTACGCGCCCCCGCGCCCGGCCCATACCGGACCGAGAGGCCGTAGGCGTACCGAACAGGACCCGGACCAGGGCGAACTCCCCTGATGACCCCGCGCCCACGGTGCCCAGGAACCCAGGGTCACACGACTCATATCCGAGAGGCCGACTCCCCGCTTCAGGTCGCTCGCATGGCCGAGAGCCCCGGGGTGGCGGAGGGGCTGCCCTCTCTCACCGCGATCACCTTCAAGCGCGGGCTCGTCGCCGGCCGGCTCTACCTGGGCCTCGCTACGCTCATCTCACTCATCCTGACCACGGTACTGCTGCACAACGCGAAGCCTGGGGTCTTCGCCAATACCTTCCCTCTGGAGCTGCCGCTCTTCGCGACGCTGGGCTCGATGGGCGGCATCATGCTGTTCGTCTCCGACCGTTCGAAGGGCGTTCTCGAGTACCTGATCGCCTATGGCGTGCGACCGCGCTCGCTGTTCCTCAACGTCCTGCTGACCGCAGCCGCCCTCTCGAGCCTGGTCCTCCTCTGTGCCCTCGCTGTGGGGCTCAGCGGCTACCTCCTGACGGGCCACACGCTCACGGCGGACCTGGAGAACTCGATCCTGGGCTACACGGTCCCGATGACCTACGCGAGCGCGCTCTTTGCGACCATGACCGGGATGCTCTGGTCCGTCCTCTCCACGCCTCGGGCCGGTCTCAACAGCCCGGTCGGGGTCTCCCCGCTCCTGGGCATCGCGCCGCCCATGCTCGTCCTCATCCTTGCGGAGGCGGTGGACAAGTCCGCCTACTACGACATCACGGTGGGGGCCTCGATCGGTTTCCTCCTGGTCGTGGCAGGGCTCCTACTCGTCTCCACGCGCCTCATGGGACGGGAGCGTTTCCTCTCGGCGATGTAGAAGAGGTCCATGAGCGAGGCGATCCACCCCACGTCCCCCGCCGCCGGTTCCGTCCCCTTCCTCCAGTGCGAGGGGCTGAGCTCAGGTTACCACGGCAGGCCGGTGCTCCAGGACGTCTCCTTCTCGCTCTCCGAGCCGTCCATCTACGTCGTGCTCGGGCCGAACGGCGCGGGGAAGACCACGCTGTTCCGAACGCTCGCCGGCATCCTGACCCCCCTTCGCGGCACGGCCCGTATCGCGGGCCGGTCGGTCGAAGAGCCGTCGACCCGAGACCGTCTTCACTTCCTCTCGCACGTGGACGGGATCCCGGACGGGCTCCGTGTGGAGGAGGCGCTCCGCTTCTATGCCACCGTGGAGCGGGCCGGTCCGAGCGACGTGGGACGTGTGATGGATCTGCTGGAGATCACCCCGCTCCGGAGGAAGTACTTCTCCGAGCTCAGCGCGGGTCAGAAGAAGCGGGTCTCCATCGCACGCATCTTCCTCCGTGAACGCGACCTCTATCTGCTGGACGAGCCCACTGCGAACCTCGACCCCAAGGTAGCGACGGAGATCCGGGACCTCATTCTGGGGCTGAGCCGGGAGAAGGTCGTGCTGTACTCCTCGCACAACCTCTTCGAGGCCCGCGAGATCGGACGCTACGTCATCGCCCTCAAGGAGGGGAAGGTCGCGGTCTTCGACCGCATCTCGGACCTGCGGTCGGCGAAGTACTCCATCGGGGTCCGACCCCTCTCGGGGGCGGCCTTGCTCCCCGCCTCCCAGCGGAAGGGCGAGTACTTCGTCTACGATCTCGTGGGTCCGGAAGAGGTCCCCAAGCTGCTACGGGAGCTGGAAGGGAAAGGGGTCGTCGTGCGCGAGGTCCGCGAGATGGGCAATCCCTTGGAGGACCTCTTCCGATAGGAAGGGCACCGACCCCTGACCCGGCCCCTCTCCTTGACCTCGGGGTCGGCCACCGTGAGGGGGGGGCGGGACAGGGGACCTGAAGGGCCGACCTAGCTCGTTAACGCAACCATCATATACGGGCCAAATACCCAGTGGCCCAACCGGGGACACGAGATAGTTCACCATGTCGCTCAAGGACGAACTAAAGGCGTTCATCATCCGCGGCAGCGTCATCGACATGGCGGTCGGTATCGTCATCGGCGCCGCGTTCACCGCGATCATCTCCGCGATCGTGAGCGGGGGCATCACCCCGCTGGTGGGCCTGATGGGCGTCCCCAACCTCAATCACGCCGTCAACGTGACGAACCCGGCCAACAACCGGACCGTCTCGTTCAATCCGGGGTCCGTCTTCAATGCCCTCATCTCGTTCGTGATCGTCGCGCTCGTGGTCTTCTTCGCGATCGTGAAGCCCGTCGCACATATGCGTTCGTTAAGCGACAAGAAGAAACCCGTACCGGAGAAGACGACGAAGGACTGCCAGTATTGCCTATCGGAGATTCCGATCAAGGCGACGCGTTGCAAGTTCTGCGCCTCCGAGGTGGGTCCGCTCGACACCCAGAGGGCCACGGAGACCCCACCGCCGAAGACGGAGGCGTAGGGCGACCGACCTACCCTCTAGAGGGGTGGGGAGGGGGCCCGGTCGGCTCACCCTGACGGGGGAAGTCGCCCCTTCGTGAAGGGGCGCCGGTCGGACCTCACCGGGAGCGTCGCATCCAGCCCCCATTTGCAGGTGAGACCCTCAGGGGTCGCGCTGGGGTCCAGCGAGGACCCGACCGCGTGGGGGACCGTGAGCAGGCCCCGGTCGGCCTGGAAACGCGTGGCGAGGGCCCACTCCACCTCCTGGTCGTCGAAGATGTCGATGTCCTCGTCCACGACGACCACTCGCTTCATCGAGGAGTGGCCCGAGAGCGCGGCCATGATCGCGTTGCGGCCGTCGCCGTCCCTACGCTTGTCGATGGAGACGACCCCGTGCAGCCAGGCGGCCCCACCCTCGGTGAGACGGACGGCCCGGGTCCCGGGCACGACCGCCCGGACCGCCCGAAGGATCATCGGCTCCCGGGGGAGGCCCATGAGCATGAAGTGCTCCCGCGCCCCGGCGACGAGCACGGGCAGGACGGGGTGCTCCACGGTGTGCATGCGATGCAGCTCGAGCAACGGCTGGTCCCTCACCATGTCGTAGGTCCCGAGGATGTCCAGGAAAGGGCCCTCGGGGACGTCCCGACGGGTGATTCGTCCCTCCAGCACGATCTCCGCCTCGGCGGGCACGCGCATGCCGCCTTCGAGCTCGACCACCCGCAAGGGGCGGCCGTTCCGGCGTCGGTAGAGCGCGCTCGCGACCTCCATCTCGTCGACCGCATAGTCCGTGGAGGTCGCCCCGGCGAGGAGGAACTCTAGCGGTGCGCCGAGCACCACCGCGACGGGGAGCTCCACGCCCTCCGCTCGGGACTCGCGCACCATCCGGTCCAGGTGGCGGGGCACCAGCCGAACGGGACCCCCCGTCGGCCCCTGCACCCAGGTGCGGTGGAAGGAGAGGTTCCGCTTGCCTTTCCAGTTCGCGGAGTAGACCGCAGCGCACAGGTAGCGCCCGGCGTCCTCCGGGTAGAACCAGGGGATGGGGAAGCGGTCCAGGTCACAGGGGCCCTCCTGCGCGCTCCAGGTCGCCTGCGAGGCCGGCACGACCTCGGGGGGGACCGGATGCTCGAGAGCCTCCAGCAGCAGATCCGGGATGCCTTGGGGCTCGATCCCGAAGTAGCGGGCGATGCGCTCCCGGCTCGCCCAGAGGTTCCCCACGAGGCTCGTCCCCCCGGGATATCCTTGGAACCAGACAGGCCCCTGGGGCTCGCGCAGGAGCTCGCGCGTGACCCCGAACTTGAGGTCGACGGGTCGCTCGAAGACCCGCACGGCGGGATCTGACCGAAGGAAGCCCGCGAGGGGGATGCAGCGCAGGGATCGCAGTCCTTCCGGGGGGAGCGAGCGTACCGGGGACGGGAGCGGTGTGGAGGAAGGCTCGGCCACGCTCGACGACCTCGCAGCCTACCCCGTCGCCCCGGCCTGATAAGGTCGCTTGCGCCCCGCTCAGTCCCGGATGGGGATCGTGGGCAGCGGGAGGCGCTCAGGGTGCTCGAGCGGGCTCTCCAACCGCGGTATCTCTTCCGCCTTCGGGGGGTTGTAGAGGCCCTTCATCTTCGCGATGGTGAGCAGGAAGGTGATGAACCCGCGGTAGGCAGCGATGTAGCCGGTGCGGTTCAGGTCCTTCTCCTCGAAGAAGTCCTTGAGCATCCGGGTCGACTGACGGAGACCATGGGTCAGCGCGCGGGAGAGGAGCTCCTTCTGCCGGGCCGTGATGCGGTCTTTGGTGAACCAGTTCTGCTTGTTGAGGTGCCCCAGCGGCACGAAGAACATGGGGACGAGGATGGCCTTGAAGTCCCATAGGTCATCGATGAGATCGATCGTCTTGATCACGTCCTCCTCGGTCTCTTGGGGCAGTCCCACGATGAACGTGCAGGCGGGCATCACCGAGTTGTCGTTGAGCAGTCCCGCCGCCTGGACCACGAGCTCAGGCCACTGGCTCGCCTTGAACGGCGCGACCTTCCCCGGCATCGTCGTGGTGATGATCCGGGGGCTGCCCGTCTCCACCCCGATCTCCACGCCCCACCAGGACTGCTCACCGGTGCAGAGGACGTCGCGGAGCTTCGGAAGCAGCCGAGGCCTCGTCATGATCGAAGCGACCGCCGCGTGGCTCCACCCCACATGGGAGTAGTACCTCTTGGCGAGCTGCATGAGCTTGATCAGCTTCTCTTCCTTGGGCATGATGTTCGGCGAACCGTAGAAGAAGACGTCGTCGGAGTGCAGCAGTCCTTTCTTGATCCCGACCGCCGCGTTGACCTTGAGCTCCTCCTCGATCTTCTCGTAGGGGTACCAGCGCGTCGGTCGTGTAGTAACCGAGCAGAACGAGCAGCCCCGACAGCAGCCCCGACCGATCTCGATGAGACCGTTCACCGACGGATAGCGGATGGTCGCGATCTCCTCCACCTTGGGCGCCGCCTTGGGCGGAAGGAAGGTGTGGGGCGGCAGGGGGTCGCCCTTGAGCGCCTTCTTCACGAGGTCCTTCACGAAGATGTCGGACTCGCCTTCGACGATCGCGTCCACGCCGCCGATCTCCTTCACGAAGTCCCCGACCCAAGGGAGCTTCGCCTGCGTCGCGGGGGAGAGCTGCCAGGCGCAGGGGCCCCCGGCGATGAGCCTCATGCCCTGGCGCCGCGCCTCGAGCACGTGGGGCATCCGGAGCATACGCATGAAATTGACCCGGTTCATCGGGGGCGCCCCGCGCATGATCCCGCTGAAGGTCGTGGAAGGGGGGTTGAGACCGAGGTAGTCGTGCCCGCTGATCATGAGCACCTTCGCCTTGCCCGGCATGTAGCGGTCGAGGTAGCTCGGGTGGATGATCCGCGCGTCGACCCCGCTGTCCAGAAGCGCGGCCTCGATCTTGCGCATCCCGTAGGGGGCCTGTTCCGGGTGACCCTCCTCGTCGCATTTCATCTTCGGGAAGAAGAGGCCCGCGTAGAACCGCTCGGGGAGGATGAAAGCGGGGCTGGTCGTGCCGAACCCCAGGAACTCCTTCCCGTGGTGATTGCTCATCATCGTCCAGTCGCAAGTGATGACGACTTCCGGCATGGGGGCTCCCTAGCTGCTATTCGTAGGAAATAGGGTCTCACTTTAAAGATGCTACGAACGGGTGGAACTGGACGCGCGCGGCTCCCTGGCTAGGGTACCCCGGCCGGGTCAGTCGGAACCTTCTTCGTCGTCCTCGCGATTGCCCAGGTCCGCCATGGGCTCGTCGGGAGCATCGTCGGCCGGGGGCTCGCTCCCCCAGTCCCGGAAGGCGGGGTCGCGCTGCAAGAGGTGGATCCTTACGCAATCGCGATGTGCCGGCTGGCCGTTCCATGAGCTCGCTTCCTCACCTCGCCTGAGGTTCTCTCGGCAGAGCGTGCAGACCTCGGGAGGCGCGACGATCCAGGCCGTCCTCCCCGGCACGTGGGTCTCGGTCACGGGAGGTCCCAGGTCTCTACCCATGCGCCCAATTGAAGGTTCTAGGAGCGTGTGGCCCAACTACCTTTGGGGCCCCGTAGGCTGACGGGCTCCTCAAGAGTGGAGGGGGTAACCCGCTCCTCCTACCCTTCCTCTTCTCTGTCCCTCGTCCCTACGCGACCCTGGCCAGGTGGAGTTTCCTCAGGTTGTGGGTCAAGGACATCAGCTTCCACTCCGCCTTGACCTTCCCGAACCCCCTCAGCAGGAACTGCCTCAGCCCCCGCCCCTGCTTGATCTGACCGAACACCGGCTCCACGACAAACTTCCGATGCCGGTAGTGGTCCCTCCCCTCCTCGCTGCGGACCTTTCGACGCATCTTCTCGACGAAGGTCTCCTCGGCAGGAGGTCGCCCGAGAGGGCACGCCCCCCTCTCGGTCTTCCGACCGTTGTCCGGAGGACAGTAGACGTCGATGCCCCGCTCCTCCACCTCCCGGATCGCCTCCTCGCTGAAGTACCCGACATCGGCGTCCAGCTCCTGCGGGATGACCCCCGTGTTGCGGATCGTGGTGTTCACCATCGGGACCATCTGCTCCTTGCCGTTGGGGGACTGGGTCGTCTCCGCCGACACGATGATCTGGGCCTCCTCGTCCACCATCGCCTGACAGTTGTACGCCTGGACGAACGAGCCGCGGTTCGCTCCGTCCGGCATGATGCGAGACTCCGGGTCCGTGAAGTTGTACTGCGCCTTCGGGTCGATGGGCGCCTCCTGCTTCCCGGCCGCCTTGGCCTTCTCCCTCTCCCGCTCCTCCAGGGCCTTCTTCGCCGCCCGGATCTTCGCCAGACGGTCCGCCTTGGTCTTCACCCCCGGGATCGAGTTGTAGGGGTTGTTGTCCTTCCCGAACTCCCGGTCCTCCTCCTCGTCGGTCTCGGCGACCTTTCGGAAGTACTCCTGGATGCTCTTGCGCAGCCCCTCGTCGAGCTGCTTCTCCTTCTCGAGCATCTTCCCGTGGCTCATGGCCTGGTGCTTGGAGGCGGAGGCCTTCACCTTCGTCCCGTCGAGGGCCAGGCGGGCCATCCCCAAGAGGCCCGCCTCCTGGCACATGCGGAGGACCTCGAGGAAGGGCTGGTCCATCCGGGAAAGGTTCCGAAGACGGAACCGGGCGAGAGGGGTGAAGGTGGGGTGCTGGT
>DAHUZP010000023.1 GCA_027306505.1 Thermoplasmata archaeon | reverse complement strand
TGATCGCCGCAAACCAATCCGAACGCCGCGCCGCCTACGAGAACATCCCGACGCCCGACCCGGTCCCCCTTTACGGGCTCTTCCAAATCAAGGGACCGAACGGTGAGAACCCGGACGCCTACGAGAGGGCAGCTGGGTCGGAAGACGAATGAAAAGCGACCCAGCAGGAGTACATGGCGTGAATGATTCCCTGCCAGCTAGCGCGCCAGCCAAGGGGGGCCACCGCTCCGCCGAGCCGAGTAGGCCTTAGCCATGGACTCTTTCATCTCAATTTGGACACTCCGACTAGGTGAGACGAGAGCATGGCTGATGCTTCATGGAAGTCCATAGATAGACGGCTGGGCCACGGCGCCCTTGCGTGCTACGTGCTCGGCCCTGCTCTATCCATCGCAATCGGCATCTTCGCGTTGGAGTCGTTTCGCTCATCGCTATGGCTCGTTCTGACTGGGGGGGGGATTGGCGTGTCCTTCGGTGCTGGGTTCATACTGCTTCTGGTCCAGCATGTGAGACGTTCCAGGCGTGCGCCCAAGTAAGTGTGAGTATTTGACCGGAAACTCCGCCAAGCGATACTGGGACTCCACGCGATTCTCTCGTGGGAGGAGTCCCCTCCTACCCAAGTTCGCTAGCGGTCCCGGGCGCCTGTTGTGCCTGAGTTCAGTGTCTTCCCAGCTTCCTTTGGCAACTTGCTCGCCTATCCACTTCGCCCGGGATCGCGCACGCACCCGATCGACCGACGAGGTGATTCTGGACCAGAATCCAGTACTCCGCCATCTCGCCTCTGAGCTCACGATAGCACCATCCCCCACCGCCTGAGCCGTAACGGCGGCGGCTTCGGGTTCCCGATTTCCCGTAGCGTTCCCAGGACCCTGTTGATGCCCAGCAGCAAGAGCTCCAGTACGTCCGCGAAGCGGAGGAGCTCCTCGCGCAGCACCATCCCACTCGGCCCCTGACGACCTTCGCTGGTGTAGAGGAGGCGGAGGATGGCCCACTCGTTCTCCAGCATCAGGGCCACCCCAAGGTAGAGGAGGCGCCAAGGCACGCTGCGGGAGCAGGTCCGGGGACGTGCCTGTCCCGCGATCCTGAACGAACTCTCGATACCGAAGCGGGCGCGGTAGAGGTCGTGGGTCCGACGGAGGGGCACGTCGTGGGGAACCTCGAGAGGAACGTGGCCTAGGACCCCGTAGACGAGGTACTGTGCCCCGTGCTTGTTCCACTTCTTCCCCATCTGGTAGCGCACGACAACGTGAACCCGGAACGTGAGGGGGGGCCGCTTCCCCTTCGAGTCCCTCAGGGTGTGCTCGCTGACGTAGGACTTCTGGCCCCGCTCGAACCTGGCCTTCTGCCGCGACCCGAGACGGAGTGGGAAGATGGTGGTGTATCCACGCTCACGCATCCAGGCGACCACGTCGTAGATGGCGAACTCGCGGTCCAGGTACACCCGACAGATCTGGATCCCGGCCCTCTCTGCGTCCCGAAAGGCGTCGGTGAGAACGTCCGCGAGGCGACCCCGGTGATCGAGGTAACGCACGGAGAGGGTGAACCGGAAGCCGCGGACCACGATGGAGAGCGTGGCGTATCGGTAGGCGCGGTGGGTGCCCCGCTCCTCCTTGGTCTTGACGAACTGGGGGTGCTTCGGGTCGATGGGCTTCCCGTAGTAGGGGACCTCGTGGAAGTCGAGCGCGACATCCACGGGGTGGTGGGGGAGGTACTGGGCTACCTGCTTTCGAAGGGCAAGGGTGAGCGCCCGTTGGGTCTTCCTTCGGTCCAGGTGCTCGAGGACGCGCTGACTGTGCCGTTCGGAGACGCCCCGGCGGGAACGGTGGCGGGCCTGGGCGATGGAGTGACGCTGGGCTGCCGCTCGGAGGATGAGCTCGGAGACCCCGCGAAGGACCCTCGGGGAGAACTCTCGCAGGAGGCTCGTGGAGAGCAAGGGCAGGAGCCATGCCAGGGAGCGGATCCTCACCTCGCGGTCCGTGAGGAGGCGGCGAGGCTTGCGGGTGCGCTTCGAGTGCGCCGGTGGGTTTTTCTTGGTTGGGGGAGCTCTCCTCGAACCGGGCTTACGCCCGGCTCCGCGCCGGCGCTGCTTCACAACTCGGCGGCGCGGGGTTCCCCCCTTCAATCCCGAGGTTCCACTGGAACCCCGGCGCGGGCCGGAGACGGCGTCAGTTCAGCAGAGGTCCACTATCGGTGGAGGGCGGAGTACTGGAGTCACGAACGGTGAGCGGGCGATGACAGGTGGGGCACTCCTTGTCGGGGGGCGCGTTCCGGATCGGGTCGAGGGGTCCGGGCTCACTCGACGCGCAGAGCGAGACGCCGGAGGGGGGGGTTGTTGAGGAACATCAGCTGCCTGGGGAGGAAGGGAACGTCCAGACCGAGGTCCTTGAGTTTCCCTCGCATGTCGGTGGGGGCGAGGGGTTCGGCGACGAGGGCCGCCACCTTGCGGGCGAGGGGCGGGTCGAGTGGGAAGTTCCGGACGTTGGGATTCGTGCCGAGGTACTCGAGGATCCTCTCTCGAGGTCGCCCCTTCTCGTCGCGATACGCCTCGCACTTGTACCAGTAGGATCGGACCGAGCCATCGGCGAGCTTCCGAGGTTTACGTTTCAGGTAGGACATGTACGTCCCATAGTGGGACGTACATAATGAACCCTCCGGTCGAGGTGAGTCCCCCAGGTCAGTGGGCCGTACGGGGGTCTACGCAAGGCTTGCGGTCAACAATAGGGCCGCAAGGCCCCCCACATGGGGAGAGGGTCAGGGAGAGGGGGACCGAGACGATGCCGAGAAACGAGGGGCAAGGGCCGTTTCGCGGGAGGACCTGGCCCAACCCCGCCGGACAGGTCCGAAGTCTCGCAGCCCCCTCGCCCTGTTCGGGCCCTTCGGGGGGGGGGAGGCGGAGTGGGGGGGCGCAAGACCGAAGGGTTTGCGCGAGGACCCGGCCACGAGACGGGTCCGAATCGAGAGGGGGAGGACCTCCTGAGGGTCCTCCCCCGGGTAGGGGTGGAAGCGAAGGGGCTCCCGGCTCCGTTCGAACCCAGAGCGAGGGAGCCGTTCGAATGAGGGCGTCGTTCGGCCAGCGATGGAATTATCAGCCATGGGAAACGTGCGACCGAGCACCATGCAAGCCCAGTCGCTCCCGAACGTCCAAGCCTCATGGGTATCTGCGACGAGGGCCAGTTGGAAGGCGATCCCGCATCTCGTCATCCTGTGGGGGGTGATGGTGATCGTTCAGCTGACCTGGTGGAGCAGCATCCCGGGTCATGTCTCCTTCCTCTGGTCGCTCCTCATCGCCATAGTTCCCTGCGTCTTGGTCTACGTGTACGGCACGCGCAAGGGTGAAGCCACGGTCCGTCGGTGGGCTCCCGACAGGATCACCATCGAGAGCGACCGCTTGATGGGGCACTTCG
>DAHUZP010000022.1 GCA_027306505.1 Thermoplasmata archaeon | reverse complement strand
GACCGATTTACTTGGTCAGGGATTCAACATCGCCCACCAGAAAAACCGAGATGCTAATGGGATGGGTATCTCCGTCGCTAGCCGCTGGCCACTCGGAGAAATTCATGAGGTGGACTTGAATGTGACACCCCGAACGGTGGGGTTCCCCTGTACAACACTCGTTGCCGAGGTCAACGCACCCGCCCCGATTGGTCCGTTGCTTTTCGTCAACAATTTTCCTAATTGGCAATTGAACTTCGAGCATGAGCGTGAGTTGCAAGCCGTAGCGGCCGCGCGGTTCATTGAGAATCGCATTGATCAGAGCAACATGCAGGTCGTGATGGTCGGTGATTTCGACGCTGATCCCAATTCAGCCAGCATACGCTTCTGGTCGGGACGACAGTCTCTGAGCGATATGAGCGTCTGCTACAGAGATGCCTGGGAGAGTACACATCCCGAAGGCCCGGGGCACACATTCACCCCTCTCAATCCTCTGGGGAGGGATGAAGTGGTAAAGGGCATGCTTCCGTTTCGGGACTGGCCGTTCCGACGGATCGACTACATTTTTGTACGTTTTGGGGCGCATGGAGGACTCGCATTGGACTTTGCGGCATGTGAACGTATCTTCGATGAGCCCGTTAACGGCGTATGGGCAAGTGATCATTTCGGCCTCGTAGCTGATCTAAAGATAGTGAAGCAGGCAAACGATCCCGAGGAAGGAAGGGGGGTCCGTGTCCCCACACCCGGGCCCGTTTAGATACGAGGCAGGAGCCGGGTCGCTCCGACTGAGCGCAACACTGCTCTCTGGACGTCACTGAGCCGGGTGGTCCATTCGTGGACCGATTTTCCTGAACCCAGGCGTACCCAGTGAACGCGCTCGTCTTCTCCTTCAGGTCGCGTCGACGGGCATGTCCCCGGGCCTTCCAGAGGAGTTGGATGAGCGTGGCGGGGCCCGGCGGCACGACCTTCTGCGAGGCGAGGTACTGACGAACCTGCGGAAGAGCGTCCTTGGGCGGGGTGGTAGCGTCCCAGACCCCTTCAGGCCTTAGGCTTGTTTGACTGCAATATTACAAACCTCTTCCGCGTTTCTCCGATAGTAGAGGCCGTTTCGTAACCCGATACCTCCCCATCAGTTCCACGTGCCCCCATACCATGGGCGTCGCGGTGGGGGACCTCCGTAGCCCGTCCCCGTGCTTCCAGACGTTGTGGAACAGGATCGCCATCTGCAGCAGCTGCATCCCCTGGCCGATCTCCCGCCACCGAGAAGGATTGTTCGTCATCAGCTGTCCCCCCCTCCCGAAGAACGTCGCCTGTTGGAACGAGTTGTACGCTTCCATCCTCTGCCGACCACGATGCACCTGCTCCCGCAACGGGGGGTTCGTGGCGTAGGTGAGCAGGAACTCGGTCCTCTCCACCTTGCCCAGCTCCCTCAGCCCCTCCGCCACGTTCACCCCTTCTTCGTCGTACAGGTTCAGCATCCGCAGCATCTCCGAGGGGACCACCCGCCCTGCCTTCGCCGCCTCGGCCAGACGGTGAAGCGACACCGCTGCCCTACGGATCTTTCCCCACTCGATGGCCCCCACATGCTCCAGCCCGCACCACCGACCTCTCTGCGACCCGTAGATCTTCACCTGACCGATCTGCCGGAACCTCACCGTCAACCGCTTTCCGGCCAGCCCGGCAAGTCCCCAGGCCCCCAGATGTTGCCCATGCGTGTCCCCCGTGGCCACCTCCAGCAGGGGTCCCCCGGACGACCTCACCAGATCATCGATGACGAACCACGATTCCCACTCCTGGGAGCCAATGACGCGGACCGAGACCGGCAGCCAGTCGTCCCGGACCGTCCAGTACAGGACCACCCCTACCCGCTGCTTCCGATAGTGCCGTTGGGACAGGAGGTTCCGTGTCGTCCCCCGGATGGCGCACCCGTCCTCCGTGGCAATCGACCCGGTGCCCCACGGCTCCCCGAGCCTCAGCCCGTCCCAGGTGCGGGCGACCCGGGCGATGGCCTCCCGCAGATTGGCCTCCGTCATGTAGTTCGCCGCGAAGTTCCGAAGTCTCCACCGTGCGTACCCGCGGCCCAGGGCCCGGGAAGCCCCATCCAACCCCAGGTTCAGGCCCAGGGCCAGGATCACGGCGATGGCAAGGCGCCTCCTCTCGTCATCCGGGAGGCGGTGGGTCACCGACTCCGGCAGCTGGAAGGCCTCCAGGAACCCGGTGGCCGCATCCACCTCCCACAGGAGGTCCACGACGCTGACGTGGGGGAGACGGACGCGGGAAGGAGGCCTCTCCTCTTCCTCCTGGTCCTCGTCGACCTCTTCCGCTCGGTCCTTGCCCGGTCGGGGGACGTACAGCCGTCCCTCCCGAACGATGTCCCGGCCCCTGCTTCGCTGGAGGAAGAGCGACCCCGCGGCGTTCAGTCGCCGCCGGAGATCCTTCACCCACCTCCGGGGAGTCCACCCCGGGGGGAGGGGTCCCGAAGGAGGCACGTCCTTCCACCGGTGTCGGTAACGGCGCGAACCGGGAACGGTCACCCGCCCGCTCCAGAGCAGGTCGGCCAGGGTCATGGCGACGACCGGCTCGAACACCTTGCGACGGCGCAGCTGACGTGGGGAGACCTGCAGGAAGCCCAGGGTGGCGACCACCTCCTCGGGCACGGGGGAACGGAAAGGTGCGAAGCGGGTCACCTCCCGCATCGCCTCCACCACCGCCTGGGCTCTCGGATCGTGGGCCTCCCAGGGGAGACCCACCAGACGGTGGGTCATCTTCCGGACGTACCCGCCCCGTCCCGAGAGGAGGTCGTAGTAGACCTCCTCCTCGGCGAGCTCGAACCCGACGCGCTCCAGCATCGCCACGAAAGGACGTAGCCGAGCGAGGGGAGCGACACGCCCCGACTCAAGGCTGGTGAGGATCGTGCGGTTGAGGGCCTGGAACTGCGGCGTGGAGCGCTCCAAGAGGCTCAGGCTCGCGTCCCGGAGAGCCTTGCCCTCGAGCTCGTCCAGGTTGGCTCGTAGCAGGCGGGCCTTGCGTACGAAGCAATAGAGGAGGGTGTCCAGGGACTCCCGCCAACGGCCGACCACGAAGGTGGGGACCGCCTGGACGAGGAGGAGCTTGTCGCGCCGCTTGAGGTGGGAGGGGGCCATGCGCTCGACGAGGTCCGTGTATCGGTCCAGGTCGGGATGGGTGAGGAAAGCTTCGCGAGGAAGGGAGTTGGCCCGTATGGCGGCGTCGAGCCTGGCCATGACCTGGGTCTCGCGTTTCATGGTCTGGAGGTTGGCCTTGCCCTTCCACGCGGGAGGGATCTGGAAGAACTCCTGGGCCGCCTCCCATTTCTGAAGGAGGGGGAGGTCCCTCAGGATCACCCCGAGGGAAGTCTCGACGACCACGAGGTGGGCCTCTCGGCGACGGCCCGCCTCCTTGGCACGGGCGGACCGGGCGAGACGACGTAGCACATCATCGGCTGGAAGGAGGACCCGTTGATTGGCCAGGAGTTCTCGGGCGGTCTGGACCAGATCGCCCTCTCGGAGGTTCGGTGGAAGCTTCCCCTCCAAGACCGCGGTTTGAAGGTGCGACAGAATCCAGGGGTATGGTCGTCGACGGAGGCCCTGTTGTCGACAGAAGAGACGGAAGTGGTAGCTGAAGGTCTGCTGGGACACGCTGGACGTGAGCGCCCGGAGGTCGGGGCTCATGTGGGCCCGGGCGTGATGGAGGGCTTGTGAGAAGTCCCGATACGTGACCCGTTGGTGCCGCGCCCAGAGCCGACCGATGACCCGGAGATAAGCGCTCCGACGCGGTTCCCTACGACCGACAAGCATGCCCGGTGGGCAGGGGTGAGGGGTCTTGAAGGGCCCGAAATGCGAAAGAAGATTTTGTATTCCTGCACCTAAACAAGCCTAAGGCCAGGATGTTCTGGGCGGTTCGTCGGAACACCTTTCCCCACCGCAGCTGGGTGTAGCGCTCCCGATGCTCCGGTCCCGCGTTCGACAAAATGGCCCGGCCTCTCTCGGAGAATCTTGAATGTAGGAAAACTGTAGTGTATATGTAGGAATCCTCCCTGCTCCTCCTCGTGGACCTCCGCTTCTTCCTCAAGGTCATCCGGACGAAGGGTCGCCGTTACGCCTACCTCGCGCGCAGCGTACGGGAAGGGGAGAAGGTCCGCACCGAGATCCTGGTGAACTTCGGGCAGGTCACGGAGGACCAGCTCACCGCCCTTCAGCGCTGGATCGCCACCGATCCTCTCGTTCCCGCCGCCCCGCGGCTACTCCTCAGCGACCTTTCGCACCTCCACATCCGCAACTCCTGGGACTACGGTCGGGAGGCCCTCGGCCACTTCGTCTGGTGGAAGAGCGGCCTCCACCAGATCACCCTCGAGGCCCTGAACGGCATCCCCCACAAGGGCCGTTGCGAGAAGCTCATCGAGCTGATGGTCCTCAATCGGCTCGCCGACCCTCGCTCCAAGTGGGACCTCCTGACGAACTGGCTTCCGACCTCCTCGGCCCCCTTCTTCGTCGGCCTGGCCCCGACCCAGCTCCACGACAACCTCCTCTACCGTGCCCTCGACCGCCTCTGGGCCCGACAGGACGCTCTCGAGTCGCGGATCTATCGCCAGCTCGTCCGGCCCCTTTCCCTCGAGCCGGAGGTGCTCTTCCACGACACCACGAGCACGTGGTTCGAGGGCGTCCAGTCCGATCTGGCCGCCTTCAGCGGCTACGCCCCGGACGGGAGGACCGATCGACCCCGAGTGAAGTGGGGGATGGTGGTCACCGCCGAGGGGTTCCCGGTGACCCTGCAGGTGTTCCCTGGGAACACCAAGGACGACACCACCGTCCGCCCCATGCGCGAGCGGCTGACCCGGGTGTTCGGTCTCAAGGGCGGCATCTACGTCGGCGACCGTGGGATGAAGAGCGGCCGCGAGGCCGAGGACCTCCAGGCCCACGGGTTCCACTGGATCCTGGCCGAGCGGAGCACGCACGTCGAGGACGTCCTGATCGCGGCCCGTCAGCGCCCGGTCGTAGCGGTGAGCGAGAAGAACGAGGCGCGGGAGGTGATCGTGGACAAGGGTCGCTACGTGGTCCTCGTCAACGAGGAGCGGCGCCAGGACGAGCTGGCCACCCTGGAACGGAGGAGGAAGGAGGGGGATGCGATCCTCGCCACCTGGCGACGGAAGGTGGGGAGGCTCGACCACCACGAGATTCTCAAGGGGGTCCAGACGGAGCTGGGGGAGTCCCACCTTCTGGACCTCTTCGACGTGAACTTTGACGAGACCACAATCCAGGGTCTCGGGGCACGGCTGAAGGAGAAGGTGGCCTTCCGTCGTCGCTGGGCGGGGTGGTGGGTCCTGAAGACGGACACCGAGCTGCCGGTGGAGGAGGTGGCTCGAGTCTACCAGGAGCTCGCCGGCATCGAGAGGGACTGGCATGTCCTGAAGGGGCCCCTGGAGGTCCGCCCTCTCTACCACCGACAGGAGGAACGGATCGGGGCGCACCTGCTGGTCTGCACGCTGGCGCTACTGGTCGCGAAGTACATCGAGGTGAAGGTCCGCAAGGTCGGGCTCAAGGCCCCCACGGGGCGACCGCTGACCGGGGTGGCGGCCCTGGACCCGTTCGTGAGAGTGAAGGCGAACGAGGCGGAACTGCCGGGGACCGGGTTGACCCGGATCGTGGTCACCGACCCTCCTCCCGAGCAGCAGGCGGTCCTCAAGGCGGTAGGATTGGACCCCGAGAGGTTCCAGGGTGGCTGGTCCCGGCTCCTGTAGCCTCGGCCGTGTAGGAAAACTTTGGGGGGGTGCCCCCTCCTCGACCGGCTATCGGAGAATCGCCCTACCTACGTGTCGAAATAGGGGTGCGCCGGGCAACCATGAGAACCGAACCAAGGGTGAGGCCACGCGAGACCCGTAGCAAGGCACAGGGTGTCCGGGGAAACCCGGGATCCGAAGGGTGCGACTGCAAGCGAGCAGGCCCAAGGCAGACGAACCGACAACCAGCGCCTACGCAGGGGCGACCTGCTCCCAATCAGGGAAGCCTTGCGTGGCTGACGGCGTGGGCGTGAGTGAGGTGGGCATGTCCGTATTGGGTTCTCATGGCGACCTCGGGAAGCCCTCGGTCCTCCAGACCGTCCGGATGCGGGAAGCCCAGGGGCAGGGACCCCAGTGGCGAATGGCCCAAGGGACGGGAATGGTAGGGTCGATGGAGACATCGACCCGATGGGACCAGGGTGGCAGAAGGGGCCGTAGTAGCAAGGACGGCCCGGGAAACCGGGAAGGAGCGAAGGGCCCCAAGTCGACCGAAGACCGTGCGGAAGAGACCGACGAAATGACCTCCCGAGGGTGGGAGCGGCATGGCGGGGGTACCCACCCCGTCCTCTACGAGAAGCCACCAAGGGAGGGAGAGGGCGCGGAGCGCCCCTCAGGTCGGTCAGGCGCGGTCGGGGACAGAAACCCATGAAGCCGCTTCCCAAGTGGACGGGGCAGAAGCATCCCTCGATGATGCCCCTCCTGTGCAGGAAGCAAACCCTCCAGGCGGCATGGGAGCAGGTGCGAAGGAACGGAGGGGCCCCGGGAGTGGACGGGGAGACGGTGGAGGAGTTCGGCGAGAACGCGAGGGTACGCCTGTTCGAGCTGTCCGAGGCGCTGCGTCTGGGCACCTGGCGGCCGAAACCCCTGCGGAGGGTCTGGATTCCGAAACCGGATGGACGAAAGCGAGGATTGGCTATCCCGTGCGTGGAGAACCGAGTGGTGCATGCCGCCATCGCCATCATGCTCTACCCGATGTTCGAGGACCTGTTCGGGGAGGCCTGCTTCGCCTACGTCCAGGGAAGGAATGCCCAACAAGCCGTGCAGCGGGTCGTGAGACAGGCGCAGGCGGGTAAGGTCTGGGTCGTGGAGACCGACGTGGCGTCCTTCTTCGACACGATGGACCGAAAGCGGGCGATATCGAAGCTCGCAGAGCGCATCGCGGACGGAAGCTTTCTCCGTCTGGTGGGCGCCGTGCTTCGGTCCGAAGTGTTGGGGGAGACCACCGGAGAGGACGCGGTAGGGGTCCCGCAAGGGAGCCCGCTGTCGCCACTCCTGGCGAACATCTACCTCGCGGGGTTTGACCGCGAGATGGGGAAGCGCTGGGTGGTGACACGCTTCGCGGACGATCTTGTGGTGTCGTGCGCCACGAGGCAGGAAGCCGAAGCGGCACAGACCGAGGTGGAGGCGGCCCTGAAACTTGAGGGGCTGTCCATGAAGCCGGAGAAGACGCGGGTCGTGGAGCTTGGGGAGGGGATAGACTTCCTCGGGTACCGCATCACACCCTGGGGGGTTTGGCCCTCGGGCAAGTCTGTGAAGCGGTTCCAGGCGAAGGTCCGGTCCCTTACCCTGCGGCACGAGACGCGCTCCGCCAAAGCGGTGGTCGAAAGGGTGATGCCCGTGGTGCGCGGATGGACGAACTACTTCAGTCTCTGCCGGCCCGATGGGCTGATGTGGAGGTTGGGGAAGTACGTCCTCGACCGGGTGCAAGTCCAGATAGCGAAGAAGCGCTACGTGGGCCGCATCGTGAACCGCGCGCCGGTGGGCTACCTGTACGGCCTGGGGCTTCAACTCCCCTACCACCTGCTGAAGGATATGTCCCGATGAGGTCGAGAGAGCCGTATGCCCGAATCGGGCCCGTACGGTTCGCCGGTGCGGTCGGCGGGGGCAACCCCGCCACCGACCCTATTCGAGTCCCGGGTGGGACTCCCTACACACCTGAGGACCACTCCAGGTACTCCGCATGGCCCCCAGCGAGTACGGTGCCTCTCGCACCCAATCCAACACGACCCCGAACCTCGCGAAGCCGTTTCGCGACCTCCCGGGCCCTTCGTGATCCCCTGCCCAGCTCTCCCCCCACGAAATTGAAAGGGTCGTGCTAGGATTCTGTGGAGGAGACACTCCTTCCTTCAGAAAGCCGGTTCAGCAACCTCAATGTCAGCGAAATCGCCAGTTGGGGATCCTGCTTTGCCGCAGATCGGTAGTCGTGCTTGTGGATGTTATAGAACACCCTGACCAGGTCTGCGATCTGCTTGTCGTTCTTGTCGAGGAGCCCCTCCTTCTTCGCCCAATCTATGAGCTGATGGAACTCCATCTCACCCCCTCTACCTCCGCCCGCCTCAAACCTCTCTCGTATAGCTAGCTCCAAGGCGATGGCTGACATGACCACCGAGGCAAGTGGGAGGTCGCTGACAAAGGCCTCGACCGCCTCAGAATAGACGTCTCGTACTCCGTCCGATACATTTCTGCTATTCGCGTAGGCGACCGTCCATTGAGGTTCGGAGCGACCGTCGATTACCTTCTTGATGAGGACCTTGAGGACCTCCAAGCAATGGATGCGTTCGGGCTTGGCCTCCGGGGGGACCAAGACGACATCGCGCGCTCCGCTCTCGGAGACCGCTACCCTCACGACCAAATCTACGAGGCCCCAGCCGTTCACCTGCGTCAGGATCTTTCCCGACTTGAGGGGAGTCCTCCCACTACTGAGTTGCGCCCTGATGGTGTACCGATCGCCGACTGTTCCAGCCCGAATCCTCGGCGCAAAGAAGATTCCTCTCTCATCCGTTGTTCCACTATAGGAGACGTCGGTCCACGAATCAGTGTTAGTCGCGACCACGCTCGCGCCCACGATTGGATTCCCGCTCTCGTCGACAACGTGCACATAGAGGTCTGCCAAGAAAATAGCCCCCTCAGTCAGTCTCGATGCGTGTTCGTCCTCTTCAATCCTTCCCCTGCCCCGCGCTCCTTACGAACTGGGCCCACAAGCGGCACGCTTCCCGGCACGGGCCATCGCAGGCGTCTGCCTCGGCGAGGCCGAGGAACCTGCCTTCTTCCCGGGCTGACCGAAGGACCGAGGCACGGGTTCCTCGGGAGGCCGCGTTCGGCGACCCCGAGTCGAACGCGGCGGAACACGCGATGGTGCCACCTGTCGGGGGCAGGTGGGGCGGGATCGCCTCCGTGCGAGTTCCGCAGGTCTGGCAGGTGGCGGTAAGTGGTTGGTTGAGCACGGGACCTCTCCTCGGAAAGCGAGGAGAGGTCGCGTTCCGGGTTGGACGCCCTCGCGCTAGTTGGAACTCGGTGGCGGGCCACCCGCCGAAATTGACATGCCCGCGAACTTACACCCTGGAGTTTGGCAAGTCAACCTCAGGTCCTTACCCGCCTCGATGGAGGCAATCTCCTCTCCGGTAGATCGATGGTTGTTCGGCCGTCCGCACTCTGGGCAAAGGAATCCCACCTCGCTGCCGGCGCGGGGGACTGGCATGTGGGTGGACTGTTGCGGACCCAATTGGCGGTGAGTACGCGTCAGGAACTACCCGACCGACACGAGGCGGCCGGCGGGCTGAATCTTCCTTCGAACCCCGGGGAAGAGACGCTGGTAAACGGAAGCGTAGTCGTACAGTCCATCACAACGGAAGAGGCACCGTGCCCGCTGAAGTGCAATCTCTGCTCCCTCTTCGCCAAAGCATGTAGGCCAGAGCAACGGTAGGAGTTCTTGCAACGCCCCTTCGATCGATGGATCCTGCCAGGGTCGATTATCAACGATGCGTTGGAGCGCGTCGGCGCGGAGTTCGATGTACTGCCGCTCTCCTTCACGCAACATTCTCTGTGAGCCTGTTCGCCGTAAAGCGCTCTGTCGGATTTAACCTTCCGCCCCGGCGAGGTCACGCAGAGAGGACGACCCGTTCGTCCAGCTGCGGCGCCGGAACCCCGAGCGC
Source organism: Thermoplasmata archaeon (assembly GCA_027306505.1). Classification (GTDB taxonomy): domain Archaea; phylum Thermoplasmatota; class Thermoplasmata; order Lutacidiplasmatales; family UBA184; genus JAKAAX01. The sequence goes on along the minus strand of DAHUZP010000022.1, from coordinate 112,676 downwards.
CGCGTGGAGGTCCCAGCCGAGAGAGCCCTATCTGGGGAGTAAGACCGAAAGACCGGGGCGCGGCTCTCGAGGGAGGCCCGTCCCCGAGGGCTCGCCCCGAGAGGCAGGGCGGCATCGTCGATCGAGTCCATGATGCCGACAAGGGCCTGGAGCGCGGGCTCGACATCGCTCCCGCAGTCGCGGAGCGAATGGAGGCTACCTCTGCGACGGTTCAACCCGGGGGCTTCCGCTCGGCCCATGCTTCGGCGAGCATGGTCGATATGCCCGGATCGATGTGGTTGATCCACCACGATCCACCTTCGACTCGAGCCAATGTCACGTAGTACGACTTGCCCTGGAAGTTGAATCCCGATGGAGCGATCAAGCCCGAGATACGGTCCCACGGCAGGAAATCCGGGTTCACGCGCATCTGGTACTCGTCGCGAACGAACCCCGGCCCGTACTCCACGTGGATCCCCCCGTCGCTGAGACCAACCCGAAGGGGTGAGGTGAGGGCCCGCTCGCGGTTCACCCTCGATACGAAGAACGCCGGGAGCAACAGGGTCTCCGCTCCCATGAACAGAACAGGGTTCGCGTGGAGAGGCGGGGCATCCCAGACACGGGAGAATCCTAGCGCGAGCAAGGCGGTGTCCACGGCCAGGGCGATCCCGACCATCCAGTAGGCAGAGCGATAGATTCCATCCAAGCGAACCATGTGAGATCGGTATCGATTCTCGGTCCATCGGACCGCACCGGGATCGGAGTCGCTCCTCGGGACCGGCGCGGCGGTAGGCCCGGCCAGAGAGAGCAGGCTCGTCGCGCGAGCACCGGAATCCAGCGCTGCCAATGCACCCATGATGACGACGACAGCACCGACGAGCAACGCCAGTCCGAGCGTCGGGCTGGCGGTGAGCCGCCAAATGGCGTACCCTACCGCGGCGAGCCCCGACCCTGCCCCCAGCAAGAAGACGGCTTGCCGGTCTCGTTTACGAAAAAGGGTCTCTCGGGGCAGGCCGGGCATGGCGACTCCGTTGAGGCGAGGCCTCGTAGATGGAGATTGGCCCTGCCGACGAGCGCGGCCTGGCCGAGAAGGACCCCAGCTTGGGAACTGAACGAAGGAGAGGGGCCTTCTCGGTAGGACGCGTTCGCGAGGCGAGCATCGCCGAGGGAATGCGTCCGGCATCCGCCGACGTGGCCTGCGAAGCGAGGGGAGGCCGCGTAGCTCGCAGAGCTTGCGAGCCGCCGCCTCCGTCGCCCGCTTCCGCCGACGTCTCTCTATGAGATTCTAAAGCACATCATTTCGTCCTCGTGGACGGTTTCCTCTCGGAGAATGACTCGGGAGGTCGGCCCTGCGACAACGATCTGTCTTGGGGTAGTTGAAGTGATCAGAAATAGCAGTGATCCCCCCATCAGGTAGACTCGAGGCACCACGACTGCGTCGCCGGTTGCGAACGGTCGGCGGGAGATGGCCTTAGCAACGAACGCCTCGAACCCGGGGCCGAACGCCATCCTTGGAGCGCCGCTGTAGATCGGCGCTATCTCGATACTCTCCGCGATGGGAGGAGCCATGCGGACGATCTCGATCTGGTCCCCAAGAGAGACTCTGGCGTTTCTCACCGCAACGGGTTCGAGGCGAATCCCTCCCTTCCCCTCGTCCTGTTGGACAGCAGGCGCTACGAGTGCCGCGGTCGATCTCTTCCCGAGTATCTTGACGAGGTCACCCGCCTCGACGTGAAGCCTCTGGCGGGTCGGGGTGTCCAATCGTGCCAGGCCCAACCCGATATCCGTTGGGATAGCCTCGAAGACTCTGACGAGCACCGGGTCCGGCACGGCCCCGACCGCACTGGATGGCTACCTAAGGCTCTTCCCCGCGCTCGTGGCAACCGGCGACGGCGGGCAGGGCGCTTCCCCGGTCTCATAGCCCACAGGGGCGAGCCGGGGCCCCCCCACCTCCCGCCGTTCCGACCCCCGAGCCGGGGGAAGGCGCGCTCGCCGAGAAGGGAGGAGAGGATCGAGGAACCGAAGGTTCTGAGAGTGGACTCGCCTGTGAGGTGAGGCCGAAAGGCGTGGCCGAGGCCCCTTGCGGGGCCCCGGCCCGGAGGCCGGGGGAAGTGGTTCGGGTGGGCGTGTCGCCGAGGCGCTCGTGGAGATCCCGCATCGCTCGGACCGAGCGCTCGAGATCTTCCAAGACCAGGCGGCTGATCCGCGCTCGCAACTGCTCGCACGTCTCCCCGGACTGCGCGTAGTCCGCGAGGCCCGCGCGGGCGCTCTCGAAAGAGCCCGCGTTGAGCGTCAGACTCGCGGTCGCCCAGGGGACCCCCGCGGCGGGGTTCGGGGTCGCGTCCGCGTTCCCCGTCGATCCGAGAAGGGCCAGGGGCGGGGGGGACGCAGGCGACTTGGGGGGTGGCGGAGGGGCTGGAGGCGCCGGGGGAAGGCGCGCGGGAGCGAACCCCGGGATCGATTCTGGGGCCTCCTCGGCCCGTGGAGCGCGGCCACGGAAGCGACCGGCGTCCGGGCTGTGCTCTGCGTGGTAGGCCGGGTAGGGCTTCGGTGCCCCGAAGTCCACGACGGACTTCACGTCGGGACCCACGAGGATCGTCTCGTGGCACGAGGCGCACTTCCGTGGGTAGCGGTTGCCCACCACGGTTCTCAGACGGGAACCTCCGAGCGAGCCCGCCCCCGGAGACAAACCGGAAGACGCGGCTCGCGAGGTAGGACCTGGCCCCTCCTCCCGGACAGGTCCGGAACCGTTGTTCGGCGCGTTCGGCGGGGACGACGCTGGGTACTGCGTGCTGTTGGGCATCGCTCGTTCCTCGCGAAGGCGGGAACGGGCGATGCCGAGCTACCGCGCGAAGACCTCGAGGAACTCGAGGAGGTCCTCGTAGTTCGACCACGGGATGGGCGTCGCGCCCCACGCGACCAAGCTCTGATAGAACGTCGTCCGACGCTCTTGCTCGAGGGACTCGAAGACGGCCCTTCCCGAGGTCGTGGGCCGCTCGTGGGCGGCCTTCCGCCCCTCCGGGTCCCACTCGTAGAAGATCCCGACGTGCTCCCCCGCCACCTCCCGATGTTGGAGGCCATGCAGGAGCCACCCCACCTCGATGTCCACGGCGGGCCGGACCGCCCCAAAGGGCCAGTAGAAGGCGAAACGGTCGACGGTCCCGTCGTGGACGATCCGGAAGAGCTTGTCTGCGGGGTCCTCGTCGGGACGGTCGTGGTGCAACTCAAGGGCGGTGGCCTTGACCTCGGCGAGGCGCAGCCGGGCGACGAGCCCGAACCGGATGTCCTTCGGGCTGGGAGGGACGCTCGCGGTCGCCGGGACCCCGGGCGGGAGGACCCCGACCACCCAGGGAGGGATGGTGGGCCGGTTTCCCTTGAGCCAGGCGGAAGGTCCGAACAGGAGGAGCGACATCTAGGCCACCGTGAGGAGCTCGGCATGGCGGAGTCCGAGCGCCTCGCGGTGGGCCTGGGCCTCCCTCTCGAGCCCACGAAGGAGCCCCAGCATGGCCCGACCCTTCGGGGAGACCTCCAAGTGGACCGGCACCGCCCCCCGGTAGGGCCGCCCGGGCCTATCGGCGCGCACGCGGACAAGGCCGTAGCCCCGCATCCAGTAGAGGAGTCGCTGGTAGGCTTGGGGATGCATGTCCAAGGACTTGCGGACGTGTTCGTAGCGGTCCGAGGGACCGCGCTCCAGCAGGGCCAGGAGCTTCCACGCCTCGGGGTGCCCGAGGACGTAGACCAGGTGCTTGTCGGGAAGAGCCATCACAAAAGGTGATGGCTCACCCAGTATTAGGCTCTTCGGAGATGGTTCGAGCAGGGCTCCTCTCACGGAGGGGAGGAGCCGAGCACCTGCGTCGCGACCACGGGAGAAGGACCTCGTCCAACCGCCCGCTCGCCTCCGCCCTTCGGGTCCTCGAGCGAGCGGAAGTAGCGCGCCCCCGAGCCATCGAAACCGACAGCGTGGAGGTGCTCGGCGACAGAATCGAAAAAGACACAGAGCTCCATCTCGAGCCCGTGCTCCCGAAGGAGGGCCTGGACCTCGTCGGCGACGCGGTCGATCCACGAGTCGTCTCCCTCGGGGTGGCGTTCGTTCGGCGGTAGGCGCGCTCGGGTTGGGTTGCTGGATTGCATCGCGTTCTCCCTCACTGGGGGAGGGAGACGCGAGGGCCCTGGGTCACGGCCCGAGGTGCTTGCGCACGAACAAGCGGAGTTCGTCGTACGTGGTCCAAGGAGCGATGGGACACTCCGCGTCCATGAGGTCCTGGAAGTAGGTCGTCCTTCGGTCCTTCTCTCCGAGTGTAATGAGCCCTGTTTCTCCGTCCAGGCCCAGCACCCCCACTTCCGGGAAGACCCGGACCGCCTCGGCGGCGACATGCCCGTCCAGAAGGGCCTTGATGAGGCCGTGGAACTCCCACGACATGCCCTCGGTGTGGCCTCCCTCGGGCCAATAGATGACGTACGTGTCGATGTGGGCCCCCTTCTCGATGCGGTGGAACCTGGCCGTTCTCAATTCCTTCCCTTGAGGCTCCCACAGCTCCATCAGCGTCGCCGCGTGCCCCTCCTGGCGCAGGTCCTCCACGAGGAGAGCCCGGATGTCGAGGGGCGACAGACCCGGTCGCCCACGGCGCTCCCACCACGCCGGGAGTTCCCCGGCCAATCCGGCCGGGACCCGGGGATGGAAGCCGGCCCGCCAGGTGGTGGGTCCCAGAACGAAGACCGACCTCACGGCGTGAGCCACCGCTCTTTGGTGGCTCGCGCCAGGGTCGCCTGTCGCTCCCGAAGCAGACCTCGGAACCCATCGAGGAGGTCGAGGACCTGGAGGCCCTTCGGGGTGACCTCCAGGACTACCTCGATGCCGTAGCCCCGCGGGGTGCCCTGGAAGCGGGCGCCCTTCCGCGAGCGAATCCGCACCAGGTCGTAGCCCGTGAGGGTGTGTACGGCCTTGCGAAAGCTCTCGGGGGCGATCCCCTGCCGCTTACGTACCTCCAAGGGGAGGTGGGGTTTGCGGTCGGCCAGGACGGAGAGGATGGAGTCGGCATGGGGGTTCTGGAAGGCCCAGGTCACGGGATCCTCGGGGAGCTTCATCGGGGGCACCTTCAACTGAGTGGAAAGTTCAACAGACATATATGCCTTGCCTCGCCCGGCCGACCGGCGCTCCGGGGCCCCACGGATGGGAAGTCGGGGCCCCGGTGAACAGGCTCACCCGGACGCTCGTTCCTCCTGCCCCACCCATCCTGACCTCCCTCTGCACGATCCCCATGCGCTCCAGGCGGACCAGGTGGCGCCAGACGCGCGCTGGTGTCGGCGCGCGGACTCCGCTCTCCACGCACCGTGCAGTCAGGCGGCGACGGAGCTCCCCGACCGCAAAGGGGCCGCTCGCGGCCCGGAGGACCTCCAGGAGCGCCGCCTCGAACCCCTCCGCGTCGGCCCCGTGGCGGGGGACGTGCGCGGAGAGCCCGACGTCCTCGGCCTCCACGCGTTCCGCGCCCCTGGCCTCGGCCCGCCTCCCAGCCTCGGCGAGCAGCTCGCCGACCATCGAGAGGCCCCACCCCTGGGCGACAGAGATGCGGGCGATGGCCTCCACGGCGCCCCGCGAGGGCGGGGCTCGGAACCCGAGGCCGGCCCGGGTCGTGCCGAGGGACCCCGCTCCGAGGGAACTCGATGGAGGACTGTGCCGAGGGTCCCGAGGGCGGTCGTGTCGCGTGCGTTCCCACACGACCAGAATCGCGCGGCACATGTCGGGGAGCGCGAGCCAACGCCGCGCGTGTCCCGTGGGGAACACCGAGAGGTCGCGACGACCCTCGGGGAAGATCACGAAGATGAGCGGGTAGGACCATTTTCTTCTCTCAGCCCCCTCGATTGGCCACGAGTTCAGCAGTCCCTGCCTTTCCGACCCGCCCGAAGCGCCACCTCGGGACCTGGGAACCCTGCCCGCTGACGGCGCTTCATGGCCCTTGGGGCCCGGTGCGGGACCAGGGAACCTCCGCCGCCGTCGTGACCTCGGGGGCGCAGGTGTACTCGGCGGCCCGGGCGACCGAGCGCCACCTGGGCTACATGGTGGCACAGGAGCGCGAGCCCGAGCGGGTCGACGTCGGAAGGCTCCGACATCCTTCGCAAGCCTGCCGCTACGGTCCCGCAGGGAGTGTGCCTTCTCCCCCAAATGGAGAGGTGCAACGTGCCCGGGCCTTCGGGCACCGGGCGGGCATGGGCCCACGGCATCCGGAGCCAGCTGCGGACCCCCGACGGGCGTGACCTGGTCGCTTCGCGAGAGGTCAATGTCCGCCGGAGCGAAACCTCGGTCCATGCCCGCACCCCGCTCCAACGACGCTCGGCCCGACCTGCCCGTCGGACGACCGACCGGAGACCTGGGGGGTCGGGGCCCGCGAGCGCTCCTGACGAGAGAGAGGCACGTCCGGGCCCCCCTCCGTCCCGGCAGCGAGGTCACGAACCTATCGAAGGAGAGGGTCGAGGTGGTCCGGGGGGACCTGCTCCACCCCGCTTCGCTTCCCCCCCCTTGCGGGGCCCTTCGGCCGTGGTCAGGACGGCAATCGGTTACCCCCATCGGGGGAGGGTCGGCTCGCTGAAGACCGACATCCAGGGGGGGTCGCCGAGCCTTCGGCTCACCTCGGGGGCCGTCATTCCCTGGTCTACGAGGTGAAGCCCACGGAGGCGGTGGTCGTAGCGGGACTCATCGGAGCGGCGGATCTCTTCCTGGAGGGCGAGGACCATGTTCTCGGCGCCAGGTATGGTGTGGGGTCTCATGGAGGGGCCTCACCCCACCCACGTACCCGCAATTGTGCGTGCCGCTCTGTTCGGACCGTGATGCGGCGTCTCCCCGCCAACGGGCCGATCCGCGTTCACCGGTCAGGAGGGGGGTGTGTACTCCGTCACGAGGTCCGGGCCCGAAGGCGGGCTTGCAGGTCTCCCTTCACCCGGGTTGCCACCAGAGCCGTGGGGATACCTCCCTTCACCAGGGGTTCCCCATACCAGCCGGGAGGTCGGTCCCCCGAATGGTCCTACCCAGGGACCCCTCGGCCAAGGTGCGCTTGGGCGCACCTAGATGTGCTCCTGCCCCCTCTAGGGTCGACAAGGACCGAAGGGCCCTTCACGGAAGGACATGACCGAAGACCCCGTTCCCCCCAAGAAGAAAGACGCCGTCGGAACGCTCAGCGCCGACACCCGTTCGGTGGTCGCCGGGGCCGCACGAACGACCGAACATGTCGCCCACGAAGTGGCCCCGGCCGCGCGGACCGTCGGCCATGACGTGAAGGAAGCGGGGGCCAAGGGCCTCGACTCCCTCCAGCGGGCCGGCGAGCGAGCCTCCACCTCCTCCGACCCTCTGGAGGCCGGGGCCGGGAAGGCGACGGTGCTCGCCGCCAAGGGGACCCGAGAGGTCGGCAAGGCCGCTATCTCCATCACCAAGGGTGCGATCGGCCTGGGGAAGCGCGGCCTCAAGAAGGCCGAAGCTGCGGACGAACCCAAGTCGTCGTAGGCCAGGGCCGGTCGGGGGGGCGGCAGCATGCCGCTCAGCTCAGGGCGAAGGAGTAGACCTCGTTGCCCCCCGCCACGACGACCCCGTCGGGGCCGGCGGTGGGCGAGATGAAGTGCTCGGCACCCCCCAGCGCGAAGGAGTAGACCTGGGTCCCGTCCGTGAGGTTGAGGCCCCGGAGCGTCGCAGAGCCGATGTCCACGACCCAGACGATGTTCCCCGTCACGATCGGGGACCCCGCGTCGAACCCCGTAGCGGACCAGGCCGCGGTGAGGTTGGAAGCTCCGGCCACCACGTCGTAGAGTCCGTCCTGGCAAGGGACCAGGATCGAGAGCCCGACGTGAGCGGTGCCGCCGTAGCCCCCGCCGCAGATGCTGGCGTTCGTGATCTCGCCTCCGATGCCCCCGAGGTGGGTCGCGGAGAGCAGGTAGCCCACCCCGGCCTTCCCGATCTGGAAGACGTCCCCGTTGGGAAGGAGCGTCGGAGCGACCGATCCCAGGTCGGTGTCGCCCGCGTTGAGCGGCTCCCAGTTGGTGGGGGCGAAGTAGTCCTGGACCTGGAGGCTGGGGGAGAGCTCGATCACGCTGTTGCCGTAGTCGAAGGCCGTGGTGGAGGCCCCGTTCCCTGTCGAAACGAATAGGCTCCCGTTGGCCGCGACGCTGATCCCTCCGGGGGCCCAGATGCCCCCTTCGCGGCTCGTGGGCACCTGGTAGGAGATCACGCTCCCGCTCGAACTGGTCGGGACCCCCACGACGTAGCCGTGGTACTGCGCGCAGTCCCCGTAGAGACCTCCGTAGGGGACGTAGACCCTCCCGTTCGCGAGGGCGAGCGCCCCGCGCTGTTGCTCCGCGGTCGGTGAGACCCCGGGGGGGTCCACGGTCACCTGGCGGACCACAGTGCCGTTGCGGACGTTGAGGCCATAGAGGACGTGGGTCGCCGGGCTCTCGAAGGCGACCACGTAGAGGGTCCCGGTCGTCGTGTCCAGGACCGGGGTGCCGGTGATCCCCGTGCTCGGCCCGATGTCCCCGCACGGGAGGCTCGAGGCGGCGACCGGGGTCCCCAGGTGGTGGCTCCACAGGACGGCGCCGGAGGACGCGTTCAGGGCGTAGACGGTGTTCTCCTCGGTCGCGACCAGGACCGCGTTCCCGCACTCGAGCGGCTCGGCATAGACCGGTCCATCGAGCGAGACGGGTGCGGCCCACCCGGCCTTGGCCCCCGTGACCGTCCCCCAGGTGGGTGCCCCGGTGCGCGTGTTGTCCATGTGGTAGGTGGGCCAATCCGCCCCGCTGCCGGCCGACAAGGGCGACCCGCACACGGCCACCCCCGGGGAGGAAGACGGGCTGGACGCGGCGGGCCGCAGGTAGAGGAACGCGAGGACCCCCGTCACGACCAGGACCGCCACGACGACCACGGCCACGACCGCCATCTTCCGTGAGGTCACGTTCTTGCCTCCGCCGTCACCCCAGCGCTCCCCTCACGTGGAGACGGGGTCCCGGCCGAGAAGGAGGGGCCCCAGGAACCCCACAGGGGGGGCGCCGAAGGAGAGGAGCAGGTCGTGGAAGTTCCTCAGCGTCGCCCGGGGGTTCTGCTCGAGGTAGGCCCTTCGGGCCCTCAGGATCTCGAGCTTGCCCAGCGTGTAGCCGAAGTACTCGGGGTTGAACGTCCCACGTACCGCCTCCCGCTCGGCGGGGAAGGGGTCCATGTGGGCCTCCTTCACGAACAGATCGGTCGCCGACCGGACGCTCATCCCGCGGGCGTGCATGCCCACCGAAGCCAGGAGGCGGACGTTGCGGAGCAGCGCGTCGGAGAGCTCAGCGAGCTCGAAGGAAGGCTCCCCTCCTCCGTACCCCTGCTCGATCATGAGCTGCTCGGTGTAGTGCGCCCACCCTTCGGTGAAGGCACCGGAGAGGAAGACGCGCCGGGTGAGGGTCGGCGTGTGGGCCCGGAAGTGAAGGAACTGCACGTAGTGGCCCGGATAGACCTCGTGGGCGGTCACGTTCCGAAGCACCGGGCGGTTGAAGGAGGCGAGCCATTGCTCCTTCTTCTCCGCGTCCCAGTCCTCCTCCACCGGGGTCACGTGGTAAACCCCCTCGTAGGCCGAGGTCTCGAATGGGCCCGGAGGGTCCATGCTCGCCGTGGTCCAGGCCCGGTCGACCTGTGGGGTGGGCTCGACCCGGCAGTGCTCCGGGGTGGGCACGGTGATGAGGTCCTTGTGGATCACGAACTGCCGTAGCTCCTCCACGAAGCGGCTCGCTTCCGGCAGCAGCTGCTCCGCGCTGGGGTGGTCCCGGGAAATCGCCGCTAGCATGGTCTCGGGGGAGACCGGTGGGTGCGCGCTCCGCGCGATGTCGGCGAGACGCGCCTGGTTCCGGCGCAGGTCCGCCCACCCTTCCCGTTCCAGGTCGGTCCAGGGGAGCTTGATCCCTTCGCGCACGCCAAGCAGCCTCTGGAACCGGGCAGGGCCTAGCGCAAAGTCCCCGGTCGCCCCAGGGAGCGCGAGCTTCAGGTGCTCGACGAAGGTCGTGGCCGCCGCCTCCGCTTCGATGCGGACCCGTGCATAGGCCGCAAGCTCCTGGGGGGCTTGGTCCCGCACGAACCCTTCGCTCTCCTGGAAGTGCGGCACGAGCCCCTCGGCCATCGCGAGCGCGAGCTTCACGAAGGCCTCGGGCAACGGACCCTTCAGCCGCTCGGTCCCCGTCCTGAGGAGCTTCGGAGCTCCCTCGAGCACACGGATCATGGCCTGCGCACGATGGGGAGGTGGAGCGTAGGGCCGGGCCGTGTAGGGGACCAGCTCCAGCGGGCCCAGGTAGGCGAGCGGGAGCCGGTCGAGGTAAGGATACTCCTGCAGGTCGAAGAGGTCGGAGCGCAGCCGCAGGCGCAGGAGCTCCCGGTCCACCCGCCGTTCCCGGGAGAGCGCTTGGGGCTCGGTCGAGTTGAGACGCTCGAGCAGCTTCTCCGCGCTCTTCGCCCACGCCGCGGTCGCCGCCGGGGTCAGGTCGGGAAGGATCCCATCGTAGGAGTGGATCCCCAGGACGACCGCGAAGCCGGGAGAATAACGAAAGAGGTGCTGGACCACCTCGCGCTCCAGCGCGTGGAAGGAACGGTCCGCTTCCGAGCTGCCCGCGGGCACCGGCACGGTCGGAATCCCCTGCTCGGGGGCTGCCAGCCCGGAGCTCATGCTCTGGGCAGGGCTGCACGGTTATGCCCCTTTCCCCGGACCACACGTGGAGAGGGTAGGGGACCCACGGGCCAGGGTGGGCCAGGGCGGGGAAGACGGGGGTGAGGTCACTCCCGCCAGTTCATCTTGCAGGAAGGGCACAGGTCGCCCTGCAGCGTCCCACCGCACACCAGGCAGGTCCTGGGACTGGGGTGCGCCCTCTCCGGGGTGGGCGGAGCGCTCGGCGCGCTCGTCGCGGTGGGGGTCGAGGGGGACGAAGAGGGCGATGGGCTGGAGCCCGCAGCCTCGGCCGCCCGGGCACCCGGCCTCTCCCCGCCCTCGGAGGTCGTAGGAGCGGAGTCGACCAGCTTCTCGAAGAGGGATCGGGAGGAGACCGGGAACAGGAAGGGTGTGGGCGCGGCCGCCCCTGGAGCCGGTGATGCGGGGGCGGGCGGCTCGGTCGCCGACGAGGCTGAGCTCGACGTCGCTGGGAGGGACGCTCCGGAGGCCCGGCCCCCTCCCTGAGGGGAGGGGACCGCATCGGACGAAGCGGGGGATGGGGACCTTCCCTCCTCAGAGACCATGGAGGGTCGTGGAGGGAGGGGCTTCACGGGGGTGGTGTCGACCCCGGGCTCCGGACCCACCGGGGCGTGGGTGACCGGGAGCGGTTCGAGCTCGGGAGGGGGCGCGACGGGCAGGTAGCTCGACGCAGGAGAGGTAAGGGGGGTGGGTTCTGCGCTGCCGGTCCGGGCTGACGCCTCCTCCCTAGGTGCGACCTGTAGGGGTAGGGGCTTGAGGATGCTCCTCTCCAATCCTGGAAGTGGAGGCCCGGCGCTAGGGAAGCTGGTGGACGTGGAGCTCGGGGCAGCCTCGGGAAGAGGCTGGGAGGCGGCGGAGAGCGTGGGGGTGCACTTCGGACAGGGGGAATCCACCGAGGGAAGCATGGTGCCGCAGATGATGCAGGGCACCCCCTCTCCAGCGAACGGGGAACCCGGTATCGGCCGTGAAGGGGTGGTCGAGCCCGGGGGCGTGGTCCCGGGGAGTGTCCCTCCGTCCATCCCTGGAGTGCCCTTGCGGGAGGGGCGGGAGGGGGCAGGGAACGAGCTGGTATCGGCCCCCACGGGCCCGGATGCGGATGGGCCCTCCGAGACGCCCGCGGAGGCAGGGCTGGAGGACCGCGAGGAGGTGAACGAGGTCCCAACGCCGGGCGATGGGAGCTTGGGTCCGCGCTCTTCCGTGGGTTGGCCGTTCGCCCGCTCGGCGGCGTCCTTCGAGGTGGAACCATGGGCGGCCCCCGAGGGTCCCGTCGGGCGGGATGCTCGCTCGCCCCCAGCGGTGTCGGCCACCCCTTCGTCACCGGCGGCGCCCTCGGACGAAGGACCCGGGGTGGGTTTGCGTCGACGCAGGGCCAACGCGACGCCGGCCGCGACCGCCACCGCAACGACCCCTACGATCAGGTAGAGCTCGGTCATGGTGAGGCCCAGCAACATCTTCGGATGGTTCTGGGGCGCCGTGGCGCTCCCGTTCAGCTGGACCTGGAACGTGGAGGTGGCATTACCGTTCAACCGGTCGGTCACGCTCACGGTGACCAGGAAGACCGAGGGCCCTTTCGCGCTCGAAGGACGGAAGAACGTGTGCGCCTGGGTATAATCGGTGCCGGGAACGGCCGGCTGCATGCGGATCACCGAACCGTCCCCGAAGCTCCAGTTGAGGAAGTACGGGGTGGGAGAGCTGGTGTAGGCCCCCCCCGAGAGGTTCGTTACGGTGAAGTTCATGTGAAGGACCGACAGGTTCCTGGCGATGGAGGTGGAGGGGCCGAGGTCGGTCTGGAGCACCGCCGTGACCGCGGGATAGAAGGTAGGATAGACGTAGCCGGTGGACGCGCTGCCATGGCAGTCCGTGACGTTCACGGAGATGGTGACCCCGCTGTTGATGTTGTTCGGGTCCGAGAGGTAGTAGTGGCGTGCGGAGTTGGAGTTGTTCGAGTTCGTGGTCTTGGCGGTGCCATCGCCCCAGTCGAAAATGTAGGTGTAGGGCGGGCAACCGGTCACATCGTTGGGGGTCGCGGTCGCCGTCACGACGGCCGGAAGGGTCGCCGGTTGGTTGACCCCGTTGGGGGTCGTCACGATGACGCTCACGGAGAACGCGCCGTGCGAGGAAGGAGAGGGCTCGATTCCCGGAGCACGCACCGGGGACGGGGCGGGCTCGGCGAGAGCGAGGTCGCGAGCGGTGCCCGGGAGGGCCGGCGCGATCCTTGAGAGGGGGGCGACGCTCAGGAGGCCCGTGAGGAGAAGGGCACCCACGACCAGGACCGCCAGGGCCCTCCTCTCGAAGGCGGGATCTGGTGCAGGGCCCGAAGGGCGCGCCGAGGGGTGGGCCATGAGCAAACGGGATGGTCGCACCATACCATAGCGGTTCCTGCTCCCGAATCGTTCGCGGACCCCCGTCGGAAAATAGAGGAATCCGACCGGTAGGGAGCTTCCTCCCTAGCAAGATAGGCTCGTCCAGGAGGTTTCGGGAGGTATCGTCCACCTGGTCCCCGGGGCGGTGCTCTTCCTCTTTCCGGTCGACGCACCGCCGGTAAGTTCCTCGACCCCCGTCCCTGCCTCCGGCGGCGGGTCCCCGGGGTGCGTCCCCCCCGGGTCGGGAGCTCACGGTCCCGGTGGGGGTCGCGCTCGGTAGGCAGGTGAACTCGGCTTCCGGCAGGTCCCCGGTCCCGCGGGGGTCGTAGGGGGCGCCGACCTCTCAGAGGTGGAGGAGGTGGGGGAGGTTGTACTCCAGGATGACGGTGATGAACAGGATCGAGATCGTGTTCACCACCTTGATCAGGGGGTTGATGGCGGGGCCGGCCGTGTCCTTGGTCGCGTCACCGACGGTGTCCCCGACGACCGCCGCCTTGTGCGCGTCGGACTTCTTGCCGCCGCCGAGCTCGATGAACTTCTTCCCGTTGTCCCAGGCCCCCCCTCCCGTGGTCATGAAGATGGCCAGGGGAAGGCCGGAGAGGATGACCCCGATGAGCAGGCCGCCCAGCGCGACGGGTCCCAGAAGGAAGCCGACGGCGAGGGGAGCCACCACCGCGATCACGGCAGGAGGCATGAGCTCGTGGATGGCCGTCTGCGTCACGATGTCGACGCAGGTCCCGTACTCGGGCTTGCCCGTACCCTCCATGATGCCCTTGATGGTCTTGAACTGGCGGCGGACCTCCTGGACCACGGATTGGGCCGCGGTGCCGACAGCGCGCATGAGGAAGGCCGTGAAGAAGAACGGTAGCATCGCGCCGATGATGAGCCCGACCACGACCGCGGGATTGTTGACCGCGAGCTGCGTGCATCCCCCGAGCGGTGGGCAGAGGCCCGAAGCCTGCGTGTAGGCTGAGAAGAGGACCAGCGCGGCGAGGGCGGCCGAGCCCACCGCGTACCCCTTCGTCACCGCCTTCGTGGTGTTCCCGACCGCGTCCATCGGGTCGGTGATCTCGCGGGCCTCCTTCGGCAGGTTCGCCATCTCGGCGATCCCTCCCGCGTTGTCGGTGATGGGCCCGAACGCGTCGATGGAGATGATCATCCCCGTCGCCGAGAGCATGCTCGCAGCGGCGAGACCGATGCCGTAGAGGCCGAAGTCGGTCGCGTGAGGACCGGGGTTCGAGAGGTACATCACCCCGAAGGAGACCAGCGTGCCCGCCACGATGGCGAGCCCTGGGATGAGCGTCGACTCCAGCCCCACCGCCATCCCCTCGATGACCACGGGGCCGGGACCGCTCTGGGCGGCCTTGGCGATGGCCTTCACCGGGCGGTAAGTGCCCGTGTAGTAGTCGGTGGAGAAGATGATCACGACCATGACGATGAGCCCCATCGTGCTGGCGACGAAGACGGGCATCCACTCCGAGCCCATCAGGAGGTAGGAGAGGACCGCGATCCCGGCGATGCCGGCCCCGGTCGTCGCGAACATGCCCTTGTAGAGGGCGTTCATGATCTTGGTACTGCCTTCGGAGAGGCGCACGAAGGGGAATCCGACGATGGTCGCGACGATCGCCCACGCCCCGATGACCAGCGGGAAGATGACCGCGTCCTGGATCTTGGAGGTGACCGCCGAGAGAAGGTAGGCCAGGAGCATCGTGGAGACCGCCGTGACCACGTAGGTCTCGAACAGGTCCGCGGCCATCCCCGCGCAGTCCCCGACGTTGTCGCCCACGTTGTCCGCGATGACCGCGGGGTTCCGGGGGTCGTCCTCGGGGATCCCGGCCTCGACCTTGCCCACGAGGTCCGCGCCCACATCGGCGCCCTTCGTGTAGATGCCGCCGCCGACACGGGCGAACAGGCTCATGAGGGAGGCCCCGAAGATGAACCCGGTCATCTCGAGGATGTTCCCGGCGAAGCCGACGTAGAAGGTGATGAGGCCGAGGAGCGCGAAACCGGCGACGGAGAGGCCCGTGACCGATCCGCCCTGGAAGGCGAACCGCACGGCGGGATCGAGCTTCCCTCCCTTGGCCACCTGGGCGGTGCGGACGTTCGCCCGGACCGAGATGTACATGCCAACGTAGCCGGCGAGCGCGCTGCCTCCCGCCCCCACGACGAACCCGAGCGCCAGGTGCAGGCTGAAGGCGTAGTCACTGGGGGTGTAGAGGCCTACCGCGATCAGGACGGCGAGGACGGCCCCCACCACGGCGACGGTGGTGTATTCCCGCTTCAGGAACGCCTCGGCCCCTTCGCGAACGGCGCTCGAGATCTTCCGCATCGTCTCGTCGCCTTCCGGCGCACGGAGGATGAGCATCGACTGCGCCCCGGCATAGCCCAGGGCCAGCAGGGCGGCCAACCCCACCAGGATCTCGACGGTTTCCATGAGGCTTCCCCAGTTCCGAATCTCGGCGGACGGACCCGTTTATAAAAGCCCACTGGAAAGGGCCACGGCGCCCCCGCCGCCCCGGGGCGGATGGGACGGGGGGCTCCGCCGCCCTGTGGGCTACTTTCGTGCCCGTCGCAGGAGCAGGCGGGCACGCCGCTCCTCGAAGGTCAAGGTGAACGCCCGGAAGATCGAGTCGCGGCCGAGCACGACGTAGGGGATGCGTCCGGCGGACCGCGGCACGGAGATCGGAAGGTGGGGGAACCGGTGGATCACCCGCCCATGGTGAAGGACCTCGAGCTGGACCTCCCCGTCGAAGGTCGTGAAGTCCCCGCCCCCTCCCCCCGCCCGGGGTCCCGGGGTCAGGTGGAGCCCCAGGTCCTCGGCGATCTCCACCGGGACGAAGGAGGTGGTGGCACCGGAATCGGCGAGCGCCACGGTCCGGAGCGAGCCCTTGCGGCCCCGCATCCGCACGTGCAACAGGGGGAAGGCGATGGTGCGCCGGTCGAGCTTGAAGAGCAGGTACTCCTGGACGTACCGGTCGGTGGGGCGAGCCCTCCTCCGACGTCCGGAGGTCTTCTTCCGACGACGGGGCGCCGTGTGCAGCCCCCCTAGCTATCGCGACGCCCCGGAGGGTGCGGAGGGGAAGGGGCACCGGGAAGGAGGACCTTCATCACGAAGGGCTCCTGGTCCGGATGCTTGGTCCTCGCCCGGGCCAGGCACGAATTGAGGTCCGTCCCGCTCTCCACGACGCAGTCGTTCACGAGCACGATCCACTTGCCCCGGTGCTCTTCGAAGCGGAAATCCACCGGAAGGAGGCCTCTGCGGCGGGTCGTCGGCATGTACCGCTATCGGTGGACGAGACGATAATCCTTCCCCGGGGCTCGCTCCACCCCCCTGTCCCGGTGCCTAAGGGGGGGGCGTTGCCATCAGCTCGCCCATCATTCATCATCGCTCAGCTGGTTCTAGGCGTCATCATCTGGCGCCCGAGCGAGGTCGCCCTCCCGAGTAAAGCTGTCGGGCCGCCCGAGGGTCGGTCCCTGTGCTCAGGGAGGTCCGGGCCCCCGACCTTCGCGGAGCTGCCGGTCGAGCTCCGCTCTGAGCTCAGGAAGGGGGAGCCCTCGCCGAGCTGCGAGGAGGAGCGCAGCCGCCTCCGGCACGACCCCTAGCGAGGCGGAGAGCTCGCTCGCCTCTTCGCGCAGCTTCCCCAGGTCCTCCCCCGTCGAGCTCGAACGGATGGCCTCGAGGATGCGAAGGAGGAGCGGAGGGGGGGAGGGTGCGGAAGAGGCACGCGGGGGACGGAATCCGGGGGGTGGCCGATAGGTCAGCGGGACCGAGACCTGGTCCAGCGAGGACGCGCCGACCCATGTCCCGGGTTGAGGGCCCTCGACGAAGAGCCCTTCCTGCAAGAGGCAGCTGACCAGCTCCTCCGCCTCGCTCGGCCGGAACCAGCGCAGCCGGGCATAGAGGACCTCCACGAGGTCCTTGCGTTCGACCGGGTGGCGCCCGGCCACGTCCCAGGCCCGGGCCGCTAGGATCCGGAGGTCGTCCATCGCCGCAGCACCTCCCCCGCGGGAAAGATGCCCCCCCGGGCCCCCGAGCTTCCCAGCACCTCGGAGCCGCGGACGAAGGCGGAGCTGTACACGTACGTAGGGCCGCCCTTCGAGGCCTCACGGACCCACGTCCAGTCGACCTCGGGTCCTCCCGCCGAGAGGATGATGTCGGAGATGCCCCGCTCCCTCGCGTCCCGGACCAGCTCGAGCGGGCTCACCTGGGCGAGGGCGCGGTCGTGCGCGACGATCCTCCCATCCTCGGTCTCGATCATGAGGGCCACCTGCGTGGTGAGCTTGAGGGTCCGGCTGATCTCCCGGGCCTGCCGCAGCGTGGTGGTGTTCAGCACGGCCTTGGTGGCCCCCGCCACCAGGACGTCCATGACCTGGTCCGCGTCCCGACAGCCCGCGTCCACCCACATCTCCTGACCGCGGGTGAGCTCCTGCAGGTACTCGAACTGGGGCCGCTCGAACTCGATCCCCTCCAGGTCGACCACGTAGAGGCGATGATAGGTCGCGAGCAAGTGGTCGACGGCGTCGAAGACGTCCACCGGCGCCCCGGAGGGGCCGCTCAAGGTCGTGCGCTGCTGCGGTCCCGCTGCCGGGAGGACCAGGGTCCCCTTCTCGAGGAAGATGCAGGGGAACAAGGCCACCGAGCCCGATGGGGCCTCACGGGGCATGCCGTGCACGAGCGGAAGGAGGATTTACCCTCAGCGGCGGCGCCCGCGGCGGGAGGTTCGGGCCCGGGATCACGCCCCCTCCCCAGGAAGGGACGGGTCAGGCGTGGGCGGGCAGGGTCCGGCCGCGCTCCGCGGGAGCGTTGGCGCTGGCGGCGACCTCGAACGCCAGCCGATACCGCCCGATGCCCGACAGGACCAAGGCCATCCCCGCGACCGAGAAGAGCTCCATCGGCCAGAAGATGGAGGAGAAGGAACCGACGACGCCGATGACCGCCCCCGCCAGGACCAGGTCCCTGCCACGGATGAGCTGGCTTCCCACGGTGTAGGATGCCCCAGCAGCGAGCGCCTCGGTCAGGTGGCGGGTCCCGTAGAGATAGACGAGCAACACCATCGCACCGGTCGTCACCCCCTCGACCAGGCCCGTGACCACGGAGGAGAGCATGGGCCGTCCGGTGAGGTAGAGGCCCGCGTCGGTGATCCCCAGGACCACCCCGACCACGATGGCCACGACGAGGACACCGACCGCGGAGAGGCGCGTCTGTCGCTCGGCCCGCAGAGAGTTCTCTAGGTGGCGTTCCGGGGCCCCCGCCAGCTCTTGGGTGGCCCGCCGCAGGTTCCACACCCCGCGGCGCCAAGCGACCAGCCCGATGATCGCACTGACCAGCGCCACGAGCGCGAGCACGGCGATCGTGAGGCCGAAAGCGACCGAGACCGCGGTCCCCGGGGAGAAGCCCAGGTCGACGCCATAGATGGTGAGGGACGTCGAGGAAGTGGAGAGCCACCCGAGGTAGCCCGCCACGTCCAGCACGAGCGTCAGCACGGTCACCGCGACGGCGATCGCGAAGAGGGTCTCGAGCCGGCCCACCGCCTTCCGCAGGTAGGAGAGCGAGAGTCCGGTGTGCCCGAAGCCTGGCACCGGGGACATGGGGATCGCGCTCGGAGGGACGGTCGTGATCGACCGAGCAGCGCTCATGGCGGCACGTCCAGACCGGTCCAGCCTCGGACGACTACTTCGGCCGCCCGTGCGTGGGAATCCACTCGCTGGATGGGGCCTTGGAACGGGGGATAGGCGACCTGCCCCCTGCGCGATGGGCCGGACCAGGGACCGGCGAGAAGCTCCCGCGACCGAGCTCCACGGTCCTCTCGAGGCCCTCGATATCCGTAAGAGGGGAGGGTGCTTCGCCCCGCTGCCAGGAGGAGGTGGGCAGCTGACGGTACCGAGGTCCTTCGCGGGACCCGGCGCTGAGGAAAGTCCCCACTCCGGGAACCAGGGGGGTGGGCGCAAGCCCGCCGGGCGAGAGCCTGAGCTACGGAGCAGTCACGACACAGCCGCGGGGTACGAGGAATCGGAACGGCCGAGGAGATTCCCCGCGGAGATGATGAAACGGCCGTCTCCCCCGGAGCAAGCCCGAAGGCGTGGCATGAGCTCGGTTCCGTGACCAACGAGATGGGCGCGCAGTCGAATGCTGTCGGAACAGAATGGGGCTTACGACCTCGACCTGGCCGCCCCGGCGGGCAACCGCCGGGGTGTACGCCCTATTCGGTCCCGCCCGCCTCCGCAGACCGGTCGACCCGGTCCATGACGCGGAGGACCACGTTCCTCCTCACGGGGGGCGTCGAAGTGGTCCCCGGGGCCGAACATTGGGAGTTCCCTACCCCTGCTGGGGATTTCTCCGAGGAACAGCGTCAGTGGTTCCAACGGAGCGGCGTAGGGCTTCGTGGCGCGGGCATCCAGCCGGCGCTGGGCCGTCCCTGGTGGGACATGTTGCTTCCGTACGAGTCGGGGACCTGAACGAGGGGCCGACATCAGGGCGGCCGGGCATGCTCGATACGCGAGGGCCGGTCGGGTCCACGAATGGAGCGTGAGAGGCTAGGGAGTCACTCGACCGTGCCCCTCGACCGAGCCCCTCGACCGAGCCCGATCCCACACAAAGCGCGGGGCCTGCACTCGGGGTCGTCCTCCGGACCTGGTGCTGCAGAGTTCCCCCCCTCGTCCAGGGGCATCAGGAAGGGGGTGAAACCCGCCATCGAGGGGTCGCTTCCGGCCCCCCAGGGAGGCGCACGGTTGTTGCGCAGATGAACGATTTAGGTGCAAGGCGCATGGCGTTCATGGCTGGGACTCCGGGGGGGGGTCCGAGGTGGTTAGTGGACAGCTTGGACATCCGGATCTTGCGCGAGCTGGTCCAAGGGGGAACGGTCTGGCCCGCGAACCCAGGTCTCGCTTTCTCCCATCGAGCCCTGGCACGCAGGTTGGGCGTGTCCGCCGGGACGGTCCGCAATCGCGTCCTCCGGATGACCCGCACCGGGTTCCTTCGCGGCATCCATGTCTACGTCAACCCCTCGGCCCTGGGTCTGGTCTCCGGCTCCTATACGCTCGAGATCCCCCAGGGGAGCTCGAGGCACCAGGTCATCGACCGCCTCTCCCAGATCGGCGGGGTGGTCTTCTTCGAGGACTTTCACGGCCCGCTGCTCGGGCTCGGGGTGATCTCGGAGGACGACGAGAAGATGGAGCAGCTGCTCTCCGAGGTGGACACGATGGCGAAGTGCGCTCGCGGGGTCTACACCCGGGTGCACCACCCTCCCTGCTCGGTCCGCCCGAGCGCGGCGGAGTGGGAGCTCATCGCTCACATCGTACCGGAGGGCTTCCGCTCCTACCGGGAGCTCTCCGACGACCTGCACGTCCCCATCCGAACGCTCAAGCGTCGCCTGTCCAGACTGGTGGGCGGAAGGGCCTTGATGACCTTTCCGAAGATGAACTACGGTGCGCTGGACAGCGGGGTCACCGCGGGCCTCCTGGTCGTCTACCAACCTGGCCCATCAAAGGACTCGGCCCGTGCGGCGGTCATCCGTCAGGTCGACCCATGGATGACGTACGCGGGGATCTGGGAGGAGTTCGAGGCCTACCGGCTCATACTGCCCAGTCTCTCGATGGCGACGCAGCTCGCCGAAACCGTGTCGAGGACCCCTGGGACCCAGTTGTGTAGGATGGAGCTGGTCGACGAACTGTCCGACCACTTCGAGGCCCTCCTTCCCTACGTCGCCCGGGCTCGCCAGGCGCTCGGCCGAGCTCCGACGAAGGCCACCCACGCTCGCAAGGTTCGCGCCCGCCCGCAGAGCCGGCCCACGGCCCGCCGGGCCCAGAGGAGTGGCTAGTGCACGTTCCCTGCTATGAGGCGAGCCGGCCTTCACGCCTCTCCCGCTGTCCCACACACGTGGCACTTTTGTTCAAGGGTCACGGACACGAATCTAAGACCCGCGGGTCCCCTCACGGGTTGGGTCGCCAGTCCCACACCACGAGCTAGGTCGCGGGCGCAGAGCCGACCCCATGGGCAGGGCGATGAAGGGTCCGAGGGCCAGGGTGGAAGGCCGGGCGCGAAAGGACCTTCTCGCCTCGATCGCCCTCATCGCGGTCGCGCTCCTGCTCTTGACGGACCTCTCCCCGGGCGTGTTCGTCGCACCCTCCCCGTCCGCCGGCTCGACCCAGCGAGGGAGCTCGAGAGGCGCCATCGCGCCCCCGTCCTCCGCTTCGCCGAGCACCTACGACGGACGCCCCGTTCCCAGGGGTTGCGCTGCACCCGCAGGCTGGCTCCCGACCTGCTCTCAGGAAAAGGGGGTAGGGCTTCCGTTGATCAGCTCGAACAGCCCGTGGCAGCAGATCCTGCCCACGACCAACCCCGGCTCCAATGATGCCTCGGCGGCGACAATGGCCTACGACCCCGCGGACGGCTACGTGCTGCTCTGGGTCTCCTGGTCCCCCGGCGGCTCGCAGACCTGGGTCTTCAACGCCGGGAACTGGAAACAGTTGGTGACCAACGGCACCCCACCGGACAACTACAACTTCCCCTCGATGACCTTCGACCCCGATCCCTCGGCCTGCTTCGTGGGGACGAAGGGGTGCATGGTCCTGATGGAGGGCCATGCCCTCAGCGGGGAGTACGAGTGGCAGTACGCCGGGGGCACTTGGGTCAACGCGACGACCTCGCTCGCCCGCCCCATCCCCTTGCCCCAGGACGCGATGGGGCTCGCCTTCGACCAGAACCTGTCGGACTGCCACTTCAGCTTCGGCGCGGGCGCGACGGGGTGCCTCCTCGCGACCACCGGCGTCGCGGCGAACACCAGCTGCTCGTACATCTGCACGACCGACACGTACTTCCGGGACTGGGTCTACTTCCCGCAGAACAAGACCTGGTTCGAGACCTCCAACCGGAGCTACACCAGCCTCGCGTTCCCAGGTCTCCAGACGAACGGGGCCACCTCCCTCTTCTGGGACCCGACCCTCGGCCACCTGATGATGCGGGCCCCGGGGGCCTGCTGGGGCAACATCCCGGTCCCGAAGGTCCCCGGCGGGGTCAACTGCATCACCCGGACCTCGACAATCGAGCTCACATCGTCCGGCTGGTCGTTCCTGCCCTACGGTTGCTTGGGGGTCCCGTATTGCTCGACGAGCCTTCACGGGGTGGTCGACGGAGGGCTCACCTTCGACCAGGCGAACGACTTTGCCTTCTTCTTCGGGGGCGGGAACGCCTCAGGGCCGAACTTCAACACCAGCTGGTCGTACTACGGGGACCAGGTGGTCCCTGCCCAGGCGGCCTGGCTCGACCTGGACGGCATGGCGGACCTGGGAACAGGCCAGCGCCCCTCCCCTTCGGCGAGGGTCGCTCCGCTCCTCGCCTACGATCCGAACTCGGCCGACTGCGGAGCGGCCGTCCCCGCCCACGGCTGTGTCCTCCTCTTCGGGGGGGCGAGCTACGCGGGCATCTTCGGGTACATCTCGAACCAGGACACCTGGCGCTTCTGGCTGCCGGTCACCCCGGTCCTCTACGCGGACCCGGACCCCGTCTCGGAGGGCAGGACCCTCTGGCTCAACGTCACCGTTGTAGGGGGAACGGGCCACTTCGTCTGGTTCAACCGCTCCTTCGCCCAGCCCGCGGGCTACCCCAACGGTTGCGGGGTCGTGACGATCGCAGATGACCTCCACAGCCGGGTCTCCTGCGTCCCCGCCCTCTCACCGACCTGCACCAACGCGCACGCGAACGAGTTCAACGTGACCGTCGCCGTGACCGATAGCGCCGGGGAGCAGGGCTTCTCCGGTTGGGACCCGCTCGAAGTGGACCCACGTCCGCTCATCACGCACTTCTACGCGCGCTACCCGGTATGGTGGCAGGGGGTCGACATGGGCGCCCTCGACCCCACCGGGGTGAACTCGCTCACCGAGAACTTCGGGGTCGCGACCTGGGCGCAGCAGTACAACCCTTCGGACCCGTTCGTCTGGTTGCCGGTGTACTCCTGGGCGGTGCTCGTGCAGGAGCAGAGGACGCTCACGGTCACGACCGTCACCTGGGACCGCAACCAGACCCTGATGGTGTCGCTCTCGCCCTCAGAGCTGTCCGCCCTGCCCCTCGACGACTCGATCGAGTTCTCGGTCGCTCTCGGACCAGGAGGGACCCAGGCTTGCGCGACGGTGAACGAGGTGCTGAACCTCAACGATACCTACGGGAAGCACCGACTCCCATACTTCCCGGTCGGTCTCGGTGGCCAGTTCGGGGCCGTCGACCCCGGGACCTCCATCCTCCCCCTCATGGCGGCGATCCCGGGCTACGTGGGGACTGGGCTCGCGACCATCACCACCCTCGCCTACGGGGACCAGGGCGGGCACGGGTTCCCGAACGACTTCAACGCGACCTGGTACGTCAACACGACCATCAGCGTGAACCTCAAGCAGCTCCTGGGCGCGACGCTGCCCGACCCGGTCTCGGGAGTGGCGAGCTTCGCCCCCACCGCCACCCTCGTCCTCTCCCTCTCGTCCGTCGGGAAGGTGGCCTTCACCGGCGGGCTCTCCTGGTCGCTGCCCGTCGGCAAGGTCGCCGGCGTCAAGTTCAGCATGACGCTCTCCTTCACGGTCCAGGCCAAGTTCCAGGTGGAACAGTACTATTCCGGGACGACCCAGGTGGGGGGTCTGGTCCTCACGAACCTGTCCCTGTCCTTCGGACTGAAGGTCTCGGCCTCGGTCACCTACCCGATCTATGGGATCAGTCTGGGACCCCTTGGCAACGTGGGGCTCACGATGACCGTCGGGGTCTTCGTGGGGACCACCATCGGGCTCTTCTTCAATCAGAGCCAGTCGCCGATGGCTCCCCAGGACTACTTCCTAGGCTGGCTGCCGGTCGTCCTGCAGAAGGTCGAAGCGCTGATCGCCATCGGCGTCAGCGTGGCCCTCGGGTTGTCGCTCGCCATCGCGAGCGTCTCCTTCGGGGGGTCGCTCGAGTTCGACATCTACCTGCAGAGCGGCAGCCAGGTCCTGCGAGGGATGGACCTCATCGCGACGGTCTTCGTGACCGTGAGCGTCCTGTTCTGGTCCTGGACCGACGACCTCTACCAGGGGATGATCTGGTCCACGGGCAACCCGACGCCAGGGACCCACGGCGGGCCGACGACGCCCGAGGCCGCGAACAACACCTTCGCGGTCGGCTCTCGCTACTACAACGTCTCGGGCTACCAGGCGCTGGATTGGACCCCTGGGGCGAACCAGGGCCCCCTGATGAACGACCTCTATCCCGGAGGCTCCCTCGACATGGCCCCCACCCCGACCGGGGCGGACCTGCTCTACGCTACGGACAACGTCTCCATGCCGCGCGACCTGGGGCTGACCTTGGGGCTGCTCTCGCTGAGCTCCCAGAACCGCACCGCGAAGCAGGTGCCCTTCCCGGTCCCTGCTGGCGAGCTCGCCTTCGATCCCCTGCTCCAGGACCTAGGGGGCGGCCAGGTCCTCGCCCTCTGGAACTCGGTCCCTGACTCGAATGCGAACGTGACCGCCCCGACGGACCTCACCGGCATCTCGCTCCAGTCCTCCACCTACGACCCCGCCTCTCAGGCGTGGGGCCCGGTCTCGACCCTCCCGACGGGGAACTTCCCCACCTCGTTCGCGGCGGGCTCCTGCGGTGGGGACCCGCGCGTCGTGCATCTCGACACCCCTTCGCTGCTCGGGCACGGCGGTTCTCTGGTCGAGGAGGATCTCGCGACGGGGGCCACCCTCGCGACGGTGAGCGCGGCCCCGCTGGCCGCCCAGGTCACGGCCTTCGATTGTCCGAGCTCCCTCGCGACCATCCGGGACGCGGAGGGGAACTACTCCGTGGTCAACCTCACGAGCGGTAGCCTCTGGAACGTCCCTCGCGTCCCCGGCTACAACCTCTCCTTCGTGAGCGGGGTCGCGGGCGGATCGGGCGACCTCGCCGTGCTCTACCGGAGCGACCGAGCGACCTTGCTCCAGATCGAGTCCACCGTCGGGACGGTCCTCTCGAACGTCACCCTACCGGAGAACGTCTCCGCTGTCCAGGCCCAGTTCGCGGGCGGATCGGTCGTGGTCGATGCCCAGGCCCCCGACGCGGTACAGCTCTACTTGGTCCACGGACCGAACGTGTACCTCGTACGGTACCTCCCCTGGAGGAACCTCACCCAGTCACGGATGGCGGTCTCCTCTTCCGGCGTCGCGACCCTCGTCGGCGAGACGAAGAACAACGCCCCGGGTCTCCCGTGGTACAACCTCAGTGCGGCCTATGTCCCGCTCACCGCGGTCGGAACGATCACGGCGTCCCCGGGCTCCGTCGATATTGGGGCCCCCGTCACGTTCAGCGCTTCAGCGGACTCGGTCAACGCTCCGCTCCAGTACGCCTGGTTCGGCCTTCCTCCGGGATGCCCCTCGCTGGACTCCCCCTCGATCACGTGCACTCCGACGTCGCCCGGGACCTACCCCGTCTCGGTCGAGGTCACGGACACGAGGGGGACCACGGTGTCGAGCCCCGTCCTCTCCTTCTCTGTCGATACTCCCCCGGCCTCAGGCTCCGTGAACGTCTCGAGGAGCCCGGTCGAGGTCGGGTCCTCCGTCACCCTCACGTCCCCGTCCTTGCCGTCGGTCACCAACTCCACCGTCGCCTACCAGTGGACCGGTCTGCCTGCGGGATGCGTCTCCTCGGACACCCCCATGGTCGTCTGCTATCCTTCGGCCCCGGGGAACTTCACGGTCGGGGTCACGGAGTCCGATGCGCGTGGGGCCTCCCTGAGCGAAGCGCCGGTGACGCTCCAGGTCGTGCCCCGTCTCCAGCTCGCCTCCCTCACCAGCAGCGTGGGGCAGGCCGAGGTGGGGGTCCCGGTGCGCTTCTCCGCTTCAGGGGAGGGCGGCCTCCTTCCCTACGCGTTCTCCTGGGGAGGCCTTCCGAGCGGTTGCCCCGCCGCCTCCGCGAGCTCCTTCGAGTGCAGCTTCTCCTCGCCCGGGACGTACTGGGTCACGGTCGACATCGTCGACGCCCAAGGCGTGTTCGCCGCAGGTTCGATCAAGGTCGTGGTGGTCGCCGCGCCATCCGGTGGGCTCGCGCTCCCGTTGCTCGAGCTGCTCCTCTTGATCGGGCTCGCGGGTATCGCGGTCGCCAACGTGGCGGTGTGGTGGTGGCCGCGTCGACGCCGCACCAGCGGGGGTTCCGCCGGCGCGAGCGCTTCGGAGGCCTCCCACGCGGGCGAGAGGTCGGAGCCGAGCTCCACCAGCCCTTCATCGACCGCTACGAGGGAGGGCCCCACCGCGTCGTCGGCCTCTCCTGCTTCCGAGGTTCCGTCGACGGACCCACCCGCTCCAGCCTCCCAGTCGGCCCCTCCCCTTCCAGGTCCCTCGTCCTCCTCACCAGCCGCCGCGGGAGAGACGATCGCCGTCGGCGGGTCCGACCCATCCTCCTCGGGGGGGCCAGGAGCGTGAGCGTGGCCAGCTCCGGGCAGTCGTGGTTCGCCCTCGCGGCCGTGCTCCTCCTCCTGCCGGTGCCCGGAGCCTTGGCCGGACACGGGGCTTCGGCCCCCGTCCTCCCGACGGCCGTTTCCTCCCACAGCTCCAGAACCCAGGCTCCCACGGTCGGGGCCTCGTTCCATTCGGTCCGCGCTCCATCGAACGCTGCTCGCTCGGGGACGTCCGTCGCCGTGCCCGCTCCCCCCGCTCCCCTCCCCCGAGGGCTGGCTCTGCCGCGGTCACCGCTCGACCCTGCGGTTCCCGCATCGCTCCTCGCGCGCTCCGGACCCGCCCTGGCACCCCAGGGATGGCCTTCCCGGCTGCCCTTCCCGCCCAGCGCACATCGTGCTGCGAGCTCCCCGCCCTCGACCGTCGCGCCTCCTACCGGTTCCTGGGCGCTCGTGGGGAGCCCCGACGCTCGCTTCGGAGCGTCCATGGCCTACGACCCGGACCTCGGTTCGACGGTCCTCTTCGGCGGCATCGACGGTAACGGCCGGGTCCTGGGTGACACCTGGACCTACGATTCCGCGACCTCGACGTGGAGCCTTCTCCCCTCCGTCACCTCACCTGCACCGCGGGCCTTCTTGGCGATGGCCTACGACCCGACGGACCATCTCATGGTCCTCTTCGGAGGGTACTCTGGCCAGGGGACCTTCCTGGGCGACACCTGGGGGCTCACGGCGAGCGGGAACTGGGAGAACCTCACCCCCTCCCCCCAGACTCCCCTCAACACCCCGGTCCCTCGCATCTGGGAGGGGCTCGCCACCTCCTTCGCTTCGGGCGTGGTCCTCTACGGGGGATACACCGTCCAGGCCGGGGTCCTTAGGCTCCTGGGCGATACCTGGTCCTTCACCCTGGCGACCGGATGGGTCGAGCTATGCCTCAAGGGCTCCTGCGGACCGACGACCCCTGGGCCGCTCTTCGGGGCGGCCTTCGCCTACGACAGCCTGGGGGGCGACGACGTCCTCTTTGGGGGAGATTTCGGGCCCTCCTACGCCAACGCCACCTGGATCTACAACTCGACGGGGTGGTACAACCTCACCGACGTGGTGACCCCTCCCGCGCCGGGAGCGCGAGCGTTCGCGACGATGACCGAGCTCGGTGGGCTCCAGACGGTCATAGGGGGGATCGCGCCGAACGGCGGGGAATACTCCGACGCCTGGATGTTCAATCCTCCACCCGGCACCGCGTTCTGGACCGCGCTGGGTAACGTGCTGCCCTACGGGGGAGCTTACGCCGCCTCGGCGAGCGACCCCGTGACCGGGGACGTGCTGCTGTGCGGGGAGCTCAACTTCACCTACGGCCCGACCTCCAATCTGGAAGAGTGGCAGGCGGGCGGGTTCAACCCGGTGTATGGGCCGCCGGGGTCCTCTCCTCCGACCTCCAACCTCGTAGAGATGGCCTATGACGCGGCCGACGGATACGTGGTCGCCGTCTCTCCAGGGACGAACGTCCTCTTTCCCACGACCTGGCGCTACGCGAACGGAGCATGGACGAACATCACGCCCAACCCGGTGACCCCCACGAGCTCCCCACCCTCGAAGGTCGGTCCCGCGATGGCCTACGATGCGGCCGACCGGGAGGTGATCCTCTACGGGGGGGAGAACCTCGTGAGCGGACAGTTCTCCTCCGACACGTGGGCCTTCTCGGCGGGTAGCTGGACGAACATCACGCCCTCTGCTTCGCCCCCGGCGCTCTTCTTCCCGTCCCTCGCCCCGACCTTCCCGGGTGGGCCCCTGGTCCTCTTTGGAGGGGTGGACGTGACGTCCACCGTCACGGCGGGAACGTGGACCTTCCTCCACGGCTCCTGGACCTCCCGGGCCCCGGCGGTCTCTCCACCGGCGCGGGCGGCCGCCGCCTCGACCTGGGACGGGAGCCAGCATGCCGCCATTCTCTACGGCGGCGACGGGGTCAGTGCTTGGCTCGATGACACTTGGCGCTTCGACCTCATTAACGACACGTGGACCCCCCTCTGTCAGCCGGCGTGCACGGGCGTCGTCCTCGCCTACCCATCGATGACGTTCGACCCTCTCGACAACAAGACCATCATGGTCGCGGGGCAGACTGGAGGGGCCTTCTTCTTCCATGCCGGGTCGTGGGCGGTGCAGAACACCCTCCCCGCACCGCTACCTCGGTGGCTGGCGGCGATGGCCTACGATGGCCGGTCGTCCGATGGCTATGTGCTCCTCTACGGCGGCGGTGGGGTCACGGGGAGCTTCCGGGACACCTGGGCCTTCGCCCCCGAGCTCAACCTCTCGTCGCCCGTCGCGAACCGGACCGAACTGGACGCTACGGAGCAGACGGTCTCCCTCTCGGCGAACGTGACGGGGGGAGGGGCCGGGACCATCCTCGAGTCCTGGATGAACCTCCCCGGCGGCTGCACCCAGCTTACGGGGACCTCGATCTCCTGCACGCCGACGCAACCGGGGAACTACACGGTGTTCAACGAGGCGAACACCTCCGGCGGGATCCCCCTCGTCTCGGGAGGGGTGGTCGAGCTTCAGGTCGACCCCGCGCTGTCGCTCGCCGCGGTCCCCACCGCGAACCGCACGGACGTCACGGTCGGGGCGCCCGTGGAGCTCTGGGCGAACGCCACCGGAGGGACCGGCACCTACATTGACCGCTGGCACGGCGTCTCCTCCGCCGCCTGCACCGGCTCGCAGGAGATGATCGTCTGTGGGTTCCCAGCACCCGGATCGTACAACGTCTCGCTCACGGTCACCGATTCGAACATGGAGTCGCTCACGACCGCCGCGGTCACTTTGACCGTCCAGTCGACCCCCGTGGTCGTCGCGCCGGTCGCGAGCCCCGACCCTGTCGAGGTGGGGGCCCCGCTCTCCCTGTCGGCCGTCGTCGTGGGTGGTGCGGCCCCGCTGAGCGTGGTATGGAGCGGGCTGCCAGCGGGCTGTGCATCAGCGGATGCCGTCTCGTTGAGCTGCACGCCGACCACGAGCGGCAACTTCGGTGTGAAGGTCACGGTCTCGGACGCGAACGGGGCGGTCTTCACCTCCCCGACGCTCGCGCTCTCGGTCCTCACCCCCCCCCCGAAGCTCACCGTCTCCGCGACCGCTACGCCACCGAGCGGCGCCGCCCCCCTCCAGGTCCAGTTCCAGGCCACCGTGCAGGGAGGGGCTCCGCCTGTCGTCCTATCGTGGAACTTCGGTGACGGCGTCCGGGGCGTCGGCGTCTCGCCGTTGCACACCTACGGCGGGGCCGGTCCGTACCTCGCCGAGGTATGGGCCAATGATTCGCAGGGAGGATCGGCGGAGACGAGCATCGCTGTCTCGGTCCGTGCACCGAGCCTCCAGGCCTACCTGGAGGAGTCCCTCACCTCGGTCACCTCGGGCGGGACCGTCGATTGGAACGTCGAGGTCTCCGGAGGGACCGCTCCGTACGCCGTGCGGTGGACCGGGCTGCCCTCCGGGTGTCCTTCCGTCGGGACGAACGTCTCCTGCACAATGACGACCGACGGCACGTTCACGGTCTCGGCCACGGTGACCGACCAGGAGGGCTCCTCGGCCAACGTCTCCGCTACGCTCACGGTCCTCGCGGCCTCCTCCGCCGCTTCATCCTCCCCCGCGAGCCCACCCCTGTGGGTGACCGGGCCGCTGCTCGGCGGGTTGATCGTGGGCGCCCTCCTGCTGGTCGTGGGCCTACGGCGGCGCCGATCGCCCCCCTCAAGTCCCCGTAGTTCGGCGGAGCCATCGACACCGAAGGGGGGAGATGACGCGGAGAAGGTCCCCTCCTCACCGGGAACCCCTGAACCTGCGCCCGTCCCCTCGGCACCTTCCCCTCCATCCCCCGTCCCATCCCCTGAAGTGGGGCCCCCTCCCCCGTGCCCTCCGCCCGGAGCTTGAGGAGGAGCGGAGCCGGTGGCCCGTGCCCCTGGACGCCCAGGGGTGACCTATCGGCCGTCGTTGGGCAGGCTCAGGGTTCCCGCCCGGCCCAACGTTCCTCGAAGACCTCCTGCTCGTTGGGGGTCTGGGGGTAGGCCCATCGGCTGCGGTACCGTAGCGCGTCCTGCGGGTCGATCTCGTGCAGCTTGAGCGCGATCTGCCGGTGGACCTTCGCCGGGGTCTCGGAGCCCCCGAGCGCCAGCACCGCGTGCCAACGCGCGGGATGTTCCATCGTGACCGCGCTCGGGACCTTGACGTCCCACGAGACCGGCCACCGCTCGGCGAGCATGGCGCCGATCCGCTGCGCGACCGCGTGCTCCAGAGGGCCGTCCACGTAGACTTCCAGACGGAACTCCCAGGGAGGGTGCGAGATCATGCACCGTCCACTGCTCCTCCAGGCGATAGAGCTTCCTGTCGAGCCGGCGGCACCCCCCCTTGCCGGGGAGAAGGGACACGACCCTCCCCCACCCGCGCGGGTCCTGAGAGGTGGTGATGCGCAGGCGCGACCCCTAGGTCGGCATCGGTCGTCCGCAGAACCGGCAGACCTTGAGCCCGACCGGGTTCGGTCCGCGGCAAGCAGGGCAGGCCACGAGGCCTGGCGGCGTGCCTCCGGGAGCGGGAGGTCGAGCAGCGACGGCGCTGGACGGGCTCGGTGCCCCTCCGGGGGGTGCGCTCGCCCGCCGTGCCATCGCCTCGTTCATCTTCGCCTGCATCATCGCCTGGACCTGGGGCGGCAGGTGGGCCATCACCTCCGGAGGGATCCCGCCGGCGGCACCTGGCCCTCCCGGGGTCCCGGGACGGAAGGGCGGGGCCATCGCCGTGGGGGGGCCCGCGGCTTCGATGTGGAGGGTTCGCATGCCCCAGCCGGCCTCCGAGAGCGCCGCACGCACCGCGGCGTCGAGCGCGCCGCGGTCCTGGTCGAAGGTGGGGGCCTCCAACTTCGCGAGGGCAGGCTCGACGATCCGGGTCATGACCGTGTCGAAGGAAGCTTGGTTGCCGAGGCCCTTCGATGCGGGAGAGCGAGCGAACCGGGCGGGGTCCTCCAGACGGACACGGGCGGTCGCTTGGAGCCCCACCACCGCGCCGGAGGGGGTCCGGCCCGAGTAGCGGACCCGACCGTCGATCTCCTGGGCGGTGAGGGAGACGATCGAGGCCCGCAGCACCGTTCGTGCGACGCCGGGGGCCGGAGCTCGCGAGAGGGCAGAAGCGAGGGGCGCGTTCGCGCGCGTGATCGTGTGCTCACCGGAGGGGAACGCGTCGAGGAGCTGCTGTTGGGCTCCGACGAGGAACGCGTTCGTTCCCGCGGGGACCGAGAGCCGGGTGCCCGTGGCGATGGCGTCCGTCCGTAGCTGGGCGATCCAGCCTCCAGCGGGGACCGGCCTCGCATGGAGCACCGGCTCGAGAGCGCAGAAGAGCTCGCCCGGGTCCCGGTAGGTCCCTTCGGGGAGCCGCGCGGCGAGCCATCCCGGCTCCTGGACCTGGACGTCCTCGTCCGAGCGCAGGTCCTCGAGGAGGCCCTGGGCAGCGGCGAGGAGCTGGGAGCGCGTCGCGGGGTACTCGGAGAAGCCCGGGGACTCCGTGCTCGCCCCGCCCAGAAGGTTCTGGACCCAATCGGGGCCCTCGACGATCCCGAGCCCGAACCACCAGGGCTCGCAGTCGTGCCCGCACGTGGGGCATTTCGCGGGTCCGCTCAGGGCGCACGCGCAGCCCGCGGGGTTCACGCTGCAGCTCGGGTGCCGGCAATCGCCGTCCGTTTGACAGGCCTCGCACACGATGGTCTCCTAGGTCGGCCCATCCCTAGGTGGTTCACTCGATAAACATAAGCTCGCAAGAGCGCGGCGATGATCGCGCCGGCCGCACGCCGCTCGGGATCAGATCTTGAGGACCTTCACGTCGTCCTCGAGCTGGTGGAGCTCCTTGAGACCGACCAGCACCGGGTCCGCATGCACGATGACGGCCCCGCGGGTCTTCTCGGCGGTCTCCCTCGCGACCTCGAGCAAGCGACGAGCGCCGCGGAACCCGGCGTCCTCGATCACGCGGTCCAATCCCTTGATCACGACCGCCTGTCCGGTCGCATGGTCGAGGTGGTTCAGGACCAGGTCTCCCAGGCGGTCCACGTCGCCGGGACGGACACGGCCTTCCCCCTCGTTGCTCGAGATCCTCCACAGGGTCGCCCCGGCAAGCCCGTAGGCAGCGGAGAGCTCCGCCGGCGACTCGGTGCAGAAGACCAGCAGCCGCTTGCGGTCCACCCCGGAGGAGCCCACGATGCTCCAGAACGCGTGGGCATCGACGGTCTCCACCAAGGTCATGGGGACCATGGGCCAGGTGGGAGACCCGGGTCGGGGTGGTCCCGGCTCTGGCGGACGCGACGGCGAGGCGGTGGCTGCTGACGGAGCTGCGTTGGTCCCCGGGGGAGGGGTCGCGGAGGGCGGGGGCACCACGGGTGGGACCGGCGTGGGAACGGAAGCTGGTGCAGAGGGTGGAGCGACGGATGGAGCGGCGGATGGAGCGGAGGGTGGAGCGGAGGGAGGGGCATAGGTCGGGGCGGGGGGGCTCGGGGTCGGTCGGGGGGTCGGCGTGGGAGTGGGGGCATTGGCGGTGCCCTGCGGAGCGGGGCCGCTCACCAGGCGAGGAAGTTCAGCGGGGCCAGGGGTGGGCCGAGCGGAGGTCCGCGCCCGCTCCATCGCCCACCGGGCCCGACCGTTCTCCTGGGACCCGCCCTTGCCCACGGAGAAGTACTCACCGTCGATGGAGATCCAAGAACCGCGAGCGCTCCCTGAGGGATCCGTGGAACCGATCTCGGTCCCCAGGTCCGACAGGGCCCAGGCCAGCGCGGGGACGCCCTGGAACCCCTTCGAGAACCTCCCTCCGGTCCGCTGAAGGAAGACCAGGCGGCGGGAGGTGAGCACCAGGTACCCCTCCAGCCCATCCGGGAAGTTCGGGATGGAGGAGGTCCTTGCCCCTCGCCTGTGGACGGCGGGCCAGGAACCCACCAGCGCCTCCCCGGGAGCGAGCCCCAGCAGTCGATGCGCCTCTGGAGGAAGCTCGTCCAAGTTCTCTCCTTCGAGCCCGGTGCCCGCGGACCTGCCAAGTCCGTCTTCGGACATATACCTCGCCGCCCGAGGAGAGCCCCTGGTCCCACGTGGACGCTCGAAGATGCCCTAGCACCGAGCGGACGAGTGCCCGACGTTCCTTTCCTAGCGGGAGGCCGCCTGGGGGGTGGGACGGGGTGACCGATAGGTTCAACCCTTCGCACTCGGTTCTAAGGAACGCGATCCCCCCATGGTGGAGGAGTGGAGGCCACCGGAGCCTCGCCCGGTCGCCCAGGGCCGTTCGAGAAGCCCCGCCCCGGGCGCACGCCTCGAGCCAGGTCCTCCGAAGAGGGGGCCAGGGAAGCAGGCGGGAGGGCCCACGGATGGCCCGGACCGTCGCGGGGGGTCGCTCCTAGAACGGATCCGACCGGACCTTCCGATGGTCCTCTTGGGGATCCTTTTCTTCGCGCTCGCCGCCATCACGTTCGCGCACGGCCCCATCCTGGGTAACCGGGCCTACCCGCTCTGGGCCCTCTGCATCGCGCTGGGGGCGATCGCCACCTCGGGGGGCCTGGTCTCGATGTACGTGGGGCCGGACCCGCCCACCGTGGGCCCGGACGAGATCGACCTCGAGGAGTTCGTCCTCGTCCCCCGTGAGGAGTGGAAGGCGATGCGGACCGAGTTCGCCCGCATGCAGATCGCCCTCCGAGCGAAGGGCGCCCCGGTCCGGGGCGGGGACACCGCGGCCCCGGGCAAGGAGCGCGCACCAGCGACCGCTGCGTTCGAACCGCACGAATCGGTCCTCTCCGAGCTCGAGGGGCTCATGGGCGTCGGCAAGGTGGGTGGGCGGAGCTCGAGCGCCGCTCCGGCCGTGGCCTCCGCTTCGACGGGCGTTCCTGTGGGGGCCAGCACCGCTGGGACGTTCGTGTCCTCGACGCCAGTGGCGGGGGCCCCCGCTCCAGCGCAGGGCAGCCTCCCTCCTTCCCGGGCGTTCCCCGGCCGAGCGCGAGAGCCCTCGCTCCGGCCTCCCGAGGTCGAGGTCCCGCAAGTGGGAGAGGTGGCCTCCGACCAGCTTCGGGAGGAGCTCGACGCGCAGATGCGCGGGGTGACGAAGGACCTGCGCTCCTTCCCCACGGGACCCACGACCGACCACCGGACGGAGCCCTCGGAGGTCCCAGTCCCAGTCCCAGTCCCAATCCCTCCCGTTCCCTCCGGTCCGATCTCCCCTCAGCTCGTACCGAGCCGGAGCTTCCCTTCCTCTCTCCCCTCGCAGTTAGCCCCGGCCGCGGAACCGCCGCGACGCGAGTCCTACTCCGAGGACAACGAGCCCCGCACGCCAGTCTCCGAGCAAGACCATGACGAGAGCCAGGAGGACGTGGACCAAAACCTGGCCGAGATCGAGGAGCTCGCCAGAAAGTTCGGGGCCATCACGCAGCCCGAGGGGGCTCTCAAGGAAAGCCCATCGATCGCCCCCGCGTCGGTGCGTGCCGCCGCTCCCTCCACACCACCGGCGAGCGGGCGTGAGCGCACACCTGCCCCCGTGAGTCCGACGGTCGATGGGTCCCGCGCATCTCGGGACGCGCTGCCCTTGGAGCCCTTCGCGGACCCCCAGCGCTTCCGCCTCCTCGGGGTATCCCGTCCGGGCTCCGAGTCGCCTCCCTACCTCTGGGAGGTGGCGGCCCTGCGGGCGGGCCTCGACTATGGCATCGAACGAAAGGAGGGAGAACCGGTGGACCGGTTCCTCGAGAGGGCCTCTTCCCGGGTCAAGTCCTGGACCGTCGCTCCTCCACCGCCCATCAGCGAGCTCCAGCGGGCGCGGGCCTTCGTCGCGGGCCTTCTCGAATCGCACCGGAACTTGAGCAGCGGGGACATGGAGCTCACCTCGAACGATGTGCGCGCCCGTGTCGAGCGACTGGGCCTGGCGATGGGTGTCCCGATCCGCCCGGAAGAGCCGCTCGTGGAATATGCGCAACGTCTGGGCGAGATCCTTGCCGCGACCCGCGGTCCCAGGGACCCCTCCTCGGGGCCCGCTCCCTCGGTCCCTCCGTCCTCCCCCTCTGGGACCTCCCCCTCGTCCCCGGCCTCCCCCCCCTCGCCCAAGGCGGGAGGGACCGCACCGCCCTCGGACCCGACCGCTCCTCTTCCCTCGGCCTCGGACCTGGACGATGAGCTCGAGCGGATGGTCCAGGACATCGTGACGACCACGCTCCCGACGGCCTCCCCGACCGAGCCTCCGGCGAAGAGGACGAAGCGCCCCTCCCCCAAGGACCAAGCCTGAGCGCGGGGCCCTTCCGGGGCCGGTCCGTGCTCGGCGCGGGCGCGTTTCCGCGGGGGGCTCTCAGGCCGGGGCCGTGGGGCGGTCCTTCGCCGACGGCCGGGACACCCCGACGTGCTGGCGAAGCTCGCGGACCCCTTCGACGAGCCGCTCCACGTCCGACTCGTCCGTGTAGACGTAGAAGGAGGCCCGGGCGTTGCCGGTGAGGCCCCGCGCGCGGTACCAGGCGTGCACGCAGTTCATCCCCGACCGGACGAGGACCCCGTGACCCTCATCGAGGAAGAGGGCCACGTCGTGCGGGTCGACCCCGTCCATGACGAAGGCGACGATGCTCCCGCGCTCGGCGGGATCCGGCGGCCCCAGGAAGCGGAGGCCGGGGACCTCACGTAGCCCCTCCACCGCGAGGCGCTGGAGCCTCTGGTGGTGAGGGCCGATACGGTCCATGCCCAGTTCCGACAGGTAGTCGACCGCGGCCCTTGCCCCGAGGACCCCGGCGTAGTTCTGGAGCCCGGCCTCGAAGCGGTGCGGGGGAGGGAGCAGTTCGTGCCGGTCGTAGTCGCTCCAGGAGACCGTCTCCCCGCCCCGAAGGAGCGGCTCGAGCTGCTCGAGCTGACCGGGGGCGCCGTAGAGCAGGCCGGTCCCCGTCGGGCCCAGCATCTTGTGGAACGAGAGGGCGTAGAAGTCCACACCCCACCCTGCGAGGTCCAGGGGCTCGTGCGGCGCCGCCTGGGAGCCGTCCAGCAGGACGCGCGCCCCGCGATCGTGCGCTCGCTCGACGATCTCCTTCGCGGGCAGCGTCCTCCCGTCGAGGTTGGAGCTGTGGAAGAGGCTCACCAGGCGTACCCCGCGGGCGAGGGCGCCCTCGAAGGCCTCCGGGTCGAACGTCCGGTCGTCGGGGAGCTTCAGGACCTCGAGGCGGATCCCCCGTTCCTGCGCGAGCGCCTGCCAGACGACCAGGTTGGAGTTGTGTTCCTGGTCCGAGACGAGGACCCGGTCCCCCTGACGGAGCCCGAGCCCGCGCGCGACGAGGTTGATCCCCTCGGTGGTGTTGCGGACGTGCACCAGGTGTTGGGGATCGGGGGCCCGCAGGAAACGCGCGAAGACCTCCCGGGCCTCCTCGTAGAGGCGGGAGACCTCCTCTGCCCATCGATGGACCGAGCGGCCCGCGCAACCGGGGTGCACCGTGTAGTAGGCGTTCACCGCCTCCAGCACCGGGGTAGGGACCAGCGACATGCAGGCGCTGTCCAGGTAGGCGGGCACGGGCCCGCCCCCCGGGCGGGGTTGGAGCGCGGGGAAATCGGAGCGCGGGGCGAG
The DNA here is from genome assembly GCA_027306505.1 of Thermoplasmata archaeon. Lineage (GTDB taxonomy): Archaea > Thermoplasmatota > Thermoplasmata > Lutacidiplasmatales > UBA184 > JAKAAX01. Next base: position 75,704 of record DAHUZP010000022.1, on the reverse strand, counting down.
CGAGGACATCGAGGGTTCCCGGCCGCCGAGGCACCGAGGCCTATCTAGTCGACGGAGGGAGCACCCTCGGTCCTGCCCTTCGAGGTCCCCCGAAGGACCTCCGCAGGGGCGCGCTGGAAGGCCCGCACCGCGGTCACGTGTCCCGCCATGGCGGCAAGGACGGCCCGTTCGGAGGGAAGGTAGCGCGCGGAGTGCATCGGCTCCGCCCCGGCCCCGCCGTCCGCGGTCCCCACGAAGAAGTAGAGCCCGGGCCTCTCCCGGAGGAAGTAGGAGAAGTCCTCGCCTCCCATGTAGGGCTCCTCCAGGTGGAGGACCCGCTCCGGGGGGAAGGCCTCCCGGAACGCCTTCTCCAGATGGTCCGCGACCGCGCCATCGTTCACGGTCACGGGGTAGCCTCGGTGGTAGGTGATCTCGGCGCGGCCGCCGCCGCTCTCCACGATGCCCTGGACCCGACGGCGGAAGAGCATCTCGATCCGGTCGCGCGTCTGTGGATGGACGGTGCGGATCGTCCCTTCGAGCTCGACCACGTCCGGCAGGATGTTGTCCTTAGCGCCGCCGTGGATCATCGATACCGAGACGACCACGGGGTCGAGCGGGTCGCGGTTCCTGCTCACCAGCGATTGCAACCCCACTACGACCTCGCTCGCCATGAGCACCGGGTCCACCGCCTTGTGCGGGTAGGCAGCGTGCCCACCCTTTCCGACGACCCGCACCACGAAGTGGTCCGGGGCCGCCATCGCGGCCCCGGGACGGATCCCGTAGATCGCGTTGGGGAGGACGTTCTTGAGATGGATCGCGAGCACCCCGTCGACCCGAGGCGCCTCGTCGAGGACGCCCGCCTCGACCATCGGTAGGGCTCCTCCTCGGGCGCCCTCCTCCTCCGCCGGTTGGAAGAGGAGCTTCACGGGACCGGCAAGCTCTCCCTCGTGCGCCTTGAGGTAGGCGGTCGCCCCCAAGAGGGAAGCGACGTGGATGTCGTGCCCGCAGGCATGCATCGCCCCGTTCTGGGAAGCGAAGGGCGAACCGGTCTCCTCCCGGATGGGGAGGCCGTCCATGTCCGCCCGTACCCCGATGCAGGGCCCCTTGGCCCCGGGGGCAAGGACCCCGACGACGGCGGTGGACCCTGCGATGGGATGGGAGGGCACCCCTAGCTCCTGGAGCACCTCCAGGACCCTCTGCTGCGTCCGCCCTTCGTGATAGGCGAGCTCCGGCTCCCGGTGGATCGCCTCTCTCCAGGCGGAGGCCTTCGCGAGGAAGGGCTCGAGCTCCCGCTCGATCCCCGCGTGGGGAGGGATGGGACCCGTAGTAGGAGCCACGGGCGTGTCGGAGACGGTCCGAGGTTATCCCCCTTTCAGCGCGATCGTCCTCTCCAGGCTCACACCCGCTCGCGGCCCAACGAGGGCTGCGGAGAGACCACAGGGTCGGCTCATGAGAGGACCTGGGCGCCTCCGCTGCGGGGCCGTCCTCGGGTGCTTGGAGCTCCTGCGGCCGGAACGACCAGGTGGACGGGAAGCATCGCTCGAGGGCCGATGGAGAGGCGCGCTCCGAAATGCAGGCAACGTCATGGTCACTTCCCAGGAACGAGCAGGCGATGGGGCACGGGCCTCTTTCCGTGTCCGCCCGGGGGGATCCCCTGACCGGCCAGGGGGGGCTCTCCCAGCTTGAATTGCGGTGAATAGGGACCATCCATTTATGCGCTAGGAATCTCGCTGATTATGTGATGGCAGCCGAGTCATCGCCTAGGGCCGAGACCAAGCCTACCGCCCAGAGGGTCCACCTCCTGCACGCCCCCCGGTTCTCCCGGCAGGCGCTCCTGGTCCTGGCGGTGGCCGTGCTGTTGGGCCCTCTAGCGCTCCTCCCGTCGACCTCTCTCTCGCAGGTCCACGCCCTCCCCAGGGCGAACGCTTCCACCTCGGCCTCGCCGACGGCCGCCTCCGGGGGCCCTCTGTACACTGAACCCTCCTACGACCCCCTCGGCATCCGCGTGCCGGTCTCCTACGCCTCAAGCGCCGACCCCCACTTCCCCGGACCGCTCCGTGGGGCACCCGAGCTAGCCGTCCACACCTTCCCCCCGTCGCCCCACGCCTACCCCGTGCCCTCGCCGGTGCAGGTCCCCTCCGTCCTGGCCCCGGTGGGACGCCCTTCCTCCCCCGGCCCGAGCGGCGGACCGCGCCCGATGATCAACAACCTCACCTATCAGACGATCGGTTGGGTCGGCGAGATCTCCAGCACCGACCCATGCGTGTGCGCTCCGCCGGACGTCCAGGTCGCGGTGGGACCTGGCCTCGTGATCGAGATGGTGAACTCCTACGTGAACGAGACGAACAAGACGGGGGCCCTCCTGAACAGCTACCCGACCACCAAGCTCTTTGGTACGGGGGCGAGCGACCTCCTCATCGACGGGATGATCATCTACGACAACAACACGACCCGCTACTGGGCCTCCGCGTGGGACGCGTCCACCTACCATCTGCTGCTCGCGGTCTCAGGGTCGAGCGACCCGGACGTCTCGGGCTGGTTCTCCTACAGCATCTCCTCTTCCGCCGTCCTCGCCGACCAGCCGAAGCTCGGGCTCGATCGGTGGGTGGTGACGCTCAGCGCGAACGACTTCAACTCGACCACCTACGCGGACATGGGCCGGGAGATCTGGATCTTCCCTCTGGGTTCGATCCTCAAGGGGTCCCTCGGATCCTGGTACTTCTATCCCGCCACGTCGGGCTTCCACTCCATCGTGCCGGCCGACACCCGCGGCTGGTCACCCGCCCTCTACTACGTCTCGCTCGACCTGGGCGGGGTCAGCACGGCGACCCTCTACACGCTCGTCTGGAACGGCGGGTCGGCCCTCCCGCAACTGACGGGCAAGGTCCTGGGGATCAACGCGACGACGATGCCGCCCAACGTTCCGCTCATCGGGACGACGAACACGCTCGCCACCAACGACGGGCGGGTCCTCTCGGTGGTCTGGAACCGGGGAGAGCTCTGGTTCTCGGCGAACGACGGGTGCGTCCCGCTCGGCGACACCAGCACCCGGTCCTGCGGCCTGGTCGCGGAGATCAACACCTCCAACGCCGCGCAGGCCGTGACCCAACAGATCATCGTCGCCTACAACGGTTGGGATGTCTACTACCCCGCGGTGGCGATCGACCAGTTCAACGACGTGGGCTGGGTCTTCGGGACGTCGAGCGTGACAGGCTCCGTGTATCCCTCGGCCGCCCTCGGCGGCCAGTCCTTGCATGCGGCGAACGGCACTTGGGACTACCCCGGCGTCTACCTGTGGACCGGGACCGGCCCTGCTTTGGGGAGCTCGAACCCCACGATCTGTTCGACGACCTGCCGCTACGGTGACTACTTCGGGATCGCTTCCGACCCCGACGCGTTCGGCCAGGCGGAGTTCTACGGCGCCGGCGAGTGGGTCACGACCGGGCTCGCCTGGTCCACCGTGGTCTCCGCGTTCCAGATCTCCCCCTACCAGCTCAAGGGGACGCTGACCGCTCCTTCGTCGCTCGATGTGGGGCAGGTAGGCACCTTCGTCGAGACGGCGACCGACGGTCAGTGCCTGTTAGCCCAGCCAGGCTTCTGCCTCTTCCATCTGCCCTTTGGGGACGGTGCTTCCGCCAGCGCTTGTGTCTCGATCGCCGACAACTTCTCGGTGACCCACGCCTACGGCGCGCCAGGCACCTACCGGGTGGGGGCCGGGGCCTACATCGCGATGTACAACGAGAGCTACAACCGCGGCTTCGGCTGCAACTACGCGCCCAATTTCTACGGTGAGGTCAACCTCACCTCCACCCTCCTCACGGTGTATGCGGACCCGACCATCAGCACCCCCACCGCGAGCCCGGCCTCGGCGACCGTCGATATCGGCCAGTCGGTGACCTTCACCTCGACCACGGCCGCCGGCTCGGGAGGGAACTCCTACCTCTGGTCGGGCCTTCCCACCGGCTGCACGGGCGGCAGCACCCTCACGGTCACCTGCACCCCGACCGCCTCGGGGCTTTTCATGGTCTCCGTCACGCTGACGGACTCGAGCGGCTTCGCCGTGACCAGCGGGACGCGCTACTTCACCGTGCTCTCCGACCCCACCACCACCACCCCCACCGGGACCCCGGTCTCCGGGAGCCTCGACGCGGGGCAGACCGTCACCCTCACGACGACGCCGAGCGGGGGGAACGCCACCTACTACAGCTACTCCTGGTCGGGCCTCCCGACGGGCTGCACCACCGCGAACCTCCCTGGCCTGAGCTGCACCCCCACCGCGGCAGGCACCTTCGCCATCACCGTCAAGGTGACGGACGCGAACGGCTACTCCGTCACGTCCTCCCCGCTGGCGTACACGGTGGACCCTGCCCCGTCGGTCACCGGCCCCACCGCGAGCCGCGGGTCGGTGGACGCGGGTCAGACGGTCACCTTCACCGTCTCGGGGAGCGGCGGGAGCGGTAGCGGCTACGCCTACTCCTGGAAGGGGCTCCCCACGGGCTGCGTCTCCTCCAACACGGCCACGCTCACCTGCACGCCGACCGGCGCGGGCACCTACGCCGTCCAAGCCCTCGTCACGGACTCCAACGGCGGGACGGGGGCCAGCTCGACGCTCTCCTTCCACGTCTTCCCCGCGCTCTCCGCAGGCACCCCTGTCGCCTCCCCGACCGGCGGCAGCCTCGGCCAGGCGGAGACCTTCACGACGGCCACGACGGGGGGCTCGGGAGGCCTGGTCTACAGCTGGACCGGTCTGCCGGCAGGATGCTCGAGCTCGAACTCCTCGTCGATCTCCTGCACCCCGAGCGCCACCGGGACCTTCTCGGTCGTGGTCCAGGTGGTCGACTCGAACGGGGCGAGATCGACGAGCGCGGCGCTCTCCTTCACGGTCTCGACGCCCCTCACCGTCTCGCTGTCGTCCTCCTCCTCGAGCGTCTCCAGCGGATCGTCCGTGACGCTCACCGGAGCGGTCGCGGGTGGGGCGGGACCGTTCACCTATCTCTGGAGCGGGCTGCCGGCAGGCTGCACCAGCGCGAACCAGCCCACCCTCTCGTGCTCACCGACACAGACCGGGACCTTCACGGTCACGTTGCAGGTCACGGACTCGCAGGGGCGCGTGGTGAGCGCCCAGACCACGATCAAGGTCACCTCCGCGGGGTCGGGCTCGATCACGGGGCTGCTCTCGAACCCCTTGGTGCTCGTCGCGATCGTGGTGGTCGTCTGCGCGCTCCTGTTGCTCATCGTGCTCCTGCGCCGGCGAAAGAGGTCCGGGGGCGCGGCCCCGACCCCATCGTCGCCCCCCGCAGCCCCGGCGCCGGCCGCCCCCACGGCCACCCAGCCCACCTCCGCGCCCGCACCGCAGGCTCCTCCCCCTGCCGCCCCTTTGCCTCCACCACCCGCACCCGAGCAGCCCTCGCCTCCCTCCCTCCCGGGAAGCAGCGGGCTGCCGCCACCCCCACCGCCAGACCCCAGCCCCCCTCCGCTGCCGCCGCCTCCCTGAACGGATCGCTCGCCCCGGGTCCCGAGGCCAAGAAGGACCAGGGGAGGGCTTGGCCCTCGGCGGCGGGGGGGGCCCCGGCCCATGGTCGGGCCCCTTCGGGCCGATGCAGGGTCATCGGCTGGAGCAGGGGGGTGATAGGGGCCGGACGGGGGCCTCGTCGGCGAGGACGGCCCCTGGAGGGGATGTCCATCGTCCCCCCAAAGATTCTTGGCCTCCCAGGAAGCGTGGGTTCCTCTGCCCCAGGGGGAGCGTCCAGCGGCCGTGTCGAACGCTAAGCGCGTGGTGACGACCCGACCCGACGAACCCAAGAAGGTGTCGCGCCGTTCCATCTCCATCGCACCCATGATCGCCCCCACCCAACCCGTGCGGCTTTCACCTGCCTCCGGTGTGGGGCGACCCATCGCCGCTCCCGGGGGGCTCCGCGAGCGCCGGTCCTCCCGTGTGGCGCCCGAGGAGATGCTCCTGCTGCTGCTGGCGGAAGCTTCGGGAGGGGAGGAGGCCCTGACCCAGCGTCAGTTGGCGCGGGAGATGGGCGCCTCCCAGCCCTCCATCTCCCGGAGCCTCGCCCGCTTGGAGGCGCGGCGGGAGGTGCGGATCCACCTCATCTCGCTCCTGGGCCAGGGACGTGCCGAGCGGGGCTACACCCTCTCTCCAGATGGCGCGGCCCGGGTAGAGCGCTTCCGCGCCGAGCTCCGCCAGACCTTCTGGCCCGGGCACGACCTCACGCTGGGGGACCTGGAGGCGTCCCTCTCGGGCACCCGTCTCTCCACGCTGCTCATCGCCCTGCGGCAAGGGACGTCCCCGGCCGCCCTCATGGCGAGCCATCGCCCCGAGGACGACCTCCGGGTCCCTTCCACCTTCTTCGCGGGGAGCGAGGCCGCCCCGGCGGGAGGCCGGGGGGTGGGCCGACCCGGCGCGGGCGTTCCGCTGGTGGGAAGGGTCGCGGAGCGGCTGCGTCTGGTCCGGGCGCTCCGCTCGCTGGGCGCACCGGGGGCACAGGGCGAGGTCCTGCTGCTGCTGGGACCCGCTGGCGTGGGGAAGAGCCGGCTGCTCGAGTTCGCGGTGGAGCACGCGCGCTCGTTGAGGTATCCGGTCATCTCCGGCCGCGTGCTCTCGGGCCCGCGGCTCCCCTTCTCCCCCTTCGAGGAGATGTTCGCGGCGGGAGGTCGCGCGTGGGGGTCCCCCGCCCTCGCGGACCCGGGAGCGGGCGTTCCCGCGCGGTCTCCGCCCCGGGCCTCGCGACGGACGGATGCGACCGCCTTCTGGACCGAGAGCAAGACCCAGCGGGGCCTGCGGATCCCTCGCGTCCGACGGATGCTCGGCTACCTCGAAAGGATCGAGGGGCTCTCCCGGCACGGCCCCTTGCTGATCGTGCTGGACGACCTGGAGCGCGCCTCCCCGGCTTCCCTCCAGGTCTACCACTTCCTCGCCACCAACATCCCCAGGCTCGAGCGGCCGGTGCTCTTCCTGGGGGCCTCCCGTGACGAGGAGGAGATGGACCGACCGGGCCCCCTTCGCGGCCGCAACGACCTCCTCGACCTCCAGGACCGCTTGCGTCGGTCCAACTCTCCCCACCTGGAGGTCCTCCGGCTCGGCCCGCTCTCCTCGCGGGAGTCGCGCGTGCTGCTCCGTGCTCCGCTCGACGGCGGGAGCGCCCCGGACCTCCCTCCCTCGGTCGCCCGGCATATCCTCGAGCGCTCGCGCGGGAACCCGCTCTTCCTGCTCGAAGGGGCCCGGGAAGGTCGTACGCGCCTCGGGTCCGCCCCCCTCGCCCCGCAGGGGGCCGGGCGCGGCACGGCGAGGGTCTCGTCGCGCCCGTTGCCGGTGCCAGCGTCGGTCCGCCGGATGCTCCGCTCGCGCCTCGCGGCCCTTCCCCCCGCTCGTCGGCGTCTCCTGGAGATGGCGGCGTGCATCGGTGAGGAGTTCGAAGTGGCCCCGCTCCGGGCCCTCGTGGTCGCGACGGGAGCGGGTCGCCCCTCCGAGGTGATCCGGGGGCTCTGGGAGCTCTCGGAGCGCTGGCACCTATTGCGCCCGACGGGTCCCCTCCGCTACGCCTTCACCCACCTGCTCTTCCAGGAGACGCTGCTCGAGACCGCCTCGGAGCGGGAGCGCTGGTCGGGCCTGCTCGCTTCCTGGTGGGAGCAGTCCCGCCCGGAGGAGGTGGGGGTCATCGCGCTGCTCTACCACGCGGCACGCGACCAGGAGCGTGGTCTCCCCTGGATCGAGAGCGCGATCGAGCGCGCGATGCAGGGGCAGGCCTACGAGAACGTGGGGGTCTACGTCCGGGCCGCCCACGACCTGCTGGCGCAGCGTCCAGGCGCCCTCCGGGAGCGGGCGGCCAAGGACATCGCCCTCGCGAACCGCCTCTGGGCGCTGGGATCGATCCGGGCGACCCGCTCCGTCCTAGAGAGCGTGCTCTCGCACCCTCTGCCTTCGGTGCTGCGCTGGGAGGCGGAGGCCACGCTCCTCAACGCCCTCGCGGCGACGGCCCCAGGGGAGGCCCGGGCGGGGTTCGAGGAGCTCCAGCTCGAGGTGGTAAGGTCCCATGGTGGACGGGTGCCGGAGCTGCTCCTGGGGGAGATCGCCTCCATCTCCGCGTTCCTCCTGGGGCAGGCGGGGGATTGGGAGGGGTGCCTGCGCTCCGCGGAGGCCGCCTCCGCCCACCTCTCCGGCACGAACGACTGGATCTGGACGACCTGGGCGCTCTTCACACGAGGGGTCGCGCTCCTCTCCCTGGGTCGCGGGGAGGAGGCGCTCGCGCTCTGTCGGGAGAGCCGACGGCGCTACACGGACGAGCTCTACCTGCCCTTCCGGGCCTTGCTCGACAACCTGGAGGGCCGGATCCAGCTGGTCGCCCACGACTCCGAGCGGGCCCGTCAGTGCTTCGACGAGGGGTTCCGCCTCTCCCGGCGCATCGGCAACGTCTCCGTCATGGCGAGCCTGCTCGCGAACCGGGCGGCGGCCGAGCTCATGGCGGGGGACGCCGAAGGTTCAGGGGCGACCATCGACGAGCTCTCCGACCTCGCCGAGAAGTTCGACCTGTCGGTGCACTCCGCCTGGGCGCAATACCGTCGGGCGCAGTGGCTCTGGATGGTGCGTCGCCAGCGGGAGTCGGTGGAGGCGTTCCGAGAGGCCCGGGAGGCGTTCCTGCGGATCGGCCTCTTCGCCCCCGCGCTCCTGCCGCAGGTGTACGAGGCCTGCCTCGACGTGCAGCACGGGGTCCGCAAGGGCGCGGAGGCGACCCTCACCTCGCTCTTGGGGGCTCTGGGGACGGTCGACCCCGACGAGCGGGTGCTGCTCCCGGCCGCGGTCGGCGGGAGCGGATTGCCGGTCCTTCGACACGCACGACGCGTTCCCGCCACCTCCGCCGCCCCTCCCGGAGGGCGGAGACCGGCGAAGCAGGCCCAGAATGTAAATCGTTTTATACGACCGTAGACATTGTTTCATGGTCCCAGCCCCTGGAGCCGAGGTGAGAAATAGGACGACCGTGTCGTCCGCACCCCCTCGACGACAGCGCGGGAGAAAGAGCATCCATGGCGAAGATCATCGGCATCGACCTGGGCACGAGCAACTCGGCGGCCGCCGTCCTTGAGGGGGGCCGCCCCGCGATCATCCCGAGCGCGGAAGGCACCACCGTCGGGGGAGGGAAGGCCTTCCCCTCCTACGTCGCCTTCACCAAGGACGGACAGCTGCTGGTCGGGGAACCCGCCCGTCGGCAGGCCGTGAGCAACCCCGAAGGGACCGTCTTCGCCTTCAAGCGGAAGATGGGGACCGACCACAAGTACAAGATCTGGGGGAAGGAGTACACCCCGCAGCAGCTCTCCGCCTTCCTGCTCCAGAAGATCAAGCGCGACGCGGAAGCGTTCCTGGGGGAGAAGGTCGAGAAGGCGGTCATCACCGTCCCGGCCTACTTCAACGACAACCAGCGCCAGGCGACCAAGGACGCGGGGACCATCGCCGGCCTCGAGGTCGTCCGCATCATCAACGAGCCTACGGCCGCCTCCCTCGCCTACGGGCTCGACAAGGGCGGCAAGAACCAGAAGATCCTCGTCTTCGACCTGGGAGGGGGCACGCTCGATGTGACCCTCATGGACTTCGGCGAGGGGGTCTTCGAGGTCCTCTCCACGAGCGGCGACACGCAGCTCGGCGGGACCGACATGGACAACCTCCTCAGCGATTTCATCGCCTCCGAGTTCCAGAAGGAGAATGGCGTCGACATCCGCAAGGACAAGATGGCCATGCAGCGCGTCCGCGACGCGGCTGAGAAGGCGAAGATCGAGCTCTCGAGCACCCTCGAGACCACGGTGAACCTGCCCTTCCTGACGGCGACGTCGGAGGGCCCGAAGCACCTCACCCTCACCCTCACCCGGGCGAAGGTCGAGGAGCTCGTACGTCCGATCATCCAGCGCTGCCGGCAGCCCCTCGAGCAGTCGCTCAAGGACGCGAAGCTCGGCAAGGACACGGTGGACAAGATCGTCCTCGTGGGGGGCCCCACGCGGATGCCCATCGTCCAGAAGTTCGTCGAGGACCTGGTCGGCAAGAAGATCGAGCGCGGCGTGGACCCGATGGAGTGCGTCGCCGTGGGAGCGTCGATCCAGGCCGGTGTCCTCGGTGGAGAGGTCAAGGACATCCTGCTCCTCGACGTGACCCCCCTGTCGCTCGGCGTCGAGACCAAGGGCGGGATCTTCACCAAGCTCATCGAGCGCAACACGACGATCCCCACCCGCAAGAGCCAGATCTTCACCACCGCCTCGGACAGCCAGTCCAGCGTCGAGATCAAGGTCCTCCAGGGGGAGCGGACGATGGCCGCCGACAACGTCTCCCTCGGGACCTTCATGCTGACCGGCATCCCCCCGGCCCCGCAGGGGGTCCCGCAGGTCGAGGTCGCCTTCGACATCGACGCGAACGGGATCCTCAACGTGACCGCGAAGGACCTCGCGACCCAGAAGAAGCAGGGGATCACGATCTCCGCCTCCAACAAGCTCGCGAAGGACGAGGTCGAGCGCATGGTCCGGGAGGCCCAGGGCTTCGCCGACCAGGACAAGAAGCGCGCGGAGTCCGTCGAGGCCCGCAACCGGGCGGAGAGCCTCGCCTACGAGGCGGAGCGGCTCCTCAAGGACCTGGGCGAGAAGGTCTCCGCGAGCGAGAAGAAGGAGATCGAGGAGAAGGTCACGGCCCTACGGGAGGAGCTCAAGAAGAGCGATCCGTCGGGGGTCCGCGAGAAGATGGACGCCTTGACCCAGGTCATGCACAAGGTCTCCACGCGCCTCTACCAGGGCTCCCGCGAGGGCGAGGGCTCCACCCCGACCGGCACGCCTCCCGAGGGCGAGGGCGCGACGGCCGAGGAGGGACCCGGCGAAGGCGCGGACCCCAAGTCGGGCGGACCCGGGAAGAAGGGCGCGGTCGACGCGGACTTCAAGGTGGTCGACGAGAAGGGGACCCCGTAGGGTCGCCCTTCATCGCCTTCCCTCCACGGCCCCTCTCGCGGACGAGGGAGGACCGCGCCGTCCCGGTCCACGATCGGGTCGTCCACCTCCGAGCGGCGGAGCTCGCTGCGGACCTTCGGTCGTGGCGCCTCCAGGCCTTTCTGGACCCCCCGCCCCCCCTCGCAAACGTTCAAAGGGGGCCCCGTCCCTTTTCCGAAGGAGCGGACGGAGGGGTAGGACTTGGTCGAGTGCCGGTCGTGCGGTGCGGGCCTTCTCGAAGGGAAGCGCTTCTGTCCGGAGTGCGGAGAGGCGACCGGCGCGCCCGCCGGCTCTTCCGCGCGGTCTCCCGCGTCCGGGGCGGAGGGCCCGCCCGAGGCCCCCTCCTCCGAGGACCGGTCGGCCTCCCCCCAGCCCCCCAGCTCGGCGGAGGCGTCACGGGCCTCCAGGGAGCGGATCTTGGGGGAGATCTCGGGAGAGGATCCCGCGGGGGCCCCTGGGACCTCGGGGATGAACCTCAGGGACAACATCCTCTACTCGAAGGGGGACATCATCATCCAGAGCTCTCTCCCGTCATCGGAAGAGAGCGAGGTCTCTCGGGTCTTCCTCCTCACCGGACCCCAGAAGGGCTCCTCGGTCCGTCTCGCGAAGAAGGTGACCCGGATCGGTCGCGACGGAGCGAACGAGGTCGCCCTCACCTGGGACAAGGAGGCCTCCCGCAGGCACGCGGAGATTGTCCGCACCGGCGGACGATATGTGCTGCGCGACGTCGGCAGTCACCTGGGGACGTGGGTCGGGGACGAGAAGGTGGAGTCGCTCGAGCTCAAGGTGGGGGACGTCATCCGCATCGGCAACACCGTCCTCGGGTTCGAGACCTCTGGAGAGTCGACCACGACCCAGGTCGTGGGGTCGGCGAGGATCACGCTGCGCATCGAGAAGGGCGAGGGCGTCGGTAAGAGCTTCTCCTTCGACATCTCCCCCGGCTCCCAGTGGACCATCGGCCGCGATCCCCAGTGCGCCATCTGCTCGGGCCCGAAGGACCGGGCGGTCTCCCACAAGCACGCGAGCGTCGTGGTGGGGCCCACCGGGGAGGTCCGGGTGGTGGACGAGGGCGGCGTGAACGGGACGGTGGTCAACGGGAAGAAGCTCTCGAAGGGCCAGTCCCAGGTCCTCGCCAAGGGCGATGTCATCGCCGTGGGTGCGACGAAGTTCGTCGTGGACCTGACCTGGCACTGAGGTGAGGGACCGCCGCTCGTGGGGCCCGGGGAGGGAGCCCTAGAGCAGCGCCGCGACCCAGGAATCCACGGCCCATCGCGCCAAAGGATAGGTGAACCCGCGGTGGTCCATGAGCCGCTGCACCAGCTGCTCGGTCAGGGGCGGAGGGGGAGGGGCGCCCGGACGCATCGCTGACCGCAGCTCATCGACCGCGCCGTCGTCCAGCGCGGCCACCACGAGGTTGATCTCGCGCTTCGACCCGGGGCACTCGTCGGACAGGATGGCCCGGAGCATGCGGGGATTGCCCGAGATCTGTTCGGCGCGCTCCTTCCAGATGCTCCGGAGCGCCGCCCGCACCTGGTCACCCACCGGGTCCGGCGTGGAGGGAGGCGGCGGAGCTAGGGGGGGAGGGGCCGGAGGGGCAAGGGGCGCTGGCGGTGGAGCCGCGATGGGGGCCGGGGAGGGGGGGGCGACCGGGGCAGGCGAGAGGGGAGGGGCGGGGGGTGGAGCGGGGGATGGAGCGGGGGGTGGGGCAATGGGAGCGTACGAGGGGTAGGGCCCCAGAGCGCCCCCGGTGGAGGTCGTGGGCTCCGGATAGGGGCGCGGGACTTCGTCGGAAGATAGGGGGCGGGCAGCGTTCGGGTCCTTCGAGGCCCCCGCTCCCGTTGCCGGTCCGTCCATCGCCGGCGAGAGGGAGATCGAGTCCGAAGCGGGCTCGGAGGAGGGGGTAGAGATGGAGAGGGCCTGCCAGGAACGGCCCGAGGAGAACGAGAGGGGGCCCGAGGTGTCCGAGAGGGACGTGGGCTCCCCCTCGGAATCGACCGAGCGGCTCCCCGTCGCGGTCGACGTGGTGGAAGCCGGGCGTGCATCGGAGGGAGCAGAGGTGCTTCGCGGGGTTGTGGCGGGTCCCGAAGAGGGTCCTCCCACGCCCCCTTGGGCGGGCATGGGTGGGGACGACCCGCCGGAAGGCGCGGCGATCACGGGTGGGGCCGCCGAGGGAGGGAGGGCGGGTGCGACGGCAGCAGGGGGCGCGGTGCTGGCGGCCGGGGTCGGCATGTAGACGTACTGCACGAACACCTGGGCCGGGCGCGAAGCGGCCTGGGCTGCCGCGGCCTTCGCCTCGCGCTTGCGCTTCCTGGAACGGTGGACCGCATAGGCGATGAGCCCGATGATCAGCACCCAGAAGAGCAGGCCGATAAACGCGGAGAACACGGCGTCCAAGGGCGTGACCCCGGTCTGCACGATGACCGAGGTCGTCGCCACCGCTGCCTCGCCGGAGGAGTCGTTGACGAAGACCACCAGCGTGTAGGTGCCGGCCTGGCTGTAGCTGTAGTTGACCGTCTGCCCGGCGGCGATACCCCCGTCACCGAAGCGCCAGACGCAATGGTAGGGCGCCGTGCCTCCCGAGATGGACACGCTGTAGCTCCCGGAGGACTGCGCCGTCGGGGAGAAGGTCCCTATCGTAGCGACGAGCCCGTTCCACAGGGAGGAGCCGGTCGGCGGAGAGAGGGCCGACGAGGAGAAGAGGAGCTCGTCATCGGGCAGCGAGGTGTTCTGCACCCGACCGTTGACCCCGAAGGTGGGGATCGCCCCCGTCGAGGTGTAGAACCCCGCGATGGCGGACCCCACCGTTGCCCACGCTCCCATGAACTGCAGGTCCATCGCATGGGGCAGGGTCAGGGTCGGGAAGGTCCAGAGCGTGGTACGGTTCGAGGCCTCCTCCTGGAGATTGGTCTCAAGGTAGGTGGGCCCCTCCACGGCCGTGGACCCTGGAAGGCTGAGAGAGCCGGTGAGCGTGGCACCGGTGCACGTCCCTCCGGTCAAGAGGGAGGGGCCCGAGATGGGGTTCCCATCGACGGTGAAGTCCCAGGTCCCCCCGGGCAGCTCGAGCACCTCGAACAGGTTGTTGCCCAAGGAAAGCGGCTGTGTGCAGGAGACCCCTCCCCCGGAGGTCCCCCAGCTGTAGAACGGGTAGGGGCCCCAGGCCCCGGCCGCGGTCTGTCCAACCGCGTAGCCGAAGTCGAAAGCGACGCCTACGCTGGTGTTCTCCCAGACATACACGTTCTCGATGTCCCAGTTGCCGGAACTGACCGGTGGGGTGGAGAGCGCGACCAGGTTGGCCGTCATTTGGATGCCATCGAACCCGGAGTAGGTCGTTTGGGCGGCGGAGGCTCCGACGATCCAGTCTCCCAGGGATCCGGTCGTATGGGGCATGGTGTAGGCAGGGTGGGGCCCGGTCCCCGTCAGGGAAGCACGGGGGGAGAAGGACACGCTCGAAGCGTGGCCGGGCTCGGCGCCGGCCGCCGTTCCGACGGCGGCGGTCGGAGCCATGGCCAAGCCACAGAGGGCCCCGAGCGTGAGGGCGCAGAGCCCAAGGATGGTGGCCCTACGGAACACGGTCATCCTATACGACTGGCCACCCATGCCTCCACTCCTTCATGAATCCTCGTGGAGGTGAAGTTTCCCCACCTCGAGCTGGGGGAGTGCGAAGTCGGGTCGGCTTCCCGCAGGGAGGACCCGGGAGCGAGCAAAGGATTATCGCGGCGTCCGTCGATGGCTAGGGGCACCCCTGGGGGGTCCAACGATGTACACGTGGTCGAGCGGACGCGGAGATGTGGTGGCCCAGTTCCTGACCCGCCAGGAGATCAATGCCCAGAATCCCGGACTCCTCAAGCAGATATCGGTCGGGCCGAACGAGGCCGCGGTGGTCATCCGGAACGGCAAGCCGGAGGAACCCATCACCCAGGAGCGCGTCCGCAAGTTCGGCGGAGGGCTCTTCAACGCGCTCAAGTCGACGGTGGGCGGGGGGGAGGACGTCCGTGTCCTCTTCGTCCAGACCTCTCCGGTCGATCTCCAGATCCCGTTCGGTGGAGAGTCGCTCTACGGGCTGGACGCCTGGGCGGGGGCCCGCGCGGCGGCCGCGTCCCGAGCCGGCGGTGGCCAAGAGATGCTCCTCACGAAGGATGACCGGCCGGCCATGGGCGTCATCACGCTGCGGTTCAGCTTCGACCTCGCGAACGCGGTGAAGGTCTTCAACCTCATCCGGACGAACGTCGCAGGTCACTCCGGCTCAGCCGCTCGTTCCCCCTGGCCAAGCGTCGTCACCAAGGGCGATCTCGCGGCCCGCTTCCATGATGAGCTCGTCTCCAACGTGCTGCTCTCCCTCGTCCGCTCGACCCCGTACGCGGAGCTCGCCGGGAGCGAGGCCTTCCGGACCGCGGTCGATGCGAGCATGGTGAGCTACCTGCGGAAGACCTTCGAGACCTTCGGGCTCACCCTGGGCCAGGTCTTCGTGAGGTTCGACGCGACGGAGTTCGACCGCGTGCAGGAGGTCGCGAGCCGTCAGGAGCTCGAGGAGCGCAAGCGCGACATCGCCTTCAACACCCAGATCGGGGACGAGCGGCGGACCTCCGAGCTCGTGAAGGCGCGTGACCAGTTCCAGGCGGACCTCTTGATCCAGCACCAGCACAATCTGAGGACGCTCGCGGAGCTCCAGGAGGAGACCGTCGACGTCCACTACAAGGCGGCCAAGGCACGTGCCAGGGGACAGCGCGAGGACCTCCTCGACGCGGAAAGGGCCAGGGCCGACGAGGCGGCGCGGCAGGAGGCGATCAAGAACAAGCTCGCCTCCGAACGGGCCTCCGCCGAGACGGACACCGACCTGCGGACGATCAAGGAGCTCGCCGCCGCCAAGAACTCCATGACCGAGACGAGCGGGAAGATCGCGATCCAGGCCGAGTCCATCCGCGCCAACGCGGATGTGGAGAAGGCGAAGGCGGTGGCGACGGCCGCCGCGTACAATCTGGACGCCTACAAGGCCGGGGTCGACATGGCCGAGAGACACACCGAGAAGATGGCCGGCATCCACGCCGACATGGTCCGGACCGTTCGTGCGGAGCCTGCGGGCAAGGGTCACGGCAACGGCAACGGCAACGGCAACGGCAACGGCAACGGGTCCTCGACCTGCCCGTCGTGCGGAGAGGTGGTGAAGTCGCTCTGGAAGGTCTGCCCCGACTGCGGGACGAAGCTCACCCCTCGACCGATCGCCTGCTCGAACTGCGGAGAGGAGCTCAAGTCCTCCTGGAAGACCTGCCCCGAGTGCGGGACCTCGCTCTTGAAGGGAGGCGCCTGACATGGTCGGCATCCCCATCATCGACCTGCTGATCCCCCAGATCGCCATCGTCTCCTACGCCACCTCGATCGGGTACAACCTCTACCGGGTGTGGAAGGCGGCGCAGGGCCAGAAGGAGGAGGCGATCGTCTCGAGCTACTGGGGCTACGAGGATGGCCACCGGTCGAAGGACGACTCGAAGATCCGCCAGTTCCTCTCAGCGGAGATCGAGCGCGGCCGCTCCAGCCTGCGGACCTGCGTGGACCTCCTGGTGAAGGAGAAGAAGGCCGCCCTCGCGGGCCCCATCCGCGAGTGCATGGACGAGCTCGACCTCTTCCTCAACGAGGTACGGCTGGGCCCCAGCCAGAAGGCGGTCATCTTCTTCGACAAGAAGGGGAAGGTCGACGACGCGGTCGTCGAGAAGCTGCGGAAGGCGGACCTCGACGTGACCCACCGGCTCTCGGTGATCGCCGAGGCCTCCCAGCGCATCTCACGGATGCTCGTGGACGGCGCCTCCCTGGACCTCAAGACCGAGTTCCAGAGGGTGCGGCTCTACATCCAACAGACCCGGGAGCAGTACAAGCAGCGGGTGACCCTGTTCGACCTCAACTGAGGAGGGCCGCCCCCGGCCCTGGACCGGCCGACCCCGCCGCCGGGAACCGCTCCCGGGCCGGGGGCGTCCTCGCGTCCCTCTCGCACAGAGCATTTTTTATGGTGGAGCCCTGAGGAGCCCTTGCCCAAGAGCGGTGCAGGAACATGCCGGAAGAGGAGTCGACCCTGAAGATGCTCGCCACGGTGCCGCTCTTCTCCAACGTCGCCCGAGGTCACCTCAAGGGGCTCGCGAAGAGCGGCACGCAGCTCTCCTACGAGACCGGGCGGGCGGTCGTCCGCCAGGGCGAGAAGGGGGTCGGGTTCTACCTGGTGCTGGACGGGGAGCTCGAGGTCCGCAAGGACGGGAAGCGGGTGGCTTCCCTTCAGCCCGGCAACTTCTTCGGGGAGATGGCCCTCTTCGATGAACAGCCACGCACCGCGGACGTGGTGGCCTCCAAGCCCTCCCGCTGCCTGGTCTTCAACCGCTGGGAGTTCTGGGGGACCATCGCCAAGGAGCCGGAGGTCCTGCAGGCCCTCCTGCGCGAGACGGTCCGGCGCTTGAGGAGCTCCGGGTCCGGCTTCTCCGAATAGGGGAAGAGGTCGGGGGCCCCCCCGCCCGTGGGCCCCCGCGGCGAGCGCTGGTTTAATTCCCAGGGAGCCGATGGGCCCCCGTGGCCAGTTCGCGCAGGCTCGCGGCCATCCTCTTCACCGACATCGTCGGGTTCACGGCCTCCGCCCAAAGGGACGAGAACGGGGCGCTCGCGCGGCTGCGTGAGCAGGAGGGGATGGTCCGGCCCCTCTTCGAGGAGTTCGGGGGACGCTGGATCAAGTCCACCGGCGACGGCTCCCTCGTCGAGTTCGACAGCTCGATCAAGGCCGCGCAGTGCGCGGTGGAGATCCAGAGGAAGCTCCATTCCCGGAACGAGGGGAGCGCGGGCCCTCCGCTCGAGCTGCGGATCGGCATCCACGCCGGGGATGTGGAGGAGCGCGGCGGCGACATCTTCGGGGACGCGGTCAACGTGGCCGCACGGCTCGTTCCGTTGGCGGAGCCCGGAGGGGTGGTCGTCTCCGACCAGATCTTCGTCCACGTCCGCAACAAGATGACCTTCCCGATCTCGAAGGTCGGCTCGAAGCAGCTCAAGGGGGTGCAGGGCACCCTCGACGTCTACCGCATCGAGCTTCCCTGGGCCGCGCCGCACGCCCATGTGGAGGAGTCGCCCGCCTCCCAGGCGGGGGACGCAGCCCCCGCGGCATCGCTCTCGCTCATCGACCAGGTCGACCAGCAGCAGCGCCAGCAGCGGGCCCAGGACCGGATCGCGGCGCAGGCGGAGCGCGCGCGGCGAGAGGCCGAGGAGAAGCGCAAGGCCGAGCTGGAGGTCCAGAAGAAGGCCCAGCAGGCCGAGGCCGAGCGGCGGGAGAAGGAAGAGCAAGCGCGCCGCGAAGAGGAGGCCCGCCGCGAGAAGGACCGCGCGAAGTTCCAGCGGCGCATCGATCAGGAGCAGTGGAAGGCACGGCTCGAGCAGGAGCGGGTGCGCAGCCGCCTCGAGCTGGAGAAGGCCAAGGCGGCGACGGCCGCTGCCCGTGCGAGGTCCGCCTCGGCCCCCGCCCCCGCGCGCCCCCTTCCTCCCGAGCTCGGCTCGCTCCTAGCGATGGACAGTGAGGAGCGCTTCGACGTGGAGGTGCTGAGCAACCTCGACTTCCCCCGGCTACGCTCGCTCATCGTCCAGAACCCTGACCTCGCCCCCACGATCGCCCTGCGGCTCGAGCCCATCCTCGCGAGGGTCCGACAGGAGACCACCTCGGAGGCCGCGCTCGTGACCTTGGTCGAGCAGCGGGTCGCACGCTGGTACCGCTCCAGCACCACCGCGCCCGACTGGGCGCGGACCATGCCCCACCGCTGGGGAGGGATGCTCGCGTCCTCCACCACGCGGGGAGGCGAGCGCCGCCCCTGGCTCCTGGACCGGCTGCTCGAGCTGAAGGACCAGGCCTCGGGCTCGGGCTCGACCGTGACCGCCTTGAAGCGGCTCATGCCCGGGCAGAAGAAGGAGGACGAGCAAGGCCGCTCCCCTCGGGCGATCCTCTTGGGACGGGTCACGCAGGCCCTCCTGGACGATCTCGCGCTCGCCCCTCGGGAGGCGAACCTCTCCCGTCGGCCCCTGGGCCGGCTCAACGAGCTCGCTCAAGAGGCCGACCTGGGGGACATCCTCGAGGTCCTGGGCGACCTCTTCCCTGGGGAGGAGCGGGACACCTACGTGCTGCTCCACCCCAACCGGTTCCCGGACTGTGGCCTGGTCGCGGTGCAGCCGCCCGAGGGACGTGCCACAGGGGCCGCCCTCGCCTTCCACCTGGCGTGGACGGCACCCGCTCCGCCTGGGGGAGCCGGCCCTGCCTCCCTGACGGTCGGCGCCTCCCCCGGGACCTCCTCGCCGTGGGAGCCCCCCGGGCTCAAGGAGAAGGATTGGGAGGAACGTCTCGCCACCCTGCGGGACAAGGGGCAGCGCGTGAGCGCACCCCCCACGTCCACTTACCGCCAGATCGGCTCCTACCAGGAGCTGCGCTCCCTGCTCGCCAAGAGCGAGACCTCTCGGAGGGCCTTCGCGGTCGCGCACTGGAAGGGCAAGCCGAAGGGCCCTCTGCTCCTCTCCAAGCTCTGGCAGGACGGCTCGCTCGTTCCTGAGACGGACTCCGACAGCGACTACCTGGAGGCGGAGCTCAATGACGCCGCGTTCGGTGACACCGAGCGGGCCCCTCCGGACGGGGTTTGGAAGGTCCTAGGCTGGAGGGTCGAGCGTGGCCGTTCACCCCAGGGGCCGACCTACCGCGCCACCTGGGGTGCGTCGGAGAGCGCGGGGCCCACGGCCCCCGCCGCTCCCGCACCGCTCAGCGGTGGTCCGGTGGGGCAGGGCCCCCCTGCGACGGCGATGCCCGCATCCCCTGCCGCCGGCCCCTCGCCATCCGACGCAAGGTCGGCGCTGGCCGCCACCTCCCTCGCTCCCCCCCCTCCTCCCCTGCCGCCACCCCCACCACCTCCGCCGCCGTGGCCCTTGGAGGAGCCTCTTTGCTACGTGGAGACCGACAAGGAGGAGGAGCTCTGGGGGCGGATCGGTGCGGCAGGGCTCACGGCCTCCCAGGTGCTCGGCTTCACCAAGCAGAACCCGGAAGGCGTGGTGGCCAAGTTCTCGTTGGAGGGGGCGACCCTGTACCGGATCTCCACGATCGAGGGTGACGGTAGCGTGCTTCCCACCGACCTCGAGCGGATCGGGCTCTTCATCGACCGGCATCTCTCCGCCGGTCCCGGGCGCGTCGTCGTCCTGCCCGGCCTCGAACATCTGGTGGAGGCGACGAACGTCCGCAACGTCCGTCGGCTCCTCGATGTTGTCCGCGACCTCGCCCTGCCGAAGCGGGGGTCGATGCTCTTCTCGGTGGACCGCAGCTCGCTTCCAGCGGAGCAGACCGCGGTCTTGGAGCGGCTCGCCCTACGGCTGGTCCCCGGAGCGTTCGTGCTCGCTCGCCCCCTGCCGGCTCCGTCCCCTCCGCCTCCCCCCGCCGGAGCCTCGGGGTCACCTGAGCCCTCGGCCGCTCCCCGCTCCCCTTGAGCGGGAGCTCGTGCCCCATCGCGGGGTCCTGCGCCGCACCGAAGGGGCGTCCCCAGCGCTACGCGACCTGAGGGAGGTGGGGGCCGGACAGCCTTCCCACGCGGGAGCTCCCCCCCCCGGGCAGGTCCGGTTCAGGCGAGCGACCACATGGACGTGCCCAGCGCGACCAGGATGCCCTCCGCGAGGAGGGCGATACCCAGGAGGGCCAGCAAGATCCTCGCCTTGAGGAAGAACCCCACCACTTCGAAGATCGCGGAAGCTGCGTGGAGCGGGATGTAGATGAGCATGAAGACCACGAACCCCACGACCAGCGCGACATATCCGGGGACCCAGGGAGGGGCGAGGATCCACACGGCGACCCCGGCCGCGGTCCCGACGGCCAGCGCCAGCATGGCGCTCCAGGGGACGTTGTGGAGCGCCCGGGCGAGCAGACCCACCCCGCCGCCGGCGAGAAGGGCTGCGCTGAAGGCGAGGACCACGCCCTCGATCCCGTTGGCCGCCCCGATCACGATGGCGAAGGCCCCGGCCGGGAGCGACAGCAGGTCGACCACGATCTCGCGCATCTCGCGAGAGTCGCGGGGGCCACCGGAGGCCCAGACCCACAGGAAGTAGAGGAACGAGATGCCGATGAGGGTCCCTGCCACCAGGGACCTCCCTAGGATGACCGATAGGCCCACGCTTCTCCATCATGGAGCCGATATTTAGCCGAGATTGAACGGGGCCCTCGGGACCGGCGGAGATGGACTAATTAATCGGGTCCCGCATCCACGGTCAAGATGCCCCGGGCCGTCGCCTCACGTCCGCTCCACTTCATCTGGCTGGTGGACGCCTCCGGCTCTATGCGGGACGACGGGAAGATCCAGGCCGTCAACAACTCCATCCGGGACACGATACCGCTCATGCGCCAGGTGGCCGACGACAACCCGAACGCGAGGGTCCTGGTGAGGGCGGTCGCCTTCTCCTCCGGGGCTCGCTGGCACCTGGAGAAGCCGACCCCTCTCGACGATTTCTCCTGGCAGGACGTGAGCGCGGGAGGGCTCACCGACCTCGGCAAGGCCCTCCGGCTGGTCGCCTCGCAGCTCGCGATCCCCCCGATGGAGGAACGCGCGCTCCCCCCCGTCCTGGTGCTGCTCTCGGACGGGCAACCGACCGACGACTACAAGGGTGGGCTCGAGGCGCTGCTCGAGGAGCCCTGGGGCCGGTCCTCGGTGAGGATCGGCATCGCGATCGGGCGGGACGTCGACCTCGAGGTCCTGCAGGAGTTCATCGGCGACCCGACGATCCGGCCGCTGCAAGCGAACAACCCCGAGGCCCTCGTTCGGTCGATCCGTTGGGCCTCGACCGCGGTCCTCAAGGCGGTCTCGCAGCCCTCGCGCGGCCGACTTCGTTCAGAGGAGACCTCGGTCACCGTCCCGCTCCCCACGCCCGTCACGGTCTCACCCTCCGGCCCGTCCTCCGAGGCGGTCTGGTAGGCCGGACCTGGTCACCGAAAGAGGGGCGGTGGCGGCGGTGGAGGTCCAGGGCACCGTGGACGCTTGGGCTCCCGTGGCGGCGAGCGTGCGGGGCGCGAAGCACGTGCGTGACGCCCGGCCGAACCAGGACGCCTTCCGCTTCCTCCCCCGCCTCCCGGCCGGAGAGGGGCAGACCCCCACCCCCCTGGTGATGTCCGTGGCGGACGGACATGGCGACGCCCGGAGCCCCCGCAGCCAGCAGGGGGCGGTCTTTGCCGTGGAGACCGCGACCGAGGTCCTCTGGCGCTTCCTGCAGAAGACCGCATCGCACGAGAACCTGCTCGTGGTGAAGCGCCTCGCCGAGGACATGCTGGCGAAGCAGATCGAGCGGGAGTGGCAGAGGAAGGTCGACGAGGAGCTCGCCCTGAGGCCGCTGACCCCCGAGGAGACCCTGGCCCTCCAAGGGGGCGCTGGCACCCCCGCGTCCCCGGGATCGACCGTCTCTGAAGGGCACCGAAGGCTCGCCTACGGCACCACGCTGGTGGTCTCGGCCGTGGCCCCGGACTTCCTCTTGCATCTCCAGATCGGGGACGGCGACATCCTGATGGTCTCGGAAGGTGGCGAGGTGATGGAGCCGGTCCCGCCCGACGCGGGGCTGGTGGGGGACCAGACGCTCTCGCTCTCGCGCGAGGGTGCCTGGCAGGACTTTCGGCTGCGGTTCTACGCCCGCTCCCGAGCGGACCCCGTGCTCCTTTGGCTCTCGACCGACGGGCTGTCCAAGTCCTTTCCCCACGCGACCGATTTCCAGGCCTTCGCGCGCGACGTCCTGGCGAGCCTCTGTCGGGAGGGGGCCCGTCACGTGGGGGAGAGCCTCCCGGGCATGCTGGAGCAGACCTCCCGGGACGGTAGCGGTGACGACATCACCCTGGGGCTTCTCTTCCGTGTCCCCTCGGTCGGTCCGGCAGGAGCGTCCAAGAGGGCCGCCGGGGCCCACGTCGCCGCGAAGGGAGGTGCAGGATAGGTGAGCCCTCCTCCCCGTCCAGCCTTCAACTCCCTCGGCTCGGGGGACCGGCTCATCAGCTCGACCTCCGGCAGCCCGTGCGTCGTCCGGGAGTTCATCGGGGCGGGCGGACAGGGGGAGGTCTACTCGGCCAGCCTCGACGGAGAAGAGGTCGCGGTCAAGTGGTACTATCCGAACTGGTGCACTCCCTCCCAACGTCGCTCCCTCGAGGTCCTCATCTCGAAGGGGACGCCCAGCGAGCGCTTCCTCTGGCCGTCGGACCTCGTGTCTCAGCCGGGCTCGCCTTCGTTCGGGTATCTCATGCCCCTGCGGCAGAAACGCTTCCGAGGGATGACCGACCTGCTGAAGGGCCGGATCGACCCCACCTTCCGCGCGCGGGCGACCGCGGGCCTCCAGCTCGCGCACAGCTTCCTCCAACTGCACGCCCACGGTCTCTGCTACCGTGACATCTCGGCGGGGAACGTCTTCCTCGATCCCACGACCGGCGACATCGCGATCTGCGACAACGACAACGTGGGTGTGGACGCCGAAGGGATCGGAGGGGTGATGGGCACCCCGGACTTCATGGCCCCTGAGCTCGTCCGGGGCCAGAGCCTGCCCAACACGCAGTCCGACCTCTTCTCGCTGAGCGTCCTCCTGTTCTACCTCTTCCACGTCCATCACCCGCTCTACGGGAAGCGCCTGCTCCAGATCCGCAGCCTGGACCTCAAGGCCCGGATCAAGCTGTGCGGCGAGGAGCCGGTCTTCATCTTCGACGAATCGAACACCGTCAACGAGGCGCTGCCCTGGGAGAAGGACCCGACGGGCGAGGCGGGGGCGAACGCGTTCGACCTCTGGAAGATCTACCCGGAGTTCCTACGGGAGAAGTTCACGAAGGCCTTCACGGTGGGGCTCAAGGACCCCAAGAACGGTCGCGTCCGCGAGACCGAGTGGAGGATGGTGATGTCCCAGCTGCGCGACGACATCACCTACTGCCCTAACCGCCACGAGAACTTCGTCGACCGCTCGGCCCGACTTTGGGGGACCCCGCCGACCGAGGGGGCCGGGGAACTTCCCCCCACGGACCCTTGCTGGGTCTGTTCCGCCACGGTCTCACGACCTCCGCGCCTGCGGCTCGGCAAGACCTGGGTCATCCTGAACGCTGACACGCAGCTCTTCCCCCACCACATCGACCCCACCCGCCTCTACGACTACTCCCAACCGGTGGCCTCGATCGTGCAGCATCCCCAGGACCCGTCCCGGTGGGGGATCAAGAACCTCAGCAACCGTGCCTGGTCGACCACCGCACCGGATGGCTCTCAGGCCTCCGTGGAGCCGGGGAGGAGCGTCTCGATCACCCTTGGACGGAGGATACGGTTCGGCACCGTGGAAGGGGCCATCGCCGCCTGAGCCCAGGCGCGCCGTGAGGGTCGCCGGACCCTATCCTCCGAGCGGGCCCAAGAGGCGGGAGGGCGCTCGGAGGACGAAGTATCGGGTCGCCGACACCTTTTTCATCCACCACCCCCCATCGAGGCGCTATGTGCCCAGCCGCGATCTACGGGTATTCGTCGTCCGGAAAGACGGTCTTCCTCGGCTTGTTGTACGCGGCCCAGACCCGCTACACGAACGAGCTTCGAGGGGAGAGCTACCGGTTCTACGGGGACCCCTCCACGATCCGTCAGATGGGCAGCATGTATAACGCGATGCGGAACGGACGGTTCCCGCCCGCGAACCTCAAGGAGGAGATGAGCGAGATCCGATTCAAGTTCGGTTTTCCACGCGGCCTCTCCCAGATGCTCCCCGAGAACATCCGCAAGGCGAACTGGGTCAAGCCCTTCAGCATCATCGATTTCGCGGCCTACGACGTCGCCGGTGAGGACGTCGAGGAGTTCGTCGAGACCGGCGTGACGGAGAACCGCCGCGTCATCCAGGAGCTCCTGAAGGCCCACATCATCGTGTTCATCGTCGACTGCTCGCGGTTCACGACCACCACCACCGGCAGCCTCTTCGACCGGATGCTTGACTACGACAAGAACGGGGCCGTCCTGCTCTCCTCGCTGGCGAAGCACAAGGCCGACATGGCGAAGAAGACCGCACCGACCGGCGGAAAGAAGGGCACCTCCCAGACCACCATCTACCCGGTGATCGTCCTGTCGAAGTTCGACCAGATCCCCTCCGACGTCCTGACCCAGCTCGGGCTGCCCCCGTCCCCCCCGGCCCCGTCGGACCACTCGGGGCGTGAGAGGTTCGGACAGGCGCTGATGACCCGGTTCCTGCCGCAGATGTTCGCCCTCCTCAAGGGCGGGCGGCTCATGGGCGTGAACTTCGACAAGTCGCAGTTCTTCTTCAGCTGGGTCCAGGTGGCCCAGGTGGCGGGGATGGACACGTCGAGCAAGCCCGCCATCGAGCGCGACCTCAAGGGGGACGTGAAGTTCGCCTACGAGGAGTACCGGGCCTTCATCGACTACTTCCGGGAGCTCGCGGACCGGGCGCCGGACGACGTGGAAGAAGGCAACCAGGTCCCCTCGCGCTGACGGAGGCCAGATCGCATGGCCGGTCCTGAGGGCGAGCCGGTCCCGGAGGGATCGGGGGACGAGGGGGAGGCGATCCTCCTCGACCACTGGATCTACGGGCGTCCCAGGACCGTCGGCTACCGGGTCATGGCGGTCGCAGAGGGACTGAACCTCACCCTGTACGAGGCGAAACTGAGGGGGCACTACACTCCGCTCCGGGGGATCGTCTCGGACAGCGTCGACCGAAAGCTGACCGACATCCGGATGGCCCATCCGGTCGCGGACAGCGACGAGCTCCTGCTCTCCGTCCTCAAGCCGGGACTTCCCGACGAGGCCGGGCGCGACACCTACGTCAATCACTCGGTCATCGCGCCGATGGAGCTGCTCCGCTCCCGGCGGCTCCTCCTCTCCTCGATCGATGAGGCGGTCCGTCGTTTCGACCGGGAGCAGCCCGGTGTGGAGGGGACGATCGCTCCGCTCAAGGTACCCCTGCAGGAGGACCCCGCGCAACTGCCGATGCTCGGGGCTGGACTGCGTAAGCTCCTGTCGAAGGCGGCCGTGGAGAACGTCGCGTCGCGCTGGGCGACGGTGCGCGATGGGAGGACGTTGCTCTACCTGCCCGGGACCGAGGACGCGGTGAGGGTGGAGGTGCTCTACCAGCTGCTGGAGGTCCTCTGCATCGGCGGAAAGCTCCCCGTCCCCGTGTCGATGAGCGACGTTCCTCCGGTGAGCCAGCTCGACGCGTTCCAGGTGGTCGTCTCCCCCCGCGGCATCCGGGCGGACCAGAGGTGGGCCCTGGTGGAGGCGAACGTCGAGAAGGTGGACGCCCCGCGGAACCCGAAGCTCTCCGCCTTCTACGCCGCGATCGATACCGCCTATAAGCCCACCCCTCGCATCGTGGGCGCGCCGCCCAAGCGGCCCTCCCCGACGAGCTCCAGGACGACCGGGCCGGGCCCGCCGGAAGGTGGCGGAGATCCCTCCGACCTCGAGCCGCCCTCCGCGTCTTCCTCTCCTGCGCCTCCTCCCTCTCCTGCGCCTCCTCCCTCTCCTGCGCCTCCTCCCTCTCCTTCCCCACGCTCCCCTTCGCCCTCTTCGGCCCCCCCCTCTTCCTCCCCAAGATCCGCCCCTACCACACCCGCCCCCCACGCCCCCTCCCCGGACCCGTACGGCAAGGGCATCGCTGCGAGCCCGACCCCCCGATCTCCGCCCGCCCCGAAGACGCCCGAGCCCGCGCCCCCCGCCCAGGTCCCTTCTGCTGCCCCCGCCCCTCCCTCGCTGGAGGAGGCGCACCGGCGCGTGGGGGACGCCTTCCACGGTTTCGTGGGGAACTCCGGCGCCATCGAGCGCATCTCCATCGACCTGGTCTCGGCGCTGACCAGCTCACCGCCCCGTCTCGCTTCGTCCTACCTCATCACGGGGAACCCGAGCACAGGAAAGACCACGCTCGCCCAGACCATGGCGAAGGCTCTGGGGGTCCCGCTGGTGCTCCTGGACGGCCAGTCGGTCTCCGACCGCGACACGCTCATCGAGGCGGTAGGGTCCACGCTCCGCGCCCAGGGAACCCCGCCCAGGACCCTCGAGGCGAGGTCCCAGGGGATGACCGAGTACGAGTACCCCCCTGTGCTCGTCTTCATCGATGAGGTCCAGCTGGTCCCGCGCCGCACCCAGGAAGCCCTGCTCACCCTGACCGAGCCGGACACCCGGTTCGTGCGGCTGGACTCGGGGATCCACCGGTTCCCCTACGCCACGTTCGTCGCGGCCACGACGAGGCCGCAGGCGGTGGACCGCGCTCTTCGCTCCCGGTTCAGCCCCGAGGTCCATCTCAACGACTACACCCGTGAGGAGGTGGCGGAGATCGTCGCCCGTCGCTACCCGCAGCTCCCGAAGGAGATCTGCGCCCGTCTCGCGACGCTGGGGCAGCTCATCCCGCGGGTCGCCCTGCGGCTCGCGCACGACCTCGCCTCCCGGCAGAAGGTGAGCCTGGACCGGGACCGGAGCCTCTCCGACCACCTCGCGGACCTCGAGCGCTCCGAGGAGCTCGACGCTCTCGGGTTCGGCCCGGTGCACCGGAAGGTGCTCTCCCTCCTCAGGGCCCAGGACGGACCGGTCGGCCTGGACACGCTCCTGAACCTCCTCGGGGAAAGCGATCGCCTGTACGTGGAGCGGGAGATCCTCGCCGGGCTCCAGCGCGCGGGCCTGGTCTCGGTGCAGCCGACGGGCCGCACGCTCACCCCCGAGGGCGTGCGCTACCTCGAAACCGCTTCAGCCCCTGCGGGGGGGAAGGTTGAGCTCGCCGGGGCCGGGCCGCAGGGCCCGGGGCCGACCCCCCCAGAGGACTGAGCGGGGCCGCTAGGCAAGTTCAGGGTCGCCTCAAACCCAAGAGCCGCGCGAGCAAGGCATCGGCCTCCCGCGGCACGTAGGTCGCGAAGTCCACGTGATGCCCCTTGACGGCCGTCCCGCTGAAGGGTCCGCCGCCCCGGCTGAGCCCGAAGAAGTAGATCGGGACCTCGGGGGGGAGGCGGACCCTGCCCGCTCCCCCGGCCTGAAGGTCCAGGATCGACTCGGCGAGCTCTCGGCGCGCTTGGACGTCCTCCAAGGCCGGGGGCGCCGCCCCCAGCTTGAGATCGGGTTCGGAGCGCAGCGCGACGTCCCATTGGGTGAGCACCAGGGGAGACCCCGGGCCGGGCATGGCGAAGGCGAAGGGAGCGATGGAGGGGGGGCTCCCCGGTGGGACCGGGGGAGCGCTTCCTGGACCCTCGGGGTTGGAGACCTTGCCTGGGACGCCTCCGCCAGGGGTCGTCTCTCTGGGGATCGCATGGACCAGGAGATCGATCATCTTGACCGGCTGGCCCACGGGGAGCGAAGGGTTCAGCGGAGGATAAGGCGGGGTGGGTTGGGGGTTGCTCCCCTGCCCGTCGGAGCGGGGGATCGAGAAGGTGATTCGGACCCTGTCGGGGTCTCCCCCGTCAGGGTCCTTCTTTCGAAGGAAGGAGAGACGGCTCGGGGTCCCCCGTCCGATCTCCAGCGTGATCGAGCCTAAGGGGGGCACGGGGCTCTCGCCCCCTCGCCGCTGGGAGAGTCGGCGGTAGAGGTCACCGCCCTTGCGGACCGACTCCGGGTCCGCGTAGAACCGGTAGGCGGCCCGCGACCCTTCCTCGGCGGTGGACTGCTGGACCAGATAGGCATAGAGGAGCGCGAGCAGCGTCGTGCGACCGGAGCCGGGGTTCCCGACGATCCTCACGTGCCGTAGTTCCATGGGTGTCCGGTCCCTCCGGGAAACGCGGAGGCTGGAGCAGGGGTCCGAACGATGAACCTTGCGAGGGGGCCGGCCCGGGACCCCGTCGTTCCCCCCCGGACGGTGTTCGATCGAGCGAGAGCGGCCATGGACCCGGCCGAGCCCAGGAGAGAAGATTTACAAACCCGCCCCGCCCCTGTCTCCGTTGATGGACGGCCAGCGAGCCAGGGGGCAACCTTGGGTCCTCCTGGCCTCGCTCCTGCTCCCCACGCTCCTCCTCGCGACTACCGGCGCTTCGACCGTAGCGCCCGTGGTCCACGGCGGCGGCTGGCCTCCACCTCCCTCCCTTGCCTCGAGCGCATCTCCCATCCTTTCGGTGACTGGGGCACGCCCTTCGCTCTCCACGTTCGGAGGCGCGATCCTCGATGAACGGGCCGCCATCCCTTCCCCAGGCGAGGCCCGCCTGGGCCTCGGGCTCCCGGGGTACGCGGCCCTCATGGGTGGGGCCCACGCCCCCGGGGCCGGCGCCCGCAGGAGCGCCCCCTGGACCCCTCGCCCCATGGTCAGCGGCGCAACGAGCGTCGGGGACACGCTCGTCCTGCAGAACCGGAGCCTGGTCAGCGGGAACTTCCTGCCGTCGAACGGGGCCGGTCCCATCGATGCCGCCGTCGATACCGCCACAGGGATGCTGTGGGTCTCGGACGGTAACACCAACCTCGTGACCTTGGTGGACCTCAGCACCGGCAGCGTCCTCCGGTCGATCCCGGTCGGGACCTACCCGGGCGGGATCGCGTTCGATCCGTCCAACGGCGACCTCTACGTCGCGGACTACGGATCGAACAACGTGACGGTCATCAACGGCCAGACGGACACGACCACGGCCTCGATCCCGGTGGGGACGAGCCCGGTCGATGTCGCCCTCGATCGGGGCGACCTTTGGGTCTCGAACTACGGCTCGAGCTCGCTCTCGGACATCAACACGACCACAGGGACGGTGACCCACACCATCGCCACCGGAACCTCGCCCTATGGCCTGGCGGTCGATGCCGGGGCCTCGAAGATCTTCGTCGCGCTCGAGGAAGCCCTCTCCACGGTCCAGGTCGCGAGCACGTTGAACTACACGATCTCGGCCACCATCCCGGCCCGGGGGAACCTCTCCGAAGGGGCGGCCTTCGACCCCGTCGACGGGGAGGTCTACGTCGCCAACGCGGGGGGGAACCTCACGGTCCTCTCGGCCACCAGCGACTCGGTCGTCGGGACGATCCCCATGTCGTCCACCTTGTACTCCCCCTACTGGCCAGTGTATGACCCCTCGGACAACACGTTGTACGTCGCGGACAACTACCCGTCGAACGTGACCGTGGTGAACCCCTCCACGAACACGGTCGTGGAGAACCTCAACACCGGGACGATGACGACGGACCTGGCGATCGCCCCCTCCACGGGTGACCTCTACACCACCAACGCTGGTTCGGACAATCTCAGCATCATCGCACCCAGCACCCAGAAGGTCACGGGGAGCATCCGCCTGGGAAGCGCGCCTGAGGGCATCGTGGTCGATGCCGCCCTGGGTGACCTCTGCGTGGTGGACCAGGCGTCCGACCAGGTGGACATCCTCAACCCCTCGACCGGCTCCATCGTGTCGAGCGTGGATGTCGGGACGTACCCGTATGCCGATGTCATGGACAGCACGACGGGGGACCTCTTCGTCGCGAATCAGTTCAGCGGGACCGTCTCCGTGATCGATGTCAGTAAAGCCCAGGTCGTCGGGACGATCTCGGTGGGCGGGACACCGGGGTATGGTGTCTTCGACCCCGTGACGGGGGACGTCTACTTCACGGACGAATCGTTCGCTTCCATCCACGTGATCAACGGGGCCTCTCTGGCCCTCAGTACCTTCTCTCTGGTGTCGACGGGGGCGGGTTCCTTCTCGTACGGAGGCGGGATCGCGCTCGACACCTCGAACGGCATGCTCTATGTGGCGACGGGCGTCATCACCTTCAGCGGCACCCAGTTCTGGAACTTGACCGCGTTCGATCCCTCCTCGGACACGGTGGGGGCCAGCCTCCCGATCGGGGGGGAGCTCCTCGGCATGGCCTACGATCCCCTGAGCGGCGACCTCTTCGGGGCGAACTTTGAGAACAACAATGTGACCGTCGTGAACCCGTCCACGGACACGACGGTGGGTTCGATCCCCACCCCGCCCTCGCCCGAGGACCTGACGGACGACACGGCCCGCGGGGTCCTCTACGTGAGCGACCTGCTCGGGGCGAGCGTTACGAGCTTCAACGGGACCAGTCGGCTCATGCTCCCCTCCGTCCCGGTCGGGACGAACCCCAATTTCCTCGTCTACGATCCCGCCGAGCAGTCCGTCTATGTCTCGAACTGGGTCTCCGGCTCGCTCTCCTTCCTGGGGGCGGAGCTCACGGCGGTCTCGGTCTCCCCCTCTCCAGCGAGCGTGAGCGTGGGCTCTGCGCTCACCTTCGTCGCGAGCCCAGCCTGCAGCGGCGGACCGTGCGCGGGCGGACCGAGCTATACTTGGTCGCTCAGCAATGCCCTTGGATCGTTGAGCACGACCTCCGGCTCCTCGGTGATCTTCACGGCGGGCCCCACCCCCGGGACGGCACTGCTGTTCGTCAATGCCACGTGGGACGGGGTGACGGTGTCCTCGGGCCCGGTGTCCATATCGATCTCGTCAGGCTCGGTGCCGACCCTCACCTCGGTCCTGGTCACTCCGCGCAACGTCTCGCTCCCGGTGGGCGGGACCCAGCTCCTGACGGCGATGCCCAGCTGCTCGTCGACCTGTCCCACCGGGATCGCCTACATCTGGCAGGTGGGCACCCCCTCCCTGGGCTCCGTCAGTTCCACGACGGGGCCATCGACGACCTTCACGGCGCTCGGCGCGGGCACGGTCGTGGTGACGCTCAAGGCGTCCCTCAACGGGGTCACGGTCTCCGGCACCGGCACCATCTCGGTCCTGGCCTCGGGGGTCCTCTCCGTCACCCTATCTCCCGGCACGGCAGCGTTGACGTCGGGGGGGTCCCAGACCTTCACGGCGGCGGCCTCCTGCGCGGGCGGCAGTTGCCCCGCCCAGCTCTCCTATGCCTGGAGCATGAACACGAGCTCTCTGGGGACCCTCAGCACGAGCACAGGGGCGACCACCACCTTCTCATCAGGCGCCTCCCCCGGCTGGGTCCTCCTGACGGTGGTGGCGAGCCTGGCCGGCACCCAGGTCTCCGCGTCGGTCCCGATCCAGGTGCTGGCCGCCCCCGCCCCTTCGCCCTTCAGCCTCTTCGGGCTCTCCGAGATGGAGTCCTACCTGCTGGTCCTCCTCCTCGTCGTCCTGGTGATCGTGGCCATCGCCGGGGCCGCCGTGTCCCGCCGTCGGAAGCGCGCCCTCACGACCGCGGCCAGCCCGTCCCAAGCGCCAGCGACCCCGCCCGGTGCCGTGCCCGTGCTCATCGCCTCCCCCGGTCCGACCGCAGGCGCGGAGCCCGCTCCCGGTGCCTACGTCATCCCCATCGTCATGGCTCCTTACCAGGCGCCGCAGCCAGCCCCGGCCCCCGCGCCGACCGGGGCCGTCGCCGCTGGCCCCTCGGCAGGTGCACCAGGTGCCCCCGGTGGAGCTCCCGCGACCGTGCCACCCTACCCCGGTTCCGCGGCCTATGCGGCGCCTCCCTCTGGGACCACGCCGACCCCCGCGCCGGGCCCCGCCCCGGTGACCGAGCCCCAGGTCCGATGCGAGCACTGCGGAACCATGGTCCCCGCCTCCGCGTTCGCCTGCTCGAAGTGCGGTACCCCGATGAGCGGTGTCGACCCGACGCGGACGCTCGACCTATGATCCACGCTGGCCGTCGCCGCCTGGCCGGTCGTGGGAAGGGCCCCTTTCTCTTCGAAGGGAGCTCACGGGCCATCGGGGACGTCCTCCCCTCCGGGCCGGGCATAGATTCTTGTTTACGTGTCCACCATTGCGGTCTGTAACACATGGTGGACCTAGCTCTGGCGGGGGCCAGGGGGGAGCATCGGGGGCCCCGCAAGGTGCGGGGCGGCGTCGTGGCCCTCCTTTCCCTGCTCCTGGCCGTCGTGGTCCTGGTCCCGCCGTCCGCCGCCTCCGCCTGCCGCCGTGGTGCCTCCCCCCCGTCCTCCACCCCCGCCGAGCCGGCGCTGCGCCCGGTGCGGCCGTCGCCGGTCGGTCGACGCCTCCCCCTGTCCATCTTGCGGGGCTCCCGCCGCGTGGCAGCCACCGCGACGGACCATGGACACCGGCTGACGGCCGTGAGAGGACGCTCTCCGAGCCTGGAGGGTCCGAGCGACCTCCCTAGGGGAGGGCGCGCTACTGGCTCGCGCCGTTCGAGGGTGGGGGAGCGGAGGGCCCGTTCTCCAGTTCCAGCGCTCTTTGGAAGCACTCCTCGGAGCTGAAGGCCTGGCCGGCCCCCTCCAACGCGAGGGAGATGTTCTCGTCGTCACCGAGGGACTCTCCGAGGTTCCTCCAGGCCTGGGCGTAGCGGGGCTGCAGGCTCACCGCTTTCGCGAAGCAGTCCTTGGCCACGACCTGGACCGGCCCTTCGCTCCCCTCCACGCGACCACGGCCCCCGGCGGGGATCGCCTTTCCCAAGTTGTTCCAGGCCACCGCGTAGGCGGGGTCCAGAGCGAGAGCGCGCTCGTAGCAGGCGGCCTCGTTGACCTCCGTCGGCCGACCATCCAACATGATGGTCGCGGCGCCGCCATCGGAGACCATGACGCCCAGGTTGTTCCATGCCCGGGGATTCTTGGGGTCGAGGGTCAGGCTCTGTTCCAGGCAGTCCCGGGGGCCCATGGACCTCGCTTGGCCCTTCAGGGTCACCTGGACCGAGCCACCGGGGGGAAGCAGGGCTCCCAGGTCCGCCCACGCGGTGGCGAGAGTCGGGTCCAGGTTCACGCACCAGGTGAGGGCCTCTAAGCGGCGCACCGTGCGAGGGGCGCCCTGCAGGGTGAGCGTCGTCGACGCGTCCGCCGGCAGCTGTCGGGCGAGCGCCCACCAGATTCGGGGTTGGTAGGGAGAGAGCTCGAGCGCCTTCTCCAGGCAAGCGCGGGCCGGGAACCTGCGCGGCTGGCCATGGACGAGGACCTCCGCCGATCCCTCCGTACCAAGGAGGAGCCCAAGCGCGGCCCAGGCCTCGCCATCGGTGGGAGCGAAGGAGACGGCCCGCTCCAGGCACGCCCTGGGATCAAGCTTCGAGGGCCGGCCGTCGAGCTCCACGGTCTCCGTTTCCCCGGGGGAGAGGTCCTCCGCCAGGGCGCGCCACGCGGATCCGGAGCGCGGGTCGAGCTCGACCCCGTGGGTGAGGCACTCGCGGCGGGTCACCTTCGTGGATGCGCCGTTCGGGGGAAGAGCCGGGAGCGTCGTTCCCCCTCCCTTCGGCAGGAGAGCGGCGAGGGCGGTCCACGCCCGCCCCTGGGAGGGATCGAGGGCGAGCGCGCGCTCCAGGCAGGAACGTCGGTCCCAGGTCTCGGCGCGCCCAGAGCCCAGGGCGAAGGAGGTCGACTCCCCCGGAGCGAGGACGTCCGCGAGCGTGCCCCAGCTCGCGCCGTCATCGGGATCGAGAGCGAGCAAGTGCTCGAGCGCGATGCGACGGTTGACCGGGCCTGCGCCCCCCGGCAGGCGGACCTGCGACACCTCCCCGGGACCGAGCGTGCGGACGAGGCCCCGCCACGCCCCGACGAGGGAGGGCGAGAGCTCGATGGCCCTCTCGAAGCACTTCCGCGCGTTGACGCTGAGCGTTCGCCCTTCCACGGGCAGGTTGAGCGTCTCCGACGGGGCGAGCGAGCCTCCGAGCGCTTCCCACGCCGCAGCCCGAGAGGCGTCCAGCGAGAGGCACCGGATGAGGCAGCCTCGGCGGGTGTAGGGCTGGGTCGGCCCGGACCTGGGGACGAGCTGGGCGACACCCTCCGCGGGAAGGAATCCCCAGAGGTCCCACCACGCACCGGCGTCCCGAGGGGTCAGCCCCAGGTGGCGCTCCAGGCAAGCGACCGCGTTCACGCGCAGGAGCGCTCCCTGACGCGGGACCTGCGTCGTCCCCTCGGGGCCCAGCGCGCTGGCGAGGGCCCGCCAGGCCTTGTCGTGAAGGGGTTGCGCCGCGAGGCAGCGCTCGAGGCAAGCCTGCCCGGAGAACATGGCGGGTGGCCGACCGGGTAGCGCGAGCAGGGTCTCCTTCCCCTTCGGGAGGCAGGTCGAGAGGAGGAACCAGGCCTCGGCGTTCGAGGGATCGAGCTCGAGCGTCCTGGTGAGCGCGGCGTGGCGATCGATCGCCTCTTCCTTGCCCTGCAAGGGGACCGAGACCGAACCTCCCCCGGCGAGCGCCTTGCTGAGCTCGAACCATCGCGAGGAGTTCGACGGGTCCAGCCTCACCGCGCGTCCGAGGCCATTGGCCCGGTCCACACGAGCTGAGCCTCCCTGCAGCCGCAGCGTGATCGAGGTCCCCGGGGGCAGGGTCTCGGCGAGCCCGGCCCAGGCCTCGGCCTCCACCTCGTCCTGCCCCTCCAAGCCCAGGGTGAGCGCACGCTCGAAGCAGCCCTGCCGGGTCATCGGAACCTCCTTGCCGGACGGTCCTACGGGGACCGGTCGGGGACCGGGGGCGAGCTCCTGCGCGAGACGCAGCCAGGCCTCCGCGAGGCGGTCGTCGAGCGAGAGGGTCCGCAAGAAGACGTCCTGGCGGTCCATGGTGCGAGTGTCGGTCCCGAAGCGAACCGGCAACGTCTCCCCGGCCCGCAGGACCTTGCCGACCTCGAGGAGCGCGCTTGCGTCGCTCCCCCGCAGCGTCAGGAACCGGTCCACACAGCCCGCCCGGGTGAAGGTCACCTCCTTCCCCCGGAGATGGAGCAGGCGCCGCTCCTCCGGTCCGAGCTCTGCCGCGAGCCCGATCCAACCCTCGGCCCGTGCGGGGGGCCCTAGTTCCAGTGCGCGGACGTAGGCGTCCGCCCGGCACACGGCCTGGTCGCCCTCGCCCAGGTCGACGTTGGTCGTCCCTCCCGGGGGTAGAGCATCGGCAAGGCCCTCCCACGCGTCAGCGTCACGAGGGTCCAGGGAAAGCGCGCGACGGAACGCCTCCGTGGGGTCCACGCTCACCTGGTGCTCGCCCACCGAGACCGTGCTCCTCTCCTCTGGACCGAGGACCCTGCCCAGGTTCTTCCACGCCTGGGTGTAGGGGCCGTGGAGCGCGAGGGCCCGCTCGAAGCAGAACCGGGCGGAGACCTCCTCCGTCTCGGAGGCCGCTCCTCCCGCCTTGGGGACGTGGGCAAGGCCCTTGGGACCCAAGCACGCGCCGAGATTGTTCCACGCGATGGCGTAGCGGGGGTCCAGAGCGATCGCACGTTCGTAGCAGGCCTGTTCGTTGAAGGTCCTGCGGGCCCCTTCGATCGCTACGCTGGCCATCGAGCCCTTCGGTAGGACCGCTCCCAGGTTGTTCCAGACCTTCGCGTTCTTCGGGTCGAGCATGGCGGCCTGCTCGAAGCAGAGCTGTCGGCTCACCGGGCCCCGCACCTCGGGGGCCCTCAGCGGGACGGTCTCGCTCGGCCCCAGGGAGCTTCCCAGACCCTCCCACGCCCGCGGGTCCATGGGATCTAGCTCGACGGACCGCTGGTAGGCTTGTGTCCTCGTGACCGTCTGGGGTCCCCCATCCTTCGGGAGCACGACGGACCCACCCCGGGGCAGCGAACTTCCCAGCCCGCGCCAGGCCGTGGCGAGCGAGGGGTCGAGCACGA
This sequence comes from Thermoplasmata archaeon, assembly GCA_027306505.1. Taxonomy (GTDB): domain Archaea; phylum Thermoplasmatota; class Thermoplasmata; order Lutacidiplasmatales; family UBA184; genus JAKAAX01. The sequence continues at coordinate 39,356 of DAHUZP010000022.1, read as the reverse complement.
CGGCCCGGACGAACGCTTCGGTCGCGTTCACGGGGACGCTCTCCCTTCCGGCCTGGACCGTCGGTCGCTCGGAGCCGGAGAGCTCCTCCCCCAGCACGCTCCAGGCCTCTCCGAGCTTGGGGTCCCTCTCCAGCGCACGCTCCGCGCACTGACGTCGGGAGATGGGCTCGGAGCCCCCGCCCGAGGGAGGGGCCGCGCTCTCGCCCTTGTCGAGCGTGCGGGCGAGGAGCACCCACGCCGAGGCATCGCTCGGGTCCAACCCGAGACCTCGCAGGAAGCACGCCTGGGCATCGAAGCTCCGCTTGCTCCCTTCCAGGCTGAGCTCCGTCCTCTCCCTCGGCCCGAGGCTGCTACCCAGGCGTGTCCAGGCCTCGCCCACCTTCGGATCGAGGGTGATCGAGCGTTCGAAGCACTCGCGGGCGGAGAGCGAGGTCGTGCCGCCCTGGATCGCGAGCGCCACCCGCTCTTGCGCGCCCATCTCTGCGCCGAGGCGGAGCCAAGCATTGGCCGCTCCCGGCTCGAGCGCGACGGTGCGCTCGAGGCAGCCCCGGCGGGTGATCGTGGTCGGTCGCATACCCTTCTCGCTGCCCGGGATGCTCGCGGTCTGGTCCGGACCGAGCACTTGGGAGAGACGCCACCATGCGGTGCCGTCCTTGGGGTCCATCCCGAGGTGCCGCTCGAGGCAGCCCAGGGAGGTGACCCGGGTCTCCACGCCGTTCAGTCGGAGCGTCGTGTACCCCACCGGCCCGAGGGTGTCCGCGAGCGCGCTCCAGGCCCGGGGGTGCAATGGGTCCAAGAGGATCGCCCGCTCCAGGCACTGTTGGGAGGTGAGCGGGGTCGATTTCCCCTGGAGCAGCACGGAGGCCCGGCCCCCTTTCGCGAGGCTCGTCCCAAGCTCGTACCACGCTTCCGCGTTCTCCGGTTCCAGGCTGAGGCTCCTTTCGAAGCACTCCACCCTTCCGCCGACCCGCGCACGTCCGTCGATGACCACCTGCGCGGTCTGAGAGCCGACCAGGTCGCGTCCGAGCTCGAACCACTCCTCGGCCCGGGCCGGGGAGAGCGAGAGCCCGCGTTCTCGCGCTTGGGAGCGCCGAAGGCGGACCTCCTTCCCCTCCATCTCGAGCTTGACCTCCTCGCTCGCCCCGAGCGACCTCGCGAGAGCGAACCAGATGTCCGCCTCCTTCGTCGCCCCCAGCCCGATCGCTAGCTCGAAGCAACCCCGGGCCGAGAAGGGGAGGGGCCCTTCGGGGAGGGCCAAGGTGGTGTTTCCCCCTGGCCCCAGAGCTCGCCCCAGACCTGCCCAGGCACCGGGGTCCTTCGGGTCGAGCTCAACGGCCCGACTGTAGGCGAGGACCGGGGTCACCGTGGTCTCCTCCCCCCCCAGCCGCAGGCGGATCGACTCCGAACCCTGGAGCGTTCGAGCGAGGTTCAGCCAGGCGACCGACAGCTTCGGGTCGACGACCACCGCGCGTTCGAAACAGTCACGCGGGCGGACCGATTGGGGTCGGCCACTTATCGAGACGCTCACCGACCGCTGAGTGGAGGGGTCGAGCGCGACCCCCAACTGGACCCAGGCCTGGGCTTGCGCCGGATCGAGCGAAAGGGTCTGTTGCAGGCACTCGACCGCTCCCAGGGGGGCCGGCCGACCGTGGAGGGGAACCGTCGCCACCGTGCCGGGGGGGAGCATCGACCCGAGGTGCCACCATCCCCTCGGGTCCCGAGGTCGGAGCGCCACCGCCTTCTCGAAGCACTCCCTGCGGGTGAGGCGCACCGGGATCCCGTCGATGAGGGCGGTGACCTCTCCTTGTGGAGGGAGGGAGAGCCCGAGGGCGACCCAGTCCCTCTCCGCGCCCGAGCCTCCGGCACCTCCGCTGCTCGCCGATGGCGGTGGCGGAGGCGGGGGCGCGCGGGCCGGGGCGGTAGGGGGCGGAGGCGGAGCGGCCCAGGGTGAAGGGGGTGCGGGCGACCACGGGGCCGGGCAGGACGGCGGCCCTCCGGGAGGGCTCCCTCCGGTCGCCGTCGCAGCTGGCGGGGGGGGGGCGCTGCCCGCCTCGCCCGTGTCCGAGAAGGGGAGCCCCAGCGCGAAGACCCAGCTCTCCACCGCCATGCGAGAGAGCTCTTCCGTGATGCCACGACGGTCGGCCAGACGGCGGACGAAGCGCACGACCCCGTACCTCGCCCCAGGTCCCTGAGGCAGGGCGCGCAGGTCCTGGGGGATCCCGTCCTCGAGCGCCCACAGGACCGCGAAGACCTCTCGGTCCCGGACCCCGGGACAGAGGTCACGGAGCAACGCACGCAGGAGCCGGGGGTCGTCGAAGAGCGCGTCGCCGCGCTGGTCCATGCACTCCTTGAGCGCACCTCGGACCGTGGGGGTCAAGGCAGGCGCCCTCCGACCTGGGGCGTCAACCGAAGCAGCAAGCTTGCTCCCTCCTCGCGTCCGGGCCCGGTCCGTGCGGCGACCGCACCGACCCTTGGGTCGAAGGCGGAGGGGGGTCTTGAGTCTATTCGACCCCGGCCTGGCCCTCCGCTCCCGGCCCGCGTCGCAAGGGTTAAGCAGGTCGTCCCGTCGCGCCGGCGCGGATGGAGAACGCGAAGAGCTTCCTGACCCGCTGCCTGGGCCAGACGGTCGTCATCGTCCTCAAGGACTCGAGGACCCTCAAGGGACGCCTGGAGGGGTACGACGAGTTCATCAACCTCTCTTTGGAGGAGGCCTCGGAAGAGACCCCCTCGAGGGCACGAAAGCTCGGGAAGGCGGTGGTACGCGGGAGCCAGGTGATCGCCGTGCAGGCACCGAACCCGTTGCCTCCTCCCCGTCCCGACGAAAGGGTCGGGTCCCCGTGGCGGTAGCTCGGCTTCCCCGTGAATCGTTCGAGGTGCTGAAGCTCCTCGCGGCCCGGGGGGCTCGGGAAGCCCCGGTCTTCCTCTCCTCCCGGGAGTTGGGCGAGGTCCTGGGGGTCTCCCAGCAGGCCGCGAGCCAGTACCTCATCGCCCTGACGGAGAAGGGCTACCTCGAGCGCGTCCTGGGCGGGCGGAAGCAGGGGCTCAAGCTGACCGCTTCCGGCACCCAGGTGCTTCGGAAGGAGCTCCATGAGCTTCGGACCATCGTGGAGGGGGCCCAGCCCTTCGACCTCGAGGGCACGGTCGTCTCCGGCCTCGGGGAGGGCAAGTACTACCTTTCGATCCCCGGGTACGTCTCCCAGTTCCGGAGGAGCCTGGGCTACGAGCCGTTCCCCGGGACGCTCAACGTGCGCCTCGCCCCGGCGGAAGCCTCCCGTCTGGAGAACGTGGGAGCGATCCAGGGCGTCCGGATCGAGGGCTTCCAGGACCAGGGCCGCACCTTCGGGGGCGCGACGTGCTATCCCTCGCTCCTCAACGGCACGACCTGCCACCTCATCGTCCCGGACCGGACGCACTACACGGACGTCGCCGAGTTCATCGCGCCCGTGGAGCTTCGGAAGGTGCTCGGTCTCCACGACGAGGACCGGGTCCGGATCGGCATCGGCAAGGGCGCGCCCCCCGCCGTCCCTACCAAGAGGGGACGATGAACCACCCCCCCACGGGTCCCTCGGGGTCGCCCCCGGGAACGGGTCCGGGTCCTTCCCCTCGCCCCCATGGGCTCTCGGGGGAGGGGACGCCCTCGGGCTCCATCGCGCGGTCCGTCGCGCAGGAGCGACGGCCCTCGCCCGCGTCGTCCCAGGACGCCCGGCGCTACGTGAACCTCTGGACCGAGAAGGAGGCCCTGAACGGCGAGAGGACGAGCGCCTTCGTCCTGATCCTGAAGACCCGAGGCTGCTATTGGGCGGACCTCAAGGGGTGCACGATGTGCGGCTACGCCCGCGACACGCTCGGCCGCTCCGCGACGGAGGCCGAGATCGCGGAGCAGGTCGAGCGGGCGCTCCTCGAGTACCACGACGAGCCCTACGTGAAGGTCTTCAGTTCCGGGAGCTTCTTCGATCCCCGGGAGGTCCCGGTCGCTTCGCGCCATGCTCTCGCCTCGGCCTTCCGCGGTCGCGCGCGCCGACTGTTGGTCGAGACGCTCCCGGAGTTCGTCGACCAGGCGAACGTGGGGGCGCTGAGGGAATCCTTCGGCGGGGAGGTGGAGGTCGCCCTGGGGCTGGAGAGCGCTCAGGAGGAGGTCCTTCGGCGGGCCGTGAACAAGAACTCCCCACCCTCCTCCTACTTCGACGCGGCCGGGCGAGTCCATCAGGGAGGGGGACAGGCGAAGGCCTACCTCCTGCTCAAACCCCCCTACCTCACCGAGCGCGAGGCGATCGAGGACACCGTCAAGTCGGTGGGCATCGCGAGCCAGCACTTCGACACCCTCTCGATCAACCCGGTCCACCTGCAGGGCGGCACGGTCGTCGAACACCTCTACCGAAGGGGGCTCTACCGCCCTCCGTGGATCTGGAGCCTCGTGGAAACGCTGGTACGGTCCTCCGAGGTGCGGCGCGAGGGGACGCGCCTCGTGAGCTTCCCCACCTCAGGTGGCAACGCCCGTGGCGTGCACAACTGCCTCACCTGCGACCGGGGCCTTCTGGAGGCGATCGAGGAAGCCTCGCTCTCCCAGGACTTCCGGCCCCTGCGGTCCCTCCCATCTTGCCGGTGCCGCACGCAGTGGGAGTGGGAGCAGGGGCTCGAATCCCTGGGCCCGGACGCGAACTAGACGGGGCCGGGTCGTGGGATGCATCTACAGGGAGAGGAGCGGAACGTGATCGATACCCTGGTCCCCCGCCTTCCCGGCCATGCCCAGGAGACGCTGCAACGGTTCCTGAGGGCCCACGTGAGCGAAGCGGGGGCCAAGGGGGTCGTGGTCGGCGTGAGCGGAGGGATCGACAGTGCGCTCGCCCTGCGACTGTGCAAGGACGCGCTCGGTCCCTCGCGGGTCTGGGCGATCTCCATTCCCGACGGCTCCCAGTCCCCTGAGCTCCGTGACGAGATCGCGGCCTACACCCGGGACCTGGGGGTCGAGATGCGGGTCGTTCCGCTCGCTCCGCTGGAGGGGCCCTTCCTCGGGGACCTGGTCCCGCCGGAGGACCGTCTCGCGCGAGGGAACCTCAAGGCACGGCTCCGGATGGTGGTCTGGTACCAGGAGGCCCGTCGACGGGGAGCGCTCGTCGTCGGCACCGGCAACAAGTCGGAGCTCCTGCTGGGCTACTTCACCAAGTACGGTGACGGGGGCGTCGATCTGCTGCCGATCGGGGACCTCTACAAGACGGGGGTCCGGGAGCTCTCCGCGACCCTGGGGCTGCCCCGGGCGGTGCTCGAACGCCCTCCCTCGGCGGGGCTCTGGGAGGGGCAGACCGACGAAGAGGAGCTCGGCATGCCCTACGAGCGGCTCGACCGTATCCTCTTCGGTCTCGAGCGGCTCCTGGAGCCACCGGAGATCGCCTCGCTCCTCAAGATCGAGCTCTCCGAGGTGCAGCGCATCGCGGACCGCGTCGCCTTCCATCGCCACAAGCGGCGTCCCCCTCCGATCCCCAAGCTCTCACTGCGCACGCTCGGCCTCGACTGGCGGGACTGATCCCCCTCATGGTCGGCCCTCGTCGTCCCCGTGCAACGTTAAGCCCAGGACCCATTGGACCCCCCCGACCGCTCTTCTTCCAACCATGACCCAGCTCTCCCGCGAGGAGTACCACGAGCTCTCCCGTGAGCTCCAGGACCATTCCGACATCGACCGCGTGGCCCAGGAGCGCGGGCTCGACCCCGACCTTCTGATGGTGATCTACACCCACCGGATCACCCGCGACGCGACCAAGCGCTTCTATGTCGTGCAGAAGGAGGCTCCCCGTCTCCTCAAGGAGTGGGACCGGGGACGCAGCTACCTCGAGCTCGCTCGGCAGTGGCGATTCCCCCCCGTGCTCATGGCCCAGATGATCGAGAAGGCGCGCCAGACCCCGCGCCGCACCTTCTGGGACGCGTTCCGTCGTCCCGAGGAGATCCCGGACGCCCGCCTGCGCCGGGAGGTCGTGGAGGTGCTGGAGGAGGACTGGGTCTACTCGCCGAAGGGCGGGGAGCTCCAGAGGGTCCGTGGGATCAAGGGCGAGGCACGGCTCGCGGCCTGGCTCAAGCAGCACGGGATCACCTACCGGACCGAGAAGGACCTTCGGGGGAAGTTCGCGAAGACCCCGGACGCCCTCTTGGACCACCCCATCGTGCTCGACGGCCAGAGGGTCTGCTGGATCGAGTCCAAGGCGAACTTCGGGGACGACGTGGAGCTGCGCCGGAACCTGAGGAAGCAGCTCGAGCCCTACACCTCCATGTTCGGCGAGGGGGCGGTCGTCTACTGGTACGGATACACCCGAGGGGCGGAGAGCCCTCCGGGGATCCTGCTCTACGAAGGGGAGACGCTCGAGTCGCTCACCCCGAGCCCTTGGACGGAGGATCACGTGCCCCGCCCGGTCCCCCGGAGGGAGAGCCACGGGGCCCCGGCGTCGCTGCGTCCGAAGGGCTCGTCGGGGGGGCAGGAGAGCGAGCGGGACCAGGAGCGTCCGAGACGGAGGCCGATCGAATCCAGCCCACCACCTCCGAAGCCGCGACGGCGACCTGTTGACCGGTCCGCATATTTCTGACGGTGACCTCGCCCTTCTCGAGCTCCCTCGGGCCGAGAAGGAGCAGCCACTGGGCCCCTCGGCGGGCTCCCTCCTTCATCTGGCGGGCGAGCGGACGGGTCAGCAGGTCGTAGTCGGCGACCATCCCCTCCTCGCGCAGCCGCATCGCCCACGCGCGGGCCTGGGGGACGAGGGCGGCGTCGACGGTCGCGACGTAGACCTCGAGGCCAGGGGCCCTCTCCGGCCAGAGGCCGGCCTCGCGAAGCAGGATCTCCAACGTCTGATCGCCCATCGCGATGCCGCAGGCCGGCACGCTAGGCCCACCGAAGAGCTCCACCAGACGGTCGTAGCGCCCGCCCCCGAAGAGGGCCCGGACCTGGCCTTGCTTCGCCCAGACCTCGAAGACCGTCGAGGTGTAGTAGGCGAGGCCGCGGATGAGCGACGGGTCGAAGAGCAGCGCTCCTTCGAGACCGGTGCTCGCCGCCCGGTCGAGGAGCGCGAGCAGGTTGTCAACACCGGCGGTGCCCTCCGGGCCCATCGCGTCCCAGCCCCTGAGCGACTCGAGCACGGGCCTTGCCTCTGACGGCCCGAGGCCGGTGCCACAGCGCTCCAGCAGGTCCTCCAGCCGCTGGCAGGCCTCCTCGGAAAGCCCCGCCGCGGTGAGCTCGCCCCGGAACTCGGTCTTGGAGATCTTCTCCCGTCGGTCCAGGGCCCGGAAGAAGGGGGCGGTCTCGCGAGCACCGAGCGAACGGCCCAGGCCCTCCGCGAGCCGACGGTCGCTCACGCGCATCACGTAGCGACCGTTGAGCCCGATCCGTTCCATGATCTCCCGGGTGACGGAGAGGACCTCCAGATCGGCCTCGATGCCGGGGACGCCCAGGATGTCCAAGTTCACCTGCGAGAACTCCCGGGTGCGACCGGACTGGGGCTCCTCGTAACGCCAGAGCCGTTGGATCGAGAACCACTTGACCGGGAGGGGCTCGATCTTGGCGCGTTCGACGTACATCCGCGCGACGGAGGGGGTGATCTCGGGAACGAGGGTCACCTCTCGGCCCCCCTTGTCGGTGAATGAGAAGGTCTCCGCGACGATCGCGTCCCCGCTCTTCACCTTGAACAGGTCGATCCCCTCTACGCTAGGGGTCTCCACCTCCTCGAAGCCGAACCTCCGCGAGACCTGCCGCACGGTGTCGAAGAGGAGCCGTCGGGCCGAGGCGTCCGCGGGCAGGTAGTCACGGAAGCCTCGCAGGGTCTGGAACCGCATCGCTCCTCCTTGGGGCGTCCCACCCCCCCTCGCATAAGCCCCTTTGCGTCGAGGGCGCGAGGGCGCCCTCCCGACCGGCTCCAGGCCGTACGCACCGTGCCTGGGCGAAGGCTCGGTCTCCCCTTCGCTCCATCGCACCGGGCCTCCGTCTGGGGTGGACCCTTGGGGGAGAACTTTCAAGAGGAGTCGCCCCCCCCTTGGTCACGTCCCCCGCCGGGGGTCCTCTATGGGTTCCTACCGTCGCGACCCTTCGTTCCACGCCTCTCCCGCGAAGGCGCGACGCTGGAGGCGCCCCTTCACCCGCCCCGTCCCCGCGCTCGCCTTCGTCCTGGCCCTGACCCTCACCCTCACCGTCCTGGCCCTAGGCTCCGCCCTGCTCTTCCCTACAGGCCCGCTCACCTCCCACGCCCAGGGACAGAGCGCCCAGCGCGCGTCCATCCTCCTTTCCAACGCCATCGGGGATGCCAGATCCCCTGGGGCCCCGCGCTCCACCCTGCCCGGCACGCCGTCCATGCTCCCTTCCTGGTCGCCTCATCCCTCGGGGAGCGCCGTTCAGGGGGGGAGCGCGTACTCCTGCACGACGGACCAGGGGCTTCCGCTCTCCCTCACGGGCACGTTCAACACCACCTCTCCGCCGACGGGCACCCCTCAGCCTTGCACCCTCTCGTCGAACCTCTCGGTGAGCGCCCCCACCGGGAGCCTGGTCGTCTGGGGGAACGACCCGATCACCGTCAGTGACCCGTGGAGCAATCACTCGCTCTGGATGGACATCGCCGGCGGGCTCACCATCGGTGGAGGCGCCACGTTCTCCGTAGCGCAGGGGACCGCGCTGCGGCTCGCCGTGGAGGGCACCGTGACGGTGCTTCCCGGGGCCAATCTCACCCTCTCCTCGAACTCGACGCTCCTGCTGGGAGCGGGCTCCCACCTCATCGTGGACGGGGGCCGCGTCTACACCCACGGCACGGCGATCCACGCCGGGGGAGGCTCGGTGCTGGTCACCTACCCAGGCATCCTCGATGGGAGCTCGACGGGGCCCACCGCCACGCTGGGGGTGCCGCGGGTCTCCAACATCAATGTCACCGGGACCCTGGGCACCTTCGCGGACAGCGACTCCGACCTGCACTGGTTCGACGCCTCCGCCCCGGGCAACGTGGGGGCCCTCTCCCTGCAGGGGTTCTTCTCTCGGCCCTTGCAGGTCCAGAACCTCACGGTGAACTCGACCGGGTCCTTCTTCGCGGACGACGCCGCGCTCTCGGGCATCGCCCTCACCTCGTCGACCACGGTCCAGCTGGGCGAGGAGGGGCCAGAGGCGGACACGGTGTCCATCAACGGGTTCACCGTGGGCAACCCGGTGAGCTCGCTCATCGTCGCCCACGCCCAGGTGAGCGGCCTGGGGATGAGCGCGAACCGCGTGCTCGTCGAGAACTCGAGCCTCGGACCCGGTGCCTCCTCCGTCGCGGCCTCCACCACCGGGAGCTTCGTCGCGAACGGGAGCTCCCACTTCGGCTTCCCCATCGTGTTCAACAGCGCCCACTGGGCGAACCTCACGAACACCACCGCCCCCTCGATCACCGTCGCGGGGAACGCCCAGGTGAACGTGTACAACTGGGGCTTCAACACCACGCTCGGCTCCTCGACCTCCGGGGCCCTGCCGAGCATCACGACGGGGTCCACCGCGGTCGCGGTGCACGTCTGGCGCTACCTCCTGATCAGCGCCTCTCCGGTCTCCTCGGCCGTACGGTCGACCAGCATCCAGGTCTCCGTCTGCGGCCCCACGACCAACCTCAGCTCGAGCTCCGGCAACAGCTGCGCCGCGCTACGGGTGGACGCCCAGGGGGAGGTGGGGGAGTTCGTGCCGACCGACGTCGTGACCTTGGACGGGATCGACACCTTCGTCGGGACCTACCAGGTCTCCGCGACGTCCCAGGGCGCCGGCTACAGCTCGGACCCGGTCACCGTGCAGGTGACCCATGACGACCTCCTCGTCCGCGTCCTCATGAGCCCCCCGGTGGTGCCGGCCCAGCTGGTGCCGGTCCTCCTGCTCGAAGTGGGCGGGATCGGCATCGTGGTGGGCACCATCGCCTTCCTCCGCACGCGCATCCGAAGGCTCGAGCACCGCCGCTCCAAGGCTCCCTCGACCACCCAGGAGACCAAGGACGCCTCCGCCGGATCCGCGCCCTCTGAGAAGGCTCCGAAGACCTCAGGGGCCGGTGCTGCGACGGGGAAAGGGAAGGCGCTCCCCGAGCGCGAGGGCGAGGAGGGCCAGGGAGGAGACGGCTCTTCCCGCCGTGCTCCCGCGAAGGAGTGGAGACCCCCTCGGACGTGACCACGGCCGGTCCCTGCTCCCAAGCCCCATCGAACGAAGCTCCAGGTGGTGGAGATGTCCTTCCCTCTCGCGGACTGGATCCTCTCCCACCCGGGGTTGCCTCACGACCTCGCTCAGAGCGGCATGAAGGGGGAGATCCCGCGGGTCGGTGCCTTGCTGCGATCTCTCCGGCCCGGTGATCCCGGAGAGCTGCGCGCCCGCCTCGGCCACGTTCTGGGCATCCCGTCGGGCCGCGTCGTCCTCACGATTGGCGCCACCACCGCCAACAGCCTGGTGCTGCTCTACCTCTACCGACGCCTCAGGGCTCGAAGCGGCCGACGCCCTCGGGCGGGGCTCCGGGCCCCGGAGTATCCTCCCCTCTGGGACACCGCAGAGGCAGCCGGGTTCCAGGTCTCTGGGGGGCTTGCCCACCAGGACCTCGCCATCCTGTCGAACCCGAACAATCCCGAGGGGACCCTGAGGTCGCCGGACGCCCTCGAACGGGAGACCGAAGGTACCTCGCAGGTGCTCGTCGACGAGACCTTCCGGGAGTTCACCCCGGCCCGCTCCCTCGCCGCCCGCTCCCGTCGGGGGCTTTGGGCGACCGGCACCTTCACCAAGATCTACGGCGCGGACGACCTGCGCCTGGGCTACGTGGTGCCCCCGCCGGAGGAGGCCGAGGCGTTCCGGAACGAGGCGGAGCTCTGGGTCGACCGTCCGCCGCTCGCTTCCGTGGGGGGGGCGCTCGCCATCCTAGAGGACCGGGAGCGCATCGTGGGCGAGGCGCGGGGGATCTTCGGGAAGAACCTCGCCTACCTCCGCGAAAGGGTGCCTGACGTTCCGTCGCTGAAGGCGCCGGTATGGTTCGACCGTGCCTTGGGGGGGGCCCGTACGCTCGACCTGGCACGGGCCGGAGTGCGCGAGGGGGTCCTCGTCTGTCCGGGGCACTACTTCCGCGATCCTTCCGGGACCCGTCTATGCCTCACCCGCCGGAGCTTCCCGCGTGACCTCGATGCCTACCTCGCTCTGAGGCGGGCGCACGCTCTTCCGAAGGCGGGATCCTCGTCCTCCCGCACGCGCGGGACCCCTATCCGAAGGTAGGGGGGACCCGTCCCATCGGAAAGGGGACCCCCCTCCCTTGGTCGTCGGAACGGCCCCTTCCCAGCACGGGACCCCACCTCCCGCGCCCGACCCGCCCCGATCTGTCCGAGCAAAGCAAGATATCCTCCCCGGTCGGTAGGAGCGGCGCGGCAGGGCGATCGGCTCCGCCGGGTCGTGGACGATGCGGGCGGACCGGGGTCGAGGGGCCTCCCCCCCACCGGGAAAGGCCCCGTTCAAGGGGGACGGTCCCGCCTCGCTCGACAAGCGCCGCTACCGGATCCTCGTCGTGGAAGACGATCCCGACATCCTGGCGCTGCTGCGGCTCACCTTGTCGAAGGCGAAGGAGTTCGACTCCGACGTGGTGCTCGCCCCGGACGCCAGGACCGCGATGGACCAGCTCGCGAAGCAGCCCATCGACGTGGTCCTCTCCGACCAGATCATGCCCAACGAGAACGGCATCGCGTTCCTGATGGAGGTCAAGGAGCGCTATCCCGAGACGGTCCGCATGCTCATCACCGCCCACACCAACGTGGGCGCGGTGCTGCGGGCGGTCAACCTGGCCCAGGTACACGGCTACATCGAGAAGCCGTTCGACCCGCAGGAGGTCAACCGGCGCCTCCACGAGGCCCTGCTGCGCCGGCAGGAACGGGTCCAGGGCGTGGTCATCAACGTCTCCCGCGTCGAGGAAGCGCTCGAGGTGGTGCGGGAGTTCGAGAAGCGTGTCGCGAGCGCCCCGCGCGAGGTGGTCAAGCTCGGAGTGACCCTCGCCTTCGAGTCCTCGGTGGACTTCAACCGCTTCACCTTCGAGGTGCTCCGGTCGAAGACCGCCCAGATAGGCGATGTCCACGTCTTTGAAGGGCGCTTCCACGTGACCGTGACGCTCCGGCCCCTGGGTAGCGCGCCCGTGACGTCGTAACCCCTTCCTCCGGAGGTGAGGGGGCCCGTGTACGAGCGATGGTCGCCGGAGCCCCCTACGGGGGACGATCCGAACGGGATCGTGCTCTCCGGCGAGGTGCACGTCCGCGCGACGGTGGACCTGGTCCGGGACCACCTCTTCGCGCGCTCCCTCTTCCAGGCGGACACCCTGGGCTTCCCGCTCTCGCCCCAGGGGTACGACCGGGTCTTCGTGATGGGGGACCGGGTGACCATCGAGGGCCGGGTGCGCCTCGACGACCGGGCCCTGCTCCTCTCCGGGACGCTGCTCGCGGAGGAGCCCTGCCGCCTCCTCCTGAGCGGCGTGCTTCACGAGACCGGCGAGGACGTGGAGGACCCGAAGCACCGGTACCGCCGGAGGTTCGGACGGGTCCGGTTCGAGATCCGCGGTCGGCCGGACTGGAACGGCACCGGGGTCTCCTTCCGCTTCGAGGTCTACCCCGAGCGGCGTCAGTCCAGCGCCGCCCGTCGCCGGCTGGAGGAGGAGCTACGATCGCGGGTGGAGCGCACCACCCGTCGCGGTCTCGTGGAGCTCAAGGGTCAGCTGGACCGCGACCTCACCGCCCCCGATCCGAAGCCCTGGTCGACCGACCGGCGGACCGCCCACCACGTCGCGGCCCTCCGGGGCTCCAGCGCTCCCGCGCACTCCGGGTCGCGCGGCCGTCCTCAGACGTATTCGACCACGACCCGGGAGAGGTAGATCTCGAGCTCGTGCACCGAGCCGCGCACCGCGTCCGCGTCCTTCGCGAGCGCGTAGCGCTCGATGTTCCGGCCGATCCGGGTGATCCCCGGGAACCCGTAGCCTCCACCGCTCCCGGCCATGGAGTGGCCGAGCACCCGGACCGTGTCGAACTCCCCCTTGTCGAGGGCCTCCCGGATCTTCTGGGCGTCCTTCCTCTTGTTCTGGAGGTACTGCGGCACCAGGTCCTCCAGGTCGCGGTCCACCTCGACCCGGAACGGCTCGGAGGACCCGGGAGGGCCCTCGCCATCCCTCACGGTGGAGCTGCCCGGGGCGCTCCCCGACCCTTCGGAGGACGGGGCGTCGGCAGGGGCCGGCGGCGCGGGTCCAGGCGCTTGCGGCGTGAGGTCCACCCGTGCTCCCGCGGTTCCCCCGGCCCGCTCTTCCATCTCGCTCATGCTTCCGCCTTCTTAGCAAAATTCCCCAGGATCTCGAACAACTTCGCCTTGTCGATCGGCTTGGTGATGTGAGCGTCGCAGCCCGCTTCCAGGCTCTTCTCGATCTCTTCCTTGATGGCGTAGGCGCTGAGCGCGATGATGGGCGTCGGGGGAAGGCCCCTGCGCCGCTCGAACTCCCGGATGGCCCGGGTCGCGCTGTAGCCGTCCATGAAGGGCATCTGCAGGTCCATGAGCACCAGGTCGTACTCTCCCCGCTGGAACTTGTCCAGCGCGACCTTCCCGTTCTCGGCGACCTCGATACGGCAGGCGGTGTTCCGCAGGAAGCGCTGCAAGAGGAAGCGGTTGTCCTCGCTGTCCTCCGCGACCAACAGCCGCAGGCCCTCCAGGTTCGGGACGCTCACCGGGGTCGTGCGGGCCACCCGGCGCGGGGGCCGCGGCAGGAGCTTCGCGGCCCGGGCCGTGTTGGACAGGCAGGCCAGGAGCGAGCCGCGTTCGATGGGCTTGCTGACCACGTTCACGATGCCGAGCTCCCGCATCTTCGGAGCGGCCTCCTTCGCCTGCCCTGGGCTGGGAAGGAAGACCACTTGGGAGGCATGTCCCTGTTTGGCGAGGGTCTGGGCGACGCTCTCCGTTCCGCTGTCGGAGAGCCGGTCGGAGAGCAGGACCAATTGGTAGGGGTTCCCCTCCTCCTGGGCTCGGGCGAACTCCGCGAGCGCGTCCTTCGCCGACTCCGCGAGCCCCACAGTGGAAGCTTCCTCCTCCAGGATCCCGTGGAGGGTCTGCCGGTCCACCGCGGACCCATCGACGACGAGGATCCGCAGCCCCTTGAGCTCGGGGCGAGCCGCGCGGAGCGGGGAGCCCTGGGCGACCTTCACGTGGATGACGAAGGAGAAGGAGGAGCCCTCCCCCTCCGCGCTCTCCACCCAGATCCGCCCTCCCATGAGCTCCACCAGGTGCTTCGAGATGGTGAGCCCGAGGCCGCTGCCCCCGTACTCGGCGGCGGTGGAGGCGGAGGCTTGGGTGAAGCGTTCGAAGATCGCATCCTTGCGCTCCGGAGCGATGCCGATGCCCGTGTCCTGCACGACGAAGAGCAGTCGACCGGGGTCGTCCGAACCGGGGTCGCGGCGGACCCGGACGGAGATGTGGCCCTTCTCGGTGAACTTGAGCGCGTTGCCCATGAGGTTCACCAGGACCTGGCGGAGGCGCACCGGGTCCCCCACCACCCTCTCGGGGACCCCTGGCTCGACGTAGGAGGTGAGCTCGAGCCCCTTCTGGTGGGCGCGCAGCGAGAAGAGCTCGATCGTCCGCTCGACGAACTCCTCCAGGCTGAAGGGGGTCTGGGCGAGCTCGAGCTTCCCCGCCTCGACCCGGGAGAGGTCGAGCACGTTCGAGATGAGGCTCATGAGCCCCTGGCCCGCGTCCCGGCACAGCCGGACGTACTCCTGCTGGTCCTGGGTGAGCGGGGTCTCCCACAGGAGGTCCACGGAGCCCAGGATGGCGTTGAGCGGGGTGCGGATCTCGTGGCTCATCCTGGAGACGAAGTCGCTCTTCGCCCGGTCGGCCGCTTGGGCCGCCTCCCGCGCCTGCTCGAGCTCCTCCTTCTGGCGGCGGAGCGCGGTGGTGTTGATCACCACCCCGATCGCCCGCTCCACTTCGCCGGTGCGGCCCCTGAGCGGCGAGGACCAGGCCTCCATGAAGGAACTTCTACCGTCGCGGCGGACCTCGAGGTCGTCCGCGTAGCTCGCCTCCCCTCGAAGGGCCCGGACGAAAGGGAGGCGATGGACGGGGTAGAGGTCCTTGGTCCCCGCGACATAGAGAGGCAAGGCCCCCGGAAGGTCCTGGACCGAGGCGTTCGGGGAGACCAACTGGTCCCCGAGCAGCTTGTGCGCGGAATCGGAGTAGAAGCGGATGCGGCCGGAGGTGTCGCAGACGAAGACCGGGAGCGGGTAGGACTCGATGAAGGAGCGCATCCGGCTCTCCAGGGCCTCCTCCGCCCCTTCCCCCCACTTCCACGCGCCGAGGCGGGTCATCTGATGGAGGACCTTCTTGACGTACTCCACCTCGGGCGGGGATTCCGGCTGGCTCTCTCGACGGTAGAGCGTGAAGACCCCCGAGGTGCCCTCGCCTCCGTCAAAGGGGATGGAAAGGGCCGTGCGGAGCCCCGCCTTCTTGATCAGGGCACCGCGGCGCCCTCCCACCTCGCTGGGTGCGTCACGCGACCAGATCGGCCCGCCGGAGGCGAGCACCTTCCCTGCGAGTCCCTCTCCCTGAGGCACGCGCGTGTCACGGCTCACCTCGTCGAGGAGGCCCAGCTCGACACCGGAGCGGGCCATCAGCCCCCGCCACGCGAGGGTCTGTTGCAACGGGTCGAGGACCCAATATTCGGCCGCGTCCCACCGGGCCCCGAGGGCGAAGGCCCTCAGCAGGTGGGGAAGCGCGTCGGGGAAGGTGGGGGAGGTCGTGAGCACCCGGGTGACCGCAGCCTCCAGCGCGGCCCGCAGCTCCGCGATCTGGCGCTTGAGGACCTCCTGGTGGAGGTGCTTGCGGGCGCGTAGGAGGAGCTCGGTATGCTTCTGGAGCATGCGATGCGCGTTGCTCGAGGACGGGGGCGAAGGGGGGGGCGAGGTGCGTCCCTCCCGACCGGAGGGCCCAGCGCGGTCCTGGTCCTCCACGTCACACACCCCTCAGAACCGTCATGACCCGCGCATCGGATGTGAAGAAAGACCGGGCCCGTACCTCCTGGACCTCTCTCCAGAAGGTCGGTCGAGGGAGATAAACGTGGGGGCGCACCCGCCAGAGCTGCTCTCGGCAGTCCTCGGACAGGTGGGGGCCCACCTGCTTGGGGCCCTCGTCCATGATGGGGGCCGCCAGCAGGACCCGAGCAGGTTCCCCGTCACTGCCCGAGCCAGAATCTCCGTTCGCTGGGTGTGCCTACGTCGAGCCCGGACCCGGGCGCGGAGCCTCCCCTTGAACGCTCCGAAGAGGCCCTCGATCACCGGCCGCCGATGGTAGCGGAACCGGTGGGCCTGCGGCTCCGCCCTCCGGCGCAAGACCAACCGCTTGAACGCGGGGGACGCCTCCTCCGGGCGGAACTTGGCGTAGGCGTGCACCCTCCTGGAGACCTCCACGTCCGACCGGTCCGCCGACCGGGAGCTCAAGAAGTGGCCGCCCCGGAGGGTTGCGCGATCTCCTCTCTGAGGCGGGTGAGCGTGGAGACCGCCCGGCTGTAGTTGCGGGTCTTGAGATCGACCGTGATGAGACGGACCAGGGCCACCGAGGCTCGGATGTCACGACCCTGGGACCGCTGTCCCTTGATCCGCTCGGTCAGGCGCACCAGCTCCCGGCCCATCAAGGGGGCGAGCGCGTCCAACAGCAGGGCGGAGGCGGTCGAGAGCAGTCCCTCGGCCTTCCCGCGGTCCCCCCGGCGGGCGGCCTCCAGGGCCTTTCCCTGGTAGAGGAGGGCCTGCGTCGTGTCCCCCCCCATCCGCTCCACTTCGGAGGTGAGCAGGTCCACCTGCTCGAGGGTCTGTCCGAGGGTGCCCAGGTCGCTCTCCAGCCGGCTCGATTCCCCCTCCAGGCGGCGGAGCTCGACCTGGCCCTTCCCGAGGTCTCCCGCGGCAAAGGCCTCTCGGGCGGTCTTGAGGTGGACGTCCGCCTGATCGGTCCGAAGGAAGGTGCGGAAGCGAGCGAGCTTCACCTCGATCTCCTCCACCCGACCCGCAAAGTGCCGGCCCAGGTCGTCGTAGATCCTCTTTCGGAGGGAGAGCAGAGAGGTGCGGGCCTGTTCGCTCTGCTGGGAGCGCATGAGCCCGATGGCCCGGGTGACCTCCGGGGAGTAGGCACCGAGGTCGAAACCGGCGCGCCGTCCCAGCTGGACCATCCCTTGGACATCGTCGAGGACCGCGGTGAGCGCCATTCCGTCGCCGTCCTTCTGAGGGCCGACGACCACGGGCTCGACCTCCTTCATGCCCGAGTGTACCGCGGGGGCGCGCGGGGGGCTCGGGGCCCTCGTATCGGGTTCGGCGCTGGCCGCAGGGAGCTCCCCTTTCGGGGGTGCCGAGGCAGATGGCGTGGGTCCCGGCATCGGGGCCTCCAGGTCCGCGAGCCCCTTCATGAGGTCCGCGAGGAGCTCCTCGGAGAGGCTCCCGGCCTGTCCCCCTGCTTCAGGGGAGGTCGGCCAGAGCTCCTTGGGCAATCCGCAGGTGGGGCACTCGGGCCCGTCCGAGGGCAGAGCGGCCTTGCATACGGGGCACTTGAGTTCCCCCATCGAGGCCATGTTGGAGCGTCTCCTCGGTCGGACGCCGCCCGGAGGGCTTACCCTCCCGCGGCTCGGCGTTCGTCACAACGGAGGGCCGTATATACCGCGCGGGACCACGCGGAGCTAGCGGCGCACCTTCCGCGATCCCTCGAGCGGAGCGAGGTGACGTCTCGCGGACGGGGTGGGAAGGAACGTGCCTTCCCGTGCCTTGCGGGACACCCAGCGCCCCGGGGCGGACTCCGGAGGGGCCCGGCGCCCGCACCGCTCGCACCGGTAGCCCTTCCCGCGTCCGATCGAACCCATCCGTGAGGAGCACCCCGGACACACGGGGTTCCCGCGCTTCTCCCAGAGGGGTCGGGCCCGGAGGACCTCCACCCCTTCCAACTGCAGCGTGGGGGGCGGGGGCGGTTGGAGCAACGGGGTGGACCGTTCGGGGGGTGGAGCCCCCCGGCCCCCCTGCCCTGCTCCCGCCCCTGCGGGACCGGGGGACCGATGGGTCATCGGCATGGAGCCCCAGACGCGCACCAGGTCGCCGCGTAGCAGCCCCCGGACCACCCCCGGGAGGGCTTTGGTGGGCTCGAAGGCGACGCAGGGGAGCGGCGAGAGCGAGGACCCGGTGGCGACGGAGAACGCCACGTGACCGCCGGGCAGCGGCCGCGGGTCCTCCGCGACCGCTCCCTCGTAGATGCCCGAGGTGCCCTCCGCCCGATCTCCCAGGTCACGAGCGACGAGGTGGTCGCCCGTGGCCTGGTTGGTCCGGAACAGGGCCCATCGCTCCGGCCGCTCGTCGGGCGTCCGGACGGCATGCAGCGCCGAATGGAGCCTCTCGCGCGAGCGGGAGCGGACCCCGTAGAGGATCGGGCAGGGGGTGTGCGGGGCGATCATCACACGACGGGTCCGGTCATCGAAGGAGAGGAAGGTCTCAGGGAAGCGCGAGGCCATCCTCCGGACACTGGCGGGGTCGACGTGGCGGGGGCTCCCCCAACGCGACCGCTCTCGGTAGGCGATCGCCTCCCACGTCGCCCGGCGCGCCGGCCAGGCGAGGGCGGCGGCGGCTCCCACCATCCCCTGTCCGGATCCGAAAGCGACCACACGGACGCCCGGGAGCTCGAGAAGACGCTCGCGGACGGCCTGCCACGGCACCACCTCCCTCACGGCGGACCAGTACAGGTCCTCCGGGAGCCGCCGCTCGGAGAGGAGGACGGTCGGGTCGGTGCCTGGCTGGTCGAGGTCGGAGCTCTCGAGCACGACCCGGAGCGCGACCTCCCACACCCGCTCGGTCTGTTCCGGGGAGAGCGGAGCGCCTCGAAGATGGTAGCGGAGCGGTCGACCTCCCAGGTCACCCGCGACGAGATGGGGCCCGGTCCCCCTGCCGAACCGAGCTGAGAGGGCCGCGTTCCCCCGGGTCCTCCAGGGGATGTTCGGGTTCAGGCGGACGAGGCGGGGCGGGCCAAGCAGGTGGATGCGGGGGTCCTCCCGCTGCACCTCCCGGATGACCTCGGTGAGCACCCAGGTCGTGCACCCCCCGCGAGGGGAGTCGGTGTCGTCGACGCCCAACCAGACCATGGCGGCCACCCCAGGGGGGAAGGGGGTCGCCCGTCCCGTTGGGCTCCCCTCAGGAGAACGACGAGACGAGCTTCTGGTACTTGGTGAGGTTGTGCTCGAGCGAGATGTCCGCCGTGGTGGGGGAGCGCTCGATCATGGGCAGGAGCGTCTTGTCCAGCGCAGGGACCCCCTTGTCGTCCGCGACCCGGAAGATCTGGCCGACAGGGATCTTCCCGCGTTCCTTCACCTCGAGGACCGAGGCGAAGGCCTTCGCACGCTGGGAGCGGTCGTAGCCGGGGAGCTTCTCCACGTTCTCCACCTGCTGCCGCCAGAGCTGGTAGGTGTCGTTGTAGGTGACGCAGGGGGAGAGGATCTCCACGAAGGCGAACCCTCGGCGCTCCCGGTTGTACCGCAGAGCCTCCGTCACGTACTGGGCCGCCTCCCGGGGGGCCCCCGAGAAGCCGCGGGCGATGTACCCCGCGGAGGGGATGGAGAGCGCGGTCAGGACCGAGTCGAAGGGGCTCTCGATGTTGCCGTGGAAGCCGACCTTCGCCGTGGGGGAGGGCTGGCCCTTGGTGAGACCGTAGGTCTCGTTGTTCATCACGATGTAGGTGATGTCCACGTTCTTCTTCAGCGTGTGGATGAAGTGGCCCATGCCGATCGCGTACCCGTCGCCGTCGCCGCCCACCGCGACCACGGTGAGCTTCGGGTTCGCGAGCTTCACGCCGACCGCGGTCGGAAGGAGCCGGCCATGGAGCGAGTGGAAGCCGTAGCCGTCCAGGAAGTTGTGGATCCCGCCGGAGCAGCCGATGCCTCCGACGATGACGGTCTCCTCGGTCGGGACCTTGAGCTCCTTCAAGGAGTTCTTGAGGGCGGCCATGACCCCGAAGTCGCCGCACCCGGGGCACCAGGTGGAGGGGATGGGCTTCACGACCTCGGTCATGGCTCACCTCGCACCGCGTGGACGATGTCCGGGGCCCGGAAGGCGAGCCCGTCGAACTTGACGACCGGCCGGAGCTTCGGGGCGAGCTCGGGCAGCTCCTGGCGGATGAGGCGGCCGAACTGCCCGGTGTAGTTGTTCTCCACCACGTAGGCCACGTCGACGCTCTCGAGGAAGGTCGTCAGGGCCTCCCTGGGGACCGGCCAGAGGGTGCGGGCCTGGAAGAAGCGCGTGGGGACGCCCTTCTCCTTGAGGACGCGCTGCGCCTCCCGGATGGGTCCGTAGGTGCTGCCGTAGCCGATGAGCCCGACACGGGCCTTCTCGTCCCCCCAGAGGTGGGGGGCCGGGAGGTCCTTCTTCGCGAGCTCCAGGCGGTTCATCCGCTTGGCCATCATCTTGCGGCGGTTCTCCGGGTTGACCGAGACGTGCCCCCACTCGTCGTGCTCGTTGCCGGTGGTCTGGCTCACGCCGCCCTTCATCCCGGGGACGCTCCTTCGGGAGATCCCGTCCTGGGTGAACTCGTAGCGCTTGTAGACCTCCATCTTCGCGAGCTCCTCGTTGGAGGTGAGGCGGCCGCGGTCCACGCGCACCTTCGAGAGGTCGAAGGGGGCCGTGCTCTGGGTGTTCTCGCTCTCGTCGTTGTCCAGCATGATGAACACCGGGAGCTGCCACTTCTCCGCGAGGTTCGTCGCCTCCACGGTGAGGTCGAACACGTCGGAGGCGTACCCCGGGGAGAGGACGAAGCGGGGGAACTCGCCGTGGGAAGCGAAGACCACGAAGAGCAGGTCGCTCTGCTCGTGGCGCGTGGGCTCCCCGGTGGACGGCCCTGCCCGTTGGCAATCGACGATCACCAGGGGGACCTCGGCCGTTCCCGCGTGGCCCATCCCCTCGGTCATGAGCGAGAGCCCGGGGCCGCTCGTGGCGGTCATGGTCCGGGCCCCGGCGTAGGCGGCACCGATCGCCATGTTGATCGCGGCGAGCTCGTCCTCGGCCTGGCGCACGATGCCATCGAACTGCGGGAGGAACTTCTCCAGGTTCTCCATGATGGGGGTCGCGGGCGTGATCGGGTAGCCCGCGAAGAAGCGGCCACCGGCCACGACGAAGCCGAGCGCGCAGGCCTGGTTCCCTGAGATGAGGATCTGGTCCTTCGCGTTCCCCTGGGCGACGGTGAAGATCGGGGTCTTGAGACCCGCCTCGCGGACGATCTCGCGTCCCAGGTCGAAGGCCTTGAGGTTCGCCTCCAGCGCTTCCCCGCCCCGGCGGCCGAAGCGCTTCTCGACGACGCCCCGGGCCACGACGGGGTCGAACCCCAGCATGACGGAGAGGGAGCCGAAGGAGACCACGTTCTTGTAGAGCCCGTTGCCCGCCTTGCTCGCGGCGGTGATGGAGAGCGGGAGATGGTAGATGTTGGGGCCCTCGCTCTTGACCGAGCCCTGGTCGGCGAGGACGAAGCCGCCGGGAGCGAGCTCTTTGAGCCCCACCTTGACCGCGTCCTCATCGAAGGCCACCAGGACGTCCTGGCTCGCCTTCTGTGACCAGACCGGGTCGACGTGGGCCCGGGTCGAGGCGTCCGCGTGCCCTCCCCGGATGCGGGAGAGGACGGCGCGAGCGGTGTAGATGTAGAGCCCTCGGGCGTGGAAGTATCGGCCGAGCAGGTCGGAGATGGTGAGCGTGCCGTCGCCCCCTTGACCGCCGATCATGAGGGAAATGTCGTTGAGCGGTTCGCGAGGTCGGACCGGGGGTCCGACCCTCTCGGTGGAAAGCGGAGGATGGACCTGTTCTGCGGGGGTGCTGCCCATGGCTTGCCTGGGTCGGGCCTGATGGCCCGTCCTCGGAGCGATTGTGAGCCCGACCCCCGTATTTAGCTTGCCCTTCTCAATCTCGAAGAACTCCACCGGAAACCGCGACGGGGCGGCCCATCCGGCCGCTCGACGGGCGACGACCCCCTCCCGCCTCGTCCAGAGGGCACCCAGGACCCCTCCCCACGGTAGGCGAGGATTTTCAAGCCCCGGCGGCTCGAGCTGCCCGTGAGCGAGGCCCACGGAGCCATGACGCGGAGCCCCGAGGAGCCCCGGTACCTGACCGACCTCGAAGCCGGCTACGAGGCGCGCTTCGAATCCCGCGTGGTCGCCCTCCCTCCAGGAGGGGTCGTGCTCTCCGGGTCGCTCTTCTACCCCACCGGCGGAGGACAGCCGTGCGACCAGGGGGTCCTGCACCTGCCCGACGGATCGAAGGTGGAGGTGGTGGACGTGGGGCACCAGGCCGGAGCCACGCTCCACCGTCTCGCTCGGAAGGGATCCTCCTCCGCGGCCTCCCTGCAACGGGGCATGACCGTCGTCGGGGAGATCGACTGGACACGTCGGCACGCCCACATGCGGGCGCACACGGGCCAGCACCTGCTCTCCGCCCTCGCCTTCCGGACCTTCCAGCTCAGGACCGACAGGTCCCAGGTGAACGCCCGCGGAGGGCACTTGGACCTGGAGCGCCCCTTCCCGGACCCGGAGGCCTGGAGGGCCCTCGGTCGGGAGGCCAACGAGGGCTTCTTCACCCGACAGGTCCCGGTGCACCTCTCCTTCGTCTCCCGCGAGGAGTTCGAACGGATCCCCAACCGCTCCGGGGCCGGCAAGCTGCCTCCAGGGGTGGAGCGCGTGCGTCTGGTCTCCATCGGGGAGGCGGACCTCGCTCCCTGCGGGGGCACCCACGTGCGGGACACGATCGAAGTGGGTCCGGTCGTGCTCGCCCCCCCGACGCCCCTGCCGACCGGGGGGGTCCGGGTGAGCTTCACGCTGGGGGCGATGCCCCCCGTCGCGCCGAGGGACCGCTCCTCGACCCCTTCCACTCCGCCCGGGTGAGACCGTAGATCGCAACGTCGTGCCAGAGCCCGTGGTGGAAGAGCGCCCGACGGAGCGTGCCCTCCCGGGTGAACCCCAGGCGCTCCAAGAGCTTCCAGGAGGCGGGGTTCTCCACGTCGCTGGTCGCGCCGACGCGCTCGACCGGGCGGTGGGAGAAGACGTAATCCACGAGCAGCTCGACGGCCTCCGAGCCGTAGCCCTTCCCGCGCTCCTCCGCCAGGCAGATCGCGTACCAGACGTCGACCGTCTCCAGGGCCGTGTAGGAGTCGAAGTAGCCCACTACGCCGATGGGCCGCCCTCCCTCTCCCGCCAGGGTGAGGAGGAATCGAGGCGCGAGCGAGCGCGGGTCCTGCGGCGCGTCCCGGATCGCGTCGCGCAGCGCGTCGAAGCTGTCCACCTCGAAGCGGTCCCAGGGAGCGATCGCGTCAGGGTCGTTGAGCCACCGGAAGAGGAGCGGCACGTCCTCGGGGGCCGGCACGCGAAGCGCGACCCGGGGGCCTTTGAGGTGCCCGACCCCGTGTCGGGCGTAAGGGGCCTGAGCGGAGGGGCGCGAAGGGTTCCGACCCGTCCGGGGACCCGGTCGGTCGACGGTACGGGTCACCGGAGGATCCCGGCCTTCTGGTGATGGTCCCGCGCGGCCGGGGGGACCTCCTGGCAGAGGAGGGTCTGTGCCCGCTGGTGGCCGATGGGGGTGAGGGTGTAGACCACCTTGGGCTCGCTGTAGCCCACCACGTACTGCAGTCGGCGCACGACCCATCGGTTGCTCTCGAGGTCCGCGAGGGCCCTTCGCACGATGAGCCCTCGGGCCTCGAAGGCCCTCAGGATCCCGAACTCGGTCACCGCCCGGTCCGCTTCGAAGCGTACCTGGTGTCCGCGGTGGGCGAGCAGATGGAGGAGGATCGACTCCTCGACCTCGAGCACCGAGGTGTCCTTGGGCGGTGACACGGGATTGCGCTCACCCCTCCTGCGTTTGACGGCGACCGAACCCCCCCGTCACGTCCCTTGGTCCCTCCTTGGGCCAGAATCACGAGATCGTGGTGACCTCGTAGTTGACCTGGAGACCCTTCATCCGAGTGTGCATGTCCGAGACCAGTTTCAGGACCTCGTCCAGACTGGCACGGTCCTTCCATTTGTAGACGAAGTCGTGCATGCCCATCGACTCCTCGAAGCCCATCTGGCGCATGAGGCTCACGATCTGTTGCGGGTTGGCGCCCTCCGAGTTGAAAATCATACGCACGTAGGTTCGCATGCCCGTATCATCTGCCCGAGGCGGCACCGACACTAACTCCCCGGGAAGGTTATATTGGCTACGGCTGAAGGACCCTCAGCAGGGAGGAGGACCCGCAGATGACCGCTCCGACCCGGGAGGCGCCCCGACGGGCGCTGGTCACCGGCGGCGCGGGAGGGATCGGCGCGCACCTCGTCTTCGCCCTTCGCGAGCGCGGCTGGGCCGTGCGCGTGCTGGACAACTTCTCCTCCGGTCGCGTGGAGAACCTAGCCCCGGTCCGTGAGGACCCCCAGGTCGAGGTCCTCCGGGCGGACGTGACCGACCTCGCCAAGATCGCTCCCCACTTCCAGGGGGTCGACACGGTCTGGCACCTCTCCGCGAACCCGGACGTCCGTCGCGGGGCGGTGGAGACCGACCTCGACGTCCAGCAGGGGACCGTCGCCACCCGTAACGTCCTGGAGGCCATGCGTCGGGCGAACGTCTCGACCATCGCCTTCTCGTCGAGCTCCGTCGTCTACGGACATCCCAAGGTCTTCCCCACCCGGGAGGACTACGGCCCGCTCCTCCCGGAAAGCCTCTATGGCGCGAGCAAGCTCGGGAGCGAGGGGCTCATCTCGGCCTTCTGCCACTCCTTCGGCTTCCGCTCCTGGATCTTCCGGTTCGCGAACGTGGTCGGCCCCGGGGCGAACCACGGGGTCATCTACGACTTCCTGAAGAAGATCGAGAAGACCCCCGACCGACTGGAGGTCCTGGGCGACGGCAAGCAGTCCAAGGGCTACCTCTGGGTGGAGGACTGCGTGCAGGCGATGATCTACGCGACCGAGCACTCGAACGACGCGGTCAACGTCTTCAACCTCGCCCCGGAGGACACCATCTCCGTCGCCGAGATCGCCCAGAAGGTCCTCACCCTCACCGGCTCGAAGGCCCGGATCGAGTACACCGGTGGTCCTCGCGGGTGGCCCGGCGACGTCCCGGTCCAGCGCCTCTCCATCGAGCGGCTGAAGGCGATCGGCTACCGGCCACGCTACCGATCCGCCGAGGTCGTCGAGAAGGCCATCCGGACCCTGCAAGCGGAGCTCCGGGGACCCACCTCTGCCGCCACCCGGGCGAGGTGACCCGTCGATGGCGGCCGCCCCCGCAGGGCGCTCGGGAGAGGTCGAGAGGTCCTCCTCCTCCCCGCCCGCCGCTGCCGCAGCGGGCCCGGACACCCCGGCCTATCGGGTGAGCGTCATCGTGACCGTCCTCAACGACCAGCGCGTCGGACGGACCCTTCGGAGCCTCCAGCGCCAGACCCTCGCCCCCCTCGAGGTCCTCGTCGCGGACGGGGGATCGAAGGACGGCACGTTCGAGATGGCCGAACAGCTGGCGAAGGAGGACCCGCGCATCCGCCCTTGCCGGCTCCCGGGGAACATCCCGGAGAGCCGCAACCAGGCCCTGGCCCTGGTGCGGGGGGACCTGGTCGCCTTCCTGGATGCGGACGAGGTGGCTCCCCCCACGTGGCTCGCGGAGCTCCTGGGGCCCTTCTCCGACGATCAGGTCGGTTTCGTGGGTGGGCCCACCCCCGGCATGGCCGGGACCCTGCGGAGCGTGGGGGCCCGCTACTATGACTCCTACCTCCGCCGCTTCTACGACCAGGTCGCGAAGGAGCACCCTCACGCGCTACCGATGGGGAACTCCGCCTGGAGGCGCAAGGTCTTCCAGGAGGTGGGTCCACTCGACACCACGCTCTTCCCACGGGCCGCGAGCGAGGACCAGGACATGGCCCTGCGGACGCTGCAGGCCGGGTGGAAGGGGGTCTACGAGCCCAAGGCCTGGGTCGAGCACGATTTCTCCGACATCGATCTCCCCGGGCTGCTACGCAAGCAGGCCACCTACGCCACGGGGGGCTACGTCCTCTGGCGCCGCAAGGGGACGACCTATGAGGCCAGCACCGGGCGGCTCTTCCCCTACGTCCTGGCCCCCGCCCTGGTCGTCGTAGGACTGCTCCTCTGGGGGCTCGGCCGCCACTTCTCCTCCTTGCTGATGCTCGGGGGGGAGGTGATGCTCCTCCTGGGGTGGTGGGCCTTCCTGCTCCTCTTCGTCTACCTGATGGCCCAGGGGATCGCGTGGGAGCGGACCTATCCGGGGGCCCGGTACCGCCCTCTGGAGATCCTGCGCCGCTGGTCGACCCTGTGGGGGGCCTTCCGGGGGCTGGTACGCTACGGCTGGAGCGGCCGGAAGAACCTTCCCGCCTCTCCGAAGCCCCCGCCTCCCTCGAGTAATACTTAAGACGGCTCAGGGGTCGCCCCGCCGCCATGGCGGAGAACCCTACCGGGGCCGTCCAGAAGGGCGATCTCGTCCGCCTGGACTTCGAGCTCTGGGCCGAGGTCGGCGAAAAGAAGGAACTGGTGGCCTGTACCGAAGAGAAGGTCGCCAAGGAAGCATTGGGCGGCGACGCCCCGAAGGCGATGAACTGGGGCCCCCAGCCCTACATCGTCGGCCGCGAGCTCTTCCGGACCATCTTCGCGCAGAGCCCGGGCCCGGTCGAGGCCACCCTGGAGGGGGCCAGGATCGGCGAGCCCATCGAGAAGGAGTTCGGCGCCGCCGAGTCCTTCGGCGAGAAGGACCCCAAGCTCATCGAGCTCTTCTCCATGAACGAGATCCAGCGCCTCCCGGAGATGCGAAAGGAGGACGCCCACCTCGACATCGGGACGGTCCTCTCCATCCGGGGCCGCCAGGGCCGCGTCTCGAGCTTCACCGCCGGGCGCGTCCGGGTCGACTTCAACCGCCACTACGCCGGCCGCAAGGCGATCTGGAAGTGCAAGGTCGTCGAGAAGGTCACCTCCCCCGAGGAGGTCGCCCGCGCCATCCTGGAGATGGAGTACGGGCGCCACAAGGACTTCGGCGTGGAGGTCAAGGACCAGACCGCGACCATCCGTCTGGACGGCCGGGCGCTCTTCGATGTCAACTGGCTCGCGACCAAGGCCGCCGTGGTGGGCGACCTCCGCGACCGGCTGAAGGTCAAGTCGGTGCTCTTCGTCGAGGAGCACAAGACCCCCCCGCCCGCCGACAAGAAGAAGGGCGAGGGCGCAACCGAGGGGGCGTCCAAGCCCGCCGCCGCTTCGGCCCCCGAGGCCGAGGAAGCTCCCGAGCCCACCCCTGCCCCGTAGGGAAGGGGCTCAGGCCCCAGGCGCCGCTCTCACCTCGTAGCGGAGCTGGCGCCTCGTGGGGGGGCCCTCCGACGCCTCCCCCCGCTACCCCACGGCATCGGTGACGCTTTCGGTCGTCGCCCTTTGCCCTCCTCCATCCCATGCACCGAGCGCTCACGGCCGTCGGGATCACCGCGCTGGTGCTGGGAGCGCTCGTCTCCCTGGTCCCGCTCTTCCCCGTGCCCTCTGGAGCGCAGACCGTCGGCAACGGCACCATCGCGGACTTCGAGGTCCACTCCCTGGTCTTCCCTCTCTACATCGAACTCCCCTGGACCTCGAACAGCACCTCCACCGAGGTCTTCGCGGTCGACTGCGGCCCTCAGATGCCCGTGGGGGCCGCCCTCACCCCTTGCTCGCAGGGCACGGTCCTCGCCAAGGGGACGGGGAGCTCCGGAACGCTCAGCTTCAGCGCCCAGAACGGCGACTGGATCTACGTCGGAGCGAACAACGGCATGGCGAAGATCTCTCTGCGGGTCTCCAACGGGGAGGTGGGGTTCGCTTCCGTCGTCCTGGGGTCGATCCTGCTGGTCCTGGGCCTCACGGTCCGCCCGTCCAAGGGCCCCAGGGGAGAAGCACCATCGCTGAGATCATCGCCCCTCAAGGGAAGGGCCGACAGCACCTCTTCCGAGCCCGCCTCCGAGGACGAGGGGACCGACGGGCAGGGCAGCTCCCCCGGCCGGCAAGCAAGGCCGCGTCCTGCTTCCTCGGACCGAAAGAGAAGCGCGACGTCCGATGCGAAGGACGCCTCCCCTGCCTCCCCTGCCTCCACGGGGTCCGAAAGCGAGGTCCCGGACGACGAGGGGAGAGCGACCTCGTCCGCACCGGCCGGCGAGAGCGGCTCGGACCAGGAGGGGGGCGAGGACCGGGAGGACGGGGGGAACGGTGGGCCGTCCGAGGTTCAGGGCGACGCGCCGGAGGGTCCCGCCGATGAGGCAGCGCCCGGCGAAGCCGGGCGCAGCGAGGTCGGCACCTCGTAGAGGTAGACACGCTTCTTTGGGTCCTCCTCCAGGGCCCTCCATCCCTCGAGCGGGTGCCAGTAGCTCACGACACGGGTCCCGGGCCGGAGCTCCCGCCGGAACTTCTCGTCCAGCCGCCGCATCGCTCCGGGCCAGAGGAAGACCAGCACCACCGTCGCATCGCTCAGTTCCGCCTTGAAGAAGTCCTCTCGGAGCAGCTCCAGGTGGTCCCCTCGCGGGTGGCGGCGCTGGCGCCAGCGGAGGAACCAGAAGCGGATGGGCTCGATCTCGATCCCCACGACCGAGTCCGCGCCCTCGTCCAGGGCCCGCACGACGAGCGCTCCGGTCCCGGCGCCCAGGTCGTACACCCGGTCCTTCGGCCCGATGCGGGCCATGGCCATCATGCGGAGGAGGACCGAGCGCGGGGTGGGCTGGTAGCCGGCCCCCCAGAGGAAGGAGCCGAGCAGGAAGTACATCGCGAGAAGGATGAGGACGATGAGGAGCAGGGCGTAGTAGTTCATGGGGTGTGAGCGCGACCGGGAGCTTCGGGTGGACCCTACAACCTGCGCTTGAGCTCCTGGAACGCCCGGTCGGCCGCCGTGTACGGGTCGACCTCCTTGTCCATCAAGCGGTCGAGCAGTCGGGCCCAGGCAGGGTCCTCGAGGAGCTCCTCCTGGAGCAGCTGTTCGACCTTCTCCTGCAGGAGCCCGCGCACCTCCCGCTCGGCGCGTTCGCGGAGCACCTCGGAGGAGCCTCCCCCTTCATGGACCGCGCTCTCGTGCTCGCGGACCGCGGACCAGAGCTCCCCGATCCCCTTCCGCTCGACCGTGGAGGTCAGCACGACGCGCGGGACCCATCCGTCCCTGGGGACCGCGAGCGTCGCGAGCTCCTTGAGGTCGCGCGCCGCCAGGTCGGCCCCGGGAAGCTCGCACTTGTTCACCACGAACACGTCCGCGATCTCGAAGAGGCCCGCCTTGAGCGTCTGGACCTCGTCGCCCAGGTGAGGGACGACCACCACCACACGGGTGGTCGCGATGTCGTGGATCTCCACGTCCACCTGTCCGCTGCCCACCGTCTCGACGAGGACGACGTCCATGCCGAAGGCCTCCAGCAGGCGGACCGCATCGCGCGTGCTCTGGGAGAGCCCCCCGGCGTGTCCGCGGCTCGCCATGGACCGGAAGAAGACCCCGGGGTCGTCCGGGTCGCGCTCGATGCGGATGCGGTCCCCAAGGACCGCCCCTCCGCTGAAGGGGCTCGAGGGGTCCACCGCGATGACCCCCACCTTCTTGCCGGCGGTGCGCAGTTGCTGGATGAGCTGGTTGATGAGCGAGCTCTTTCCCACCCCCAGGGGGCCCGAGATCCCCACGACCGGGGCCTTCCCCGTTCGAGGGTAGAGCTCGCGAAGCACCTCTCGGGCCTCCTCGCGCCCTTCCTCCACGTCACTGATGAGGCGGGCGAGCGCACGCCGGTCCCCCTGCAGGATGCGCTGAGCGACCGGTCCGGCCGCCATGGCCTTGCCCTCTCGCTTCGTGGAGGGACCACGGCCAGGGGCGGGCCGAGAGCGCGCGCTCATACGCGGGCGACCCGCTTCGCCGCCAGGTCACGGGCGGTCTGGATGATGGTCTCGAGCGATGCCCCGGGTCCGAAGATGGCCTTCACCCCGAGCTTGCGCAGCCGGGCCGCGTCCTCGTCGGGGATGATCCCGCCGGCGAAGACCTGGACATCGATCGCCCTCCGTTCCTTGAGGAGCTCCAAGACCCGGGGCACGAGCACGTTGTGGGCGCCGCTCAGGATGGAGAGCCCGATGATGTCCACGTCCTCTTCCATCGCCGCCGCGACGATGTCCTCGGGCGTCTGGCGCAGCCCGGCGTAGATGACCTCCATCCCTGCGTCACGGAGCGCGCGGGCGACCACCTTCGCCCCGCGGTCGTGTCCGTCCAGTCCCGGCTTCGCGATCAGCACGCGGATGGGTCGGACCTTGGCTCCGGGGCTCTTGCGTCCCTTTCCCTCGGGCATGGACGGGCCCAAGCCACCGCGGAGCAGGAATAAAGGGCGCGGAGGGGGAGGGAGAGGCCTCTTCCTGGGCCCCCTCCCCTGCCGGGACCCCTTCAGGGGACCGAGGCGATGAACCAGAGCAATAGGTCTCCGAAGAGCACCCCGATGAGGGCGCCCAAGGCGAGGGCGATGAGGAACGGGAGCTGGGGGGTGACCCAGACCCGGTCGATGCCCTTGGAGAGGAGCTCGTGGGCCTGCTTGCGTCGGAGCTCCTCGTCCTCGGCGGTGGTCTCTTCCCGGGACCTTTCGGAGGGGGCCGGGTCCTTGAGCCAGACGAAGCGGTGCGGGAGCTCCCGGGTCGGGATCTCGTACATGTGGAAGGCCCTCGGCAGCCGTCGCTCGCCATGGGAGAGGTTGTAGGCGAGGATCACGATCGGGACGGCCAGGGTCACCACGGCGCCGTTCACGAGCATGGTGAAGGCGAAGGGGATGTCCTGGAGCAGGGGGTACTGAAGGTTCGGGGGCAGGGTGACCAGGAGGGGAGCGGCCGCGAGCGGGAGCAGGAGCCCCGCGGTCATCATGGCCTTCGCGTCCGCGCCACCGTAGAGGAGCCCGGTCTCGAAGAGGACCCGGGAGAGCACGACCGCGACCACCACCGCGTAGAACTCGGCAGGGGGAGCGGGCTTGAGGTAGAGGTAGGCGAGCGTCGCGGCCAGGACCACGACGAAGTAGAGCCCTCCCTCCAGGGCCACCACGGCCTGGGGGTGCTTGTCGAGACGCGCGTCCCAGGGGATGAAGTGCTGTACCGTGAAGACGACGACGAGGACGTAGAGCCCGAAGAGGGGGAGGCTCGTCGTCCCGGAGGAGAGGATGAGGAGGACCCCGCCCAGGAGCCCTCCGGCGAGCCAGAGCTCGTCACGGACCTCCCGGATGCGCCAGTCGAAGTAGGAGGCGATACCGAAGAGGGTGAGCAGGGCCCCCAACCGGAGGTCCAGGACCGCGCTCGGGTCGGGCCAGGCCAGGCTCAGCACCCCCCGCGTAGCGCTCTGGGCTTCCGCGGCATCGACAAACCCCTACCTTCCTGTCCCTGGGGCGAGAGCCGGCCCCCCTTGAAGCCGTTGACCTGGGCCCGCGGAGGGGGGTCACGGTCGCCCGTCGCCTCTACGTAGGCTTTTTTAGACCTGGCGAGTGGCCGCGCCGCGCTCAACGCAGAGGACCGTCGCAGCATGGTGGAGTTCAAGCTCTCGATATCGGACGGGGGAAAGGCCTACGCCAAGACCCTCGCCGACCCGCAGGCCGCGGGGCTCCTCGGGCGCAAGCTCGGCGAGGACGTGGGGGGCGAGCCCCTGGGCCTACCGGGCTACCAGTTCAAGATCACCGGGGGGACCGACAAGAGCGGCTTCCCGATGCGCGCCGACCTTCCCGGGGCACGCCAGATGAAGCTCCTGGTGGGCGCGGGGCTCGGTTTCCATCCGGAGCGGCACGGCACGCGGGACCGGCGGACCTACCGGGGCAACACCATCAGCGAGGATACCGCCCAGATCAACCTCATCGTCACCGCGCGGGGCCCCTCCAAGCTGGAGGAGCTCCTGGCCGAGAAGACCGAGAAGCCCAAGGCTGAGGCCTGAGGTTCCGGGCCGCCCGCGCATCAGGCGCGGGAGGCACGGGTGGCCCGCATCATCATAAGCCCAGGTTCCTCCGAGGGGTGTCAAGATGAAGGTCCCAGGACAGCCGGAGGTCAACATCGGGCTCGTGGGCCACGTGGACCACGGGAAGACCACCCTCACCCACGCGCTCACGGGGGACTGGACCGACCGCCACTCCGAGGAGATCAAACGCGGCATCTCCATCAAGCTGGGCTACGCCGACGCCGCCTTCTACAAGTGCCCGACCTGCCCGGAGCCGGAAGCTTTCACGAACCAGCCCAAGTGCCCGAAGTGCGGCGGGGAGGCGAAGTTCCTGCGCGCCGTGAGCTTCGTTGACGCTCCGGGCCATGAGACGCTCATGGCCACGATGCTCTCGGGAGCGGCCATCATGAACGGGGCGCTCCTGCTCATCGCGGCGAACGAGAAGTGCCCTCAGCCGCAGACCCGGGAGCACCTGACCGCGCTCGAGATCATCGGCGTGAAGAACGTGGTGGTCGTCCAGAACAAGATCGACCTGATGGAGCGCGAGAAGACCATCGAGAACCAGAAGGAGATCCGGGCGATGCTCCAGGGGACCTCCATGGCCGACGCCCCGATCATCCCGGTGAGCGCGAACCACAACGTCAACATCGACGTCCTCATCCAGGCAATCCAGGAGCACATCCCTTCCGCGAACCGGGACGAGGGCAAGGCGCCCCTGATGTACGTGGCCCGCTCCTTCGACATCAACCGGCCCGGCACGAGGCCCAAGGACCTCACGGGCGGGGTGCTGGGCGGCTCCCTCCTCCAGGGGACGCTCAAGGTGGGCGACGAGATCGAGGTGCGCCCGGGCCCCACCAGCCACGAAGGGGTCGCCTCCGAGAAGATCCTCACGAAGGTCACGTCCCTCGTGTCGGGAGGCCACGACCTCCAGGAGCTCCACCCGGGAGGCCTCGCGGCGATCGGGACGATGCTCGACCCGTCGATGACCAAGGGCGATGCCCTCACCGGCCGCCTGGTGGGAAAGCCGGGAAGCCTTCCTCCGGTCACGACGAAGGTGCGGCTCCACGCGAACCTGCTCGAGCGGGTGGTCGGGAGCCAAAGGGAGCTCAAGGTCGAGAAGATCAAGACCAGCGAAGTGCTCACCCTCACCATGGGGACGACGATCGCCCCGGGAAAGGTCACGAGCGCCCGGGGGGACGACGTCGAGATCTCCCTCACGAGGCCTGTCACGTTCTTCCCCGGGAGCCGGGTCGCCATCTCCCGCAGGCTCAACGCCTGGCGGCTCATCGGCTACGGCATCGTGCAGTAGGAAGGTCCCCGTTCGGAGAGGACGACGGAGGTTCGAGCAACGTGCGCGACGACCTGATGGAGGTCCTGTGCTGCCCGATGTGCAAGGGGGAGCTGAAGCTGGACGTCAAGAAGCGCGACCCCAAGGAGGTCCTGGAAGGGACCCTCACCTGCAAGCGGTGCGCGACCACGTTCCCCATCGAGGACGGGATCCCGAACCTTCTCCCGCCGGACGAGCGGGACTGATCCCCGCCCCAGGGCCCCTCGGCCCCTCCGGTCAGCTCGCGAAGTTGAAGATGTACCAGTAGAGCACGACGAAGAGGCCGGCCGCGAAGAGCATGGACGGCAACATCCAGGCGACCTGGCCCCGGGTCTTCGAGTGCACGGAGGACCCCACGGTCACGACCGGGATGGCGAAGGTGAGCCAGAGGCCGCCCAGGACCGTCTGGGCGAGCGCGTAGGCGACGTGATTCCCGACGGGGAACTTCCAGGCCAGGTAGGCCACGAGCACGACGGAGAACGTGAGGAACGTGGCGTCCACGAAGATCGCCTCGCGGAACCCTTCGAGCGCGCGGCGGGAGCGTGTGTTCGCGCGCAGCGCGAGGTACATCGCGACGAAGAGCCCCAGGATCAGCAGGAGGACGAGGAAGGAGAACGTGTCCACGCTTACCGGGTAGTTCCCCGGACCCGTCGGGGGATTCGTGGGTGCGACCATCTCCTCGGACGACCTCGCCCGAGCCCTCGGGACGTAAGACCCCTACCGATGGAGGCGTCCCGGGCGGCACTCTCGATGCAAAGGGGTATCTGAGTCAGACCGTCGCCCCTCCGCATGGTCCTGTTCACCGGGACAGCGGCCGCGGCGCTCCTGGCGGCGGTGCTGATCACCGTCCTCGAGCTCACCGAGGTCGTCGCCATCGTCTACGCCCTGGGTGCGGGGGCGAAGAACATGCGCCCCGGTCTCGCGGGAGCCGTCGCCGGCGTGGGGGTCGTCGGAGGGATCGCCCTGGTCGTCGGATACGGCTTGACCCAGGTCGCGAACCGCGGGTACCTCACCTACACCCTCCTCGCGGGCGCCGGGGTCCTGTGGTTCTTCGCCTACTTCCTGCTCCGGTCCACCTTCAAGACCTACCTCAAGGAGGACCGCAAGAAGCGGGGGATTGCCGCCGGCGGCCCCGTCCATCACGACGAGGGCCTCGGACCGAGGGCCCTCTTCGCGACCGCCTTCTCCGTGGGCGCCATCGAGACCCTGGAGGCCGTCGTGGTGCTCCTCGGGCTCGTCCTGGGCGGGAGCGCCTGGGAGGCGGTCGTCGGCGCCGTCATCGGAGGGGTCATCCTCGTCTCTGCCGGGATCGCGCTCCACGAGCGCATCCGCCGGATGAAGGTCCCGCCGCTCAAGTGGGTCGCGACCAGCCTGCTCTTCACCTTCGCGGTCTTCTGGACCGTGGAGAGCCTGGGCAACCTCGGCGTCATCTCCTGGCCCGCGAGCATCCACGGCATCCCCTCGGACATCGTGCTGGTGCCGTTCTTCATCGTGAGCTTCCTCGCGGTGAGGGTGGCGATCCTCCTCCGGTTGGACAGGGACCGGAAGGCCGCGAGGGCGTAGGTCCGCGATACTCGCTATAAACCACGCTTGGGTCCGGTGCACGTGTCGGAAATGGAGGGTGCCGGCTCCGTCGACGACGAGCCGACCCCCGTGGTCTCCGAGGAGCCCCATCGGACCCACCGACGAGGCCGTCCCTCGAAGGAGGAGTTGCTTCCCCGGCGCGGGAGGCGGAATCGCCGTTCGCTCGCGCATCCGGGAAGGATCAGGGACCTCGTCGGCCGCCCCTGGTTCGAGCCGGTCGTCACGGTCGTGGCCATCGTCGCCCTGCTGGGAGGGCTCTACGCGTACGCCGGGAACTGGCCACCGCTCGTCGTTGTCGAGTCGAGCAGCATGCAGCACGGCGACCACGACGTGTTAGGGCTGGTGAACACGGGCGACCTGGTCCTCGTCAAGAAACTGAACGTCCCCTCGCAGGTCACGACCTACGTCCAGGGTCTGGCCTCGGGCTACATGACCTACGGCGAGTACGGGGACGTCCTGCTGTACTTCCCCAACGGGAACACCGCGTACACGCCCGTCATCCACCGGGCCATCATCTGGCTCAACTGGAACGCGACGGCCCAGGAGTTCTCGGCCCCATCGCTCTCTGCGCTCCAGTGCGGCCCCAGCTCCTACGGGAACTACGAGATCGTCCCCCCGGGGGGAGGAGGGAGCAACTACGGGTGCGTGAGCAGTTCGGACCCGAACGCCCCGCTGAGCGGGTCCATCGACCTCTTCAACGTGGGCTGGCAATCGGTCCTCGTCTCGATCGACCTCTCGGGCCTGGCCCGTCAGGCCACGCCACACTCGGGGTTCATCACGGAGGGCGACGACAACTGCCTGGGCGGGTCGGTGTGCACCTACGGCGGGCAGGGGGTGTACGATCAGAGGGGATGCGCAATCGTCTGTGCCACCGTCGCCACGTCATGGGTGGAAGGGGTGGCCCGGGGGATGATCCCCTGGTTCGGAGCGATCAAGCTCTGGCTGTCGGGCAACCCGCAGTACGTGCCCCCGGAGACCTGGGACTACCTCGCCGCGACGATCCTGGCCATCCTCGTCCTGCCGACGGTCGTCCCCAAGCTCATCCACCACCTGAGGGAGCGCAGGGCCATCCAACGGGGGAAGCCGAAGCCGGTGAATCCTGAAGATGCACCTGCGGGCGAGCGGGACGAAGACGGGAACTGACCCAAACCGGTCTAGGACGCCCTTACGGAACCGCGACTCCGCTCTGTTTGATGTCGAGAGGACCACCGGCGGGTCTGGAAGAGGCGCCCTTCATGGGGGTGCTCTTCGACCCACGGGGTGGCCGGTCAATTCATCCAGATCGACCGTGGCCATGAGCTCGTTGTTCCCATCATGCGCGGGGCGACACCGTACTATAGAGACGAGGCCCCTGACACGCTCTCCCCGTTCAGACCATAGAGCGAGAGGGCGGCCTGGCCAAGATTGACGGAGCCCTGGCCGATGATCACGATGGACGCGATGTCCTGGAGGGGGAGGGGCAGGGTGTTGGAACCCAGTGCATTCCATCCAGAGTTGGTAGGTGAGCCGTCAAACCACCCAAGAGCGTTTCCTTGGGAGTTCTGAAGAACGGCAACCCAAGCTCCACTTGACGGGAAGACCTGGCAGAGCCCCGCGTTGGTTGTCGTACCCGTCCCAGGAGCAATGGCGTTGGAAGAGCTTGCCGGAACGACCTTGAGACCGAAGTCGGCGGTGGTGATGGTCTGCGTGCTTGAGGCTACCGTCACCTCGTAGACGTTGAAAGTGGCGGGAGTCGCCGCGGAGTTCGTGCAGGTGAGCTGCTTGTCGAAGACGAGGCCGACGTTCGCTGTAGGCTTCGAGGTAGAGGTGATCCCAACGACAAGAATGTAGAGAACCGCCGCGAGCACCACGGTGATTGCAACGAGGAGGATCGTGGCAATGATTGGGGATACCCCCCGGCCGCCGTGTCCTTCAACGAGGGCATTGTTTGACCGGTGCTTCCTGAGGTGGCAACCAGCGGGCCAACGACTTGCGTCCATGAATCCATTTCCTGAGAAGGTCTTGAGTGAAGGGGTTGTTCAGTTTGGAAGAGGTTGAAGCCGGGGACCCGAATGGGCCCCCGGCTCCTGGTTTGTTCGTTCGTCGTCAGACCTAGATCGTCTCCGCTCCGCTGATGGAGGCCCCGCCCAGGCCGTAGACCTGGAGAGACGCCTGCGTCTGGGCCGCTGACGACACCACGATGATGGTCATGCCACCGGAGATCGTGATGGGGAGCGTGGGGCAAGTTCCGGTGCACGTAATCAAACTGGCTGTGGTGCTCCATACTCCGCCGGAATCGAACACAGCCACATTGGATCCGCTAGCGCTCTGGAGCACTGCAACCCAACCGGCGGCGGTGCTCGGCGAGGCACCTGGGCATGTTCCTGGAGTTGCGCTAGTAGACGCGGCCGGGACAGTGGGTGTGTTTGACCCCGCGGGCACGACCTTCAACCCGAAGTTCGCGGTGGTGATCGTGGAGGTCGTAGACGCAATGGTTACCGGGTACGTGTTGAAAGTGGCCGGAGTCGTAGCAACGCCGTTGGTGCACTGCGCCGGAGTTCCCGCCGCCAGTCCGATGCTCGAGGTCGTGGAGGTGTGCGTGAGCAGACCCGTGACCAGGATATACAGCACGGCCGCCAGCACCACGGTGATCGCCACGAGCAAGATCGTAGCGATGATCGGGGATACCCCGCGCTTGTTCTTTCGGCTAAGGCGATTCACAGATTCGCTCTGCATGCTTTCGCTTCTCCCTGAGGACTTACGCCCTCGAGTTGGTCGATAGTTCCGTTCCGGGTTATAATAGCGTTGGGTCCACCGCAGCGGCGTGTGTCGTATTACAAATCGACACTTGACGAGCATCCCCCGATTGGCTTTTTACGATGAATGGACCGGGAAGCCCATACGTATAAAGATGCATGTTTACGTGCCCGAGTAAGGACCTCCGAGCCCCACCTTTCGCACATCAATTTCCCTCTCGCCACCCCCCCCTCCGCATGGTGCCCGCCCGCGTGCTGAGCGGTCGCGGCTCGGGCTGGGGGGACCCCCTCCCCCCCTCACCGCTCCAGGCCAAATACCGCCGACCCCCTAGAGGTTGACGCGCCATGGCGTTCGCAGGGGGAGCCGGGATTCCGGCCGAAGGCCTGGGGGTCGAGGACCTCCGGGAGAACCTCCCCCGAGACTATGGGTGGGAACTGGTCCGCGAGCATTACGCGGTCTACGCCCGCGTCCCCTTCCCGCGCGTCGCGGAGACCACCCCTGAAGCCCTGGAGCGGCTCGAACGCGCGTTCCGGAGGGAGCTCGACCAGGTCGCCCAGCGGACCACGAGCGCCTTCCTCATCGCAGACCTCGACTTCGTCGAGCTGGACACGGACCGGTTCATGTTCCTGCTCAAGCAGCGGCAGCCCGGACCGATCCGCGAGGCCGTCTCTGACGCCGTGAAGGGGCTCGAGGGGGGGCGCGACCCCCGCCTCCGGCGCATCCTGAACGAGATCTCCGACCAGCGGCAGCGCGAGATCCTGGAGAACGTCAAGCGGCACGGACGCGCGACGACCCGGATCACGAAGAGCCGACGCGGGCGGATCGTGGCCTACCACCAGGCTCCCCCCGACGGAACCCAGGACGTCGCCCTCCTCCCCACCATCCGAGCCGCTGTACGGAGGGGCGCCAAGATCAGCTCCCGGCTCGACCGGCTGGAGATCGTCAAGCAGGACATCCAGGAGAACGTCCGCTACACCCGCGTGGGTTCGTACATGTGCCTCGTTGTGGACACGAGCACCTACGACGAAGAGGTCCAGGACCAGATCAAGAGCATCGTCCGCTCCCTCCTCCTCGACGCGTACGAGCGCAGGGACCAGGTGGGCCTCGTGCTCTCGCGGGGGAACCGGGCGGTCATCGCCAGCGACTTCACGACGGACCTGGAAGCGGTCCGGGCCCGGTTCCTCGAGGCCCCGTGGGGAGGGTTGAGCCCGTTCTCCTCCGGCATCATGGAAGGGACCAAGCTCTTCCTTGCCCGGCTCGCGGACACCATCGACGTGGTCCGCATCTTCGCGGTCATCGGCACGGGCCTTGCGAACGTCCCGCTGCTCCAGGGAGGGAACGTCCGCAGGGAGCTGCAGTTCGTCCCGCACTTCTTCCAGGAACTGGACCTGCCGCCCCTCATCGTCGATGTCACCCCGCACGGGTCTCCCTTCCTCCGGATCTTCTCGCAGGGCACCGGGGGCCGCTACTACCACCCGTCCAGGGTCCGGTACCATCGCGTGGCGCTGGCCCACGAGCTCCTGAGCAGCGCCCTCTCCGGCGAACGCGACCGTGCGACCGCCGTCGGAAAGGCGTTCCTTCAAACCTTGGGGGGACGAGGACCGTCCACCTCGCCTCCCTAGAGGGACCTTTCCAGGTTGGAGGGGGGAAGGAACGCGGAGCGAGGAGGGGCCGGCCGTTGGGCCAACTCTCCCTCCCTCCCTCCGTCCTCTCATCCCGCGGGGGCTCATCGGTCATCGCGGACGTTCCTCCGCTCGCTCCCCCCCGCTCCCTCCCAGGCCGTCTACAGGGTTGTGCTGCCGGAGACGTTCGGTCCACCTTGCAGGGGGAAGAC